>JANRIN010000130.1:0-67025 GCA_033764965.1 Leptolyngbyaceae cyanobacterium bins.302 | reverse complement strand
TGTTTCGATCCCCCTAAATCCCCCTTCAAAAGGGGGACTTCAGACTCAGGGCTTGGTTCCCTCCTTATTAAGGAGGGTTAGGGAGGATCTCTTCAGAGCTTGCTTTTGAGCCACATTTACACCTATTTACAAACAGCTTCTTAGGGAAAACTCCGGGTCTCTAGCTGGACGTGGTTTAGAAACTGAATTGGGCACGCAAGTTACCAACAAACACAGTGGGATTACTGTCAAAGTTGTTGGCGTTAAAAATCGCGTACACGGCTGGAATCAGGGCAACGTTGTCGTTGATGGGATAGTAGTAGGACGCTTCTAATTCGTACTGAGTGCCACCATCCCCGGCACCGGAGCGCAAAAAGCGAGTTCCCTCCAGGTAGTCAAATGGCATGACGAAGGAGAGAACCCCCAGAGCACCCTTTTTGCCTAAATCGGGGAAACCTAAACCTGCCTGAACGGACTGTACCCGCACCTTACCGCCGCTTCTGGCAGGGTTTCTGGGGTTAATATCGGTGGTGCCGTAGGAATAGCGTCCAAAGATCCCAAACTTTCTGGTAATCAACCAATCAAAGTTGGCAACGAAGGCATTTGCGGTGGAGGTTCTGAGTCCACCGCCAAAGCCATCATCGGCTAAACCGTAGGGTAAAGGCTCACCCGTTGCACCGCCAATAAATCCGGCGGCATTCGGCTTCAGGTTGGTGAAGGCGTAGATTAACCGCAGGTTGAAACTGCGAGACGGGGAATAGAGCAATTGGGCGGAAATGGTGTTAGTGCCACCAAAGAGACCATCGCCCCGGCTAGGACTGCTGGAGGTGTTGAAGCCCAAGGCAGGATTGAGGAATTCGGTGTTTTCTGCCAGATACGCCGCCGTGAGTTGAAATTGGGGATTGATCGTCCAGATGGCAACTGCACCGGAACCACGATCGACCGCATTCAACAAGGTGCTGCCATTCGACTGGAAACTGGTAGCACCGGTGGGGAAGAAGGTAAAGCGGTTGGCATCAAAGTAGCGATAGTAGTTCAGCCGAGGACCCACTGCCAGACGCAAACTATTGCCCACAGGAAATTGGTAAAACAGTTCGCGGATTGCTACGCTGCTGGGAGTCACCACCCCGGTTTGATCCAGGAAGGGCGTTCCCCAGGAGTTGAAGAATCCGGCGGAAACGAGTTGGTTGGCTGGTGAAACGCTATTCCCGGCAACCAGTTGGGTGACGAGCAAATCTTTTCCAGTAAAAGAGGTGTTGAAGTTGAGGAAGGTGTAGTAACCGAGAGTAATTTCGGGTTCTTCCCGTTGCACTCGCGTTGGGCGGTTGTTGCGATCGCGTCCGGGAGCAGCGTTGACGTTGTTGGGGACAACCAGCGATCGCTCTGCCGTGACATCATCTCCAGCAAACGCTCCCGTCAGGTTAAACCAAACGTTTCCGGTCAATCTGGTAGTGGTGGAAAATTGCTGTTTCTCTAGCGTTGCCGTGCGAACTTCCAACGCTGTGACTCGACCTCGTAAGGCGGCTAACTCGGCAGCAAATTCTTCTTGCAACCGCTTGACGACTTCTAAATCTTCCTTCTTCACAAAGTCAGCCGTGGCAGCCGCAATCAGTTCTTGAATTTTATCTAGACAAGCATTTAAGCCTGCGGCAAACTCATAGCGACTGAGCGGACGATTGCCGCGATAGGTTTTATCGGGATAACCGACGATGCAGCCGTAGCGCTCCACTAGAGATTGCAATGCCTGAAACGCCCAATCTGTCGGTTTGACATCAGAGAATTGGGACACTGAAGTCACTTGCGCCATGCCGGGAGTTGCCGATCGCTCTAGATCTCCCAAAGTGGGAACCTGTTCCATGCCTGCGCTGGGCTGGGATGCAGCAGGTGCAGAAGACAAGGAATTGGCGATCGCTGCATCAGAAATAGCTGAATTATGCCGCTCAATTGCATTACCCTGAAGAGCCTGAGCCGAAGCTGAAGCCGCACATAACCCGACTGTCCCTAACGCGATTGGGATCGATAACCCCAACTTCCAAAATGTACTCATCAATCAAACTCCTCACAAACCACTCAAAACACAGTTCAAAACTATGAAATCTGTATGCTGTATACAGCAAAAGTCAGTTTTTAAGGCTATTACAATTCATGTCATCCGCAAGTTCTGTATATTCGTATACACAATTATTCTTGATGAAACTAAAATCGAATGCTGAATCAGGCATCTTTTTCTTTAAGGCGTAAGACGGTTTGGCTCATGGCGATCGCCTGTCTCATTTCGATCGGTAGCCTGTACTACAATCAGCCGTTGCTCGTTCTCATTAGCAACACTTTTCAAGTTTCAGTGGTTCAAGTCAGCGCGATTCCGACCCTGACCCAAATGGGTTATGCCCTGGGAATGCTGCTGTTTCTGCCGCTGGGCGATCGCTCCAATCGGCAACGGTGACTTGTGGTGCTGAGTGTATTGAACGCGATCGCCCTATTGTTAATCGCAGTTTCCCCCAGTTTTGAGTGGTTGGTGGTGGCGAGTTTCATCAACGGCATGACGGCAGTCGTGCCGCAACTGCTGGTTCCGTTTGCGGCTCAACTGGCTGCCCCCGAACAACGAGGGCGAGTGGTGGGCACTGTCATGGGTGGGTTACTGGCAGGTATCGTGGCGGGGCGATTGGTCAGTGGATTCGCCGGAGAATTTTTAGGATGGCGATCGATTTTTTGGATTGCTGCGATCGGAATGCTGGCTCTGGCGGCAGTTCTCAGCAAAACGTTACCCATCGTCATGCCGTCGGTAAAGCTGTCCTACGGGGCACTGATGCGATCGCTGCCGGGATTCCTCAAAACCTATCCGCTGCTCCGGGAAACGGCTCTGATGGGAGCGCTTTTTTTCCTGACCTATTGTGGTTTTTGGGCAACCCTACCCTTTCTGCTGGCTCAACCGCCGTTTGAATTAGGCAGTCAGGTGGTCGGGCTATTTGGGTTAGTGGGAATCGTTGGAGTTTTTGCGGCTCCGGTTGTAGGACGCATCGCCGATCGCAGCAGTCCACGCACAACTGTCGTAGCAGCTATGGGGATCTTGGTGCTGGCGCTTTTGATGCTCTGGCAATTTCAGCAAGCGATCGGCGGAATTTTGCTGGGTTCCATCTTGCTGGATTTAGGCGTTCAGACTGGACAGATTTCTAACCAGACCCGAATCTATACTTTGCCAGCAGAAGCCCACAATCGCATCACAACTGTTTACATGGTGTCTTACTTTTTGGGCGGCTCGATCGGTTCCTGGCTTTGCGCGATCGGTTGGAAACTGGCTGGTTGGACAGGCGTGTGTGCGATTGGACTGGGCGCAGTTGTAATCTCATTTGTGGTGTATCGAACTCAAAGCCAAGCCAGCTAACTTCCAGAACCCTAAATCAGCAACTTATCTTTAGCAAAGGATCAACCCATTGGAGGATTACAATCTTGCGGAAATCTGATAGCCGAAAGAAGAGTTTTGTAATTGGAGATACAGAATCAAAGTAGAAGCTGAACTTCAATGATTCACAATCTCCTGTATACAGAATACGACTTAAGGCATCGATTCAGTCTGTAAGGCTTTGATTCTTGGCTTGCATCAATAACCCCACGCTTTCGAGTCGTTTTTTTTGTAGTCGCTGTACCGCAATCTGAGATTCTGTTCCCCTGATAAGAGAGACACAATGGTGAAGCAATTTAAGTCTAAGCGCGTTTCTGCTTTAGTTGCGATCGCCGCATCTGTAGCATTATTGGCTGGATGTGCAGGCAACAATCCCAACGCCAGCACTCCAGGTACATCCCCCGCAGCCACGAACGCCGCAAATACAGATAACAAGAATTTGAAAGATGTGCGTGTGCAGCTTTCCTTCCTGAAGCAAAGTCTGGATGCGCCTTTGATCATTGCTATTAACAAAGGATATTTTGCAGAAGAAGGCTTGAATGTCACTTACGAACGGGGTTTTGGTAACTCTGACACCATCAGCAAGCTGGGCACGGGTAAGTTTGACCTGGCGTTCAGCGATATGTATAACGCGATGGATTTCAACGACAAAAACCCGAACGATAAGATCATTGCCGTCGCTATCACTCAGAACCGAGCGCCCTTCGCTGTTTTGAGCTTCAAACAAAACGGCATCAACTCGCCCAAAGATTTACAGGGTAAGAAAATGGGGGCACCCGCTGGTGATGGTCCCAGAAAGCTGTTTCCCTTGTTCGCTGAAGAAGTTGGGGTCGATCCAAACTCTGTGGAGTGGACGACGATGGAACCCAAACTGCGGGAAACTTTTTTGTTACAAGGCAAAGTGGATGCCATCAGTGGTTTTTCAACCTCTGCTCTACCCAGCTTGTTGAAGGGGGGCAAGAAAATGGAAGATATCAGCCTGTTCTATTACACCGACAATGGCTTGGATTTCTACGGTAACGCCATCCTGACCAAAGAGGCATTTGCGAAACAGAATCCTGAAGTGGTCAAAGCTTTCATCAAAGCTTACTTCCGTGGCTTCCAGGATGTGTTGAAAGATCCAACGTCTGGCTTAGATGCGGTCATTGCCTCAGACGACAGCAAACTGATGGATCGGCAGGCAGAAAAGGTTCGCCTGGAAGTTGCGATCAAGGATCTGTACATCACTCCAGAAGCGGAAAAAATTGGCTTGGGTGCCGTGGATGAAAAACGTCTGGCAAAAACGATCGAGCAGACGATCGCGGGTTTCAAGCTGAAGGGCAAACCCACGGTTAAGGATATCTACACTGATGAATATCTGCCTGAGAAGTCCTTGCTGACAATTCCTCCAGAAGCCGATCGCAAACCCTTGACCTAGCGCTTGCTCATTCTCTACAAACAAATCGCTAAATTTTACAGTGCTATTCACTGGTCAGATCTCGCCTTGCTGATGGTTTCAACTCTCAACCCATTATTCGTAAGCCAATGGTACAGCCTTCCCTTGACTCCCTATCGTCTGACTCGCAATCTTTAGAAACAGCCCCCCTACTGGAATTCGACCAAGTTGGACTGGAATATCCCTTCGAGGGTAGTATGCGTCGCATTATCCAGGAGGTCAACTTATCCATTAAGCCAGGAGAGTTTGTTTCTTTCGTCGGACCGAGCGGTTGTGGTAAGACCTCCATCCTGAGGATGGTTTCTGGGTTAGCTCCAGCGCCGATCGGTGAAATTCGCTATCGGGGACAACGGATTCGCAAGCCTCTCAACAATGTGGGGATTGCTTTCCAAAATCCGGTGATGTTGCCCTGGCGTAACACCATCAACAATGTGATGTTGCCGCTGGAAATTGTGCAACCCTACAAGCGAGAGTTTGGGCAGAAAAAAGCAGAGTATATTCGCATGGCACAGGATTTACTCTCTACTGTCCGTCTGCAAGACTTCCAGAAGCAATATCCCTGGCAATTGTCGGGTGGGATGCGCCAGCGGGCTTCTTTGTGTCGGGCGTTGATTCATCAACCAGAAATTCTGTTATTGGATGAACCCTTCGGTGCGTTGGATGCTTTCACGCGGGAGGAGATGTGGTCGATGTTACAAGCGCTATGGATGCGGGTGAAGTGCGTTGGCATCTTAATTACTCACGACTTACGGGAAGCCGTATTCCTGTCTGATCGCGTGTACGTGATGAGTCCTCGTCCCAGCACCATTATTTACGAAGAAGTGATTAATTTACCGCGTCCCCGCACCCTGGAAATGGAACTTTCCGACGAGTTCAATCACTATTTTTCCAATATTCGTCGCCACATCCATCACAACTAATTTCTGAGTCCCCTAGAGCGATCGTGCAATGGCTTCTTTTAATCTCGATAAGTTTCTTAAGTCCAAATCGGCTGGATTTGTGCTCCCCTTCATCGCCACAATCGTGCTGTTTGTGGTCTGGGAGCTTGCCGTTATCATTCTCAAGATTCCACCCTTTAATTTGCCTGCTCCAACCAATATTGCTCAGGCGACTGTTAACTTTGCTCCCCAGCTTTTCGCGAATTCCCTCCGCACCCTCTGGACAACCATGTTAGGGTTTGTGCTGGCGGTGGGTGTAGGCGTGATTTTAGGATTTATGATTGGCTACTCCAGGTTGGCTTACCTCACGTTGTATCCCCTGTTGGTGGCGTTTAATACTATTCCTAAAGCCGCGCTCGTTCCTCTACTCGCCATCTGGTTTGGGGCTAACGCCATTCCTGCAACTCTCACGGCTTTTCTTCTAGCATTTTTCCCGATCGCTGTTAACGTTGCCTTGGGATTGGATACTGTTGAGCCAGAGATGAAAGACGTTTTGCAATCTTTGGGCGCAAATCAGGTAGAAACGTTCCAGAAGGTGGGCTGGCCCCACACCTTGCCCTACATCTTTGCTTCCTTGAAAATTGCGGCATCTTTTGCCTTTATCGGAACAGTTATATCCGAATCCGTCGCATCGAATGCTGGCTTAGGATACCTGATTGTGCAGGCTACAGCAGACTTTAACGTGCCCCTCGCCTTTGCCGCATTACTGGTACTGGCGGTGATGGGTGTGATTCTTTACACTTTCTTTGTCTACTTGGAGAAGAAAGTGATTTACTGGGCACGCTAATCGGGTAGATGGATGATGAGGGCAGGTTTTGTCGATCGCTTGCTTGATGCAATCTCAATTTGGCTGGAACCTGCCTCTTTTTCGCTATTGCCCGTTTGCCTGGGAATCGTGGGGACGGAACCAGGTGAGATAACGATAGTTCGGGTGAACGTGTCCCTGGGGTTCGGGATGCCCTGCGCTCTCAGGTGCATTGCGCCCCAGGATTTGTGCTGTAGTTGGACGGTTAAAACGTTTCATAATTCTGTAATGGGTAAGAGATCTTTTCTATCTGTATTATACGATACGGTTTCTTGTATTTCTGCCAGAGTGTTCTAATGTCATCGCAAGCTAACAGGACCGATGCAGTCTCACTAAAACCTGGAGGTTGAAGCGTCAATACGAGTAATTGTTTCGCTTCTAGTTGAACTTTGGAGGTTTGCGTCAGCCCTAACCCAAATAGGCTTGTTTGATGCGATCGTCCTCCAGCAACTCAGCGGCATTGCCAGCCAGCTTAATTTGTCCAGCATCAAGAACGTAACCGCGATCGGCAGTTTGCAGCGCCATATTGGCATTCTGTTCTACTAAAAGAATCGTGACTCCCGTGGTGCGTAAGTCTCGAATGATGGTGAAAATTTCACGGACGATCGCCGGAGCCAACCCCAAACTGGGTTCATCCAGCAGCAGTAATTTGGGACGACTCATCAAAGCACGAGCGATCGCTAACATCTGCTGCTCCCCACCGCTCAACGTTCCCGCTTGTTGGTAACGGCGTTCCGCTAACCGAGGAAAGGTGAGAAACTGTTGCTCGATATCGGCTTTGATGCCCAGGCGATCGGAGCGGGTGTAAGCTCCCAATTCCAAGTTGTCCAGCACCGTCATGCGGGCTAAAATTCGTCGCCCTTCGGGACTGTGAGCAATACCCAACTTCACCATCTCAGGGGCACGTCTGCGGGTAATGTCTCGGCGATCGTACAAAATCTGCCCAGAACGAACTTTGACAATGCGGGAAATTGCTCTCAATGTCGTGGTTTTTCCGGCTCCATTTGCCCCAATCAAGGTCACAACTTCCCCTGGATAAACCACCAAGTTAATGTCCTGCAACGCCTGGATTGCACCGTAATTCACGCTCAGTTGAGACAGTTCAAGTAAGGGAACAACTTCCATGTGGGGGTCACTTTTGGATTTCCTCAAATTCTGCCACTGGATTGCCCTCAATATCACAAGGATTTGGTTGAGGGGAATTTGATTTTTCGCGTAGTATGGCAGGTAAGCAAACGCAGACATCCGTACCATGTTGCAGGACTTAACCCCAGATGTTGATTTGTCCCCAGACATCAGCCACTTGGTGATTGAGGATGATAGCCCCGTGGACAATCTCATTTCCGAGAAACAAATGCGGCTCCTCACCGAACCGCTCTACAGCAATCCAGCGGCACTGCCCACCCTCAAGTTTTTAGTGTCCGCCAATGTGGGCGTGTTTTATGCCCTGAAGCAACCACCCCTTGTCCCTGATGTATTTTTGAGCCTGGATGTGGAAGTTCCCCAAGACTGGCGCGAGAAGAAAAACCGCACTTATTTAGTGTGGGAGTTTGGCAAGTCGCCTGATGTTGTGATTGAAATTGTCTCCAATCGTGAAGGGAATGAACTAGGCAGCAAACTGAACGACTACGCCAGAATGGGAGTCGGGTACTACGCCGTGTACGATCCCTTCCAGCAACTTGGCACCACTCCACTTCGCGCTTTCGAGCGACGCGGCACCCACTACCAAGAAATGGCTGATTTTTGGTTTGAGGCAGCCGGAATTGGCTTGACCTTGTGGGATGGCGAGTTTGAAGGGAAATCAGACCAGTGGCTGCGTTGGTGTACTCAGGCTGGACAGATAATTCCTACTGGTTTTGAACGAGCAGAGCAAGAACGGGAACGAGCCGAACAGGCTGAGGCAAAAGCGGCGCGGTTGGCGGAACAGTTGCGATCGCTTGGCGTTGACCCAAACGCATAACCCACTATGGCGCGAACTCCGACTCTGACCTACGATCGCGGCACCCTGATCCTGCATCCACCCCCACGGGGCAGGGACTGGATGGATTTTGCCACCTGGGACGATCGCATCGAGCGGTTTCGTATTCCTGCCCTGCACTATCGGGAGGTGGTTCTATCTCTCCGTGCCAGCGAGGTCGAGATTATTGATAATGCCAGAACCTTCCAAGAAATTGAACTGGTGCCCAGTCTGGAGATGCAGCCCTACCCACACCAGCAGGAAGCGCTGGATGCCTGGAAACGGGCGGGACGTATGGGAGTTGTGGTTTTGCCAACAGCGGCTGGAAAAACATACCTGGCACAACTGGCAATGCAAGCCACCCAGCGCAGCACTTTAATCATGGTGCCTACTCTAGACTTGATGCACCAGTGGTACGCTCACCTGGTTGCCGCCTTTCCTGATGTAGAAATTGGTGTGTTGGGTGGTGGTTCGCGAGACAAAACGCCGATTTTAGTTGCCACCTACGACAGTGCCGCCATTCATGCGGAAACTCTGGGCAATCAGTATGCGTTGCTGGTGTTTGATGAATGTCACCATTTGCCCAGCGATTTCAATCGGGTGATTGCTGAGTATGCGATCGCCCCTTATCGTTTGGGACTTACGGCAACCCCCGAACGCACCGATGGCAAACACGAGGATCTCAATACCTTAATTGGAGCAGAAGTGTATCGCCGCACGGCAGAGGAGCTATCAGGAACGGCTCTGGCACGACACGAAGCGGTGCAAATTAAAGTGCATTTATCGCAACAAGAGCGGGAACGGTACGATCGCCTGATGCAAGTTCGCAATGCGTTTTTGAAAGAAGCCAACATTTATTTGAGTAGCACGCAAGGCTGGCAACGATTTGTGCAAGCCAGTGCCCGCTCCAAAGCTGGACGCAAGGCAATGTTGGCACATCGAGAAGCCAAAGCGATCGCCTTTGGCACAGAGGGGAAATTGCGCGTCCTGGCGGATTTGTTAGCGAATCATTATCCAGAGCGCACCCTGATTTTTACCGACGACAACGCCACGGTGTATCAAATTTCCCAGGCATTTCTGATTCCCGCGATTACTCACCAAACCGGGATTAAAGAGCGGCACGAAATTTTGACCCGCTTTAAGCAAGGGGAATATCGGACTTTGGTTGCATCCCGTGTGCTGAACGAAGGTGTAGATGTGCCCGATGCCAGCGTAGCGATCGTCCTCTCCGGCACTGGCTCTACCCGCGAATACATTCAACGCCTGGGACGCATTCTCCGCAAAGGCAAAGATCCTGACAAATATGCCCAACTTTACGAAGTCGTGGCGGAGGACACCAGCGAAGAGAACGTCTCTCGCCGACGGCGCGGGAAACCCTCAACACCTAAACCACAGCGCCAACTGGAACTGGTGCCTTATCCGACCGCTGCAAATCCTTTGCCAAAAGCAGCTGAGGAGCCAGGAGAGTGGGATGTTGGGGAGGCGAGAGAGTGGGCGAGTGGGCGAGTAGATGAGTGGGGAGTAGATGAGTAAATAGGTTTTTCTACCTTCTACCTTATTCCTTGACCACAAATGGGATTACTGAATTCTCAGCGATGGCAAAGGCGGTTGTACCAGATGTGAGAGCCACTTCATAACCACCAGTGAACTCACCAAAGGAGGGAAGAATCAATTGGTTTTGTTGTTGTTCTAGATAAAAGCAGGGCAATCGTAAATTATCTAACTTTGTTTTAATTCGGATGCAGGGATGAATATGCCCACAAATATTTAAACAATTGGCTTTGGCTTCAGGCTCATGACTTAACACTAAATTGTCAATTTGAATTGAATCTAAAATACAACTGATGGAGAATAGTTCAAGCTGTGGAACCAGACGACGATCGTGATTCCCAACGATTAATTGAACACTGGCTTTCAGAGATTGGGTAAATTCTAGCCAGGGCTTTAAGACTTCATCGACTAAGGCATATTTGGAATGAAATAAATCACCCAGAATGAATACATACTCTAAATCATACTGAGAGCAAATTTTTTGTAAGCGATCGAGGGTGGTTTGATTCACCGTGTTAGGGATTGGTATTCCTAGTGATTGGAATGTTTCTGATTTTCCCAAATGTACATCTGATACCAACAAAACCTTCAACTCTTCGATATAAATCGCCTTTTCAGGGAGTAAATTTAGGTGTTTTCCTAAAATCGATATGCGATACATGAATCAAGCGGTTACTTAAATATTTCTTAAAATACCAGGAGGTTGAAACCGAAGGTCAAACTGCTGAATCCTCTCTAGATTGTCACTCTTCTATCAAACACAATGAAAGCCAGTTCGGATACACTGGGAAAACATTTGACTGTGCCGACATGATTCTGACATCAAAGGAACTTCACATGGTAAGACACATTCTGGCAACTTGCTCGCTCGCTGTTTTATTGGGCATGGGCAGCTTGCCAGCCCTGGCTCAACAGAAGCCGAATCCTCCCGCATCGGCAACGCAGCAATCGGTGAGCGAGGACGATTTGAAAAAATTTGTGGGAGCCGCGAAAAAGCTGGAAGTGATTTCCCAAGAGCGCAATACCCAAATCGCGAAGCTGGTCAAAGATGGTGGCTTGAGCCTGGATCGGTTCCGGGAAATTTATCTTTCTAAGCAAAACTCAAAAGTTAAGCCGAAGACTGAAGTCAGCCAGGACGAGCAGCAAAAGTACGATCGCACCGTAGAACAACTGGTGCAACTACAAAAGGAAACTCAAAGCAAAATGGGGACAGCCGTGCAATCTGAAGGGTTGGAAGTGCCCCGATTCTTGCAGATTTTAGAAACGGTTCAAAAAACGCCCGATTTGCAAAAAAAAGTCGAGCAAATGTTGAAATCGAGCAAATAATAACCAGGTAGACAGGGTTTACCCGTGATGAATCGCGCTTTAGCTCTACCCGTGGCTGCACCAAAAAATTGCTCAACCTGGAACAAGGTCTTGCTGAAAGTTCTGGGTTGGGCGCTGCCGTTTGCGATCGTGCATCCGGCTTACAGTGCAGAGCGAATTTATGTCACCTACAACATTCTGGAACGATCGATCTCCGTTGCGGCACTGGAGGCTTATGCCAAAGATGGCACCATTAACGACGATCTTGCGGCTTATGCCCGCTACGCCAACCCAGGAATTTTGAAGCAACTGCGAGAAGCTTTGACGACGAAGGCAGACTTAAGCCCTGTCACCATTGCTCAATTTTTGCACTCGCCGCAAGGAGATGCTGCCCTAAAGCGGTTGGGACAGGTAATTCAGCCAGCATCGCGGATTCCCGATGGCTACAAAGCCATTCGAGCCGCCCTAATTTTGGCTGCGGGAGATCCTCAGGGTCTTTCCCTCTTGACTTTTTTGAAACACTATCCAGCGGTTGGTATTCGGGTGGATGTCGATCGCAGTTTGCGAGTGATTGCCGATGCCGATCGCTTGATCAACCAAACTCAGAAAGTCACCCAAATCATCACGCAGTTGGCGCAAGCAGAAGCTCTCTCCGATCCTCCAGTTACCAACCTGACAGACATTCGGCAACGGGGACCGTTTCAATTTCAAAAGCGCTCCGTTACCCTCACCGATCCCGATCGCCGCACCATTCCGCTCATTCCCACAACCCCAGCCGCTTCTACGCTGCCTGCCCTGGGACGAACCTATTCTCTGGATATTTACTTGCCGCAAGCGGGACGAGTTCGTTTGCCTAATCCAATCCCGGTTGTTATAATCTCGCACGGATTGGGATCAGACCGCACCTCCTTCGCTTACCTGGCAGAGCACCTGGCTTCCTATGGCTTTGCGGTCCTGGTGCCAGAACATCCGGGGAGCGATCGCAAACAAATGGAGGCGTTGCTGGCAGGGATTGCGAGCGAAGTGGCTGAACCCACAGAATTTGCTAATCGTCCGTTAGACATCACCTTCCTACTGAACTATGTGCAGCAGCAAGCAAGCAATAACCCAGAGTACCAAGCCCTGAATCTGAAGCAGGTAGGGGTTATTGGGCAATCGTTTGGAGGCTACACTGCTCTGGCATTGGCAGGCGCACCTATCAATTTTCAACAACTCCAGCAAGGTTGCCAGAATCTAGACAGCACCTTTAATCTTTCGCTGTTGCTGCAATGCCGCGCTCAGGAACTGAGGCAACTGGCGGAACCTCGTACCGATTTCCGAGATCCACGGGTGCAAGCTATTCTTGCCATTAACCCCATTGACAGTGCGGTGCTGGGGCAGGCAAGCCTGGGCGTGATTAATATTCCCACGATGGTCATCGCAGGCAGTGCAGATACGGTTGCTCCGAGCTTATTTGAACAAGTTCAACCTTTCACCTGGCTCACCACGAGCGATCGCTACCTGGTGCAAATGGAACCCGGAACTCACTTTTCAGTCATTGGAGGTGGCGAAGTTCCCGGTGGCGGTGGTGCCTTGCCAATTCCACCGGAAGTGATTGGACCCAACCCCGCGATCGCCCAACGCTATCTCAATGCGCTGGCGCTGGCATTTTTCCAAACCTACATTGCGAATCAAGCCACAACCTTTCGTCCTTATCTGAGTGCAGCCTATGCCCAATCCATTTCTGACCCAATCTTGCGGCTTTCCTTAGTTCGCAGCTTGACTGCCAATCAACTGACTAGCGCGGGGACAGGACGCAATAAATTTAGCCACGCCAGAAATTAACCCGACCAGGAAATCCATCGCTTGGACGGCGGTTGTATGAAAGGTAAGAAATCGGTTGAGAAAATTTTTTGTCTTCCAGGAATGAATGAGTTTGGGCTTGAAGCATCTAACAGCCCCCTTAAGGAATTATGCATCTATGAAACGATTAGTTGTTTGCTGTGATGGCACCTGGAACCAACTCAGCCGCTATCCCACCAATGTCGTCAAAGTTGCCCAAGCCGTAAAACCCTTTGCCCATGATGGCACGGCTCAAGTTGTCTACTATCAAGCCGGACTCGGAACTCAATGGTACGATCGCATTCCCGGTGGTGCCTTCGGTTGGGGAATTGATTACAACATCAAAAATGCTTATCAGTTTCTCTGTTTCAACTACGAACCTGGCGATGAAATTTATCTGTTTGGGTTTAGCCGAGGTGCTTACACGGCTCGTAGTCTAGCTGGAATGATCTACTGCTCTGGCTTATTGAAGCGGCAATCCGTTGGGCAAGTAGAGAGGGCATACGAGATCTACCGTATGCAAGACAAAGACCGCAGGAAGGTGGAAGCCGCAGAATTTCGAGGTCAGTACGGTGTTTCTTACAAAGGTGAGAATCAAGTTCCCATTACCCTGCTGGGATGCTGGGATACGGTAGGCTCCCTGGGAATTCCCGATCTGTTGCCGTTCCTTCCCGTCAACCGTCTCATTAATCGCAAGTATCGGTTCCATAATATGGAGCTAAACCCCAAAATTCAGACTGCGCTTCATGCCGTTGCGATCGACGAGCGGCGCAAGGTCTTTGATGTCACTCCCATGCAAAAAAGCCCTAAAAACCCTGATCAAGCGGTCTATCAGATCTGGTTTCCAGGTGGGCATGGCTGCGTCGGTGGCGGCACTCCAGAACAATGCAAACTGTCTGACATTGCTCTTTTGTGGATGCTTGATAACGTCAAAGACTTGCGACTGGGGCTGGAATTTGACCTCGATCGGCTTTCGGAGTGTTTATGCACCGACCCAACGATCGATTTCAAAGCATCGACTGGCTGGTTTGGTTTGGCGGGATTGCACGATCGCACCATTGAAGAGGGCTACCCAGCACTACACGCAAGCGTCAAAGAACGCTGGAACCGTCGTAAAGATTACCGCTCAGCCAACTTGCGTCCCTTTAAGGATCAGTTAAATCAACCCCCTACCCTAGCACTCAACCCCACTCCAGCACTTAGCCGATTGAGTTAATCTGGATGTAGCTGTGGTCAGAACGCTGAGGACAAGGAAAAAGCTGAAAAGTTAATGCTGGGTAGGCGTTCTGACTCGCTCTCGCCGGATTACACATGGCTACCGCTATAATCTGCGAGAGAATACCCGAAGGCTTCAAAAGAGAGAGCTTGAAACGGCTTAGGAGACTAGAGAAAATAATTTGGATCGGGAAAGATGGGCACTCGCCCCGATCGGGAATCGCTGTAATTCTGAGCCACTTAATTCAAGGTTAATAGCTGCATTGCAGACTCGATCGTGTCTGCTTCTGGGGCTGGTTTGTCTTTACGCCAGCGAAGAATGCGGGGAAAGCGCACGGAAATTCCGGATTTATGGCGATTAGATTGCGAGATCCCCTCAAACCCAATTTCAAAGACGTGAATAGGTTCGACTGATCGCACCGGACCGAACTTTTCGATCGTGTGTTTGCGGATCCACTTATCCAATTCATCAATTTCCTTGTTATCTAAACCAGAGTAGGCTTTGGCAAAGGGCACCAATTCTGCTCCTTTCCAAAGGGCAAAGGTGTAGTCCGTAAACAAATTGGCTCGTTTGCCGCTGCCTGCCTGAGCGTAAATCAACACGGCATCCAGGGTCATTGGCTCGACCTTGTACTTCCACCAATAGCCCCGCTTTCGACCCACCAGGTAAGGGCTATCCAGAGCCTTAATCACCAGACCTTCGGCTCCATGCTGGCGAGATTGTTCCCGCAACGATCGCAACTCCTGTAAGGAGGCAAACGCGACTGTTTTAGAGAGGGTAATGATTTTTGGATCGGTGGTTTGTAGCGTTTCAACCAGCAGGAGACGGCGATCGCGCAAGGGTTTTTCCCGGATGTCTTGCCCTTGATACTCCAGCAAATCGTAGGCAATGAAGTGAACTGGGTTTTCCTGTAAGACTTTAGGCGTGAGCTTTTTTCGCCCTAATCGCTTTTGGAGGGCATTGAAGTTCATGGGGCGATCGTCCTTCCAGCATAGGATCTCGCCATCAAACACCAGCCCGTCGGGGAGTTCCATGAAAACCGGTGCCAGTTCGGGAAATTGATCAGTAATCAAATCTTCACCCCGGGACCAGATAAACAGTTGCCCATTTCGGCGAATAATTTGAGCGCGAATACCATCCCACTTCCACTCTGCCTGCCATTGATCGCAGGTTTCTGCCGCAAATCGGTCTTCTTCTAGTTGAGCTGCCAGAAAAAATGGGTAGGGCTGGCTGGGGGATTTCGCTGCCTCCTGAGCATGGATTAATTGGGTATAGAACTCGATCGTGGGTTCAAATTCTCCCATTAACCGATGTGCCAGCACCGCTTCCTCAATGCCAGAGGCGGCTGATAAGCCTTTGATCACTAACTTGCTGGATACCCCAACGCGAAAGGCTCCCGTCAGTACCTTATTCAACACAAAAACTTCCACCGCATTCAAAGAGAACCACCAGGACATGATCAGCTCTTTCAGTGCTACCTCTGACTCCACAGCCTTTACCTGGGGAATGATGTCTTCCATCCAACGATGCAGTGGGATGTCGGTTTGGGTTGCTGTTGCTGAGAGTCCGTCTGCCAGCAGCAACGCGATCACTTCCGCAGAATCTCCCACATGAGCATAGCAATCGGCAAATAACCACTCTGGAATATCCGAGATTTGAAGAAATACGTCTCGCAGAATCCGGGATGTGATTAATCGTTTGCGAGTTTTGCCCAACAGTAGGTATAGCGCCCAGACAGCATTGGCGGGAGCCTCCTGCTGAAAGTATTGTTGTAGTGCATACACTTTTTCATTGGTGGAAGTTGTGGAGTCGATCGCGTGAAAAAGTTGAGTAAACCGTTTCATAACAGCAGCAGTGAGGTTCGTAATGGAGCGACTAACAGGGGGGATGTGTTCAGCATAGCTTCTGCACAACGTTGACAGAATGAGCAATTTCGGGGCATCTTCATGCTTAAGAATCTGATTAAGGAAAATAAGAACAGGTGCATTTACCAGTAATTACCCTTATGTGGAGTTACTGTCTCTTGCATTTAGGGCAACCTAGATCCTAGTGAATTCACAGAATATTGTCTTTCTCGTTACCCTGAAAATTATCATGCACCTTGGCGATCGCCCAACTCATGCCTGGAAATTCTTGAAATCACGTCGCTGGGGGACGCAGCGAATTTTTTTGACCTCTTTGGGGGTAACAGGTTGCATTGTTGCTGTCAGACTGGCGGGCTTGCTCCAAAGCTGGGAATTGGCAGCGTATGATCAACTCATTCGATCGCGCCCCGCGAATCAACCTGATCACCGCATTGTCATTGTGGGGATTGATGAACCCGATCTAAGACAGGTTGGGCAGTTCCCCATTCCTGATGGGCAAATGGCTGCATTGATTAACAAGCTGAAGCAAACCAAACCTCGCGTTATTGGACTGGATATTTATCGCGATCTTCCCGTCGAACCTGGACATCAAGCCCTGAACCAACTGTTCAAAACTACGCCTAACTTAGTGGGCATCGAGCACATTGGCGATGAAGACGGTCCTAACATTCCGCCACCCGCTGCATTATCCAAATTCCAAGTTGGATTCAACAACATCGTGCATGATGCCGATGACAAAGTGCGACGGGGGTTATTGTATTTTTTTGAGGATGAAACCCAGGATGCCCGTCCTAGCTTTGCCCTGGTTTTAGCACTTCGGTATTTACAAAAAGAGGGAATTGAAGCCAAAACTGCCAGGGATCAAACGGGATTTTTGCAATTGGGGGAGGCTATTTTTCGGCGCTTCACACCCAATGATGGATCCTATGTATATGCTGACGCGGGGGGCTATCAAATATTGATGAATCCTCGCGGACCAGCCAATTCGTTTCATTACGTTTCGATGGCGGACGTGATGCAGGGAAAAGTCCCGCCGGAAGTGTTCCGCGATCGCATTGTTTTAATTGGTTACACCGCTATCAGCACTAACGATTTTGCGTTGATGTCCTACAGCAGTCATTTAGTGGGAGCGCCCCAACCGATACCTGGAGTTGAGCTACACGCCAATATTGTGAGCCAGATTATTAATGCGGCTCAGGAGCAGCGACCCTTGATCACAAGTTGGGCGGAACCCCTGGAATGGGCGTGGGTTTGTCTTTGGGCGTGGGTAGGTGCCATCATCAGTTGGAAACTGCGATCGTTCAAATTTTCCTTGCTGGCGATCGGGGCATCGGGGGCGGCAATTGTGGCAATTGGGCTGTACGCTTTGATTCAGGGCACCTGGATCCCTGTGATTCCGCCATTGATCGCGATTGCAGGGTCGGCGATCGTGATTACTGCCCACATCGCCCGCTCCGAGGAGGAATTGCGCCGCTCAAAGGAGTTTTTGAGCACAATCATCAACACCATTCCCGACCCAATTTATGTGAAAGATCGGACGCATCGCTGGATTGTGCTCAACGAAGCCTTTTCGCATCTCTTGCGCCAACCCCGCGAAGCCCTACTGGAGCGATCGGGCTACGACGTTTTTTCCCAACAAGAAGCCGAAGCCTTCCACTACTACGATGAATTGGTTTTTACCACAGGGGAGGCGCATCAAAATGAGGAGCTATTTACAGATACGAACGGAGTTGCCCACTATACGGAAACTAAGCGATCGCTGCACCGGGATGCCGCAGGAAATTTATTCTTGGTGGGAATCATTCGTGACATTACTGAACGCAAACGCATGGAAGAGGAGTTGAAACGCACTGCCGCAGAACTCATTCGTTCCAATGCCGAGTTACAAAAATCCGCCAGCCAACTCAGTCATTTTGCCCATCACGACTCCCTCACCGGATTGCCCAACCGCAAGTTATTTTATGACCGTCTGGAGCAAGCGATTCAATGGGCTGCCGATCGGGATCAACTGGTCGGGCTTTTATTTCTCGATTTGGACGGATTTAAGGAAATTAATGACTCCAAAGGGCATGATGTGGGAGATTGGGTTTTAAAGACTGTGGCAATCCGATTGAGCGGATGTTTGCGTGGCAGTGATACGGTGTCTCGCCTGGGAGGAGACGAATTCACGGTGATTCTGCCAGCGATTCCGAGTGCCCAGGATGCGGCAAGAGTTGCCGAAAAAGTACTCAGCACCCTGACTCAGCCCTTCGTATTAGAAAACGATACGATCGTCGTCACCAGTAGCATTGGCATCAGCCTGTATCCCCACCACGCCCAGGCTGTAGAAATGTTGCTGAAAGAGGCAGATAACGCCATGTATCAGGCAAAGCAACACGGAAAAAATCGCTACCAATTTGCCATCCAAAATTAACCAAATACCACCGTGCGATTACCATAGACTAACACTCGATTTTGCAAATGCAACCGCACCGCTCGCGCCAAGACAACCCGCTCCAAATCTTTGCCTTTCCGAATCAAATCATCGACGCTATCCCGATGGCTGACTCGCACCACATCTTGCTCGATAATGGGACCTTCATCTAAATCAACTGTGGCATAATGAGCCGTGGCACCGATGATTTTAACTCCGCGATCGTAAGCCCGATGATAAGGGTTTGCTCCAGCAAAGGCAGGCAAAAAAGAATGGTGAATATTAATTACGGTTGGAAATTTCGCTAGAAAGTTTGGACTCAAGACTTGCATATATTTTGCCAGGACTACTAGGTTGATTTGATATTCATCTAAAATCTCTAATTGTTTGAGTTCTTGCTGTTCTTTTGTTTCTTTGCTAACTGGGATATATTCATAGTCAATATTGAATTGTTGAGCAATTTCTTCCAGGTTTGGATGGTTACTCAAGATCAAGGGAATTTCTGCGTGAAGTTCTCCGGCTCGATGTCGCCAGATTAAGTCAAACAAGCAATGATCTTGTTTACTGACCCAAACGGCAATGCGTGGAATGGTGTCGGAAAAGTGGAGTTCCCAGTTGGCTTGCAAGGGTTGAGCGATCGCGTTAAAGGCTGCACCAATGATTTCACGCGGTAAATTGAATCCCTCTAGCTGCCACTCCAACCGAGTCAGCAGTAGCCCCACGGAAAAGTCAGTGTGCTGATCGGCGTGAATGATATTGCCCCCATTGGCATAGATAAAATTGGCGAACTTCGCGACTAGTCCTTTTTGATCGGGGCAGGAAATGAGCAGGGTGGCGGTTGGGCTGGACATCGTTATTTGGGGGGTTGGGGATTAGGGGTTGGGGGTTGGGGGAGGGTGGGTTTGTCGGCGGCTTGTTGTTTCCACTCGGAGATGGGACGGTTCACAGCGTTTTCAAAGTCCAGGGACACCAGATGAATGGTTTGGTCTGACTCCGGTTTGGCGGGTGGATCGACTTGAGCATACAGAAAACTGCGGTTGAAGTCGGGATCGCCTAATACTAGACGATGTTTTTTCTGATTGCTCAATGTGATGTCGATCGTGGCTTGGGGTTGGTCTAGACCGAATTCAGCTAATCGGCTAACTGGAATCGTCAGTGTCTTTTCGCTGGTGCCTGTGCCAATCAAGTTCAGTAAAAAAGCGATGGAACCTTCGCTGGCGATCGCTTTTTCGGGAGCCGTCATTTGCCAAATTTGAGGAACCGGGGATGGGGTTTGGGAGCCAGCCTTGGCAGACGGTTGGCTGGTGGGGACTTTGACAAACGATCGCCGAAACACAGGAGTTTGCAAGGTAAATGCTTGAATGTCTGATTCTTGAAAGGGAAACAGTTTTTTGTCAGCCGATTGCGTTTCTTCTTGAGTAGGATTCTTTTGCAGTTCAACCAAAAACACGACTCCGCCCAGCAAGGCAGCGATCGTAATCAGAATCATCGGGGTCCGTTGAAGCTTCATGGTTAATCCAGGTTTTTGATTGTCAAGATCTGTGGTGGGGTGGAATCGGGCGGATACAGAAAATCGAAACTGACCAAGCGGCGCTCATCCGGTTTCAGGGTCATTTCAATCAGGGGTAAACCTTGCTGTCCGCGTTGTTGCACTAAATGCACATAGCGAGTTTGGGGTAAGCCGCGATCGTCGCTATAGCGTAGCCGTATGGTTCCCCGGAAAAAGACTTGCCGCGCCGGTGGAACCAGAAAACGCAACTGTTCATTTTTGGGTTGATTTTCTTTAATCGGCGTTTCTACCATGACGGCAATACGTTGGGTATTTGGGGTGCGATTCCGCAGGGGCAAGGTGAGGTTGTACTCGATCGCGTAGTTGCCATGCGCCTGATACGCCGTGTCAGGATAGCGTGCCACCATGTTTGCCGTTTGCACCTGATTGGTTCCCAACGTGCCGCCCAGCAGGGTACTCAGCCCATAGGAGAATGCCTGTCCTGTGGCTGGAGTCGAGAGATACCAGGTATCAGGATCGTTGGGTTGAATTCCGGGCGGATCAACCACTTGAGCCGTCCAGCGAGATCCTGTCGCTACCCCTGCCACTCGTCCATAGATAATTTGACCTTTTGCCTGGTCGGGGGGAGTGGGGGTTTTGTCCCGTGGCGTTGCCAGTCCACTGGTTTCTAGCAACGCTTGCCACTCTTCCACCGTGGGCGATCGCTCATTGCCTGCTACATCCGTAGGCGCGAACTTTGCCAAACTTGCCATGTAAATAGGGGCACTGCTGCGGGCACGAATGAGGGACGATCGTCCGTTCAAAGGTGGATTCAGTGTTCTGACTGGAATGGGCAAGTTCATCAACATCCGACTGGTTCTTGGCGGAATCACAATTTGCGCTGGGAAGTCTGCCTGCCGTTTACCCCGCAACACATCCAGCATGGCGCGGCTTCCCGGTCCGGCAAACACCGTTCCCGCAGCATTCTCGACATAGGGCGGCAGGGTAACAAAGGGGGCATCGGGTTGGCTGAGGTAGCTGGCGGCTTGCAAAATGTCTATCGTGACAGGTTGCGCCCCTGGATTGTGCATCAAAATTCCCAGGTACAAGGTGCGTAAGTCATCTGGCTGGGGTGCTCTGGCGATGTGGTGCGCGAACACATCAAACCGTCCATTGAAGGGAACATTGAGGTGAGCAGTTGCAATCTGTTTGCCCGTTGGGGGAAAGGTGGATAGCAAAATGCCTTCAGTCAGTACCAGTTCCGGGCTGTTGCTGTTGAACACGGGGACGGCATCCAGTCGCCCAGGTAACACTCTCACGGGTTGCGTTACCCGAATTTCCTGACTGGGAGGAGGTGGGGTGGGAGCAGCTTGCGCCACAATTAACGACGATAAAACCGACAGCATGAAGGGGCACTCATCCTCATCAACAAGCCTCTATACTGCCACAGGAAGACTACTCTAATGGTTGGTTAAGCAAAAAATGGGAGGCGAGACAGGGCTGAGGGCTGAGTAGAAGAAGCTCTGCTCATCAGAGTAAAGTTGTTTACGATAGAAGTACTCGATACGCAGCCTGATGGGAGTAATGATTCTAAAACTTTGTTAGAAAAATAATGTGGTTGGAAGCCAAACTGAATTTGCAGTGATGTTTTAGCAGGAGCAAAGAAGGAGCGTAAATCATGACGGTAGACGCAGAAATTTTACGAACAATTACTCAAATGCCAGAGCCATTGAAGCAGGAGGTTTTGCATTAAGCAAAATATTTAATTGACAATTATTCAAATGTAAATGCTGAAGAGAAGATACCCCAGAAGAAGCGCCGATCTGGCATCTTAAAAGGTACTTTTGTCTTGCTCCTACCTGACGACTTTGACGAACCTCTTGAAGATTTTAAGGAATATATGGAATGAGTAGTTTTCTGATAGATACTCATACCTTTATCTGGTTAACCGAAAATGACTTGAAGCTCCCAGATACTTTAAGAATCACTATCGACACTGCGGATCTTGTCTACCTCAGCATTGCCAGTCTTTGGGAGATGGCAATTAAGTTACAACTGGGTAAATTATCACTTCAGCAGGATTATGAAACGATTGGAGCTACCCTTGAGGACTCAGATATTTTAGTGCTGCCCATTTCTTTCAAAGACACAATTCAAGTACGAAATCTTCCGCTTTATCATCGTGATCCGTTCGATCGCATCCTGATTTCTCAAGCAATGAATCATTCTTTGCCAATTGTCAGTACTGATGCAGCGTTTGTGTACTCGATTCAGCGAGTGTGGGCATGAGAGGCTTGCAGGCGAGTGAGGATCGTTGAGAAATCAGCCACGATCGCTGCACAATTTTCTGAGTTGATACATGGGACATGAACAAAAATACAGTGTGTGGCGACTTGAGTTGTTTGAATATACTTCAATACTGAGTAATACGTGTGATTGCAAACAAACCCGCCCGCATTGTGACTGACTCTGGTAAACAATAAGCCTTGGACTAATTTTCGCACATCAACTGACGTATAAATAGTTTCATTTTCAAACTTGCCGTTGGACTCCACACAAAGATACGATCGCCGCTCTGCCATGCCACAGCAGACTAGCAACCTTGGTTGCAAACGCTCCATCGCTGCGATCACTTGTTTGGGTGCCAATTCAAAATCCACCGGCAATTTTCTAAGTAACTGAATCGGCTCACCCACGATATTTCTTAACAGCAATTCTTTGAGTAAATCATCGGATGCGTTGGAAGTATGATGGGTTTTCCAGATATCAAACGAAGTCAGTAGCAGGGATGAGGGCATCGTTGATTGAAGCTGGGAGTTGTTTTGAGACTGACGACATCACTATAAAAGTTTTGCGGCACCGCTTCAAGCTGAAATTTCTGTGTTGTAATGGATGGCAAGTTCTTGAGTTGTCGGATTGTATGGTGCAACGTTTGACAAATTCTCCAGCGAATTCTGCCGCTACAGTGTCGGAAAAGCCGATCGCAGAAGCCGCATCGTCCAACCCAAAAGCGGCGATCGTCACATTGCGGGACGTTTGCAAAACCTACAGCAACGGCTCTAAGGCGCTCATTGATGGCAATTTAGAAATCCGTCGGGGAGGCTTTTTGTTTATTACGGGTCCGTCTGGATCGGGCAAATCTACGCTGCTGAAAATGCTGTACGGCGAGGAGAAAGCGTCCTCTGGAGAAGTCATTGTCGATGGCGTTGATGTGGGCACGCTGCAAGGCGATCGCTTGGCAGAACTGCGCCGCCGCATCGGGATTGTATTCCAGGACTATAAACTAATTCCGCGTCGCACTGTTGCCGAAAATGTAGCGTTTGTCCTATGGGCGCAAGGGTTCAGTCGCCAAGAGATCGAGCGTCGGTTGCAGCCTGCGCTCAGAATGGTGGGTTTGCCCCACAAAGCAAGCAGCTTTCCAGAAGAACTATCAGGTGGGGAGCAACAACGGGTTAGCCTTGCCAGGGCGATCGTCAACACTCCACCGATTTTGCTGGCAGATGAACCAACGGGCAATCTGGATGCAGACAACTCCTGGCAGGTGATCAAAATTTTGAAAAAGCTGAATGCGATCGGGATCACGATCGTTGTCACAACTCATGATGAAGGCTTAATTCGCCAATCCAATCAGCCCGTTGTGCAACTGTGTAATGGTCGTTTGTATGTGCCGACAACATACAGATAAGTAGGGAATGGGTGGGGTAGGTGGGCGAACCAAAACTTCATCTACTCAACCACTGCACCTTTGGCAGTGGTTGATCACATCATTCACCTACCCACTCACTTACTTTGGCAAGCCACCAATGATCTGGTTTTTCAAATCTCCGACTTCCTTCGCTAGCTCTTGACGGCTAGAGGCTTTAAGCAAGTAGCGATAAACAAACCAAGCTGTATAACCAAATCCAATTAGCTCAAAGGTGGGAGCTAACAGAGGAATGTCATCAACAGCATCCAAAAGGGCAAAGGTCAGCTTAAAGGTAACAAATCCGCCAAAAATCAACCCTAGAACGATCAGCGGACGCTTGTACTCGCTGAAGAAATCGGAAATATATTCAGGCAAGCTAGACAACACTGCTTTAAAGCGTTCTACGTATTGAGCAACCTGCTCGTTGGTGGTGTTTGTGTCTTGAGGCGGGAGGAGCAGGGGTTCATTCGTTCCTTCCACTGGAGGCAGGGCAGGCTCCGCGAAATCGGGTGCGCTAACAGTTGGCATTTCAGATTCTTTAACGTCAGGATTCATAGCTATAACCTGGGAGTAACAACCTGGGTTCGCCGACTAAGAACGGTCGAACAAGAATTTTGACAACAGATGAAACAGTTCAATTAACTATAACTGTACTGATCTAAAACGTGTTGTTTGTCATCAATTGGGTAGATCCTTGTTTGCAGCTTGCCGGTGATTAGCTCTACAAAGCAAATTACTCACTTCGAGGCATCTCAACCACTCAACTCTCCAAACAAAGCTTGATGAATTCTACTCTTATCCAACAAGTGAACAGCTAATTTAAATGATTTCTTACTAAATAAAAGCCTTAATGCAGGATGCGAGAATTCACAGAACGCCGAGAACGCTTGCTTTGAGTCCGCGTTGGAGCGATGTAAATTTCTTCTTGCGCGTAGTAAATTGATAGCTGATCGGCACCTACGACAATCCAGGCAGAGGCGCAAAGCGGTTCAATTTTATGCAGCAGCAGATCGACTAGCCACGGTTCTGAGCAGTGAATTTTGAGTTCGTTGCCTCGATCGAGGTGAAGAAAGCACAGAGAGAGTGCATCAGCAAACAGTGAGCGGAAGCGCTCAAGGCGTTGCATTTCAAGAATTAAGAGGTCTTCATGAGTCAGGTGAGATACCATGAGTTTTTCCTTTGAAAGCATATGTTGCATTTAATCGGAGAAATACTCTATGACCCTACGGTGAAACTCATGAAATTCGAATCCCCCTTCTTCATGATCTCAGAGAAACTACGGATGTATTAGCAGACGCAACCCCAGGCAGGTTCACTGTAAACGTCGTCCAACCGTCTGCACTGATAACGCTGATCGTTCCCCCTAATTCAACGACCAGCCGCTGGACTAAAGCCAACCCCAGCCCTGTGCCCCCCTGTTTCCAGCGATCGCCATTGGGCACGCGATAAAACTTATCAAAAATTCGCTCCAGGTCAGATTTCGGAATTTCTGCCTGGTTACAAACTTTAAATAGGATAAAGGTCGGATTGTCCTGCGTTGGCACAGAGTCGTGTTCAACGCTCAGAATTATTTTTCCTTCTGGTGGTGTGTATTTGCAGGCGTTGTTGAGGAGTTCAGCCAGTACGCGCTCCAAGGTGGGGCGATCGCTGGTGATATGAATTGGCGTTGAAGGGGTGTTGACCTGGAGGGTTTGGTGCCGATCTTGAGTGCGCGAGTAAAAAGGTTCTACCAAATTTGTCACACATTCTTGTAGGGGAATGGTGTCTAACGACAACAAGTAGGAAGAGGCTTCCAGCCGTTGTAAATCCAGTAAGTCGTTAATTAATTCAATCTCTCGGACACACTCCGCTTGCAGAATGTTGAGATACTGTTGCTGCCGTTCTGGGGTGTTGATATTTTTCAACATATGAATCGCCATCTTCATGTTGGACATGGGCGTTCGCAGTTCGTGGGAAACGGTGCTGAGGAAGTCATCCTTAAGCTGATTTAGCTCTTCCAGCGCTGTGACTTGAGCCTGAGTTGCCTGATAGAGCCGTGCTTGACGGATGGCGATCGCACATTGGTTAGCAACTTGCTCCACCAGCCGAATTTCTAATTCAGAGAACGTCTCTCCTGCCTCCCGAAATAACCACAAATCCCCCATCACCCCCTGATCATCCACAATTGGGCAAACCAGGGCTGTCCGTAGTGTTTCTGGGGGACGGTGATTTGTATCCATTGAGCGGCAAAACTGAAAGTAGCTACCTCGCTGCAGGATTTGATCGTATAAATCCTGGTAATCTTGCATTTGAATTTTTGTGCCTTTGGAGGTAGAAATGTTCGATCGGGTGTACTCATATCGAATCATTGAAATGTGCCGCTCCAGGTCATAAATGCCTGAGTCACAGCACGCTACATCCAAGCCCAACGCCAGTTCCTGAACCGCATTTTGCAAGATTTGATCTTCATCCAAACTATCGCGCACTGAATCCGTAATCCGTTTCAGGGTTGCCTCGTAATGCAATGCTTGCTCTAGCTGGGTTGTGCGCTCCTGCACTTGAAGTTCTAAGTTGGCATTGAGTTGTTGCACCTGGCGGTATAAATCCGATTGCTGAATGGCGATCGCCACTTGAATCGCCAGTTGCTCCAGTAAGCCAACCTCGTAAGTCTCCCAATGCCGAGGGGCGGAGCATTGATGGGCAACTAAAGTCCCCCATAACTCATTGCCTTGCAGGATGGGGACAGCTAGAAACGCTTTAACCTGTCGTTGCAGCAGAAAGTCCTGAAACTCTGGGGGAGCTTGTAGATTTTGCAGGTCATCCACCACGATATTCTGCCCGTAGGTGTAGGGATTGTATCGCTGGGTGAAGGATTCGTCTTGAACCTGCAATCCCAAAATCGAAGCATAGCCCGGTTGCACAGATTCCGCCAGAACCACTCTAAAGTCGCTGCCCTCACAGTGATAAATCACAACTCGATCGGTCTTAAGGAACTGTCGCACCTCGGACACGGTGGTATTTAAAATTTCCTCTAACTCTAAAGACTGGCGAATACGGTGGGCGATTCCGGCTGAAAGACGAGCCAAATCTGCCATTAAGCGTTCTTGATCTGCCTGGTGCCGCAGCGCCACTTCTGCCAGCTTGCGCTCTGAGATATCTCGTGTGAAGCAGTGGTGTCCAATGAATTGGTCGTACCAGTCGTAGGCGGCAACCATCATGATTTCTTTGTAGAAGATAGAGCCATCTTTCCGCAGCGCTCGAACTTCAACCTCCGATTTGCCTTCTGTCACCATGCGATGTTGCCCTTCCTGGATGATGGCAACATCTTCGGGATGCACGGTTTGCGTCCACTCCATCCCAATCATCTCCGCCTGTTCATAACCGAGGGCTTCGGCATAGGCACGGTTGAGGGCAATGTAACGTCCAGACATATCCAGGCGGGCGATCCCTTCTACGGCATTCCCCAGGGCTGTACTCATTTCCAACAGTTCTGCCTGGGATTGTCGCCGCTCTGAAATGTCTACCAGGAAGATGGATAAGCCATCGGTGGAGGGAAAGATGCGAACTTCAAACCAGGATTTGAATTCAGGATAGAACTCTTCGAACGTGGCGGGGGTTTGCAGCTCGATCGCTCGCCGACTTTCCCGTTCCAACGCCGTTGCGAGCAAATCGGGAAACAAGTCCCAGAGGTTTCTCTGCAACACTTGCTCTGGAGTGCAATCAAACAGTTGGGTAGCGCGATAGTTGAGGTAGGTAAACTGCCAGTCTCGATTAATCGAAATAAATGCGTCAGCGATGCTTTCCAAGATGCTACTAATTTGCTGATTCGCGGCTCGGAGGGCTTCTTCAACTTGTTTACGATCTGTAATATCGTGGCAGTTGACCACAACTCCCCGAATCGCTGGATCGTGCAATAAATTTGTGGCAACGGCTTCAAACGATCGCCAACAACCACTCCGATGCCGTACCCGATATTCGATCACGGGCTGGCTCACGCCGGGATTTTCAATGCAGTTTCGCAGCACGGTCATGACAGTAAAGATGTCGTCGGGATGGACTAACTCCGATGCCAGCCGCCCCACAACATCTTCCAGGCGATAGCCCAGGACTCTTTCGGCAGAAGGGCTAGAGTATTGAAAAACTCCATTCTCATCTAAAACCACAATAATATCCGTGGCATTTTCAATGAGTGAGCGAAAGCCGCGATCGCCCGTCTGAAGCGCTATTTTTTCCCAGTCACGGTTACTCAAACTCATTGATTTCACCTATCTCAATCTTCTCTACCCTGCTCCAAATCCGTCTTTCATCAGTGCCATTACTTAAAATTTCCCTAAATTTTTCTCGAATCTACATCTTATCCAGGAAAAAGTTGAAAGATGATCGCTTTGGTCGGAACATTCAGGAGTTCAAGCATTGAATTCAATCACTTTGAAGATATAAGCTGTGGGGGGCTGCGTCGCAATATGGGTGCGGCACGCAACTTTAGGGGGTTGCTGGGTTAAAGTTCACCTATTTTAGAAGCCATCAACAAGGGTTGAGATTGGTGCCAATATTTGTAAGCGGCGTGGGCGAGGGTGACAACGCCAGTGACGATCGCAGTCTCATCCACTTCAAACTGGGGATGATGCAGGGAGTAGTTGCGCCGATCGCGAAAGCCCACTCCTAATCGAAACATACTACCGGGGGCATATTGCAGATAGACTGAAAAATCTTCCGCACCCAGAGAAGGCTCCTCAATCATTTGAATTCTGCCTCGTCCCCAGGCTTCTTCGGCAGCACTTTCCAGCAGTTGAGTCAGGGTAATGTCATTTTGTACCGAGGGCACCCCCCGACGATAATCGATCTCGTACTGAGCGCCGTAAGGTTTGCAGACTCCAGCCACGATTTGCTCAATCCACTCTGGCAAGGTGCGGCTGGTTTCGGGATGGAGCGATCGCACGGTGCCTAGTAATCTCACGCGATCGGCAATCACGTTAGGTGCCCGTCCGCCACTCATTTGCCCGATCGTCAGCACGACTGGATGCAGTGGATTTTGAGTTCGGCTAATGGCTTGTTGCAGCGTCGTGATCACCTGAGCCGCGATCCAAATGGCATCCACGGCTTCGTGCGGACGGGCACCATGTCCAGACTCTCCCGTAATCGTGATCTCCAAATCATCGGCAGCGGCAGTCAAGGCTCCATAGCGAATTCCCACTACGCCTGCCGGAATCGACGGAAAGACATGAACCGACAGAATGCTGGATACTCCCTCCATCACCCCATCCTTCACCATCCAATGTGCCCCCTGTGCCACTTCTTCCGCAGGTTGGAACAAAAACCGCACTTTTCCAGGGAGTGATTCTCCTAACTGAGCCAGCACCATTGCTGTGCCCAGCCCAACCGTCGTGTGAACATCGTGCCCGCAGGCGTGCATGATGCCTGGTTGTCGGGATGCAAACTCCAGTCCGGTGCGCTCTTGAATCGGCAACGCATCCATATCAGTTCGAATTGCCAGCATTCGAGGATCTTCTCCCCCTCCTGCCAGTTCACCAACGACCCCAATTTTGCCAACATTTTCTTTCACCTGTAGCCCACAGGTAGACAATACCCCTGCCACATACACTGCCGTTTGGTATTCCTGTCCACTGAGTTCTGGATGACTGTGGAGATGGCGACGAATCTCAATCAAACGGGGTGCAAGATTGGCGGCAAGGTCTTTAATTCGGCTCAACATGGGCAAAGGCTGTTGTACTTAACCTCATCATAAGGTTTGTTAAGGAACTAAGCCATCACCATGCCACCATCGACGTTCATCACTTGTCCTGTGATGTAGGCTGCGGCTGGATCGGCTACCAGGAAGCGAATCATTCCAGCAATTTCTTCGGGGTGTCCGTAGCGTCCTAAGGGAATGAATTTGAGAATTTCATCTGATTTCAAATCGGCAGTCATGTCAGTGGTAATGAATCCGGGGGCGACTGCATTGACGGTAATTCCGCGGGTGGCGAGTTCTTTGGCAACCGTGCGAGTGAACCCAATTACCCCGGCTTTGGCGGCGCTGTAGTTGGCTTGTCCGGGGTTACCCATTTGTCCGGCAACTGATGTGATGTTGACAATGCGACCTGATTTTTGTTTCAGCATGATTTTGCTGACGGCTTTGGTACACAGAAAAACACCCGTCAGGTTGAGGTCAATCACCGCTTGCCACTCTTCTGGCTTCATGCGGAGTAAAAGAGTGTCGCGGGTGATGCCGGCGTTGTTCACTAACACATCAATGTGTCCCCACTTTTCCATTACGGCATTGAACAACTGATCGACCTGATCGGCTTTGGAAACATCGCCTGGGAGCGCGATCGCCTGACTGTCCATTGCGGCAATTTCAGCCACTACTTGTTCTGCCGCCGCTTGGGAACTGGCATAGTTCACCACCACATCTGCCCCTTCTGTTGCCAGGGCTAATGCTGTGGCTCGCCCAATGCCCCGCGATGCCCCCGTGACGACGGCTACCTTTCCCTTTAGTCGCTGTAACTCGGCTGGCAATGCGTTCATCGTCCCCAAACTCCCGCTGAAAATCTCGCTCAATCATCTTACGAGAATCCTGGACGGGTTTCGCATTCAGGGCGGGATTTTATTTATGATGACAACGATCGCCGCCCCAACCCCTAATTCCTAATTCCCAACCCATACTATGATGCACGGCTTTATTCCGCCCGATCGCTACTTTCCCTACCTCACCTGGACTCAAATTCGAGATCTGCCCGATAAAGATAATGTGGTGATGATCCAACCGATCGGCGCGATCGAGCAGCATGGCCCGCATTTGCCGCTGGCAGTTGACTCGGCGATCGCTCAGTCGGTTTTGGGGAAAGCTCTCGATAGTTTGGATCGCGCCATTCCTGCCTATGCCCTGCCGACCCTGTACTATGGCAAATCCAACGAACACTGGCACTTTCCCGGCACGATCACGCTAACAGCGCAAACCTTAATCGCTCTGTTGATGGAAGTGGGGCAGAGTCTGTATCGCGCCGGATTTCGCAAATGGGTGTTATTGAATGCTCATGGTGGACAGCCGCAAGTGATGGAAATTGTGGCGCGGGATTTGCACCAGCAGCATGAAGATTTTTTGGTGTTTCCGCTATTTGTCTGGCGAGTGCCCAACGTTGCTGGGGAGTTGCTGACCGAGAAAGAATTGGAACTGGGCATCCATGCGGGCGATGCGGAAACGAGCCTGTTGCTGTCGATTTTGCCAGAGCAGGTGAAGCTAGATCAGGCAGTGGCGGAATATCCCCACGGTTTGCCAGAAAACAGTTTGCTGAGTATGGAGGGTAATTTGCCTTTTGCCTGGATGACTCGCGACCTCAGCCGCAGTGGAGTGTTGGGCAATCCGACTACTGCCAGTCAAGAAAAGGGCGATCGCATTCTGGAATCCCTCGCCGCTGGGTGGGTACAGACCATCCAGGACATTCACCACTTCCATCAACCGCAGGCGTATAATACTTCGACGGAGGGGTAGAACCGTGAGCCAGAAAAACTTTGCAGCGATGAATGACCCGGAACTAAAGCATTTTGATGCAGGCAAATGAAGCAGAAGTCGGTTTAGGGGAGAGATGGTACAAGCAATTTCGGCAGAAAAGGGTACGCTTTACGACCTGGAACAACAGTTTGGCTTGATTCATGTTGACGATGAATCATTTTTTCGGAATGGCGAAACGAGCTTCTGCTGTTAATAGAGACAGAACAACAGCGTCTAGCACGAGTGCGATCGGGCGTCTGAAAATCTGGCGCGACGCTCCATTTTAGAAAATACAGTCAACCTTATCGTGGTTTTGCCTTTGCTCGATCTTGCGGGTTTGTTTTTCCCCCTGTTCTACATCAGCACAGAAGCAGAAGCCCAGGTTGAAATCATCGATCGCGATACGATCATCCGTGGAAAAATTGATGTTCTCGCGCTCAAGGAACAGCTTTGGATTTTAGTGATTGAGTCGAAGTGGGCAGAACTATCGCTGAAGGCTGGCATTCCGCAGGCGTTGGCATATATGCTTGCAACCCCTTTAAGCCAGCGCTCACTTTATGGAATGGTCACAAATGGCAGTAACTTTGTGTTCCTCAAACTGGAGCGGCAGGAGTTTCCCTACTACGGGCGATCGCGAAAATTTGTGCTGGAGAATTCCGGCGATTTGGGGACTATTCTACAAGTCATGAAGCGACTGGCAACCCTGGTTGGGGTTGAGTAGACTTTATAGCAAGTACAAGAGGGATGAGTGAACTTGCTACTCTCCAAATCCTTGATCCTGGCTTTTGCTAGTGCGATCGTGGCTACCAGTATTTTCTTAATCTGGTACTACCCCAACTTTGTGCTGGATATTGGAGTTGAGCCAACCGGAAAACCCTTAAGAGAGGTTTATCAGGCTCAAACCGTGGCTGATCTGCCGGACTCGATTCAAACGATTATGGGGTATCAATACCCGTTAGCCATCTTGCTGGCGCTGTCCATTTTTGGAGCCGTTTATTTTTGGCAAAAAACTGAAACACTTGACCGCTTAGTCCTTGTAACAAGTTGCCTGCTGCCAATCGTTAGTATTTTTTGGCTGGTACCAATTCTTTTGGCAATTCCAGTTGTGATCGGGTTATTAATCTGGTTGATTGTGCCTCAGCATCAAACTAATAGGCAGTTATTCTTCTTCTATTGCTACTGCTTCACCAGTAACACTGTGTCTATAGTTGTGGTGTTTTTGTGGATCAATGATATTTTTGCTGTCTCCACGTAATTCTGCAATGCGTCTAGGAAATTTCCGAAAAAGATTCTCCCCAGTGCCCACCCGCGATTGCCGTGTGGGTGGAGGGCGAAAGTCTGCTGAAGGTGAAAGTGATAAAACCTAAAAACCTAAAAACCTAAAAACCTAAAAACCTAATTCTTCGTTTTGGCGAGGGCATCGATCGCGTCACCCAGCGCCGTTGTTAAGCTTTTACGAGTTTGAGTATGGGTTGCTTGTTCAGTTTCCAGTGCTCGTTGCAAGCGATCGCACTCCACCAATGCCTGAATCAAATACGATCTCAGTTCAACTTCGGTCGATAAACCTTCCACAACTGCCTGAATTTTTTCCAGGTTTGTCTCTGGTTCTGGCTCTGCAAACCCCGTGCCTTTCAACTGCTGATTTTCCTGGCGCAATGCTGCGATCGTTTGATTTGCCTGATTCGTGTCTACTCGCCGTTGCTGAGCTTCCGTTTCGTACCGTTGCTGCCAGTTGAGTGCGCTGGCGTAGGCTTCTTCCCGCTCTCGATACGCATCGGCAAGTTGCTGCTTCAGTGCTTTGATTTCATCCAACCACTGCGTGACGTTTTGGGTCATCCTGGCTCCTTGCGTTGCATCATCCAAAAAGTCTAGCGGAGTCAACAGAGAGAGTCTATCTAAATGTTCAAAAGCTTTGTTAACGGTGCAGGCGCAGGCAGAATGATCAGCAGCAAAATTGCCAGGGCTGCAACCCCCCAAAGATCGCGACGGTTATCTAATTCCGTGACATCGTTGAGAGCAGGTTCATCGTTTGCGGGGATCAAAAATAGAATGATCGCCCATAGCATCAGGTAGCGTTGAGCAAAAGACAGTAACAGCAATAATAATCTGGCAATTTGCCCCACCATTGCTCCGGCTCGTTGCCCCAGCATGGCATGAACAATGTGACCTCCGTCTAACTGTCCGACAGGCATCAGGTTAAACGCCGTCACCACCAATCCCAAACAACTTGCAACCGCAACAGGGTGCATTTTAATGGCGGTTTCTGCGGTTAACACACTACCTAGCATTAATTTGCTGAGTAGAGTCAGGAGCAGCGAGAATTTGGGATCAAAAGCCTGGAAGTTAAATAGCTCCGGGTTTTGAGGCATCGGCACCACTTCGGAATGGGCGAGTCCCCAGATTAACAACGGTACGGCAATGACGAACCCCACAATCGGTCCCGAAAACCCCACATCAAATAAGGCTTTGCGGTTAGGAATGGGCGATCGCAGTTGAATAAACGCGCCAAACGTGCCAAACGGAAACCACGGTAGAGGCAGTACCGGAATGAAGTAAGGCAAGGTTGCCCGAATTTTGTAGCGTCGGGCAGTGAGGTAGTGAGCCAGTTCATGACAACCCAGGATCAGCATTAAGGAAAGGGCATAGGGAAGTCCTTGAATCAGCACCTCCAGGGAGAACTGGAGGGGGCTGTTTGATCCCAATTTCCCGGCAATTTGCAACCAGGCGAAACAAGTCGTGAAAAACGTAATAGCCAGCAAAGTCAGTGCCAGGACTGGTCGAGAGGCTGAAGTTTGATGTGCCTGTCCAGGGGCTTGTTTGGCGTAGGGATTGGCAACCAGGGCAAAGAAGGGCTTGCCGTTTGCGCCTTCTTGAAACACCACCAGGAAGCGATCGCCGAAGTGCTCCTCAACATTCTCCCGAATGGTTTGGTAAGCGACTTCTGGCTTGCTCCGCAATTGTCCGCGACAAATCACGGCTTGAGGGCGGTATTCAATATCTTGTAGGTAGTAAATTGACCAGGGAAAACAGGTTTGCAAATCCCGTTCTTCCGATTTATCGATCGGTTTTGGTGCGCTAATTTCGGACGCTGGCTCCGGTTGGGGACTGGATTGGGGGTCTTGCTCGTCCTTGGATGTTGCATTTGGGGATGGAATCCGTCCCCATTGAATCAAAAACCAGTACAACACCAAACAAACCACCAACGGCACAATCACCAGATAAGCAGGTGGAGCAGTTCTGCGTCCCTCATTTGCCACTGCCCATCCACTCCAAATAAACGCAGGCATCATGGCAACTATCCACAGCAACCAGGTGGGGGTGCGGGTCACACTGGAAACCCGTTGCACGATAAAGTAAGTGGTTAGTCCGAGTAGAAATAGCAAAAATAAGGGATGCATTCGCCGTTTTGAATGAACTGGTTGAATGAACTGTGCAAGTATTGTCTCCAGATCTGGATTATCTGGAACGGTTTATAATCGCCAAAGCAATTATGGTAATCGGATTTTGTTAAATTCGTAAGAACACGCTCAAATTTTAATCGCTCTACCCTACTCAATCACCCTGCTCAGTTCAGTAATCCTCACTGTGTCTTCCAGTCCCTCTTCTCACACCTCATCTGTGGAATTTCGCCAACCTAAACCGCTGCGCTTAGTCTTGAGTGAACTATCAGACTCGACTTCTCCTGCCATCTATGCGTTTCCACCCAACCGCGAAACCCTGGGAGGTACGGCTTATCTTATTCTAGAAAATTCTAATATTCTGATCGATTGCCCTCTCTGGGATGAAAATACCCAGGCTCAGCTTGAAGCCAAGGGGGGTATCCAATGGTTGTTTGTGACGCATCGAGACAGCATTGGACAGGCAAAAGCCGTGCAAAAAGCTTTCAACTGCCCGATCGTCATTCAGGAACAAGAAGCCTACCTGCTGCCCGGTCTCAACCTGATCACCTTTCACCATTCCTGCACCCTCACACCTCAAACCCGCGCCCTCTGGACTCCTGGCTACTCTCCTGGTTCTGCCTGCCTTTACCATAGCGGCTTTGGCGGTGTGCTTTTTACTGGGCGGCATCTCCTGCCCACACCTCAAGGTTCTCTGGCTGCGATTAAAACGGCTAAAACGTTTCATAGCCGTAGACAACATCAGAGCATCCAAAACCTACTGGATGAATTTACGCCGGACACTCTGCAATACATCTGCCCTGGCGCGAACTCAGGGTTTTTGCGGGGGAAGTTTGCGATCGCCAACGCTTACGAGCAGTTGAAACACAATTTGGGTGAAAAATGAAATGAATTTTGAACTGGTAGATTATGAACTTTTAGAGAATAGACTGATATTTCTCGTACTTGATTGATCTTCTTGGTTACAAATAAAGAAAATACGTTGCTTTTTCGTTGCTAAATTCGTATGCTGCTTGAGGCTATTTTTGCAATTGGCACAATTGTTTTAACTGAGTTTGTCAGAGTTACTGCAACAGAGGCTATTCGATCTTGGATTAACTCTTATGAGAAATCACAACCTCGGAACCAATCTCAGAATGAAGGTAATCCTGTAGGTCGCTCTGCTCAAGACATAACCGCTGATCTGGAAGTGATTGACGCTGAAGTGGTTGAACTTGAGCGAAAAGAGGAACAAGACAACCGCCTATCCAAACCGGATAAAGAGCGACAACAGGAATTAGAGCATCTGCGTAGCCGAAAATTTAAAGAGTTTCAAGAACTTCGCTCTCAAGAAATTATTAAAGAACAGTCAAGAAATCCTGACAATTTTGCTACCACTAAACTAGATAAAGATCGGGTTCATGTGCTTCAGTTCCACATGGGTCAGGTTGTGATGGAGAAGAAGTGCAGGACTTGCAGTAGACCTATGATTCTGCAATCTAAAAAGCGACTTGATGGAAGTTTGTATCAACTTGATGATTTCTTCTGGTCATGCGTTGGGTTCTATAACGATCATCCTTTTCAATGTAAAGGAAGCCAAAGATTTACAGCTCAGGATTTAGGGCTGCTCCATAAAGCAGACATTTTTGAATTTCAAATCTCAAACCAAGAACTATCAACAATTTTTCATCAAAACTCTGTTGAGAAAGCCACAGTAAATCGATTGAAAGCTCACTTGAGAGAAAAAGATGATGAGGTATTTTGCCCAATTCATCATGTGCCTATGGTTCTGCGGGAGAAACGTGAGCACGCTGGTGTAGCTTTAGATATGTTTTTTCTCGGTTGCCCTCATAGCGGCTGCAAGCAACTTGTTAAGTTGAAGTCTCCTGCTCAATTAGCAGCCTATTTAAGTAGGAAGGAAGGAAGGGGAATCCTCTAATCTCTAGCTAAATGCTCAAATCTGTGAGAAGGCACATAGACGAAAACCATTATTCTCCCTAATCTTGAGAGAGCCAGATTGAGTGGTGAACCATCAGGAGAGGATTTGTGGATACTAGCGAAATTCGGCAAGAAGCTCAGACTTTGTATCGAGAAGTGCAGCCCATTTTGCAGATGGGGAAAGAATTTGAGCAGTTTTTGCTGACTGATGTGGCAAAGATTGTACTGCTCTGTGGGCAAAGCAATAACGACATTAGCGCTAATGAGCTACTGGGCTTTCTGGTCTTCTATGGGCTGGTGAAGCAAGACAAGGAGATGGTGAACGCCTTGATGAACCGCTGGGATCTGTCCCGTGAGGTGCGAATTCGTTATCAAAAGGAAGCGGTTCAGGTGTTGCTGGAGTTGCGAGGGGCGATCGCCAATGCTAATACCCTTGCCCTGCCTGCTCTGCTCAACCAGCAGGATGAGGAGAAAGGAACCCGCTGGCTGGAACCCACGGTTAACGCCATGTACCGCTTTGCCCAGGTGATTGTGAAGGCAGACGGGCAAATCTCAATGGAAGAAATGGCAGCGTTATCTCAGGTGTGGCAAATGCTACACACTTATACCGCCCCAAATCCTGTGGCAAATTCAACCCCGCGATCGTCCACTACCGAACCCACCACCGCCCCATCTCCTACCGCCCCAACGGCAGCACCGTCACCCCCTCCCGCAGAACTCGATACCGTGATGGATGAACTCAATCAACTGATTGGGATGGACAACATTAAAGAAGAAATCAAAACCCTGACCAATTTTTTGAAGGTACAGAAAGTACGGGAAGAACGGGGACTGGCAACCACCTCCGTCTCCCTGCATTCCGTTTTTAGTGGACCGCCCGGAACTGGAAAAACCACCGTGGCGCGGCTAGTTAGTCGCATCTTCCAGGCATTGGGGTTTCTGGCAAAGGGACATTTAGTGGAAACCGATCGGGCTGGCTTAGTGGCAGACTACATCGGCGGCACTTCCAAAAAAGTGGATGAAAAGGTGACTTCTGCTCTAGACGGAGTGCTATTCATCGATGAAGCTTACGCCCTGACTCCCAAAGACAGCACCCGTGACTTTGGACAAGAGGCAGTGGATACCTTGCTCAAACGCATGGAAGATTATCGCAAGCGTTTAGTGGTGATTGCAGCGGGTTACACCGACGAAATGTTGCGCTTTGTTGAATCCAATCCGGGGCTAAAATCCCGCTTCAATCGTTATTTTTACTTCAACGACTACACCCCGGAGGAATTAGTCGCCATTTTCAACAAAATGTGTAAGGACAGCCATTTTCACCCCACTGAGGCAGCGAATCAAAAACTCAAGATCTTGCTGACAGGGTTATACGAACAGCGCGATCGCACCTTTGGCAATGCCCGCCTAGTCCGCAACCTGTTTGAGAAGACCATTGAGCGTCAAGCCAATCGGCTGGCTGTGATCAATACGCTCACAGACGAAATCCTGACCACCATTCAGCCAGAAGATATTCCCGACCCCGACCAGCCCTTTCCATCGCAAGCAGAATTGGCAATTGAATCACCAGAATCGACATCTCCCACGCTGATCGCTCAGGAAACCTGGCTAGGACAATTCTCGACATTAATGAATGAAGCATTGCAACCGATCGGCACCCTTGCCAAAATCCGATTACGGGACAATCATTTGCAAATTCTGTTTGAAGATCATCCCGTTCCCAATGCCTCAGAAATGGCGGCGATGACTGTAACGATGCTGAAGCGATCGCCGATTGAGGGCATCACCCGCATCCAGCTTTATGGCAAACTGCCGGAAGATGAATTTCCCGACTGGAGTCAGGAGTTTGATTTGCAAAACGGACAGTAGCAATGGACATAGCAAGCAGACGTTGCTGTGATAAACCCCAACGGTTGATCGTGCTTCAAATTCAAAGTTTCGATGAAGATGTTTCGCAATATCTTGTTCAAACCAGGAGTGACTGGTCAACACTAATAAGGGTTTCTACCCCGATCGCTCTGCAACGATCGCGCCACAACTGTCATACCGCAACTGTCCGTTACCAAAACCCCTGGAGTACGTGCAACCATGACCAACCCTTCCCTGATCCCTGTAATTTTGGCTGGTGGTAAAGGCGAACGATTCTGGCCCCTGAGTCGGCGTAATCGCCCCAAGCAATTTTTGAGTTTAGACGGCAGCGGACGGAGTTTGCTCCAAGCCACGGCAGAACGATTACTGGCGATCGCGGGAGATTGGCAGGACATTTTTGTTGTTACTGCCTCTCATTTAGCAGAAGGGGTACGGGAACAGTTGCCCAACCTACCAGAAGCCAACTTGCTTGTGGAACCAGAGGGTCGAGATACTGCGCCTGCCGTTGCCTGGAGCACGCTGGAAATTGCCAGTCGTTACAGCAGAGATGCAGTAGTAGGCTTTTTCCCGGCTGATCACTGGATTGCTGATGAGGAAAAGTTTCGCTCCACCCTGGTTGCAGCGGCGGACTTGGCTAGTCGAGAAACCGCGATCGTCACCCTCGGCATTGCTCCCACCTATCCATCGATTGGCTACGGTTACATTCAGCAGGGCGAAAAAGTGGGCGACTGCGGCGAAGGGTTGGCGGCTTACCGCGTCGATCGCTTTACGGAAAAACCCGATCATCCCACGGCTGAAGAGTTTCTGGCAACTGGAAAATTTAGCTGGAACAGCGGGATGTTTGTCTTCCGGGCTGGCGTAGCACTGGATGAGTTGTTGATTTACGCGCCCGAAATTTTGGGACTGCTGGAAGAACGCGGCATTGATGCCTATCCTGATCTGCCCAAAAAGAGCATCGATTATGCCTTGATGGAAAAAACTCAACAGGCTTATGTGCTCCCGGTTGCCTTCGGTTGGGACGACCTGGGAGACTGGAACGCGATCGAACGGTTGCTCAAAGGGGAGGATCCCAATGTCGAACTGGCACGTCATGTTGGTTTAGATACCCAGGGCGCATTGTTCTACGCCACAGACCAGGATGATTTAATCGTCACTATTGGATTAGAAGATACCGTCATCGTCCGAGATGGGAAAGTAACCCTGATTGTGAAGAAGGACCGCACTCAGGAAATTAAAAACGTCTTGAAGGAAATTCAGGCAGACCCTAATCTAAAGCACTTACTGTAAGCGCAGGACGGTAACCCTAATCCCTGAATCGCCAGTCTTTCTTCCTACTCAAATTCCTCAAAAATCGTAGTCAGTACCACATTCGAGAATAAAAAACCTTCAGGGTCGGTTAGTTTCAATCTGCCTGAGCTTGGTACTGGCTCCACTTGAGAAGCCGGGACAACCTCAATCCATCCCGCTTCTGTGTAAGGTTGCAGGCGTTTCAGGAGACGATCGATCGCGGCTTCCCCAAAAATTGCAACCAATTCTGCCAAACTCAATCCTTCCGCCAACCGCAACCCCAGCATGACCGTATCTAGTAAATCCCCGGTTTCCTGTAGGGGCGGGTTTGGTGGTGGGATTTGCTGGTTCCCTAATTCTCTGGATAAACCCGCCCCTACGTCTGTTGCCGTTTCTCGTCCTTTTCCTTGCACCTCCACCCATTCGTAGTACTCCCAGGTTTTGCGGGGACGGGCAAAGCGTTCATTGTTTAGATAGCTCGTCGCTCCCATGCCAAAACCATAGAAGGGGCGATTTTCCCAATAAACGCGATTGTGGCGACACTGATAGCCCGGTTTAGCGTAGTTGGAGATTTCGTAATGCTCAAAGCCGTTTGCCGTCAAAAGCCGTTGGGCAGTGCGGTACATTTCGGCAGCTAATTCATCGGAAGGGAGGGGGGATATTCCTGGCTTGTATTGGCGGCTAAAAGGGGTGCCCGCTTCCACAATCAAGTCATAGCAGGAGATATGGCTGGGCGAGAGGGCGATCGCCTTTTCTAGCGACTCCTCCCATTGGTCCAAGGTTTGATGCGGTAGCCCCGAAATTAAGTCCAGACTGATATTGGTAAATCCAGCTTCATGTACTAGATCAACTGCTACGAGAACATCTTCCACGGTGTGCGATCGTCCTGCCAGTTGCAGCAACTCCGGCTGAAACGCTTGCACCCCCAAACTGACTCGGTTCACTCCGGCGAGTCGGTATCCCTTTACCTGAGCTAAATCAAACGTAGCGGGATCGATCTCCATCGAAATTTCGGCATGAGTCGTGATCCCAAACTGTTGCTCCAGAGTGTCCAGAATCCAAGTTAGCTGCTCCACCGATAACAGGGAAGGCGTTCCCCCTCCCAGAAAGATCGTTTCCAGCGGCTCATCCCATTGAAGAGATAGGCGAATTTCCTGAATTAATACATCAACGTAATGAGCGATCGTCTTTGAATTGCTGCCATTGATGCGATCGGCGTTTCCGGCTGGTGGCTTATCTCCGACCACAGCGATCGGGAAATCACAATAAAAACAACGCCGCCGACAAAACGGAATATGGATGTAAGCCGATTGGGGTGCAATCATTTTTCTCATTCACTCACTTACCCACTCATTCACCTTGTGCCTTTCCTAAAGAGCGCGAAGAGTATAATGAATCCATGTCAGCCTGACCCAAGCCAGTCTCAGTGCCGATTTCTGTAACTTCGAATACATCTTGATCTTTCGACTGGCAACTCTAGCAGATTGACAGAACCTTAATTTCGCAAGATTTTAGGTATTCATTCCCCCCTATCATTTCATTATGCTTGATGCCATCATTATCATTTCTTTCATCCTGGCAGGCGCGGGGATCGGCTTTAACAGCATTGAGGATTTGCCAACCAGCGTCTTGTCACAAGTCACGAATGAAACGGCTCTCAGTTTCGTGACGGCTGGGTTTGGCGCCCTGATTGGGCTGGCAATGGGGCTATCTGTGCAGCAAGCGTATCGCCGCTTAGAAAAGCGAATTCGTACCATGCCTGCGGACATTTTGCTGAGTCGGGCGATCGGGCTGGTGATTGGCTTACTGGTTGCTAACCTGCTCCTGGCTCCCACCTTTCTGCTGCCCATCCCAACCGAGTTTTCCTTTATTAAGCCACTCATTGCGATCGTGGGTAGCGTTTTATTTGCGTTTTCCGGCGTTTCCCTGGCAGATACCCACGGTCGGGCACTGTTGCGGTTAATCAATCCCAATTCGTTTGACACGCTGCTTGTTTCGGAAGGAACCTTGAAGCCAGCCGCCACCAAGCTTCTAGACACCAGTTGCATTATTGATGGGCGCTTGGAAGATTTGCTGATGACGGGCTTCCTGGAAGGACAGATTTTAGTCCCCCAATTTGTGCTGCAAGAATTGCAAACCGTTGCCGATGCCGCCAATGACCAAAAACGGATTCGGGGACGGCGAGGACTGGATATCTTGAATCGAATTCGAGAAGCTTATCCCGATCGCATTGTGATCAACTCTGCCGACTATGAAGACATTCCGACTGTAGATGCGAAGCTCGTTCGACTCGCCCAGGAGATCAACGGCACACTGCTCACTACTGACTACAACCTCAGCAAAGTTGCTAGTGTGCAGCAAGTACCCGTCCTCAATATCAACGATCTGGCACAATCCGTGCGCCCCAGCTACCTGCCGGGGGATTGCATTGACCTAAAAATTCTGCGAGAGGGGAAAGAACCGACCCAGGGGGTTGGCTATTTGGAAGATGGCACAATGGTTGTGGTGGAAGAAGGGCGGAGTTACATGGGTGGTGAAATTCAGGTCATTGTCACCAGTGCCCTACAAACCTCAGCCGGACGCATGATCTTTGCTCGTCCCAAAACTTCAATGGTTGCCTCTTAATGGGAAAGCGCGTTCGGGAAAAACGCTGCGATCGCTGCTCTCAACTTGCACCCGTTTTGTACCGCATCCAGCAAGATGAATCTGGAACGTGGAGTTTTGTGTGTTCAGACTGTTGGGCGATCGTCAGTCAAAACAATCCCTTTTACGTCTATGGGGGCACCTGGAAGGCAAAGAAACAGTAGTTTGTGAAAACAGATCAAACATCATCAGGACTAATTTCAGTTTTTTGCAGACGATCAGCTAGCCGCTGGGCTTTTGCTTCTGTGGTCAATGCTCACTCTACGTCTGTAAAAATGGCTCCCTTTACATTGGGAAATTTCTGAAGTTTGTTAACCATCTCCTCGCCAACCGCAATTAGAATGTCGTGATGATTAACGCAAAGTAGCCAGCGAAATTTTTTTGAGGCGAGGTAGTATTCAAAGCTATAGCTATTAGCTATCACTTGAGCAATTGCCTTAATTGTGCCTTCACACAACCAAAACTTGTTTCTTTGTCGTCCTGAATCTGTTGCAACAAACCAAACTAACTCCTCTGCTGGGATCAAGTGCGGCAAAAGCTCTTCTGGGTAACCAGATTCTGGGTTGTAAGTAATACACGGTTCTTTGAAATTGAAGCTATCCCACCACCAGTTGTAGGTCAAGGTTTTCTTTCCAGACACAGTAAAATATTCAACAATTTGTTCCAAAATGCTCTGATAGCTGTGCAAGCTTACAAAATGAAAGTTCTCTGCGGGAATGTGTAATTCCTGTAAAGACAATGTAATTTCATCCCGCAATGTTAATGATTCAGTCATTGGTAAATAGTTCACTATTGCAGGGTTGTTTTGGAGACCATGCGGGTCTTTTTGCGATCGTGTTCGGTCAACTCCTCGCCGGATTGCAGGCGAGTGGCAGAGTTTTGGAGAACCGTTGCGGCTTCCTGGTCCCCCATTTGCAGCGCAGTTTTAGCAGCCGTTTGCAGCATGGTGACGGCTCCCCCCATGTCGCCTTGTTTGAGCTTGGCTTCGGCAATCTGAGTTTGACGATATTTCGCTAATGCCAGAACGTGTTGCTGCACCTGGGGATCGGGATTGGGCTGAAAGTTGCTGATGTAGTCGGCGTAAACCGAGACGGTTTCGGATAACTTGCCTTCAGAATCGGTGGCGGGATCGTCATAGCGGACTTGCAGTTGGGCGATCGTGTGTTGTCCCATCTGCATCTGGTTCAGATATAAGTTGAGCAACACCACGCGCGGCGAATCCACCATCAAATCCCCCAGGCGGACAATCAACTGGTTGCCTTCCTGCATTACGGGCAGTTCGATCGCGTCTGGAGCCACTTGAGCGATGGGCTTCATTTCAGCCAAACGCACCCCGGCTGGCAGGGTAATCAACAAATAGCCATTGGTTAAGCCCACAGATTGAATCCGGCTGAATAATCGTCCAAATTCGGCGACTGCTTGTTCTGGTTGCTGGATGTAGGACAGAGTGCCGCCCCCGGCATCAGCAATGCTTTCCAAAACATCCTGGTTCCAGGAATCGCCAAAGCCCAGGGTATTGATCGTGAGATTGTAATCCGCCGCCAGTTTTGCCAGCTTCAGGCAGCGATCGTTATCTCCGTGTTCATTCTCGCCATCTGTTAGCAAGAAAGCCTGGGAAACTGAGCCTTGCTTCGCTTTCGCCAGTTCTTCAATCCCAAGCCGAATCCCTTCATCGATCGCCGTCCCGCCGCTGGCTTTTAGCTGGTTAATTTGCAGCTTTACACTGGCAGGATTGTCGAGTTCCTGATTCGGTAGCAGGACTTTCGCTTTGTGGTCAAACCCAATGATGGAGATACGATCGCCCAACGCCAACCGATCCACCAACCGTTGAGCTGCTTCTCGTACCGTTTCCATCGGTCTTCCACTCATGGAGCCACTGTGATCCAGGATCAAGCTCAGGTTCAGTGGTGCGGCAGACCGAGTGTCATCCGCGATCGCGGCGATCGACACAGACAACTGCCGCTGACTCTGAGCCTGAGTCGCGTCCACATTGGCATCACTCAGCGCAAACTGCAATCCAACTCTCATAACACGCCCATCCTGGCTTCAAACGACTCTAAACCACTTTCGACCCTCATGCCTAAGGATCGAGGATTAATTAACCTGAAATTTCTTGGTACGGGCGCACAGCCGTGTGCTCCCTACAGCAGATCTAACTTTTATAGACTATTTCGTTCAAGATCCTAAAGCGAAGCATTGGGTCACTGACGCAATCATAGCGTTCACCATAGCGGTCATCCCTACTTCCCCTTGCTACTCCCCACTCCCTCCCTCACGCTAGTATGAATAGACAGCGCTTTTGTTCCAATCAACACGAATAACCTATGTCACCGATCCAGGCTGCTCAATCTCCTTACTATGGAGACGCATACTACAGAACTCCGCCCCCCGACCTGCCATCCCTGTTGTTGAAGGAGCGGATCATTTACTTGGGGTTGCCCCTTGTGTCGTCGGATGACTTCAAGCGGCAACTTGGGGTGGATGTAACCAAACTGATTATTGCCCAACTCCTCTACTTGCAATTCAACGATCCAGAGAAGCCCATTTTCTTCTATATCAACTCTACTGGGACTTCCTGGTATACCGGTGACGCGATCGGTCAGGAAACAGAAGCCTTTGCCATCTGCGACACGATTAACTACGTCAAGCCTCCCGTGCATACAATTTGTATTGGGCAGGCAATGGGCACTGCTGCCATGATTCTCTCGGCTGGCACTAAGGGCTACCGAGCCAGTTTGCCCCACGCCACGATCGTCCTGAACCAACCTCGCATGGGTATGGGGCGGAGTCAGGCGACCGATATTCAAATTCGGGCAAAGGAAGTGTTGGCAAACAAGCAGGCAACTCTGGATATTCTGTCAAGAAACACGGGACAGACTCCTGAGAAGATTGCTAAAGATACCGATCGTATGTATTACCTGAACCCTCAGCAGGCCAAGGAGTATGGATTGATCGATCGCGTCCTGGAAAGCGCCAAAGAACTGCCCAAACAAATTCCTGCATTGACCTAATGACGAGGCTGGCATCGATGGATGAAATCATGCGTGTTCCATACAACGTCCCTGGCAGTCCCTACTGGCAGTGGGTCAGCATTTACACGCGGCTGAGTCAGGAACGAATTATCTTTTTGAATCAACCCATTACGGCAGGACTGGCCAACTCCCTCGTCTCTGCCCTGCTCTATTTAGATTCAGAAGACCAAAGCAAGCCGATTTATATCTACATCAACTCCTACGGCGATCCAGTGGCGGCGGGTATGACCGATGAAAGTTCTGGGTTGATGTCCGTTGCCGCAGGGTTGGCAATTTACGACACCATGCAACACGTCAGATCTGAGATCGTCACGATTTGTTTGGGTCAGGCGATCGGGATGTCTGCACTGCTCCTCTCCTCCGGCACCAAAGGTAAGCGTGGCAGCCTGCCCCACTCCATGATTGCTCTGAACCACACCCTCTCTGGCACTCGCGGACAGGCAAGCGATATTCAGGTCAATGCCGAGGAAGTGATTGCCAAACGTGCCTTGATTCTGGACATTCTTGCCCAAAATACGGGGCAGTCTGTAGAAAGAATCGCTAAAGACATGGATCGTGTTTTCTACATGACTCCTCAGCAAGCGCAGGAATACGGACTGATCGATCGCGTCCTGGAAAGCCCGAAAAATACCGCTCTACCTGCGGCAACGGTTTTACGGTAATCATTTCCCCAACCCCTCATTCCACAAGGAGCCTCCTATGCCTATTGGTATTCCCAGCGTTCCCTACCGTCTTCCCGGTGGCGGTTATGAGCAATGGATCAATATTTACGAGCGATTATTCCGGGAACGAATTATTTTCTTGTCTGAAGAAGTGGATGATGGCATTGCCAACGCGATCGTTGCATATCTGCTTTATCTCGATTCAGACGACCAATCAAAACCCATTTATCTTTACATCAACTCCCCCGGTGGCTCGGTCACCGCAGGCATGGCAATTTTCGACACCATGCAGCACATCAAATCGGAAGTGATTACGATTTGTGTGGGGATGGCAGCATCAATGGGTGCTTTTCTGTTGACAGCAGGCAGTAAAGGTAAGCGGTTAGCCCTACCCCATGCCCGCATCATGATCCACCAGCCCTTGGGTGGCAGTCGCGGACAAGCAACCGATATTGAAATTGAAGCGAAAGAAATTTTGCGAATTCGGCAACAGTTGAATGCCTTGATGGCAGAACGCACCGGGCATCCGTTGGAGAAGATTGAGCGAGATACCGATCGCGACTATTTCATGTCTGCCCAAGAAGCAAAGGACTACGGATTAATCGATCAAGTGATTGAGACGTTGAATCCGCAATAATTCAGCGAATCATTCGCCAAATTGACTGAGCGATGGCAGAATTCTTATACCTCTGTCCATCGCTTTTTCATGAACCTGGCTGATTGCTATCACGTGTTGGAATTGTCCTCTGGGGCTTCTTTCCACGACATCAAAGCCTCTTACCGTCAATTAGCGCGGCGGTATCATCCCGACGTTAGCTCCGGGGATCAGCGAGCCAAGGACAAATTTATTGAAATCACAGCGGCATACAAGTTCTTGTTGAATACCCTGGCAGAAGCCTCCACAGGGCAGCATCCAGGGTATGCAGGGAAATCAACAGCAGAGCGTCGCAAAGCTCCAACCAAACCACCCCCAACCACAAAGCCCCGTAAAGCCGTACAACTGCAATTAGATCCCCAACTATCTCCCCTCGAAGCGCAGCTTAAGGTAAGTTCCTACCAACAACTCCAGCAGTTATTAAAGCATCAGCGTTTTCCCCGAGCGATCGCCTTGATTGAAGGATTAGCCCGTCGCTTGCCTCAAGATTCGGAAGTCACACAATGGCAGGCGATCGTCTATCAGCAGTGGGGGCGGCACTTAATTCGTGAACACCAACCAGACAAAGCCAGACTCTACTTGCAAAAAGCTTTACGAACCGATCCGCATAATCGCTCCCTCTGGGCAGAGGTGGAGAAGGATTTTCGCCTATTGGAGCAATGTTTTTAAAGAATTGGCGATCGGACATTGATTGCAATCCAGAATAAGAAGCGATTTGCATCATTGAAAATTCGTATCAGGGGTGTTTTTCGCCCCAATCCTTTGTTATAGTTTAGGTAAAGACAGGTTACGAAGGTCTGAAATTTGTGCCTGACCTTACGTGTAAGAGTTTTTCTTCACACCTACAGCTGAATATTTGATTATAAGTGGTTCACATATCAAGCTCATTGAGAGCTTCTTAGTAAAACTGGTTCGCTTAGCCAGCTAGAAAGTTAAGCAAGTTAAGAAAGGCTTTATTGTCCACTTGTAAGCTACGGGGTTTTACTGAGTGATAGCTGTCTCGTCCCGTCCGGCTAAACGTAACTGGAATACTGTTAGCTTTGCCTCGACTCTCTACCTGGTTCCCATACTGGATCTGCTGCTTTCAGAGATTCCTCCCCAATGGAAACAAGAGGTTCGCTTAGGACTACAAGAAGCTTTGGTAAATGCCGCAAAGCACGGTAATAATTTAGACCCAAACAAAACCGTTTTGGTGCGGTTTTCAATTGTTGCGGATCAATATTGGTGGGTGATTTCCGACCAGGGCGATGGCTTTAAACCCTCCAAGGAATGCCTTTCAAATTTAGAAGAGACGGTTTCTTGTTGCGAAAGTGAATGCGGTCGAGGGCTTTACATCCTGCATCAAGTTTTTGACAAAGTTCAATGGAATCGCCAGGGTACGGAACTGCGGTTGTGTAAGCAAGTAAAGCAGTCTTTGCGGCTGCCTGTTGTCAGTTGAATAACACTTAGTGATAAGTAATTGGGTACAAACAACTTTAGGATCACGTGGTCAGTAGTCAGTGATCATTTGTCATTCGTAAACCGCTACGTACCAATGACAGATGACGAGTGACTGCTGACGCTGTGCTGTAACAATCCACTGTGCCTACCGACTTATCCCTGTACAAAATGGAAAGGTGGAAGCGCATCTCCCAGGTGAAGCTCCCAGTAATTCATTTGCTCCTGCAAGTCAGTTATCTGCCTTTGCAAACCGTCATACTGCTGCTTCTGAGCCAGGATACAGATTTGATTAGAGTCCGGTTGGGCAACCGCGAGATACTGCTGAACGATCGCTTGCACAATCAGATTAAACTCTTGAACTCGCAATTCCTCCTGACGTTGCTGCTCCTGATAGTGTTGCTTTTTCGCCAAAAAATACTCTTTCCCCTTCAGATTGGGTGCAATTGAACCCTCCGAAATTTCGACAGGGGACAACTTCAGCGTAAATTCTGCTTGTCCGTCTAGTTGAGCCAACTGATTCAAATAGGTTTTCTGATTGGTTTGGAGATCAGCAATTAGCTCATTCAAGGCTGGAAAGGTATTGAATCGTAATGGCAAAACCGTTGTTTGGGCGAATAGCTCTCGAATTACGCGATCGTGCGCCAAGACTGCCTGAAGCAATCCTGCATCGTCTTGCTGAAGCTCCACCAGCGCCAGATCTGGCTCCACCACAGCCGCCAGTTGTCCTTCAACCACGCTTTGCAACGGACTCAATACACCCTCTGGCAAGGTTAGAGCTGCCGAACGGTGCAGGATGGCGTAAACGTGCATGGCTGGGCGATCCCCGTTAGTTTCGTCAAATGAGTTTAGTCGGCGGATGAATGGGACGGGCGAAACAGGTGGCTGTGGTCTGGGTTGTAAAGGCGCGATCGGGTTTGGGAAAGAGTTGCAAGTTCAGCCGATTGCACAAATTCTTGCGGGACTGTTGCCGCTGCCAGGGCTGGACTGATGACGTAGAGAGTTGTCCGAATCAAGTTCTGCTGTTGGGTCACAGTTGCCATCTGCGCTAAGGGCACCAACCAAATTTTTTCATCATGCCAGCCTAACCGAAAACAAATCGCCACCGGGGTTGTGGGTGGGTAATATTGCAGCAGGTCTTGTTGAGACTTTTCCACATGACGCGCACTCAAGTATAAGCATAGGCTGGCTTGATGGGCTGCTAAAGTTGCCAGTTCTTCCGCTTCTGGCACCTGCGTCCGCCCACTCACACGGGTCAAAATAATCGACTGCACCAATCCCGGCAGGGTTAACTCCACTCGCAGCCGAGCCGCCGCTGCCTGAAATGCACTGATCCCCGGCACCACCTCAAACGGGATTTCCGCATCCAGCAAGGCATACATTTGCTCCTGCACCGCCCCATACAAACAGGGATCACCGGAATGCAAACGCACAACCATCTTTCCGGCGTGAACTCGATCGACCATCAGTGGCAAAATTTCTTCCAACGTTTTATGGGCAGTGCGAATCAATTCCACATCCGATCGCACCCCTTGTAACACCTGCTTAGGCACCAGGGAATCGGCAAACAGAATCACATCCGCCTGTGCCAGCAGCCGTTGAGCTTTGATCGTGAGCAATTCCGGATCACCTGGTCCAGCGCCAACGATGTAAACCATGCCAGAAGAAGAATTGTGCATAGGAAAAGAAGGAAACACCAAAAAGTAAATAGCAGCGAATCGGTGGGGGCATTTCGCGAAATGCCCAATGAATTCAACCCAATGAAACACAAGCCCGATGCAGGTCAAGATGGACGATTAGACGATGACACATCGTTGGAGGACGATCGTGGGGATGCCACATCAGGCAACGATCGCCCCAATTTGTAGAGGTACAGCAGTCCAAAAATTCCGATCGCGATCGTCACCAAGCTAACAATCTGGGCAATACGTAACGACCCCAGCATCAAGCTATCTGTCCGCAATCCTTCAATCCAGAACCGCCCACAACCATAGGCAATCAAGTAAATCAGGAAGAGCGTGCCAGTTTTGAGGCGAGGTTTTCCTTTTAGATCTCGAAAAAACAGCAGCATGAGCAAGCCAAAAACGGCCAAATTCCACAGCGATTCGTACAAGAAGGTGGGATGGAAATATTCGGCGTTTACATACTCAACCGGACGATTTTGGGGTGGAATGTAAAGTTTCCAGGGGAGATCCGTGGGGCGACCAAAGGCTTCAGAGTTGAAAAAATTGCCCCAACGCCCGATCGCTTGTCCGAGAGCCAGAGAAGGCGCAATCAAATCAGCCATTTGCCAAAACTGAACTTTTTGCAAGCGGCAGAAAATTAAAGCAGCAAGCAACCCTCCAATGATGGCTCCATGTATCGCGATGCCGCCTTTCCAAATTGCCAGAATGTCCGCTGGACGCTGAGCATACTCTTCCCACTCAAACAAAACGTAATAAAGCCGCGCACAGGGAATGGCTCCGATCACTAACCAAATTGCCAGATCGCTGACCAAGTCTGGGTTAACGTTCCGCTTGCGGGCTAAGTATTGAGAGAGCGTCACCCCAATCAGCACCGCAGACGCAATCAACAGTCCATACCAGCGCACGGAGAGCCACCCCCAACTGAGAAAAGGGACTTCGGCACCGGGCGACGTAAATTGGAAGGCTGGAAGGAAAAAAGAAATCATTGCAGGCTCGAAAAGAGGAATTGCCACAGACTTGATTTTAGGGTGCTTAAAATATCTTGGGAAAGGGATAACAGGTCTTGCCGGAAGGATTTGCAGGTGGAGGAAAGTTGGGCACTCTTAGAAAAGTCTGAATCAAAACGCGCAACCCTGCGATCGCCCATTAAAATCGTGCATCAACCTTGTCCCTGTTCTTTGTATTGTTACTGATTGGAGTTTTCTTATGGGAGGTTCAGTTTGCCCCCAAGTGCTAGAACACCCGTTGCCATACCCTTGCCCTGCCCAAGCCCAAGCCCCACAAGCGGCTGAATTTTTAGATAAAACGGTTTTGAAGTTCAACGATCGCTCCTGGCTGGATGGGCTAACTCAGGTCTCTCTTCCTTCGGAGTCTACCCTCCACACCATGCAGCAATTGGTGGAATTGATCAAAAAGCTGCGATCGCTGGAGCAAGAACGCCAAACTTCGACCCAGGAAGAACTGCTTCCCTATATCAGCGATGAAGCTTACGAAATTCTAGACGCTCTACAAGCTGACTCTCCTTCAACTTCGACTGAGGCAACCGCGTTGGTGTCCCTGGAGTCTTTGATTCCGAAATTACTTTGGTGTGTGGCTCGCAGCGCTTATGCCACTATGCAGCTTTTAGAAGGAATTCAAGTCCTTGCCTTTCCTCCAAACGAGGATGGGATAAACGGAATTTTGCGGCTGGCAGTTGTTCTAGAGATCGAAACATCTGGCACCCAGGAAAACTTTGATCTGGCAATGGGGTGTTCTGCCCCGCCTGGGTTAGATCGGGAATGGCTGATTCAAGCAGAGATAGATAGTGCGGTTCATTTAGATTGGCTGACTGATGTAGAAAATGTTGGGGTGTTGGGGCGATCAAAAATCAATCACCAACTTCAACAGATCACCCACCAACTGGCGACAACTCCAGCCCTCCAACCCTGGGTGCAAGGCATCACGGTTGATTGTTTAACCCCTAATCAGACCTGGCAAACTGCCGACCTGCGGCTTAAGTTGGATTTTGCCTTCATGCCCTATCCCGTTTCCAATTCAGGCACAAGCCAACTGACAGCGAGTAGCCCGATCGAGGCAGAACTATTAATCGAGGCAGAACTATTAGAAGATCTGGAATTTGGTCATTCAGAAGCGGCGGGTCACGCCAAAGCCTCGATTCTGCCCACAACCGCACCGATTACGGTGGTAGAAATGCCGTTGCCACCATTGTTTGCAACGACGATCGTGCGGCTCACTGATCCCACAATCTTAGAAACATTTGCCAACCTTGCCACCCAGCAAGAACTGGTGCGCTCCATCAACTCCCTGCGGTTAGAGATGATTTCATCTTCCCAGGATGATGTGTTGCCGCTCGTGCAAGAGGCAATCCGAATTGCCGATCTAACCTACCACTCTGCCAGTACAAACTTTTGCTTGTTGCAACCGGAGTTGCTGATCGACGAGCTAATCCCCAAATTGCTATGGCACGTCACTCGTAGCTCATTTACGGCGATGCAATGGCTCGGCGGCATGGATGTCATCCTGCTACAACCAGGCGGAAACTGGCAAGCGGGCATTTTGCGGCTGATGATTGTGTTAGAGTTACAAACCTCGGAGCAGCAATGGTTTGTCGATTTAGCCGCAGGACGATTTGTATCAATAGATAGCTGGACTTTACCATCTGGGGCGATCGCTCAGTTTCCCTCGACCTCAGAGTTGACTGCCGTTGAGCAAATCCAGGTTCAGCTTCAACAAAGCATCTACACCGCCGCACCTGAAATTACTTGCCTGACAACCGGAGTTGACATGGAATATTTAACGGCTGACTATGATTGGCAAGCAGGACAGCTAACTCTGCATACAGGGTTGGAATTTATCCCCCATCTTTTTTGAGCGGTTTACGGAATGGTTCAAGCTGCCGCTGTTGTTAACAGCGAAGCACTCATAGGTACACCAACCCGCACTCCTGTCGCGGGTTTTTTACTGTATAGCCTGCGCTGTGTGTAACGCGACGCAGACGAGGCAGAACGCCTACTCTGCATTGGCTTTGCAACTTTTCCTTGTCCTCAGCGTTCTGACTAAAGCTGTAAAAAAACGCTAGGCTGGAAGAAAGCGTACCGCAACGATCAATGAAAACTTTAGCAACTACACTCACCTCTCTCATCCTGGCGGGCTGGATGGGCGCAGCGGCAATCTTGGCGGTGCAAAACTTTAGCCCGGTCTCCTTCAAACTTTTGACCGTACAAACGATCGAGATTCCGTTTGGGGTGGTGCTGGCGTTCAGTGCTGGAGTTGGAGCCATTGGCACTGCGATTGCGCCTGTTCTCTTTGGTCCGATCGCAGGGCAGGAAGACGAAGACTAAGGAATGGCTGACTAGAAAAAGATTAATTGAGGGAATACACCCGCCCGTCAATCAATAGGCGCGTAATCCCTTTAGCGCGAAGATGAGAAGACGTTTTTGACAGAATTCGTCCATCTGGAAGCTTGATCACTCGCTGAGTTCGAGGATTGGAGTAACGCTTGGCAATGCGGTGATTGTCAAAAATTGGTAAGGTTTTTGCCTGCACTTCTTCAGCCGGAATTTGCCCCAGGTCGCCAAAATCTCTCAGGGGCGGAGCCACTAACTCAGCCGCGCGATCGACCACTAGATAGCAAGTCCGAGGGATAGGAGCTTCTTCCAGGGGCAAAATCTGAACCGCAAACCCTTCTTTGAGTCGGCTACTCACCAGGAAAGGTTGGGAGCCATCCTCATCGAAGTCTTCATCCTCATCCTCATCCTCATCCTCGTCATCCAATTCATCTTCTAGATCATCAGACAAGTCCTCTTCCTCTGGCTCAATCACGTTCTGGCTCAGAATCTCTTTAAGGACTTCTGCCTCTGCAACGCTGGCATCAGCTTTAGGCGCAGGCATCGCTTCCCCATCTAAACCTGCAAGTGGTACTTCTAACTGTTCTACTTCTGCTTCATCGGGGTCGGACGCGCTACTCGATCGCTGCTTAGAACGACGTAGAATTGGTTTTGACTTGCCGTTGGCTGGCTCTACCGGAATCATCCGCACCGGCTCAACTGGCTCTGGTTCGGGTGGAATACTTTCTGCAACAGGAGCTTGAATCTCGTCTGCCCCTGCATCGCTATCCGGTTCCTGAAGCGTGTCTTCAACAACGACTTCCGCAGCCCGCATCGATCGCTTCTGCTGAATCAGCGCCTCATACTCATCTGCTGGCAGGCTACTTTTCAGCAACCGACTCACCGTAGACGTACTGACTCCGTATCGACTTGCCAGGGAGGAAGAGGTTTCCCCAGTGGTTCGGTACAGATCAAGAATGTCTTGCTTTTCAGAATCAGATAATTTTCGAGCGGTCATTGATTATACAGGCACCAGGAGACAATTATCGCTGCTTCATTGTATGTCGAATCTACAGTCTTCCGCATGGATTAAACCAGTTCTGGTCTGGTTTCTTCAGATTAGCGCCGCCGAGAACTGGTACGGCGAGAGCGCATCGATAAATCGTATTCCAGGGCTGCTCCGATCCCAAAAAACACGCCGCTAAACACCCAGGCAACTTCCGGTAAGCTACCACTTTGATAATTAGGATCGCGAGTGGCGTACTTAAACCACACATCCCCCAGGTATAGGAAGAATGCCGCGATCGCGATCATGCGCCAGGATTGGGAAAATCGTCCACCCCAAAATGCCAACAAAAGCGTGGTTGCCAGCACTAGCAGCATCGTGTCAACCACCAGGTAGAACAGGGTGACAGGTCCCTCTAAGGGTTGGAGGATTCGCTCTAGATTCAATGCCCACTCTGGCGGTTGAGGTTTTTGATCTGTAGCAGCAGGAGCTTCTGAGGCAGCGGGAGAAGGGGATGGAGATTGCGCCAGGGTTGAATTTGTGAGTATTGAGTTTGTGGGAACTGACTGCGATTGGGCATAGGCGGGAGAACCCAGAATGTGTTGGGCAGCGGTTTCAGCGGGTTTGTTGGTCGCCAGGGCAATGCCGATCGCGATCCCCACCACCGCAATGCCCACCACCACCCCCTTCTGCCAAAGCTCAAGGTTCAACCGGCGGGAGAACACCGCCTGCACCATGCCAATCAGCAGAAAAATGTAGGTCAGGATGAAGAAGAAATCTCCTGGCGAAACGGCTGGTTCCAGCCCCAGCACCAGTTCCCAATAGCTGAAGACCAAGTTGCCGATGAAGTAGAACAACATCCCTAAGCCGATGTTGAGCCAAACACTGCGCCCGCTGACAATTTGCGAACTGCCCCAATTCCGAAAACAGAGCAGGGCGGCAACGAGAAACGCCGTTGCCTCAAAAATTGACGTGCCGATGGAATACCACAGCGGGCGAGTTTCTCCCCTGGCGGTAATGCCAAACAGCGCGAAAAACAGCAGGGCAAGCACCGCCCAACCGACTAATGACAGAACGATCGCCTGAACGGACAGGAGTGACTTTGAACCAGGATTTTTCTCAAGACTGCTCATATACTTACTTCTCAGGGTAGCTGCGACGAAAACAAGTCATCATGCCTGAGTGACTCAAGCCAGGGTGACACAGATAGCGAACGGGCGATCGTTTTGTCAAACATTCTTCAAGCTAACGCCAAAGTTTACCCAGGGGCGATCGGTTTAACCAGCCCTGGAATTGAGACTGTTCAGCAGCGGGTAAATCCTGCAAGGCATCGATCGCCCGTGGTGCGAAACTGGTGTTGCCAAAGTAGGACTTGCCAATGCGGTGCAGTTCTTGCAACAACGTGTTGAGATGGTGCTCCTGCCAGGCAGGAAGCTGCCCTGAACCCAGGGGATCCAGCGTCAACACATACTTCACCGCGTCTGGTGTATCTGCTTGGGGAAATCGCCACTGCTTGAACACATCCGAGATGTCTTTTTGAAACAACCCTGCTTGCCGATTGCCCAGCAAGTCTTCCACATCAATGAAGACCGCTTGAAGCATCAGAATGCACCCCTTGACTAATGCCGGATTGGAACTGGTGTCGTGGGAGTCATCCGCCTCATTGGCAAATTGCTCCAGTCGGATTTTTCCCCACACACTGTATCGTTCAGGCTCCTCCAATAACACACAGGCTTTCCCCTGATTGTCGGTCAAATCACGCCAGAAGGATTTAGCGTCTTCTTCCTGGGCGGCGCTGAAGACACTAATCAACCGAAACGTTTGTCCCTGATAGGTCAGGATCGGGATTTGTTGGTCCCGTTTTGGGTGCTGAACACTCGAAATCTCAACATCCTGACGTTTCAGAATAAACATGACACTCGAAATGACTCCTGTCGGGCGGGGTAGGGATCGCTGCCTAAACGGAACGCGAATATTGTAAGCTTATAGCCTGTAGACAGATTGATTAATAGTTACCGAGTTAATCCTTACGTTGGGGCTATCGTTCAGAGTAACTTAGAACTTCAAGATTGAAACGGCTTTGTTATTGAACGTTGGCTACTCTCAACTAGGCGATCGTTATAGTAGAGACAGTATTACTTTGATCAGGTGTGGGCTCATAGCTCAGAGGATAGAGCAATCGCCTTCTAAGCGATCGGTCACAGGTTCGAATCCTGTTGAGCCCGTTACTCCGAAAGTTACTTACCTCGAACGTTAATCGTGTACCACTACAGGCGTACCGATCGTTGCCCAATTGAACAACCAGCGGGCATGGTTGACTGCAACATTGGTGCAACCGTGGCTGACGGGAGTGCCAAAGCGATGATGCCAGTATGCTCCGTGAATGGCGTATCCGCCGGAGTAATACATGGTGTAGGGCACATCAGGAACATCGTAATCATAGCCTTGCATCCGGGCGTATCGATGCCGAGACTGAATGGCAAATTTTCCGGTGGGTGTGGGGGTTGCCGCTTTTCCGGTAGAAATCAGAATGGCATAGACGGGGCGATCGCCCTCCCAGGCATACAAGCGCTGGCTGGACAAATCAATCTCAATCCAGCGTTGCCCGGATAGCTTGAGGTTGGTCATTGCGGTTGTGTATTGCGCCACAAGCTGTGGCTGGGCTTGTCCCTGTTGGAACTCTAGTTCTCCAGCGCCAAACCACATTCCCACACCCAGCAAGAGATTGAGGCAGGATCGATTCAATCCAGTCATTGCTTTCATCGGTTCACTCTTGCCCCATCCTATGCTGAGGAAATCAAGCATTAGTCCAGAATTGTTGTAAAGCGTTGGTTTTTTCTATTTTTCTTGAAATTATTTTGCATCTCGTTACAGAGTTGCCATGAGTTTCGCGGCGCGGTGGGTAATTTCATCCCAATGGTTCGCTTGCATTGCTTGCTGCGGAAACAAGTCACCCGATAGCCCAACCGCGATCGCCCCTGCTTGCAAAAATGTCGCTGTGTTATCCAAAGTCACACCTCCTGTGGGGATGAGTGGAATATCACCCAGGGGACCTTGTAAGTTGCGAATATAAGCCGCACCACCTACTGCCTGTACCGGAAAAACTTTGACGCAGGTTGCCCCTGCCTGCCAGGCGGTGACAATTTCGGTGGGCGTGAGGGCACCGGCAACGAGGGGGATGTTGCTCTCAACTGCCGTTGTGATTAGTTGCGGATTGACGTGGGGAGTGAATAAAAACTGTGCTCCAGCCGCGATCGCCTGCTCAAGCTGATCCACTGTCAGCAAGGTTCCGGCACCGATCAGGCTATGGGGTAATTCCGTCCGTAGTTGCTGAATTAATGCTGCTGGGCGATCGCTATTCCAGGTAATTTCAACAATGGAAATTCCCCCCGCAACGACGGCTTTCGCCATTGGCAAACCCCATTCAAAACAAGGGGTGCGAATCACCGCAATTACTTTCGACTGGCGAATGCTGTGAAGCCAGGGCGGAATGGTCATACTTGGCAAGATTTGGGCAAATGGGCAAATGCTTCAGATTGGAACAGGGAACAGGGGTTAGGGGTTGGGGCAGCCAGACGCGGTGACTATTCCGTTTTATTGAATTCATGATCCTTTGTGAATTGCATCGATCGTCTCCCAATAAACAGGGCACTCTAAATCAAATTCTGTGTGTCATGTGCCACCACTAGAAAAAACGTCTAATTAGAAAATCTTTAATATCATGGTAAGCACATTCAGCGCTCAGTACTTTTGTTGCACACAAGTCTGGTTTTGAATATGAATTCTGAATTTCCTTCAGCCTATTCCAATGCGGATCAAGTTTCCCCCTCTGCGGTTTCTGCGCCTCGCGAAGAAGACCGTGGGGAGGTTCAGCTCACTGAAGGAGAAGTGATGCGGATCGAAGTTTACGAAGAAATTCCGAAGTTCGATCGCGCTGTTGTAGTTCGAGAACAAGTCCAGATCAAGAAAATCTTGATGCAGGAATCGGCTGAGCCTCAGCCTTAATTTCAGGTTCTTCAGTTAGAGCCAAAGTTGTCCCTTAGCCATGCAGGAAAATGTACTATCAATCTTCTGCAAGACCGAACGACCCCGCAGAGCCGGAGTCCGATCGTCTCAAGACATTGTTGGATAACCTCAATAACTTGAGGGGAAAGTTAAAGAACTTTACGGTTATTGATGAGCTAGGGCAACCGATCGGCGAAATCACTGACCTGATTCTGGATGCTGGGCATCAACTCAATTTGGTCATCGCCCAACCCGACACCCAGGAACAACCATCTTCCGTGTTGTTAAACGGACGACGCATCAAAAAAGTCAGTGTGCAAACTCAGTCCGTCTTTGTAGACATCACCAAAGCCGATGTGCAGTATCTGCCAGAGTACTTACTGCCAGATGAGCCAGTCCCGCCGCAGCCGATCGATGAAGAGTTGTCAGTCGATCAGATTTCTGCGCCACCACCGCCAGCCGCTGTCAGTCCTGATTTCAGCCTGGATGTGATGGAACCCCCACAGGAGCCGATCGCTTCCACCACGACAGATACCCTGGACTTTTTAGAGTTCCAAGAAGATACGCCATCCTTTGGTTCGGCAAATGATACGGCAGCAGATGACTTGTTCGAACTGGAGTTGCCAAACGATTCGACGAGCCTGGATACAGCCAACGATTTATTTGAATTAGAAACTGCGGCAGACCCATTAACCCTAGAAGCGCCCACGGATCTGTTTGAGCTAGAACTTCCCAGCGACCCGTCAACGTCGAATGCAGCCGATGATTTGTTTGAGCTAGAACTTCCCAATGAAGCCCGACCTCTAGAAGAATTTACGCTGGCGGATACACCCACCTCTCCTCCCATTGAAGAATTGGAATTTGCCAACGAAGCCCAATCGGTTGAGGAGTTTACGCTGGCAGATACGCCCACCTCTCCCCCCGCTGAAGAGTTGCCTGATTTGAGTCTGGCGATCGACGAAACTGTTGCAGCCAACTCTGAGGCAGAAGAGTTACCCGACCTTGGTTTTGACAGCGACACGTCCTCTGATGTCGATGATCAATGGGCAGATTTTGACCGCATCATGGCGATCGAGCCAGAACAAGCAGATCCCCTGAACCTGAATGGTTCTTTGGACGAGCCTACAGCACCATCCCCAGTAGACAATTTAGCCGAACTGGATTTTGGCGATGTTGACGCGAATCCCCTGCCAGAAGATTTTGCCCTGGAGGATTTAGCCCCCGCTGAGCCTGCTGCTGAGTTGCCACCCTTGCCAGAACTGAGCGAGATCAATCAGGAGTTTGATCTGCCCTCTGTCGAATTTTCATCCTTAGAGTTGCCTTCAGAGTCGTCTCCAGAACCCTCGATCGACAATTTATCTGCCCTGGATTTTGGTGATGTTGACGCTCAGGCAGAGCCACCTCTGACCGATCTGAGCTTTGAGCTAGAAGACCATGACACAACTAATGATCTGTCTTTCGCTAACCCGCCAGAGCCTAGTGGTGATTTGCCTGGTTTATCCTTCACTGACTCTGAATTAGACTCAGACCTAATCGATGAGTTGGCTGCAACAGACACCTTTGCATCTCTAGATTTTGATCAGCCAACAGAAAGTCCACCAGCCGACTTGAGTTTGTCTGAGTTGGATTTCGATGAGCCTCAGCCGTCGGTAGATTCCCTAGATGAAATCGCTTTGAGCGCAGATGAGGATTTGTCGGCACTGGATCTGACTCTGAATACGGCTCAAGATGATTTAGTGGGCGACTCAGATGCGATCGTTTTTACTGAAGATGGCGACGAAACCGATGCCGATCTTGAAACTATTTCCAGTCTGGCAGATTTAGACTTTACCCCAGAGTCGGCGGAACCTGCTCCGCTCAATTTTGATGAACCCGATGTTGCCGTGGGTTTAGATACTTCAGATTTAGCTGCTTCAGATCTAGATACTGCCGACAACATTGAATCGTTCAGCTTTGATGAATCGGCGGGATTGCCCGATTTCAGCTTAGAGTCGAACCCGTCCACTGAGTTTTTGAGTCAAGCACAACCAGAATCAGCCTTAGATTTTGACTTGGGCGAATCTTCCAGCCCAGCAGAATCAGCCTTAGATTTTGATCTGAGCGAGTCTTCCAGTCCAGCAGAACCAGATTTAGATTTTGATCTGAGCGAGTCTTCTAATGCTTTGCCAGATTTGAACCTGGCAGACTTATCTCCGCCTGCGGAAGACTTCAACCTGGATGCAGCCTCAAGTTTAGAAACTGGCGAACCTGATGGTGCTCCCGATTTTGCAGTTGATTTACCTGCGCCTCCAGCCATCAACCTGGACGAACTGGAACTAAGTAGCGCTCCCATTCCCCTACCCACCAACGAACTCTCCTTTATAGGCGATCGTCCTTCTGGGGCGGAACCCGCAACTGTTGAAGCGGGTCTGACGGAGCCAGAATTTGGCTTAGAGAGCATTCCCGCTGAAACTTACGATCTGCCTGGAGATGAAATAGCGGCTGACCTGACCGCAACAGACGATCTGCAAAGCGTCGAAACGGTGCTGACTTCTGACACCGTAGATGCGATCGTGCCTTTGCTGGAAGAACGGCTGAAAGTAGAATACGAGCGCCGTAAGGTGGGGGAAGTAGTGGTTCGCAAACGCATTGAAACTCGTATGGTTCAGGTGCCTGTACGCTACGAAAAACTCATAATCGAACAGGTGGGAGATGATCCTAAAACCCTGGCAGAAGTCGATTTGAGCCAGGGAGTATTGGACAACCTAGAGGTTCCTGGAGCAACCGGATCAACTCTGGTGAGTGGTGAGTTTAAGTCTGCCAGAACAGCAAGCTATGTGCTGGATGCGATCGCGAAAACATTACGGCATCGCTGTAAAAAGGTTCGCATTGAAGTTGAACTGGACGATCCAAAGTTGCAGAAAGCTTATCAGGAGTGGCTGGATCGCTGTAGCCAGGTGCAATAGCAGAACCAACCCAAAACTCATAAAAAAGGCAGTCCAGAAAAATAGACTGCCTTTTTATTTACCGATTCAATCAGCCAGACTTCTAGGCTTAAGCGATCGAGGCAACTCTAACGTCGCTATTCGCCAATAGGTCTTGCAGTTCTTCCGCATCCACGGTTTCTTTCTCAACCAGCATCGCTGCCAACCGATCCAGCACGGCACGGTTTTGAGTCAGAACGGCTTTTGCTCGACGATAGGCTTGATCGACCAAGTTGCGAACCTCATCGTCGATCGCGGCGGCGGTCTCTTCCGAGAAGTCCCGCTCAGATGCGATGTCACGACCCAGGAACATATTGCCTTGCTGACGACCCAACGCCACAGGACCTAAGCGATCGCTCATGCCAAAACGAGTCACCATCTGCCGTGCCAACCGTGCCACCTCTTGCAGGTCACTGGAAGCACCTGTGGTCACTTCTTCCTCACCAAAGATGATCTCTTCGGCAATCCGACCACCTAACGCTACTGCCATCTTGTTTTGCAGGTAGGAGCGGGAAAACAATCCCGAATCCATCCGGTCTTCGCTGGGAGTGAACCAGGTCAAACCGCCTGCTCGACCACGAGGAATGATACTAACCTTTTGAACTGGATCAAAATCCGGCATCAAAGCACCTACGACAGCATGACCTGCTTCGTGGTAAGCCACCAATTCTTTCCGCTTTTCGCTCATGACTCGATCCTTTTTTTCTGGACCTGCGAGAACACGATCGATCGCATCATTCACTTCGTCCATTGAAATCTCGGTCAGGTTACGCCGAGCCGCCAGAATTGCCGCTTCTTTCAGCAGGTTAGACAGATCTGCTCCAGTAAAACCGGGAGTCCGACGGGCAATCTTCTCCAGATCCACATCTTTCGCCAGGGTTTTGCCACGAGCATGAACCCGCAGAATTTCCAGACGACCGGCGTAATCGGGGCGATCGACCACCACTTGACGGTCAAACCGACCGGGACGAAGCAGGGCTGCATCCAACACATCCGGACGGTTAGTGGCTGCGATGATGATGATGCCGGTGTTGCCTTCAAACCCATCCATCTCAGTCAACAACTGGTTCAAGGTTTGTTCCCGCTCGTCGTTACCACCGCCTAAGCCAGCACCCCGTTGACGACCCACGGCATCAATTTCATCAATGAAAACGATACAGGGAGCGTTTGCCTTCGCCTGCTCAAACAGGTCACGCACGCGAGACGCACCCACACCCACAAACATCTCCACGAATTCTGAACCGGAGATGGAGAAGAAGGGTACACCCGCCTCACCCGCAACGGCACGAGCCAAAAGAGTTTTACCAGTTCCGGGAGGACCCACCAGCAGAACCCCCTTGGGAATCTTTGCACCAACCGCCGTGAAGCGATCGGCGTTCTTCAAAAAGTCCACCACTTCGTTCAGTTCCAGCTTTGCCTGGTCAATTCCGGCAACGTCCCCGAAGGTTACCTGAGTCTGAGGCTCCATTTGAACTCGTGCTTTGGACTTACCAAAGTTCATTGCCTGACTGCCAGGACCATTCTGAGCGCGGCGCAGCAAGAAAAACAGACCCACCAGCAGCAAAATTGGGAAGAAGAGACTGCTCAGTACTCTGAACCAGAAGTCGCCTCCTTCAGATTGAGGCATCACGGAAATGTCTACTCCGTTTTTCGTCAAAATATTGACCAACTCAGGGTCATTGGGAGGCAAATTGACGATGTACTCTGTATCTCCACTGCGATAACGTGCCTGGGATCGATCGGCACTAATGCGAACTTTAGGAATTTTTGTATTTTCCTCGTTAACTTTGGCAGGCTTGCCCGCTTCTACCGTGGTCAAAAAGTCGCTCACAGGTACGGTATCTCTGGTCGGAGCCTGTCCACCACCAAAAAATGACGTTGCCAGCGAAATTACCACGATCGCCAGCAATGCGTATAATCCAACATTTCTCCACCGCTTATTCACCGGGGTCTGTCCTCCTTTATGATGCGGAGCATTTTATCTATTCTAACTGTGTTAACTAATCTTAACGTACTCTCAGAAAATCGGGACTTCCTGGGATGCAACTATCTGGCGATTGCTAGAGTTGATCTGGATCTAATCCCAATTCTCGCAGTTTTGTCGCCAAGCGATCGGCAGCTTCTTGAGTGTAGCCTGCCTGTATTTGTAGCTCTTGCTTTGTAGGTCTTGTGATTCTAAGACCGCAGGGCAACTACCGGATCGATGTGGCTGGCTCGCAGCGCGGGAGGTAGTCCGGCACCAATGCCCACGATCAAGGCAGAACTGAGGGCGATCGCGGCGGTGGTGGAATCGAAGGTATAGGGCAAATCGAAAGTGTCTGCAATCACGACCGTTAAGCCATGAACCGTGACAAGAGCGGTCGTACCTCCCACCAGACTCAGCACTGACGCTTCCAGAATAAATTGCACCATGACATCCAGTTTGGTTGCCCCGATCGCTCGACGTAAGCCAATTTCAGGAATCCGCTCAGTCACCGCACTAATCATCACGTTGGCAATCCCAACGCCACCAATTAGCAAAGAAATCACGGCAACCACAGAGAGCGCTTGAGCAGCCATATCTAACGTGCGTTGCTGCTCCAGGATATCTTCCGCATTGTTGAAGTGCCAGGTTTCCCGACCTGGATGGCGTTGTTTGAGGAGCGCTTCTGCTTGATCGCCCAAAGTTTCTAGATTTCTCAGATCGTAAGGACTGACCTGGATGACATCGACTGTTTGATCGCCCGTCATCGCACTGTAAATGGCTAGTGGCACCATCACCAGTCCTTTCGGTTCGCTGTCGCTGTTCTGCTTCGTCGGCACCACTCCAACCACCGTAAATGGTTTGCCTCTCATGTAAAACCGTTTGCCCAACGGCTTTTTACCTTGAAATAGGCGATCGGACAAAAATTGATCAATGATGGCGACCGGATGAAACGATCGAAAGTCTGTATCCGTAAAGCCACGCCCCGCAGTGATCGGATGCCCATCGGTAAACAAAAACTCTTTTGAGACAGCCAAGATGCCTGGATCGGCTTCAACGCCTTGATGCACAACGGACGCGAGACCCCACCAATTTACAGCGGTAATGGCTCGCATTCCAGAGAGACGCGGTTTCAGGTAATCCATTTCTTCTGCTTTTAGGGGAATGCGATCGCGGCGGGGTGTCCAGGCAACGCCAATTCCCACTTGGGGGGCATCCCGTTGTGCCAGTTCTGCCGCAATCATCGCCTGACTAATGTGCTTCACATGCAGCGTTGCCGTCACCGTTGCCACTCCCATGAACATACTCAGGGTGGTCAACGCCGATCGCAGCACATTGCTCCGCAGCGATTGATAAGTCGTGAAGAGTAAATCGGCAAGATGAATTCCCATAGCTCATGATTTGGTTTCTGTTGTTACAGGGTTTCCAGGCTGAAGTGATGGTTCAGCCGGGGGCAAAATTACTTGTTCTCCGGGACGCAGCCCTGATTTCACCTCTATTCCCAACAAGCCCTCAACTCCCGTTGTAATCGATCGCTTCTGGGCGGTATTGTCGGCATCTTTCACCCAAACAAACATCGCTTCCCCCGATCGTTGAATCGCTTCCGGGTTTAACGTCAGAACATCACGAGCTTGCTCTAATACCAATTCCACATTCACCTGGGAGCCAGGGAGCAACTTCCGGCTAGGACGATCTAACCGGACAACGGCGGGTACTGTGGCTTGCTCCGACTGCTGCCCCCCGCCTTGCTTTGCGGCTTCTGCCGAAATCGCCTGAGGATACAAGCTTTGAACCCGCCCCGTATAAACTTCTGGATTGGGACCAATAATGCTCACCCGCGCCTGCTGGTTGGGCTTAACTCGTGCCGCATCCAGGGTAGACAGCCGCAGTTTGATGTATTCCTGCTGCGGATCGCCCAGAGTCAGTAACTCGGTGCGTAATTCTACGCCTTCCCCATCTTTCACTTTCACATCTAGCACAACGGCATCAATAAGGGATGTAATCACGCTGTTCTGAAGCTGTTGCCTAATGCGCTGGCGTTCCAGTTGCGATCGCTCCAGTTCCAAAGTCGCCGTTGCCACGGTCGCCTGTGCCTCTCGCAGAGCAATTTTTGCCACCCGGATCTGGTCTTCCTGGTCTTGAAAGCGCTGCTTCTCCAGAGCGCCCTGCTCCACCAATTCCACCAGATTCTTGAGTTGGCGTTCTTCGATCGCCAGCTTTTCTTTCGCATCCATCACCCGTTGGCGATTTTGCCTGACCGCCAATTGTTGCTGCCGAATCAGTAATTCCTGGTTTGCCAGTGCTGTTTGTCGCTCTGGGTAGCGTAAAGTCAGCAATACCTGTCCTGCCTTCACCGATTGCCCCGGTTGCACCAGCACCTCATCCACGGCACCTTCGGTGGGCGATCGCAGTGTTTTCTGTCCGCGCAACTCCACCGTCCCGCTTTCATTAATGGTGCTCTCAATGTCGCCTTTCTCCACGGTCAGCAAGGAAACCGCGATCGGTTTAGGTGGACGGTTCCCAACAAATTGATAGACTACGGCACCAGTCATTCCAATCAGCGCCACGCCTCCCAATATCACAGCCCAACGAGGCTTACGAAGATTTTGTTGTGTGGTTGATGACCCCAGCATAAAGCTCTCAGCCCTGCATCAAATCACCCGCAGTATAACTTGCTCACTCAAGCGGCTACTGCTATTTTGCTATGTCTCAAAAAAAGTCGCCCTGGGTCTGAATATAAGCCCAAATCTCCAGGGAACAATAAACCCATCGTTCTTAGACAATCATGCTTGAAAAGTGCAGGTAATTCGTCATGGGGCATGGGCAATCCGGCGAAGTTCTCATTGCCATCATAAATAGTGTGGCGGATATGACCATTGCCCGCGATCGCCGCTGGTATCGAATTCCTGTAGACCAGGTTGAGAAACTGCAACAACGGCGGCAATGGCAGCCCAAATGGTTGGCGTTTTATCAAACGAAAGTGTTTGGGGATGAAGCTCATGCCGTGAAATACTTTGCGGAAGTGATCGCCATACGCGAAGTCAGCCGAGCTGAGTTGTTTCCGGATGAAGCTCAAACTGAGAAAAGCCACAAACGCTATTACAAGTTGGAGTTAGCCCCTCTACAACAACTGCCCCAACCCATCAAGAGCCAACGCTTGCGCCGCATGACCTTTATCCCTACCACTTGGGAAAAACTAACCAGCGCTCAAGAAATCGAGGATTTGTAAATCCGTCTTGCTCAGTCAAAATGGTAGAAGAAGCTTGTATCAAATGGGGCACAAGATGACGAGCGCCACAAAATATATGACCCTGGAGGAATATTTGGCTTATGACGATGGCACCGATCGACCGTATGAACTGGTTGCGGGAGAATTAGTCGAGATGCCATCCGAAAGCCCGCTGAATGTTCAGATTGCCCTGTTTTTGCTGGCACACTTGCTACAGTTCGTTCCCATCAACCGCTTGAGTAACAAGGCTGAGATTGTTGTCACTGGAGTTCGGGCAACTACGCGAATTCCGGACTTAACCGTGTTTACAGTTGAGTTAGCCGAAACTTTACGAGATGCCAAACGCTCTACCGTCATGCTGGATATGCCGCCGCCGTTGTTGGTTGTGGAGGTGGTATCGCCAGGGAAAACGAACGAGGATCGAGATTATCGTTATAAGAGATCGGAATATGCGGCGCGAGGAATTGTTGAATATTGGATTGATGGTGCGACGTGAAAGCTGCGCCTTCTGACTGAGAGGAGTGCCTCTCTGGGGACATCCTTCTCCCCATCGTCACGTAACCGGGTCAAGTACCCCGCCTACGCTGGTAGTAAGTAATGAATCCAGTGGAATGCAAGGCACGA
>JANRIN010000121.1:0-6152 GCA_033764965.1 Leptolyngbyaceae cyanobacterium bins.302 | reverse complement strand
TGTCAAAGCTTGCTGAAATTCTCGAAAACAATCAAGGACATGGCGACCGCTCCCGTTTGATACAGAAGGGTACGTCCGACGATGACCTCTTAGTTGGGCAGAACCAGGGGAATGACTTTCTGTTTGGGCGAGGTGGAAATGACACCCTCGTTGCAAATGAAGGTAAAGGTGTGAACAAGGGTGTCCCAAATGAAAATTTACAACCTGATTCCGGAACTAATCTCAATCAAGTATCTGGTGAACAGGTTGGTGTCACACTTGCTCCTGGGACTAATCCTGTTGTTGCTCCTGGAGCTACTGTTGCTGCCAATCCAGCAGTTGCTACCCCATTCAATCCCATCATCGGAACGCCCAATCCTGACAATCTTCAGGGAACTGATGGCAATGATATCATGGCTGACTTTGGGGGTAATGATGTAATCAATGGCGGTAAGGGAGATGATCTCGTGTTCAGTGGAGAGGGCGATGATTCTCTTACTGGTGCGGTTGGCACAGATACTTTGTTCGGTGGTGAAGGAGGTGATCGCTTTGTTTGGAACAATGGCGATGGTAACGATGTAATTGATGGTGGCGTTGGGCATGATGTCAGTGAAATCAACGGAGCTACAGACGGCGATACCTTGACTCTTACCCAGGATGACCAGGGACAGGCAATCTTTGGTCGTTCAAACCTGAAGCCCTTTACTGTCAAATCAGATGGGGTTGAAGGAGTTGAAGTGAACAGTCTTGCAGGTGACGACTCTTTCACCGTATCAGACCTGACGCACGCAAACATCTCCTCCATTCGGTTTACGGGTGGTGAGGGTAACGATGCCTTACAGGGCAACCAATCCACCGCTCAACTGTACGCTTCCGGCGATGTTGGCAATGATATTCTAGAGGGCGGATTGGTTGACGATACGTTGCAGGGTGGTGAAGGCGACGACATCCTGAGCGGCTTTTTAGGAAATGACCTCCTGGAAGGCGGTGCAGGACTTGACCAGTTTGTGTTTGGTTCTGGTGCCTCTTTTGGTCAAGCCAATCCAGGGATAGATACCATCCAAGATTTCAATGCCCAAGAGGACAAAATTGCTCTAAGTAAAACAACTTTTGCTTCCCTGCAAAGTGGTGAGGGTGAGGGATTTAGCCAAGGCTCCGAGTTCGCCGTTGTGGGCAGCGAGGCAGATGTTGCGAATAATGACGCTTTGATTGTGGCAGTTCGTGGTTCAACGGGCACTAACCTGTTCTACAACGCGAACGGTGCTGAGGCAGGATTAGGTGTGGGTGCCCAATTTGCCACCTTAGAAGGTGTTGCTGAAGACCTTTCGGCAAACAACTTTGCACTTCAAGCATAGCCGCAATTTCGAGTCCAATCTGGTTCTTATGCCTCTGCTGTTCCCGTTTTGCGAGTTCTACTGGATTTGGAACGAGGAGCAGCAGAGGTGCGCTGACTGGTTGTACTCTTTGTAGTCTGGTTTGAACTTGTGCGAGTTTTTGCTGCACCTCTATGCGATCGAGGAGGCGTTTTAGCAGCAGAGTTTTCAGAGGACTCATTCGTAGCTGCTTTTGCAGTTTCTTTTGGACTGCGAGTTGTCTCTGTCTTAGTTGTTGCTCTACCGCGTCGCTTGGGAGTCGTGGCGGATGTCGGCTCCCAAGCGGAAGATGGATCAGGCAAATCTTGCGGTGTTTCAAGGGTCGAAGCAGTCTCTGGCTGAACCTGTTTCGCTGCTTGTTTACGAGTTTTAGTGGTTTGAGATTGTCCTTTACCTCTCCGTTTCCCAGTAGGGATGTAGTTTTTCAAAGTTGCCGCACTGATTTTAATCCCTTTGTCTTTCAGCAGGGCAGCCAATTCTGGATAGGTGTAGCCCTTTGCCAGTGCTGCTTGAAGTGGAACTTTCAGCTTCTCAACGGCTTCCTTGAGTGATAAATCCTCTTTGGGTTTATCTGGCAGTGTCTGTAGGAACGATTGAGCATCCTCAATACTAGATTGGGTGACGATCGTCGCTCTTGCTCTTTTGGTTGTGGCTGCCATAGTTCAGTGCTCTAGTGAGAGTGGATTGTCTCGATTGTATTGCCTGAATCTTGAAATGTAGCAATCAAACGATACGTCAAAGTCCTTCAGCACTGGTAAAGTGTTCAGAGTAAGTTCTTTCCTCTGATGGCTAGAGCAAGCAAATTTCTCAGAAAGAATGGAATGTTTTTGTCGTGACCAAAGCTAGACGAGCCACGATTGAGTTAGGGGATAGGATTCTGCAAGTGTTCCAACTTCCCGATGGAGAGTATGGTCTCAGCCAGACGCAGGTGGGTGAGTTGCCGGGGAAAGACGAGAACTACGTCCGTAAATTTTTAGGCTCGAAATCGCCAGAAGCACTGCCCTACAGGGACTTCACACCCGTAAAATTGCCTGTTGAAGGGGAGCGAACTCGTATCAACCTGATTCCGATCGATCTCGCCATTGCCTTTTGGACGAAGGAAGCCACCGCAGGGAATGTAGAAGCGGCTCGGTTATTGGGAGCTTGTGCGGTGGAATCGATTGAGCGTCGGGCAGACAAAGCCTTTGGCATTGAGCGGACAGAGGCAGAACGAAACCAACGGTTGGTAGCAACCTTCCAACGGTTAGGAGACTATTTTCCCAGTGGACGAGATCTCATTTCGCTGCCAACCGCGTACACTCACTGGAACCTGGATGAGTACCACGCGATCGCCCCATTGCTATCGAGGGACTTCAAATATGGGATTCCAGGGCAAACTCATGGGGATATTGTGCGTCAGGCAATTCTTCTGGCTGCTCGAACGAAAGACTGGCGTTTGCGGCTGGAGCCAGAATTTCACTTTCTAGTCTTACGACGCAAGAATTACCGCTACCCGGATATGGAATCGGATATCTTCACGGTTTCCATTGATGGAGAAGAGAAACGCCTCATTTTTCTGTTCGATTGCAAAGACCCAATTGTGGAAGAAGATGATGTGAAGGAGTGTGTCTACGATCGCAAGTACCTGAGCCTTGCACGACGCAAGTATGGAGTGGATTATGCGTTCTTGATCCTCTTTGCTCCCTTTGGAGCCAGCCCCTATGCCGAACAATACATTCAAGAGTCGCTTGCACCAGAAGATCGGAGAGCAATTCGCATTATCACAGTGAAACAACTCTTTCAATTTCTCAATGATCGAGTCGCCGAGAATATGGAGAACTCAACTAAAAAGGCTTCTATTACAAAAGAGATTAATCGGTTTCTCAACTATGAGTTTCCGAGACCTCCTCAAAGGCTCTCGAATTAATTTGATTACCCAGTAGGCATGAGCGAAATTCACACTCTGATGATTTCCTCAATTTTATGTTTCCCTCGGTGTTTTAGATTATGCCGTTCAGGATCGATTTGATGTTTATCATGATGTTGTTTAATTTCTTCTTTTCTATCTTGTAGAATCATTTCGATTTTCCGCTGACTTTTGGCAAATGCTTTTAGGGCATTAATCGTGATCGCCCATTTTTCATCATGTCTAGATGCCTGGTCATTGTATTGCATGATGGCATAAATGGCTTGATGAATAATTTCATCGGTTTCATTAGAACGCCGTCTTCTCCGTTCTGGCTGTTCCTGACTGGTGGTATCTTTGGCTTCCTGCTCTTGAGTTTGGACAATCCTTGAAGCCACAGGTTTAGGTGGGACTGATTGTGGAACTGGACTTGATTGCATCTGAACCTGAATGAATTGAGTCATGACATCCACTAATTTGTCGATCTTCGCTTCTAATCCAGTTGATACGACGGTTTCTTGGACTTCAGGATCACTCTTGATTTGAGTCTCTTCGTGTTTCGCTATCGGCAGGGCGCTCTCTGGTTCTTCGACCTCCTCTACCAGCAAAGCGTTATCCATCTTGGCTGGCTCTTGCTGGTCTTCTTCTTGAAGTGCTTCAGCCTTTTTCGGAGAGGGCATCTCCAATCGTTCCCTGATCCATTTCAGCAGGTGTGACATCTTGTCCTGTTGAGATAGGTCTTCATTGAATTCCAGATGTTGAAAAACCTGATTCAACCCAGTTTTATCATCCTGCCAAAGCCGGACTGAGGTGGTTTGTCTTCTCCTCGGCTTGGGAGGCAACTCCTCCAGGAGTTCAACGACTTCATCGACCTTAAATGCCTCAATCATCTCAACCCCTCCGACCCCCAGCTTAATGCCCTTGCGCTTGCCGCCATAGTTTGCAATCACCTGGTCTGCAATTTCGTAGTCTGAGTAGTGCCTGCTTGCCGCAAGCGATCGCCTCAGTTCTGGGTTATTTTCATCGAGCACCGCAAAGTGCCCTTGAATATGCGCCTTAAATTCAGTTTCATTGACGCGGGGAGGACAGTACCAGAAGGTTGCGATCGAGGCGTAGATACTTCTAAAAAGATGGGTATAGAGATTATCTTTCCCTTCTCTAACCGGCACCAAGTCAGCAAAGTGGTGATCGCACGCTCTAGCCACTGCCTGACCAAACTTACTATTAACGGCTTGTGGTGACAGTCCTAACGCCTCTGGCAATTCCCGTCTGACTTTCTCCAGTGCCTTACAGACCTTCTCTGCGGTGGTCAGGGTTGGGATTTCAAAACTGAGGATTTGTGTTTCTCCACGTCGTTTGAGTGCTCCTGTGAAAGTAATACTCCACTTGGTTTTAGGGACAAACTGTGCAGTTGAAAGAATCTCCGAACTGCGTCTGCCAGTAAGGACACTCAAACCCGCCGCAACCTCGCTCCACTCTGGTGAGTTGAGCAGACGAACTGCCTGAGCCACGATCGCATCTGGATTGTCCAGGAATTGAACCTGTTCATTCCTCTGGCTCACCACCCCTTGCTTCTCGTTATTGATTTGGACATATTCCTCAGTAGTGAAGCGCATGAATTCGAGCGCGAAATGGTCATCTCCTAACTGGTCTTTAATTACCCTGCGAGTTCTATCCATGAGGGACTGCTGCTGTTTGAGCGTCTTCAGCCCATGCTGTTCCCACTGTTGTTTCATCCAATCCGCCCATTTTTCCGCATCCTTCCTTCCTCCGGGCGTATTTTCCAGGCGTGAGATCGCGGGCAAATACTCGTTGTCAATCAGGTTTTCGAGCCAAGTGCGTTTACCCATTGGGGAGGTCTCAACGTCAAATTCCTACCCTTATTCTACGCATATCCATACTCAAATGCAACTAATTTATCCAATTCATTTATTTTTTTCAAGCACTGACTTATCCTCCATTTTTCCTATCTGTCCTTCAGTTTTCTCCAAGACCTTTTGAATTTCCGTCAACGCCTGTTCCACCTCAGTTAGTTTTTTGCGGTTATTCCAGGCATTGTAAGCTGCCCTTACTGCCTCATCCATGCCCAATCCGGTTGTACTGGAGACCCGACCAATATGCTGATGGCAAGTGAATGCGGGTTTATGCTCCGGTTGCTGAGATCGCTTGTGACGTTTGGGTTTTTTGCTAAAGATGGGTAGTTTTGCCTGCCATTTGGCGTAGCAGTAGGTTTCGACATTACCACTGGGATAGGAGCGTGTCACCTGATACTGATGAATCCAAGCCCCTTCCGGCGAGAGTTCTCTTGCCTGAAGCTGTTCTTGAACCTGCTGGAGACGACGAATCCCCTTCATGATCGGCTCAATATCAATCGTTGCCATTGCAAAAGCAGTTTTTTAGGTTATGCCGTAAGAAATATTTTATAGCATAACTTCATCGCCCTACCTCTCCCTCACCCTTTATAAGGACACAGATGTTGTTTCCCGAAGGCACAATAGCTGTCACAGCGCGGGTCTTCCCCCTTTTTATTGGTCCAACGTTCTTCAGGAGTACATTGAGGAGGTATTTCCTTTCCCATTGCGGCTCGATGCAGCGCAACTCGTTCTTTGATATAGGTTTCAACCTGCTCATCCTCCCAGAGGGGAACATCCAACACCTCAACCGGCTTCAACCCCTCCGAAACGTGACGAGGACCGTAATCTCTGAGCATTGCCACAATTTGCAGCTGTCTCACTGCAGCAAAATTCAGCGACTTGTCCTGTTGCAGCAAGAACCGATAAACATTGAGTTGCCGTTCCCACTCAATCTTTCCTTCCTTTTTTGCTGCTGCGACCGTCCAAGCAGACGTAAACTTGTAATCTTGAATCGTTCCATCCGGGAACACCAACAAATCGAGATGCCCGGACACCCGAAAC
>JANRIN010000058.1:0-47155 GCA_033764965.1 Leptolyngbyaceae cyanobacterium bins.302 | reverse complement strand
ATGGAAACCGCTTGCGGATTACATAACTTCCGGCTCACTCATCGTCAACTTAAGGTGCAAAAGAAAGCAGCTTAATCAACCAATTCTTAGAGGAAGCTATTCATTTTCTAGTACATTCTTATTTCCAATAAAGTCTATTGTCGCGCAGCATAAATTACCTGAGCTGATTCCAGAATATTTTTGCGCCGTAGCCAGTTTTCACCGCGTTCGATCGCCTTCTTGACAAGAAAATCAACCTTCCGCCCTAAAATCCCTTGTAATTCATCTTTCATCTGTAACGTTTCAGATAAGCCGCGTTGAGCATGAGGAGCAAACGTCACCAAAACGTCTATATCGCTATCAGGGTGAAAATCACTCCGCAGAATTGAGCCAAACAGAGCAATTTCAGTGATTTGCCAACGCTCACAAAAGAATTTAATTTGCTCCATCGGTAAATCGATTATGTTGGGGTTCATACTCTTTGATCGATCGTTCTAGCTCGTTGTCTCTCTCATTATCCAGGATGGTTGAAGCGATCGCTTTTTGGAATGGTGAGGAGCGATCGCACCTTGTCAGTACCCTCATCGAGAAAACACGACCAAAATATAGAAACAAAATTTAAACCAAAAGCCCTGTTGAGCTTGGCTTTTCGGGTCGGACTTAGATTCTTCTTGCTGCAACGCCATCAGAACTTGAAAACAGAGCTTCAGCAGAAACAACAAAAATTGGCGCTGGTGATCCGCCGTCTCAGATCTCCGAATTCTACTGTTGGTACAAATAGCTTGATCAGGCTGTGCCAGAGAGAAGTCGGAGATCTCAGCGTAACCAACTAACCAGGTAGCAAGCCCAACTACGGCAAACTCAATTACCTTCAGCCAGTTTTTCTTAATAGAGAGTTTCATCAAAATTACTCCTTGAACATTTGACCTCTCTAAAATCCTTGAATTGTCGTAATCGTTAGGGTTTTAGGCTGTGTGAGTTGTGTGTGCGCTATGGGTGATTTCTGTTAATGATGAATAAAATAGGTTTAATCCCGTCACTCAGAAATTGGAAATTGTATGAGCGATCGCTCTCTGCAAGCCACTTCACAAGGAATTAACCAGGCAAAAGTTGAGCTAAAAGGTTTGCGAATGAATCAAACTCAATTAGCAGAGCGACTGGGTGTAACTCGTCAACCGATCAGCAAGTTTTTCAATGGAAAACCTGTTAGCAATGATTTATTTGTTCAAATCTGTGAAGTTTTGGATTTAGACTGGCAAGAGGTCTGTGGATTAGAGCAACGCAATAGTGAAGTCGTCAAATTAGAGGAAGATGTACTGAACACAGATGAATTGGTGCGGCAGGTGCGCGATCGCTGCTGCGACAAAATTTTGACAAAGCACAACTGTATTCAGGTATGGACTGACAAAATCCTAGAACGGATTGAGGTAGAACAATTATTTGTACCTATCTTTGTCTTTCCAGAACCTGGTAGCCAACGTGAAAGCAGACAAAGAAATCAACATCCAGAGCCAGTGATAGATGTTGTTAGTCGCCATCAGCATTTATTGATCTTAGGTAAACCTGGAGCCGGAAAAAGCACACTTGCACACCGTTTAGCATTGATTAGCTGTAAGGAAGAGTCTAAAGTAGGTCGGATACCTGTACTGCTACGACTGAGTAAAACTGATTCAAACTCTGCATTTAACTTGACCGAAAAATTAGGAAAAGCTTTTAATACAGAATTAAATGTTACTCAGCAAATTTTAGAAAGTGGTAAGTTGTTCCTGATCTTAGATGGTCTAGACGAAGTACCAGGACAATTTCAACAAGACGTTTGCCAAGAAATTATCAACTTTTCTGAGTATTTCCATAACAATAAAGTTATTATCACTTGCCGAACTGAGGCTAAAGACTACTACAGGAAGCTTTTATCCGATTTTGACCATGTAGAAATCGCAGACTTCGATCGAACACAACAGAATCAATTTATTAAAAACTGGTTTTCGATCGATGATAAAGCTCCAACAAGCTGGTTAGCGCGTCGGCTTCAGCAGTATCCTGAATGCACCAGTCAAGCACTCATTGCGCAAATTCAGCGGAATGAGCGGGTTCAGGAGTTAGCCAAAACACCTATTTTGTTGAGCTTGATTTGTTTGGTGTATGTCAGCAAAGGGCAATTACCAGAAAAGCGATCGCTCCTTTACAAACAAGGCTTAGAGATTTTATTGGAAGATTGGGATCGCGATCGCGGCATCGAAAAACGAGTTGATAGCCCGACCTATAGAAACCTGAGTGCAGATGACAAATGCCAAATTTTAGCAGAACTCGCTCGATATACCTTTGATCAACCAGACGATGCGATCGCCTTTGAAGAAGAGACTGCACTAGAAATCATTAGAAACCATCAAAATTGCTCTCCACAAGAGAGTCGTAAAATTCTGGAAGGCATTGCCGCAGATCACGGCTTAGTCTTCCGCTCTGCCCACAGAAAATGGGAATTCTCTCACCTCACCTTTCAGGAATACTTCGTTGCTCAGTGGTTTGTACAACACCAAGATTGGGAAACACTTGCTGAAAGCGTCTGCAACCCTCGCTGGATAGGAGTATTTTTGATTGCCACTGAAGCATCTGATTCTATTGATGAATTATTATGGCTAATGAAACATGAGATTGATCATTTCTTTGCGAAGAATAATACTCTTCAAAAGTTTTTGAATTGGGTTGATGAGAAAGCACAGTTCATAGAATTAGAAGTAGGTAATTTCTACAAGTGTAGTGCCCTCCGATTGTACTATTTCGAAACAACTCTAGCTCTGAGCCATTATCTTGGAATATCGTATGGTCCAAGCGATGAACTTGCTTTTATTTTAGATGGCGCCCTAGAGCATAAATTCAACTCTGACCCGCATTTTCCTCTTTACCTTGATCTAGATTTTGCTTTTATTCTGAATTGTGCTCTTGATCGCGATTCAGATTTTATGCCGAACTTTCATCCTAATCCTCCCACTAATCAACTTAGGTTTGAGCTTCTAAAAATAATATTTAAGCTGTGCACATTAGGGAATAAGTACGTAGAATGCTATGAATTTTGCCTTCAATTAGTTCATCAGATACCTGATTCTGAATCAGATGAGAAAGCACGAAAACAATGGTGGCAAACTGACAGGCAAGCTTGGATAGAGCAATTAAGATGTATGATGATTAAGTACCGCAATATTGGGCATGACTGGCAGTTTAGCCAAGCTCAATGGTCGGAATTAAAACAATATCTTGATTGTATCATTCTGTTGATTGCTTGTCTCACTACCACCCGTAACGTTAACCCAGAAGTACGGCAGAGGGTTGAAGATACTTTGTTACTACCCATAGCCGAAATCGAAAAGCGGAAGAAACACTCAATAAATAACGAGGAGAAATAATGTAATTAGCAGATGACAAGTCAGCCATTCGCTTTCATATCGAAACCTTTAGAGAGTAACTTAAAAAGCGGAGAAAACTAGATGAAATTTCAAGTAATTTTTACCTTCGACCCAGAGTATCAGGGCTACGTAGCGGAAGTGCCTGCTTTGCCAGGTTGTTTAAGCCAGGGCAAAACATTGGATGAAACTATTGTTAACATTCGCGATGCCATCAAAGGCTATTTATATGTTCAAGAGAAGCATGGTCAACCCATTCAACCGACCGAACTAGATATTTTCTTAGGTGAGGTTGCGGTTTAATGGGTCATTTATCCAAGTTCCGAATCATCGAGAGTTAGCACCTGGGCTGCTGCGTGCCTTAATTCGCCAAGCAGAATTAACTGTTGATGAGTTTTTAGCTGAGAAATGATATCAACTAAATGCTCAGTCAATTATCTCAACTGAATCATCCCCCTTTAAACCTCACCAAAGCATCGGCGGGAAACTGAAGGAAACGATCGCTGAAATTGAAAAGCGGCGACTAGAGCAGAGGCGATCGTAAAATGGGAGCACTACCAGGAGAAGCCATCATGACGACGAAAGAGCGATTGATGCAAGAACTAGAATCTGCCCCGGAAGAATTTCTCGAAGAGGTTCTGAGCTTTGTGTTAGCAACGAAAGAACGCGAAACGCAGCTATCCAATGGTGTCGCATCTACCCCTGAAAATAATCCGCCATCGGATGAAGAGCCAACCGGAATTGCCGCATTGGTCGCTTTGGCTGAACGCTTCGCGGCTGAGATGACTCCAGAAGAAATAGCGCAATTACCTGCTGATGGAGCGTTGGAGCATGACCATTACATTTACGGCACCCCCAAACGTTACAGTTAAGAATTGAGTGCATGAGAAACCTGTTTGTTGATACCTTTTACTGGACAGCATTAATCAATTCCAAAGATGATTGGCATCAACGAGTCTTAGAGCTTACGACTAATTTGCGATCGCCACGATTTATCACAACTGAAGAAGTTTTGCTGGAAGTGCTTAACTTTTTTTGCAATCAGGGAGTTCGTTCTCGCCAGCACGCGATCGACCTGATTAATGATGTTCTCAACAATCCTGAAGTTGAAGTTATCGAACAAACTCATCAATCTTTCATGGCGGGGTTTGGGCTTTACCAGTCACGGCTGGATAAGGGTTACAGCTTGACAGATTGTATTTCCATGCAAACGATGCGGCAACTCGGAATCACTGAAATTTTGACCCATGACAAACACTTTGCTCAAGAAGGCTTTGTGATTTTGCTGATTGATTGAGCGGTGCTTCGGCAGGAGATTGAAGATAGGCTAGAGTACCCGATCGCTGAAATCAAAAAGCGGGATGAGAACAGGGGCGCTTAAAATGAAAGCATCAGCAGGAGATAACGCGCCATGACTGCGAAAGAGCAACTATTACAGGAACTGGAACAAACTCCAGATGAGTTGATTGAAGCAACCTTGGCATTTTTACGGTCTGTGAAGGCGCAGCACCAAGAAACAGTAGAAGTCCAAGGATCGAGTCCCAACCCGCTGCTCGATCTTTTGGCAGAATTCGATCAGTTTGCGACCAACATGCCCCCGGACGAACAGGCGCGATTACCCGTTGATGGTGCTCAACAACACGATCACTATCTTTACGGGACACCTAAGCAAGCTTGATGAAGCGCATTTTTGTTGATACGTTTTGCTGGATCGCGATCGCCAACAAACAAGATGAATGGCATCAAAGAGCTAGAACCCTTTACACAGCTACTCATGATGCGAATTTGGTCACAACCGATGAAGTGTTGACGGAGTTTTTGAACTACTTCGCTGAGGTAGGCAGTTACTCTCGACAAGGAGCACATCAGCGAGTTTGCAGTATTCTTCAAAATGAACGAGTTCAAGTTGTGCCGCAGTCTCGCGAATCTTTTCTTGCTGGAATGATGTTGTATAACCAGCGCTTAGACAAAGGCTATAGCTTGACCGACTGCATCTCCATGCAAACGATGCAGCAACTTGGAATCACTGATGTTTTGACCCATGACAAACACTTTACTCAAGAAGGCTTTGTGATTTTGTTGACTGATTGAAGCCGCCCGATCGCCCTCTATCAACTTCTTAACTTCAGTAACAGAATAAATCTAGTTACAAGAGAAAATAGTAAGAATTGAAGTATATTAGTCTTAATTTTGTGCTTGTCCTGTATGGAAAAATTGTGTTTGCCGTTGGGAGCGTTCAGTCAAGGCGACATCGACTGGCTGAGTAAAACGGGTCGTACCAAAGACGTAGCGACCAAAACAGTTTTAGTGCAAGCTGGGCAACCTGTGCACGAAATTTATTTGGTGTTAGAAGGACAGTTTGCCGCAGTGGTGGCGTGTTCGGATGGAACGGAACAGGAAGTGGCTCAACTGTCTCCTGGAGAGAAAATTGGCTTACTGCCCTTCATGAACGCCAGTCCCTCCGTCACCAGCACGATCGCCCTCTCCCCAGCGCAAGTGCTAGAAATCTCCCATCAGCAGTTGACCACCAAACTGAAGCAAGACTCAGGCTTTGCGGCTCGGTTTTACCGAACAATTTCGGGATTACTATCAAACCAGCTTCGCGGAATTTCTACTTTATTGGTGCGGGGTCGAGCCATGTTAGAACAACCTCTGCGAAAAGTGCTGCTCGTCTTTGCCGAACTGTATGACAGTGACCTGGACTGGATGGTCAACGTTGGCATTTCTCACCAATTGCCCACTGGGACGCTGTTAATTCAAGAAGGAAAACCTCTGGATGCCATCTACATTTTGTTAGAAGGCACCTTAGCTGTTTCAGTAACCGCCCTGGTCAACGGGCAGCAAGTCAGCAAAGAAATTGCCCGCTTGGCAACCGGAGAAATTTTAGGAGAAATGTCCTTCGTGGATGATCAGGTTGCCTCTGCAACAGTCAAATCGGTGGAACATTGTTTACTGCTCTCCCTCCCACGGGCACAACTTGCCGCCAAATTGCAGCAGGACGATCGCTTTGCTGCCCGGTTTTATCGAGCGATCGCTGTGGTACTAGCCAATCGGTTGCAAGACCGCTTAACCCGGCATGGGTATGGCAAACTCAGCTACAACAAAGACCAACCCCTGGACGAAGAAATAGAATACGAAGATGAGCTAGACATCAACACCCTGGAGCACGTCTCGCTGGCGGGGGTGCGCTTCGACTGGCTACTACGACGGGTGCGCGGAAGTTTCTAAAGGTCGCAAGAATGCTGAACCCAAAGCAAAAGTTATTCCGCCAAGAGTCCCTGGCACACCTGTCTTCTCCGGAGCGACTCGATCAACTGATGCAAGTCGTTGCGCCACGGGATTGGGTTGTTCTAGCGGCTCTGGGTTCTCTGGTAGCGGTGGCAGTAGGTTGGAGTATTTGGGGCAGAATTCCGATCACGGTAACGGGGCGAGGGGTTTTGCTCTATCCCAACCGCACGAATGAGTTACAAACCCCCGTCGCCGGACAGTTGAAACAGCTCAAAATCAAACCTGGCGATCGGGTGCGACGCGGCGAAGTGATTGGCTTCATTGATCGCCTTGACATACGCAAAGAGATTCAACAGCAAACTAGCAAACTGCGGACTTTAGAGCAACAAAATCAACAACTCGCGACCTTGAATCAACAACGATCAGCCGTTGATATCCAAGTGTTACAGGAGAAGCGCCAGACGCTGGAGCAAATGCTACAAGACAAGCAAGAAATCAGTCCCACTTTAAGAACCACGGACTTGTTAACGATTCAAAAACAGCGCCAAACCTTGCAGCAAACACTCCAGGATAAACAAGCACTGGTTGCCGTGCTGAAACAACAATTGGATAACCGTAAACAACTTCAGCGAGAGGGCGCAATTTCAGCCGATCGCGTGCTGGAGGCGACCCAGGCATACCAGGCAAACCTCCAGCAAATTTCTAGCCTCAATGCTCAAGTCCAGGAGTTACGCAGTAAGGAAGTGACGATCGAGCAAACCTACCGCACCACTCAAGGGCAAATTGCGGACTTGCAAACCCAAATTCAAGACCTGCAAAGTCAGGAGAAAAATCTGGCGCAGCGATCGTTAGAGTCTACCAACACTCGCACCAACCAGATCCAGGAGGTCAAGCAAAAAATTGCTCAACTCACCTTGCAGTTACGGGATGCCAGCCAGATCATTAGCCAACACGATGGGCGCGTGTTAGAACTGAGTGCCAGACCAGGGCAAGTGCTCAATGCCGGAGTCCGCCTGGGACTGATAGAAACAACTGCAACGTCCCGGCAACTGGCAACGATGGTGTATTTCCCGATTAAAGACGGCAAACGCATTCAGTCAGGCATGACCTTACAAATCACGCCGGATATTGTCAAACGAGAACGGTTTGGTGGAATTATTGGCGAGGTGCAAGCCATTTCTGCCTTTCCCGTCAGCCAGCAAAGTATCCTGAGCACTGTGGGCAATGCCGAAGTTGCTGAAAGCTTGACCTTTCAGGGAGGACAGGTGGAAGTATTGGCAACCTTAAATCCTGATCCCTCAACCTATACAGGCTATCAATGGTCATCTTCTCGTGGTCCCCAGGTGCAACTCTCTCCAGGAACTACCGCTTCAGTCCGGGTGACGGTGGATCAGCAGGCACCCATCACCTTTGTTTTGCCGATCCTGCGATCGTTGACCAATATCAATTAGAGAAACGGCATTCATGTGGCTGAGTCGTTACCCTTTATTCCAAACCCTGGATGCCCAATTCCATCAATTGTTGGCGCGGGTTCGCAACTGGACAGGCTATCGAGTTAGAACACCCACCGTCCTGCAAATGGAAGCCGTGGAATGTGGAGCCGCCGCCCTGGGCATTGTGCTGGGCTACTACGGCAAAATTGTGCCTCTGGCAGCACTGCGACAGGATTGTGGAGTCTCGCGAGATGGCAGTACCGCAGTCAACCTCGTCAAAGCTGCCAAACGCTACGGCTTGACCGCAAAAGGCTTCAAAAAAGGATTGGGTGCCATTCAGCAACTCCGCTGTCCTTACATCGTGTTCTGGAATTTCAATCACTTTTTGGTGGTGGAAGGTTGGGGGCGCGATCGGGTGTATCTCAACGATCCGGCAACGGGTCCCCGAACAGTCACCTTGCAGGAATTTGACGAGGCGTATACGGGCGTGGTGCTGGTGATGGAACCTGGTTCCGACTTCCGCCGGGGAGGACGCAAACCCGGCATGATTCCCGCGTTGAGTCATCGCTTACGGGGGTCAGTCAAGGCGGTGGTGTATTGCTTACTGGCGGGCTTGTTTCTGGTGGTGCCCGGAATCGCCGTTCCAGTGTTTACCCAGGTTTTTGTGGACGAGATTTTGGTGCAGGGACAACAAGACTGGTTACGTCCCCTGGTGTTAGGAATGCTCATGACCACTGTTTTGAAGGGGATGCTGTCCTGGGTGCAACTTCGCCATCTGCGTCGCCTCCGGATCAAACTAGCCGTCACCATGTCGAGTCAGTTTTTGTGGCATATTTTGCGCTTGCCCATCAGCTTCTATGCCCAGCGTTATGCCGGAGAAATTGCCAACCGCACCAGTTTGAATGACAAAGTTGCCGATGTGCTTTCAGGACGGCTTGCCACGACGGTAATCGATGTGGTGATGATGGTGTTTTATGCGCTGGTGATGCTCCAGTACGATCGCGCATTGACGGCGATCGGCATGGTGTTTGCGGGCATGAACCTGGTGGCATTGCAATGGGTTTCGCGACAACGAGCCGATGCCAACATTCGCCTGGGCATGGAGAACGGTAAAGCTGCTGGTGTTGCCATCTCTGGCTTACAGAGCATTGAAACCCTGAAATCATCGGCGTTAGAGTCAGATTTCTTTGCCCGTTGGGCAGGTTACTACACCAAAGCCATCAACTCCCATCAAGAATTGGGCTTACAAAACCAAACCTTAAGCACCTTACCCACCCTCCTCTCCCAACTGGCAACGGTGCTATTGCTGGTGGTGGGCGGGTTTCGGGTGATGGATGGCAAACTCAGTATTGGGATGCTGGTCGCTTTTCAAAGCCTGATGCAAAGTTTCCTGGAACCCGTCCGACGCTTGGTCAACCTGGGCAGCACCTTACAGGAATTAGAAGGAGACTTGAGCCGACTGGAAGACGTGCTGAGTAACGAAACCGATCCCCACCTGCAACAAGTGACCGATCAACAAATCAGCGATCGCCCCCCATCCCCCTTCTCCCCAACCCCCCTTGCGAAGCGTGGCGCAGCCCGCCCCCAACCCCCAATTCCCCCTCCCCCATCCTTCCGGCTACAAGGCTTCGTCGAGCTACGACACATCACTTTTGGCTACACTCCCATCAATCCCCCTCTCATTGAAGACTTCAACCTCACCATTCAGCCCGGACAACGGATTGCCCTGGTGGGGGGCAGCGGTTCTGGCAAATCCACGGTTGTAAAATTAATCACGGGGTTGTACCAACCCTGGTCGGGAGAAATTTATCTGGACGGGCAACCGCTCTCGCAAATTCCCCGGCGGGTGCTAACCAACTCCATCGCGTTGATTGAACAGGATCTATTACTGTTTGCGGGCACTGTTCGAGATAACCTGACTCTGTGGGATCCCACTGTGCGCGATCGTAACCTGGTTCAAGCCTGCCGGGATGCTGCCATTCATGATGTCATCCTCTCCCTTCCGGGTGGGTATGATGCCGAACTGATTGAAGGCGGGGCAAACCTCAGCGGCGGACAACGGCAGCGGTTGGAAATTGCCCGTGCCTTGGTGCATAATCCGTCGATTTTGGTGATGGATGAAGCCACCAGCGCTCTGGATACGGATACCGAAAAGCTGATCAACCAGAACTTGAGTCGGCGCGGATGCAGTTGCATCATCGTTGCCCATCGGTTGAGTACGATTCGCGACTGTGATGAAATTATTGTGTTTGAACGCGGCACAATTGTGGAGCGGGGAGCCCATGACGCACTCTACCGCGCCGAAGGCACCTACACCAACCTGATTCGGAGTGAAAGTGGTTGATTGGTCATTGGTCATTGGTCATTAGCGAAGGACAAATAACAAATGACAAATGACAAACGTCATAGACGTTAGTAAGCCCAGCTATCTCGCCATTTGATCGTGCCTTCATTAACCAAAATCCAACGCCGACACACCACATTCTCGTATCGAGGGGGCTGATTCTCGCGCCACAAAGCATACTTGTAGGCGATCGGTTTGCCTGCCGTTTGATTAAACGGAATTTCCCCAAACCAGGTGTTGTCGTTGATGTATTCCAGGGCATACGCCTTGCTAATGTCCCAGTTGCCTAACTCCGGGCAATCTCCCACCACTACGACGGTTTCCCCTGGTTGGGTGTTCATGCCGTTCAACTGCACTCGCGCAATCACCTGTCCTTTCACCCGCTCACCCACATAACTCAGGACAATCATTTCCTTTTCTGCCAGGTGCAACCCAGCCAAGCGCCCCTGCGTCACTTCAAACTGGCGGCGTGTGAGGATGCAACGATACTCGCCATCTTCCAGATCAGTGGAGGGCACATCGATCGTCGTTGCCGCCCCTTTATTCATTGCCACAAAGCAGCGGGAGTCGCGATACCGCCGCACGTAACAGAAGACATCGGAGGTCAGGTATTTCTGAATCTGACTACCCAGGGAAACGGCTGGATTTAAGCGACGTAGTTTTGAAAATAGTTGTAGATCCTGATAAACCTGGGTGTCCGGATCCCAGCGTTCCATCATGGGGCGGTTATAGGGATCGTTGCCGCCGTTGGTGTCGTTGTGCAAATACTGTTCCGTACCGTAGTAAATGCAGGGAATGCCGCGAGAAGTCAAGATCAGGTTTACGGCGAGGCGTAAGAGGGCGGGATCCCCGTTCAAGCTCTGGAACCGGGGCATATCGTGGTTATCGATGAAGGTAATCAGTTCGGTTGCGGTGTCGTAGAGATAATCTAGATCCAGAATGTTTTGAACCTGATGAAACCCACCGTCGCTGCCTTTTGCTAGGGCTGCCCGCACCGCTTCACAAAAGGCAAAGTCCAGAATAGACATTCCAGATTTATTAGCAAAGTTGACCGATCCTCCGTCCCAAGGTTTGCTAAAGCCCCACTCGCCAAAGGCAAAAATGGAGGGTTTGTGGGTTTGCAGGTCGGCGTTGAATTCTTGCCAAAACCAGATGGGCATATGCTTCACCGTGTCTACGCGCAAGGCATCCACGCCGCGATCGAGCCACGCCTTAATCGCCGTTTTGATGTAGTTCCGAAAGTCGGGATTGCTCTCGTTAAAGTCTGCCAAGCCTGCCATTTCGCAGTTTTCCAGTTGCCACTGGTCTTCCCAATCGGTCACTTCGCCATTGTGGTGATACCAATTGGTCGTATCGTTATAAAAGTTAGCAATTAACACCCCGTCATCATACAGTTCGCCTTTGTGCCCGCCCACATCTGGACTGCTGTGATTGCATACAATATCAAGAATCAACTTCATGCCGCGATCGTGCATTTCTTTCACGAGTTGATCAAATACCGCGCAAGTGTAAAGCGAGGTTTCTTCATCTTTCGCAACAAATCGTGGATTAATCCGTTTAAAGTCCTTTGTCCAGTAGCCGTGCATGGCAGCAAACTCAAACTGTAGCTCCTCCACTTGCTCAAAAATGGGTGAAATCCAGATCGCCGTGATCCCCATTTGCTTGAGATAATCCAGTTTGTCAATAATCCCCTGCAAGTCTCCGCCCCAGTATTTGCCCCACTTTTGGCGGGTGGGATCGTAGAGGTTGGGGTTAGGTCCTGGGTTATTACTGGGGTTCCCATCATGAAAGCGATCGATAATGATGAAGTAGATAGTTTCCTGGCGAAACTCGATCGCGCGGGTAAACAAAAACTCAATCTCTGCATCAACGGTCGTTCGAGTGTCCTCCGTGTGAAAGCCAGTCGCCGCTTTCAAAGCAATGTCCTCACTTGAGGGCTGTAGGGATGAGTTTGGCATAATTCCTTTGGTTCTTTCTGATGTCTGATGATGAATGTGACCAGGCGGGATGGCTAGAATTTACCATCAGAAGCAGAAACTATTTACTTAAGATTTCGTCAACTAATTTCAGGAGTGAGGTTGCAAGGAAATGTATCAATAATTGAATTAAGGTGATGGATTGGTCATCATTTGTGGGTTCAACCCACAAAAACGCTTGCCCCAAGCTTTCCCTCGTTTTCAACCACTTTCTAACTGATTGAGTGGGATCAATCCCCTCAGAATCTACCACTTCTAAATTTACTAACCATAGGTGATCGCTTAAAACTGTTGATGTACTCTATGGTTAATGGTGAAGTATCTATTCTGTCAGTCTATGTGTTTCATCGGAGACTAGCACTGTTATGACTCAAAAAGGATCTCTCAAAACCGCAATTATCCTTTCTCTGGCTCTGATGGCAGAACTCACCATTGGACTAAGCTCAGGCACCACCTCTGCTCTGGCACAGTTTAGACCGCCCAACCGGGGCACACCCAGAACAAGCGTTGGAGGCGCAACCCGCAATACCTTTTGTAAGCCGAATACAGAAGAAGCCAAGGCAGATAAAAGTATTCTCACGGCGCTGGTGCCTACGAGCAGATTGGGTTTGACCACCGAGGCTCGCCCTAGCTTTTTTGTGCATCTGCCGATCACGATCGCCCAGACCGCAGAGTTCGTCCTCAAAGATGTGGATGAAAAGGATGTTTATAGAGCCACGATTCCTCTATCTGGGCAGCGCGGAGTTGTGCGCTTTCAACTGCCTGCGGATGCTCCAGAGTTAGAAGTTGGCAAAGATTACCAGTGGTTTTTCAATGTGGTCTGCCAACCAGACGATCGCCTGCGAGATAGTTTTGTGACTGCCTGGATTCAGCGAGTTGCCCCCAATCCAACTTTGACTAATGCCTTGAAAAGTGCAGAACCCCGCCAGCGTCCAAATATCTATGCTCAGGCTGGCATCTGGCAGGACACCCTCACGGCTTTGACGGAGCTACGCCGGACTCGTCCCAGCGATCCGACCCTGACCGATGAATGGAGTAGCCTGCTGCGCTCTGTGGGCTTAAATCAAATTTCCGGCGGCCCCCCCACTGGACAATTGAGTTTAGGCTCCTCCCGCCCTTCGCCGCAGTAAGGGGCAATCTGTTATTGAGGTGGGGGTAAGCCCTTGTGGTTGCCCTGTATTGACTTCTGGGTAGGCACAAGACCATAGCTGTACTTAGGCAATTTGTTGTTGCATCAGTTGGAGGAATAACCCTTCCTGCTGGATCAAGTCATCAAAGCGTCCTTCCTGCACGATCCGCCCCGCCTGAAGCACATAAATACGATCGGCATTTTGAATCGTACTCAGCCGATGGGCAATCACAATGCGGGTAATCTGCAAACGTTCCAGGCTTTCGCTCACGATCGCCTGGGTGCGGTTGTCGAGGGAACTGGTGGCTTCGTCGAATAGCAAAATGCGGGGTTTGAGGGCGATCGATCGGGCAATCATCAACCGTTGCCGCTGTCCTCCCGACAAATTACTGCCCCCCTCACTCACCACCGTGTGCATTCCCATCGGCATCGCTTCTATTTCCTCTGCCAGTCCGGCATAGCGGGCAGCGTCCCAGGCTTCATCCATCGTAATCAGCGCATTGCCAGCAATGTTGTCAAAAATGGAGGCAGTGTTGGTGCGGCTGTTTTGCAGTAACACCCCTAGCTGCCTGCGAACTGCGTAGATATTCAGGCTGCGTAAGTCTTGCCCATCGTAATACACCTGCCCAGATTGGGGCGTTTCAAAGCCTAGCAGCAGCCGAAACAGGGTAGATTTGCCGCTGCCAGATGGTCCCACGATCGCAATAAATTCTCCAGGTTCAACCGCGATCGTCACATCACACAGGATGGGCGGACCGTCCGAACGATAGCGAAACGTAATTCGGTCTAATACTAATCTGCCGGACAACTGCCCCGGATCGGTTTTGCCTGCATCCACTTCAGGAGTCGCGTGCAAAATTGGCTTGGCGCGTCGCCACAAAACCGTGACCGTCAAAATGTTGAACAGGGTGTTGCTCAAATCCGTCACCCCCACCATGAAGCTGCCAAAAGCGACATTAAACGCCAAAAATGCGCCGATCGATAATCCTGTGGGCGATTGCAGTTGACTCATGCCCACCGCAATGCTAAGCAACACTGCTAAACTCACGATCGGCAACAGTTGATTGAACACCAGCAAATTGTCTTCAATCTGCTGCATCTTGAGTTTCAATTCCTGCTGGCGACGGTATTGATTGCCCCAATGCGCGAAGGCACGGGCTTCTGCCCCAGTTACTCGCAGCTTGGCAACCCCATGAATCAATTGCACCATCAAGCCAAATAGCTTCCCTTCCAGTTCTTGGAGGGGAATGAGTTGCCGCAGCATCACGCGACCAAATCCCACCGTCACCACTCCCATGAGCACAGCGATACCGCAAGCCACCCATGCTAACGAACCACCGTAGTAGAACAACACCACCAGATTGAAGAGGGCAAACAGGCTAGTAAACAGAGTGCGGAGAATCGCTCCACTGATCTGATTGCGAATCGCGCTGATTACAGAAACTCGTTCGCGCAAATCGCCGATCGAATACTGCCGGAAAAAGGGAGCACTCAAACTGAGTAACCGATCCCAAAAAGCAGTTTGAATAGAAGATTCCATCAAGGTTTCAATTCGCATCAACGCCACACCCTGAGCCATTTGAAACACCAGCCCGCCGATGATTGCTGCCAGTAAGCCCAGCCCAAGTTGCACCAACATTTCGCGATCGGCATCAGGAATCGCTTGATCGATTAAAATCGCCGTGCCCAAAGGCAACAGCATACTCAAAAGCACAACTCCAATGCCCGTCCACAACACCACACTCCAATCGTGGACACTGCCTTTTAGCCCAAATTGCAAAACGTCGAACACCTGAATCGCCCGTTCCGGCAAAGGACGGTAGAACATATAGGCAACAGGTGATAGGGACGCACGCACCGATCGATTTAGCGGCATCCAGGTGTTTTGCTCCGGATCGAATAACTCGTACTGTCCAGGTGACTTGGCGATTAATGCCACGGGGCGACTATCCTGGCGTGTATATGCCAGCAGAGAACCGCAGTCTTTACGCCACCAGCGATCGGTAAGGAGGACACGACGGAGGCGAATTCGAGACGCTTGCACGATCGCCTGGAGCGGATCTTTGAGGCGGGCAAGATTTTCTAACTTTGTCGGCTGGAGAACCATGCCAGCAGCTTTTGCCACCACTTGAGCCGCCCGATAAAGCTGCCAAAAATCATCATGCTCCGATGCCCGTCCAGACGAGAGCATTTGTCCATAATCCTGCTCTGCCTTGGGATTTAAGACGGATGCCAGAGCCACCACAGCAGCATCAGCCGCCTGACGACTAAATTGCTCCTGAGTTTGAAACTGTTCCCACTCTGCAACGTGCTCCTGAGCTTCGGCTTGATCAAGATAGTGGAGAAATTGAGTGTTCAGTTGCAGAAGCTTATCTAAACTGATGCCTGCGGCGGTAAACAAAAAAGGACGATCGCCAACACCGGCTTCTGCCAGCACACTCTTACCTGGTTGAATCCGATCGAGGGTAGCTTGACATTTCTTCATCCACGTTTCGAGCAGCGAAAGCGATGCCGCATCCGAGGTTTCTAGCGCGGTCTGTAGCTGTTCCTGGCTAATTTGCAATAGTTCCGTGGGTACGATCGAGACAGCAACAAAATAACTTTGATCCGTTACCTCTGGCAGAATTCCAAATACTGCATCGCCAGCCTCACAACTGAACAAATAGCGTCGCGCCCCTGAAGCAATACCGTTCCGACTGCTAACTCGGAAGAGGGCAATTTCGCCAGATTGAACAATCCAAACAGTTTGGAGATCATCCAAAGGAATGGTTTGATTTCCTGTTACTTGATGCCGCTTGCCCCATTGCAAGATTTGACGGTTGAATTCTGAATTCATCATCAAGAAAAATTAGGCAGTTTCACTAGAAGTTAATTTCAGGCTGGCAAAATCAAAGGTTTGTCCCCGTTTCACAAATCCTTGAAACCCATCACTTTTAGCATCTGGCAATGCTCCCGGTTGGTAATGATACAACCACATCTTGCGTTTAATGGTGGGAGATAATTTGACGAGTTCCGTGTAGTGTGCGTGAACAGTGGTGGGAAATGGGGACGTTTCACAATCTTGAAAAATCAGATCTGCCTGTTCATAAAAGATGCAATCTTCCCCTTTGCAAATCTTGGCATCAGTTGTGAGAAAAACTTTGACTCCATCCACTTCAAAGAATAAGCCATAACTGGGAATCACAAAAAACCCATTGTCTACATGAACGACTTTGACCAGATCAAACCGGATGTCTTCCCAATAAAAATGTCCATTTAAACTAATCTTATGAACCTTAAAGAAAGATTCTAGCTCTAAAATTTCACCTGATACCGATCGCATTCCACCAGATAACGTTCGATCCCAAATTTCACTCGCTAAATCATGGCTTAAATAAAGGTTTGGTTTTGGGCATCTTGGATCAAATTTTGTATTTAGACCGATGTATTCCAATCCGCCTGCGTGATCGGCATGGAGATGGCTAATGTAAATATCTGTAATATCTAGATAGGTAAAATCAGCTAAATATAAAGAAAAACGGATATCTGAGCCGCAATCGATCAGAAGTTTGGTTCCGCTGTCACTTAGTAGGAGCATATTTGAGTGGAAATTATCCGCTCCAACCGTAAAAGCAGAGCCAGAACCTAAGAAAATAAACTTCATGATCTTGACCAGTCGTTCATAGCGCAGGGGTGATGCAATCAGTCAAAACTTCGTCAGCGGATGATTCTACATCCTATATCAAGCGAATCAAAATTGTAAAAATATCACTGCATTGTAAGCCGTTTATCAAAACGAAACTTATTACAACCAATTACCAACTAATACAAAGGGTGCCCAATAGTAAGGAGAGGGATGTTTAGCCAGTAGCTGAAGTTGGGCTGTACTGAGTGCGTCAGCCTTAGAAATGCCCTTTTGTTTCAAGGCTCGATAAAACATGGTCATAAAATCAGCCGTTGTTTCATCATTCACGGGCCACAGGGAAGCAACCGTACTCCGGGCACCAGACCGCACTGCTACTCCGGCTAATCCCAGCGCTGCCCGTTTGTCTCCCGAAGCCGTTTGGCAAGCACTCAAGACTAGGAGTTCTAACGCCGTCGTATCACTTTTGTCTACGGCTCGTAGCAACGAATCAAACTGTCTCACGTTCAATTTTTGATCCCAGGTCAAAATAAACGTTTGGTCGGCATTAGAGCTAAATTGTCCGTGGGTTGCCAAATGAATTGCATTCACAGGTAAATTCCTCAGTTCTTGCTCTAGTTTTTTGTTCGTCAGGTTTTCGTTCAAAATCACTCGGCTGGGAATTGTCGCCTGAATTTCGTTCACTTCAGTGGCGACGCTGGGCAGAGGGGGAAAGCCTTGAGTTGCTTCTGTTAAGCCCGCGACTAAGGCTTGCAAGTTTTGGCGGGCAAGGGGTTGGGGATTGATCAGGCGTAATCCTGGAGTGAGGGCAACTGCATATTTTTGAACTAAAAATTGGTTGCCATCGTGCAGCGCTGCCATTGGAATATTCCGCAGGTTGCCGTTCATGATGAAGACTAAGGTTTTAACGCCAGCTTGCGCTAAATCGGCTGCGGCAGGACGGATCAGCCAGTTGTAAAGCCGTTGTCCCAAAATGAAGCGATCCTGCAAGGGGGCACTGGGAATCAATGCTTGCCGAAATTGATTGGTGGTTTGTTCGACTTCGCGCCCCGGAATGGGGGTTGAGTAGTGGCGTAATCGGACTCGTTGAGGAGATTGGGCATCGTACAGGCTCAGAATAATATCCAGGCGGTCTTTCAGCACAATGGGATAAACGATCGCCGCTTTCGGATCAACCCCTTCAATGTCCACTTCAACAGTGGCACAGGCTTGTTGAAAGAAGTTTTCCAATTCCGCAATTTGCAGCGATTCGATCACCGATCGAGCCTTTTCCAGTTTTTGTGCGCTGGGACTTTCCAGATCAGATTGCAACAGCAGTTCCACTAGCTCTAGATAAACGGGTTCAGCATTGGCACGAAAAGAGAATTGCACATCCGCATTGTCGGTGTTGAGGGTGGCTAAGTCGCGGCGCAACAAGTTGAGGCTTTCCACGGCTTGAGAGTAGGCGGCGATCGCGGCTGGCGGATCGTTTTGCACTTTGAGCAATCGTCCCAACTGCCATTGCCAGCGGTAGGCAAGATGGTTGGCATCTACGGCTTTTGCCAGGGAAAGCGCCTGCTGGGTGATGGTTTGAGCGGCTTGCCATTGTTGGTTTTGCTCATAGACGGCTCCCCAATATCCAAGGGCGTAGGACTTTGCCTGTAAATCTCCTATGCGCTCAGCCTGGGCTGCGACGGTTTCCAAAAGTTGGGTTGCGATACTCTGAGTTTGAGCATTGCCAAATTTAAGCAGGTTTTGAGCAAAGTGAATTCGAGCATAAAAGGTAGAGTGACTCAGAGGCAGGCGATCGAGTTGGGCTTGAATTTGGGGCGAGAGCGCTTCTGCCTGGGTGCGGTGGCGGGGAGTGTTGACTTCCAGCAGCAAGCTTTGTTGGTTCAGGAGGGCATTCAGGTAAGTGGTGGAGTCAGAACCAGCAAATTCCGCTGCCTGTTGATAGGATTGCAGCGCTTGTTGAAACAGTTTGCTCCACAGTGCATAGGACTGGAGTTGAAAGTCGCCGATGCTTTCAGCCTGACGAGCCGCCGCATCCAGTAGTTGCACCGTTGTGAGAGTCGCGGCGCTGCCATCGAGTTGGATTTGATTTTCGGCAAGCTGGAGGTAGGCGAAAATGGTGGTGGGGTTGGCGGGCAAGCGATCGAGTTCAAACTGAATTTGCTTCGAGAGAGCCTGGGCTTGAGTGCGCTGTTCCGCAGAGACAAACGGGGAAGCGAGTTGGGCAGTTTGTTCGCGCACCAGGGCTTGCAGCTTTTTCAGGGAGGGGGATAACTCTGCTGCCTGAGTCACTTGTTGGTGATAGCGCAGGGCTTCTTGATAAAACTGGCGCAGTTCATCGGCTCGATCGGCAAAGCGAGTGGCTTGCAGTTGTTGTAGGGCGTGGGCGGTGTTACCCAAACTCAGCAAAAACGATGCCGCGTTGGAAGCAGATTGCATCTGGTTTGCCAGGTCTAATCCTTGTTGCAAGACCGTTTGAGAGTTGGGAGCATCGCCCATCAAGCGACCCAGCAACCGAAGATTGTCACCATAATTCAGCAAGATCGCAAGTTGCAATGGGGCAGGTTGTTTGGCACGAGCCTGGTATAAGGGTTCCAGAATGGTGTTTGCCCGTCGATGTTGTCCCAACGCTTTTAGCGCCTGGGTTTGATTGATCAGGCTTTGGGTTGCACCTGTTGCGTCCTGGGTGGCGGTGTAGCGATCGGTGGCTTGCTGCCAGGAGGTCAACGCCAATTCAAATTGTCCTGCGGCAAATTGCAACTTGCCCTGAGTGTTTAACACCTGAGCTAAAACCTGTTGATAGGCTGGAGTACCAGCTTTTGGAGCGGTTTTTCCCTGATCAACTCCTAACACTTTAAGGCTGGTGGTCATTGCCTCCGTTGCTGCTGTCCAGGCTCCCAGTTGTTGATGTGCCAGCGCCACATTGCTGAGGGCAGCGGCTTGGGTCAAGCGATCGCTCTGGGATGCGGCGATCGTTGCGGCTCGTTGCCAGGGTTGTAGGGCTTGATCAAATTTTCCCGCCTGGTAAAACTCTCGCCCCTGTTGCAGCAGCCCTTGCGGATCTTCGATCGAGGACTGAACAACCACCGGATCTTGAACGCTGCTCTGGTTGCCCACAACGGGCTGCCTGATGCCGGGAGTCAGCGTCAACCAAGCGGTCAGCAGTACCAACGTTACAAAAGTAAAAGTACGCCGGGAGATTAACATAAATTTTAGCGATACAAGGATTCCATGAGTGAGGGAGGGTAGGGTTTAGAACAGATTGTAGACCAGGGAAAAAGTGAGTCCCTTTTCTTGCAATGTATCTCTACTCGAATCGATAGATACCAGAGGAATGCCCCAATCCAGGCGAAAGGTGAGGAGGTTGCCTTGTTGCCAGCGCAGTCCTAACCCGATCGCCGCTAGTCCATTGGGGCTGGGGTTAGCCTGTCCAGAGCTATTCCAAATCCGACCCGCGTCCACAAAGGGCACCACCTGGAGCAAACCCTGTGCCCTGGGAACGCGCAAAATGGGCACCCGCACTTCTGCCGAGGCAAGAATGCCATTATCAGCGAGTAAAACGTCTTGACGATAACCCCGCACGCTGTTTTGCCCACCCAGAGAGAATTGATCAAAGGGTGCCAATGCTCGATCGGACAATTGCAGATCCGATCGCAACACCAACAATGTATCCGGTGCCAGCAACCGCACCCATTGCAACTGACCACGCCAGGATACAAAGCGCCCATTGGGAGGTGGAGCATCCAGGGACGCATTAAAAGCCCCCGTTCCCACACTCAGTTCCGATCGAGCCGCAAACACCGACTCCGCCCCCCGTTCGACCCATTCTTGAAAAAAGCGCACGGCGGAGACTCGCGTTTTGCCCTGATCATCCGAGCCAGGAGTCAGCCCAAAAGGAATTCCCAAAATAGAGGTTTCGCTATCTCGGCGGTAAGCGGTTAATCCCAATGCCACCAGCCGAGTGGGAGTTTCGATCACGGGCTGGCGGTAGCTGAGGCTGAAGATCCGGGAATTGGCTTTCAAATCTAATGGCTCAAACGGCTCTTCCACAATTCGGTAGAAACTTCTTTGAAAATCCAAGCTGAGGGTGCCGTTGCGTGGATTGATCGGGAAGGTGTAGCTCAAGTCGATCACATTGCTGCCGTCAGTGTTGGAGTAGCCCACTTGCAGGCTGTCTCCCTGTCCCAGCAGATTTGCCTCGCTGATTCTGGCTCCCCGCCGAAAGCTGCCCACCGCAGGCGATCGGTTATTGTCCAACTCAACCTGGGCAGCAAAGGTTTTTGCTTCATTCACCCGCACGTCCAAAAAATTCGTGCCCGTCCGGGTGCCACTGGAGAGTTCAGCCGAGATATTTTGAATCAAGGGATTGAGTTGGAGTAATTGCAGCGCTTCCAACAACCGGCGAGTGTTCAGCGGTTTTCGAGCACCCAGCGCAATGCGCGATCGCACATAGTTTGGGTTCAGTCGTCGCGTCCCGGTTACGTTGATGCCTTCCAGTTCTCCTTCTACCACCTGGATCACGATCACCTCCCCTTCCACAGTTTGGGGCGGAATCACGCCACCCGACGTAAGGTAGCCCTGATCGGCATATAGCTTGGTAATGGCGGCTTGAGCCTGAAGCAGTTCCGCAAAGGTAATTGGGCGATTGGTAAAAGCTGCCGTTGCCGCTGCCAACTCTTCCGCGCTAAATACAGTGCTGCCCAATACTTCAAAGCGCTTGACGACGATCGTGCCAGGAACTGAACCAGGGGAAAGCGTCTCTCCTGCGGGGGGAAGGGGGACGGGCTGGATCTCGATCGGAGGCACCTGGGGCACCGGCACCTGGGGCGGGGGGAGCGGGGGAGCAGGGGTGGGAGGTTGCAGGTCTTGCGGCAGTGGAGCTTGCGGAATCGGGGTTGCTTGTGCCTGGAGGCTGGAGGTTGGCGCTACAGGGTCGATCGCCAGAACTGATGGAATATCGATCGCTGGAGTAATCCCAGCAACCGATACGAAACAAAGGAGCAAAACACGGCTTCTCAATACTTTAGAGTCAGGGCTAGTTGGACGTTCTAGGCTCGTCTTGCTTCCAATGTTCATCGCAAATCACTGGCAAAATCATTCAGAAACTCAGGGGGCTATTAGTCTTAAGGGTTTCACGCTAAAAGTACTCTACACGCCTGATCCGCTTTTGAAAACAGCAAAGTTGGTTACAGCGATTTTTACTCTGTCCTGGTGAAACACTGTGTCCCAGGGCAACAACGACAGGAGCAAAGTCACATTCTTGATTTTTTAAGTAGAATCTGGAGATCTTTCAGTCCCTAGAGATAAAATCCAAAAGCAGTTCGGTTTGAGTAACGACAGATAGCACATTGTCTTCCCAATTATCCTCAAAAAACTTACTCCCAAAAAACTTACTCCCAAAAAACGTGGCAGGAGAAACGGTATGACAGCGCTGATGCAGGCAGTCAATAGCAACAATGTCGCCCTGGTGAAAAAACTCATTCAGCAGGGAGTGAATGTCAGTGAGCTAGATGCAAATCACGATGCTCCACTGGTGATGGCTGCTTACAAAGGCTATACAGAAATTGTGCAGTTGTTGCTGGCAGCAGGCGCAGACGTGGCAGCCGTTGATCCGGGGATGAAAGCCACCGCCCTACACGCAGCCGCCTATGCTGGACGCACCGAAGCCGCCAAACTCTTAATTCAATATCACATTGATATTCATAAACAAGGTCCCTACAACGGTTATACTGCCTTGCACGATGCCATCTGGCAGGGAAACGTTGCAGTTGCCAAAGTTTTAATCGACGCTGGAGCCAATCTCGCGCTTAAATCCAACTCTGGCGAAACTCCCTTAGAGTTTGCCAAATCCAAGCATCATCACGAGATTGTTGCCCTGATTGAACAAAAACTGGCTGCTGCCTGAAAGCATGAGACGGGTTAAGATCTTGAGCCAGATTCATTTGAGCCACGTTCATTATGAGTCAAGCTGAAAAAATGCAAGACAGCATTACCCCATCTGGGTATCCTCAGAAGGAAACATAGCCGACCTGGGAGCAGTTATGGAAACCGCCGATCGTCAAGAATTGGAAGCTCTACGCCAGGAAGTTGCCTCCCTGGCAACGGCTAAAGCCGCCTCTGATGCCCAACGAGAGTTGCTGGAAAAATTGGTGGCGATGGCACGATCTCCTGCCGATGAAGAAGTCTTGAAAGTGACCTTGCAGGAAACCTTAGACGTTTGCAGCAAATTAACCGGGGCAGAAAAAGGTAGTTTATTTTTGCTAGACAGCAATGGGGCTGTGACAGACAGCATCCTAACCCAGCGAGAGGCTGTCGCAGAAACCCGTGCCCGTTTGATTGGCACTGTTTTGGATAAGGGTTTGGCGGGTTGGGTGAATCGGCATCGTCAGATCGGATTAATTACAGATACGGAGAAAGACGATCGCTGGATAGTATTACCCAATCAGCCTTACGTCGTGCGCTCTGCCCTGGCAGTTCCCATCCTCCGAGGGGAAGATTTACTCGGCATTTTGACCTTGCTGCACTCCAAGACAGAGCAATTTAGTCCAAAGATTGCCAACCTGATGCAAGTCACGGCAGATCAAATTGCTTTAGTCCTGGAAAATGCCCAACTATATGGACGATTAGAGGAATCTTATCGATCGCTGGATAAGGCAAAGCAGGCGATCGAAGAATATTCCAAAGCCCTGGATTATGAACTAGAAAAAGGCAGGCAGATTCAGCGCGACTTTCTCCCCAACACCATCCCTCAACTGCCAAACTGGGAGATTTCCGCCTGCTTCTATCCGGCGCGGCAGGTTGCCGGAGACTTTTACGATGCCTTCCTGCTTCCCGGCGGCAATGTTGGCTTAGTGATTGCGGATGTTTGTGACAAGGGCGTGGGGGCAGCGTTATTCATGGCACTCTTTCGCAGCTTAATTCGCGTTTTCTCCGGGCAAACTAGCCTCAGCGGACTTTCCATCATTGGCAAAGATGTGAATGAAGGCTTGGGAGATGTGGTTGATCCCCAATTGACCACAAACATCGACCAAATTAATGCCCTCAAAGCCGTTGCCCTGACGAACAACTACATCGCAGAAGAACACTCTGAAATGAGTATGTTTGCCACCCTGTTTTTTGGTGTGCTTGACCCCGCCACAGGCGCACTGACTTATATCAACGGTGGCCACGAACCGCTGTTTATACTGCGAGACGGAACCGTACAAGCAACTCTCAACCCCACTGGACCGGCTGTCGGGATGATGCCCAACATGAAATTTAAGGTGCAACAAATCTGTCTGGAATCGGGAGACACCCTGATCGGCTACACCGACGGAGTGACCGAAGCCCGTGCCCCAGACCATGCCCTGTTCACCAGCAAGCGATTACTGACGTTGCTGCAACACCCTGTCCAATCTGCCTCAGAACTGATGGAAATGCTGAAATCTGAGTTGTTTACCTACATTGACAATGCACCACAGTTTGATGACATCACCATCCTGGCAGTGCATCGGAATGGCTAGGATCTGGTTCAAAGCCTGACCTCAGTCCCATCTCTGGCAAATATCCACTCCACTGGTTTGAGTTTGGGTTCAATAGTGCAGCGCATTTTGAGCTGCCTTTCATAAAATCCTCGCGCTTCTGCCTCCGCTGCGGCAATTTTGGCATCGGAGGCGGCGGGGTCGTGATGCACAAAAAGAACTTGTTTCGTCCCTTCTCGCATGGCAATTTCCAGCCCATCGGGGGCGGCACCATGCCCCCAATTCACTTTCTCAGTGGACTCTAGCAGCGTGTATTGAGCATCCAGGATCATCAAATCCACATCCTGGTAGAGCGGCAAATCGACTCCTAAATCCTTGCGAGTCACCCGCTGGATTTCGTTGTCCACGCAGTAGGCTAAAACTTTGGTGCCAGACTCAATCCGGTAGCCCCAGCACGGATCGGGGTGATCCAATCGGTAAGGAGTCACTGTGAGGTCTTGTAAGGGAACGGGTTGCCGGGGAGTGAGTTGGTGATATTTAAGCGTGGCATCAATGCGTTCCAGGGGCACCGGAAAGTAAGGTTGTTTGAACAAGGTGCGAAAAACATCCGGCAAGTCGGGTTGTACGGCGTAAACGTGAATCACGTTGCCAGGAATAAACAGAGGGAGAAAAAAGGGGAGTCCAGACAAATGATCCCAATGGAAATGGGTAAAAAGCAGGTGGATTTCTCCCAAGCCTTTGCCACACGCGCCTTGAGCCAATTTGTAGCCCAACGATCGCAGCCCACTGCCCGCATCAATAATTAACTGCTGCTGCTCGGTTGCCACTTCGGAACACATGGTTTCCCCGCCGTAGCCGCCAAACTGATGGATCGGTAACGTTGCCAGATAGCGATCGATATCAGCGGCAGAGTGATAGCCCGCGGTGAAGAATCCGTGCAGGATGCTGGTAATTCGAGATTCGAGGGCTGCTGGCGATTGAGGCGTTGCTAAGGAACCACGAGTTCCCCAAAGTTTTACGTACATCGATGGTGGAAACCAGGCTGAAGCGGATAGCTCAAATTTTAAACCTGCCCCTCGCTTAAATGTTCTTTTAGCAACTTCCTTTAACCTTTCAGCATAGAATGCTGGAGGTGCTGATCATAGTGATTTAAACGATGATAGTGGCACATTCCTTGCACCGATTCCCCTTAGTCCCCATTGATAAGGGGGATGCCGCAGGCAGGGGGATCTCCATCGGTAGCGTACCGAGATCAAATTGGTATCATCAAATGTTCTAAGTAGGTGCCCACAATTTAACGGAATACTGGAAAGGTCATTGGTCATTGGCAAAGGGCGAGTGGCTCATGACCCAATAACGGTCACAATTAACGCTTATTTTTGTCCACTCATGAGATTAGTTCATGTGGAAAGATAATTCCAGGCTTTTGCGCTATTTACTGCTGTTTGCTTGTGGCTGGGCAACGATCGTGTTTATTAACTATTTCTACAACACGATCGCGCTGTTTGCGGTGGCTGGCATTTTCGCCGCTCTGCTGAACTATCCCGTTGTTTGGTTAAATCGCTACATGGCACGCTGGTTGGCAATCACCCTCACCTTCGTAGGCGCGATCGCCTTATTGGTGGGCATCGTTGCCTTGCTGGGTTCAGAAATTCTCAACCAGGGGCAAGGATTGCTGACCCAACTGCGAGATCTGTTGAACCAGCCCGATCGCTTGCCCTTCCCGGCGGATTCTCTGAGCCAGCTCAATCTCAGCAAAATTCTAGACACGCTGCAATCCGGGTTGGCGACTGGCTTAAGCCTGATACGCATCATCTTTTCCAGCATCTTTACGGGCATTTTTGGCGCAGTCATCAGTTTGTATATGCTGATTGATGGCGGCAAGCTGTGGCAGGCTTTTCTCAAATTCATTCCCCATCAGTCTCGCGATCGATTTGACCGCATCTTTCGTCAGAGTTTTCTGGGGTTCATGCGGGGGCAACTGCTGCTGATGTTATTTTTATCCAGTACTACCGCGATCGCGTTTCCACTGTTGGGAGTCAACTACGCGCTGCTGTTAGCCGTAATTTTGGGCTTAATTGATGCGATTCCCGGCATTGGCGCAACCCTGGGAGTGACGCTGGTGATCTTTCTGGTGCTGGCAGCCCAGGGTACGGAAACTGCGATCAAAGTGGCTATTGTTTGTATCGCCCTGGTGCAAATCCAGGACAACATCATCCGTCCTAAAGTCATGGGCGACGAGTTAGACATCAATCCGGTGATTTTGTTTCTGGCATTGTTTATTGGTCAACGAGTAGCAGGGTTGCTGGGCATCTTTCTCTCCATTCCGATCGCAGGCATGATTATTGCCTGGATGCGTCCGGTTGAAGTTGAAGCAAACCCAACTCTACCCAAGGACTCTTTGGAAAACCTGCCCTCATGATTCAAAGTCGTACCAGTTTGTCGTTCACAGTCAGAAGGGAGGTCGCGCCATGTTCATTGTCCACGGCTGGCATCTCAAGCAATTCCGTCGTTACCTGGTGCTGGCTTGTCTGGTGCTGCTGCTCGGACTAGGCAGGCAGTTAAATTTACCGATCGCCGCTGCCCAACTCCCCTCCTTCACGTCGCCCTCCAGCAATATCCAGGCTCCACCCGTGGGAGTTGAGCGTCGCGGCACCTTGGAATCCGCAGCCGTGCGCCTGGATGGACGAGAGTTGTTTAGAATTGCCTCTCCCACCGTGCTGAACCGGAATGAACCAGGTATTTTGGTTCCGGTGGAAGCTCGTGCCAGACAAGTGGAAGTGAACTTGGCGCGGGTGATTGCTGAAGGGAAAAAGACAGATGCCCCCACGCTCAACCCCAATACGTTGCAGGTGGTGATTGAAACGGTGAACGGGCAACCCGTTTTGTTTGTGAAAGATACAGGACTGGCAGAAGCACAGGTCTTGCTCACGGTGACGAATACCGACGCACAGTTCCATGCCACCAGCAGCACCAATTTGGCAAGGAAATGGCAAGCGATTTTGCAAAAAGAACTGCGCCAAGCTGTAGAACTGCGAAAACCCGATGCTTTCCGGCAGCAAGTGACCACGGTGATTTTTACCACGATCGCCACTGTCCTGCTCACCCTGGTATTTGGTACGATCTGGGCATTTTTGGGACGACGCAAACATCATTTAGAAAAACGACGGATAGAAGAACGCCGCGCAGCCGAAGCCGAGGCAATGCAGCAAGATCTCCTGGCAGCAGAATCCCCGGATGTCGCAGTCGGGAGGCAACCGTTACACGAAGTTCGGCATCATGTGGGCATTCAGCGCCGCTTACAGTTTGTCCGGTTTTTACGCTGGCTGCTGTTTTGGGCGATCGCCTTTGTTTGGGTGGTGGGCATTGCCTACAGTCTCAATACGTTCCCCCAAACGCGCCAATTTGCCAAACGAGTTGTCACCATTCCGATCGTGCTGCTATTTGCCTGGTTTGTGACCGGATTCACGAATCGCGTGACCGATTTGCTCACCGATCGCTTTATCCAAAGTCGAGAACTGAAGCAATCCCTCACCGAAACGAGCCTGCAACGCATCACCACGATCGCCAATGTGATCAAAGGACTTAAGATGGTGCTGCTCTACGCGATCGCCATTCTTTGGGTGTTGCAATGGCTCAACTTAATTCCAGGCTCCATCCTCACCCTGGGTGCGTTGCTGGCGTTAGTCATTTCCTTCGCCGCCCAAAACTTAGTCAAGGATCTGGTCAATGGATTCTTAATTTTGTTTGAAGATCAGTTTCGAATTGGGGATATGATTCGGGTTGGCACCACATCTGGACTCACGGAAGTCAGCGGTTTGGTAGAAAATCTGAACTTACGCATTACCCAACTTCGTAACGAAACTGGCAACTTAATCACAGTGCCCAATAGCTCGATCGCCCAGGTGGAAAATATGTCTCGCGATTGGTCGCGGGCAGATTTCCGCATTGAAGTGGCATACAACACCGATGTCGATCGAGCCATTGCCGTGGTGCGAGAAACCCTCAGCGACATGGCACAAGATCCCGACTGGCAGGCGTTGATCCTGGACTCTCAGGAAATGCTGGGAGTGGAGCAACTCTCCCACACGGGCATCTTGATTCGGGTCTGGATTAAAACAATCCCGCTGAAACAGTGGATCGTGGTGAGAGAAGTGCGTCGCCGAATTAAAATTGCCTTCGATCGCCATCACATTCAAATCGGCACCCCCCAACAAATTTGGATGGGAAACCACAATAGCAACTCCAGCCCGATCGAGGATGCTCAACCCGGGTCTGCTCATCAACCCCAATGAACTTTAAGGAATGAGAATTTAATCACTTCGAAATCTTCCTGTATGGGCGGATGATCATTCGCTCCAATCAACTACCAACTTTTCGCTCTGAATTTAATCTACTCTTCCAAAAAGAACAGCATGACTATCATCTACGACCTGGAACACATCACCACCTACCGCTATGCCAACCCAGTCACCTTTGGAGAGCATCGCGCCATCTTTTTGCCAAGCCTGGGCTTTGTCGGACGCATCCTGAGCTACTCCCTACAAACCAGCATTCCCGCCAAAGTGCGCTGGATGATGGACACTTTATCAAACAATGTGGCACTGCTTGAATTTAGCGAACCTACCCAAGAATTAAACGTCACCTATCGCTTACGGGGCGAACACTACGGCATTCCAGCGATCGCCGAATTTCCCTTGGATGCCAGAGCGGAGGAAGTTCCGGTGCAATACACGCCCGATGAATGGCTTGATCTGTCAGTGTTCATGCGTCCCCATGCGGAAGATCCAGACGGCAGCGTAGCTGCCTGGGCAAAGAGCTTTGTGGTAGGGGATCAGGACAATACGCTGGATGTATTGCAACGTATGATGGATACGATCTGGAATACGTTCACGTACCAGGCGCGGGAAGCAGAAGGCACCCAACTTCCGGGGGAAACCTTGCGCTCCCAGGCGGGAACCTGTCGGGATTATGCCTGGTTGATGATTGAAGCGTTGCGGCGGTTGGGATTTGCCTGTCGCTTTGTGAGTGGCTATCTTTACGATGGGGCGCTGGATGGGGGAGAAGTGGGCATGACGGGTTCTGGGGCAACCCATGCCTGGGTGCAGGTGTATCTGCCGGGGGCGGGCTGGCGTGCCTACGATCCCACCAATCGCATCACAGCCGGATTTGACCTGATTCGGGTGGCGATCGCGCGGCATCCAGGGCAAGTGATTCCGTTGTCCGGGTCCTGGTTTGGCAACGCTGAAGATTACCTGGGCATGGATGTGAAGGTTTCAATCCGCAAGTTAGGCATGATTCCAGACTTTGAAGAGAAACATGAAAACAAACAAGTGGAAATTGCGCCGAATACTAAAACTCAACTAGATTAAACATTAGATTAGCAAAGTATTTGTCAATCATTTTTTTCGATTCCCCTCAATCCCCCTTATCAAGAGGGGAAGCCGCAGGCAGGGGGATCTTAATCTGTAGCGTGTCGAAAACAAATTGGTATCAGCACGGACGATTGGTACGCAATCATGAAAAAAGCAGATGACTTGTTTGGTGAAATTTATCGCATCGACCAGGACACCGATCGCTACATGATCGAAATTGCCCTCGATCGCTATGCTGACATTTTCAGTACGTGGGATCCCGCACCCTTCAAGCGACGAGCAATGGATCCCGACCTGGAGCTTTACCTGGAAGGCAGTTCAGATGAGATTTCATCTCGCTACCCGATCGAGTTGTATTTCACTTTGCCTGCTGGAAGCCGGAATGCGGCGATCGAGGACGAAACTCGCTACGGGCTGAGAAACGTTTTTATCTTCAAAATTTATCTGATCAAGAAAGAGTTAGGCAAAACCAACGCCTTGATACTGCGGTATGTTTTGCTGGGCTTTATTTTCCTTTGGATCGGCACGGTTTCCTTCAAGCATCCCTCCGACAACGTTTGGCTATCTCTAGTTGCAGATGCCCTGATCATTGGTGGTTGGGTGTTTTTGTGGGAAGCGGTTTCTCTCTTCTTTTTCACCAATCGCGAATTGTACCAACGCTATCGCACCTACCGCCGCCTGCAAAATGCACCTGTAATCTTTCGGGAAGTCGATAGCCAAAGCCCATCTTAGGAATGATGAATTTGGCAATATTAATCTGGCAATAAAAGATCTGGCATGACCGTAGAGTGTCGTTGCGATCGCGTAACCGAATCTTGCGCCAGGTGTAGAAAGAGCCTTGAGATAAATTTCAGGCTGAAAGCTAAAACCTGTTGAAACAGGTTAAAACCTTCTTCTAGTCAGCCTTCCAGTTAGTTTGAACTGACTTGAGTTTTTAGCTCCGAACTTTAGTTTAGGGCAGTTGGTGAGCATAGTGCAGGGTTTGAAGCTTTTCACAAATTCTCGCATAATGCAGGTCAAATAGACTTGAGCGACGATCTCAACCACAACTCACGATGATCTTGAAAGTAGTCCTGTAGGGTGCGCGGCGGATGCTCCAGCAGTTGTGCCAGGGCGGGATCGACGGATTCTGCCTGCCCAAATCGCAACCCCACATGCAGCACCGTCTGCACCAGGATTTGTGCCAGAGGCAGTTTGCGCCGTAGCAGATGCCAGCCATAGCCCGGAATACTGGCTGCATCATAGGCGATCGTGCGTTCCAGAACCTCCGACAACATCTGGGCGGCTGCGGCAAAAGACAAGGCTTCAGACCCCGTGAGGGTGTAGATTTTGGCGTGATGCGGCGCAGGATCCAGCAGAATCTTGGCTGCAACTTGGGCAATATCTCGTGCATCAATGAACGCTACCCGTCCCTTTCCTGCGGGAACAATGACGCGATCGAGTTGCACAATATCCTCCCGATAGGCATCCCCAAAGTTTTGAGCAAAGAACCCTGGTCTGAGAATTGTCCAGCCGCTGGAACCCTGCTGCAAGCATTGCTCAACTGCGTGGTGGGGCACCCAGGGACGATCCGCAGCCCCCGCCACGGAAACAAACACAATACTTTGTATGCCTTCTGTCCGTGCCACATCTATCAACACGTTGAGGGTTTCGCGCGTGTTGGAAATGGCTGGCGGACGCAGCAGAAAAACCGCCTGACAACCACGCACCGCAGTTGAAAATGTGGCTGCATCAAGAAAGTCAAAGGGAACTACCTCAATCTGATCTTGAGCCATGACTGCATCAGGTTTGCGAGAACCAATCCGCAATGGCACTTGCCGAGTCTGCAACGCTTGCACAACCGCCGTGCCAACATTTCCCGATGCGCCAGTGATGAAAATCATAATGAATCAATACTGGATGGATTAATAGCGCAGAATTAAGGCAATTCGTTGATGCTGAGTTAAGGCATCATTATCTACTGTGATGACTTTTCCACCTTTCGCCAGCACAGCTTCGATAATTTCATCCACCGCATCATCCATCACAAACGCGCCACCCACCTGCTCCACTGTTTCAAATTGACCAGCGGCATTCAACACGGCTGGCACATGGTAATCCTTTTCCACCAGGAGTAATTTGCCGCGCCCGTCCTGCGCCAACCGCCACACTTCCTCGATCGCGGCAACAACTCGCTGTTCCCCGATCGCCTGATCGAGTTCTTGCAAGGCATCGGCTCGTTGAGTTTGCCGCATCGATTGCACAATTGACCACACTTGGGGAGACAATTCATGCAGCGAGGCTCGATCAAAATTGCCACTCAGGGTTTTGGTCATCGCTGCCGGGTACTGAGAAACTTCTTGAAAGAAAGACACCTGACGCACCACTCCACCCACAATCAGCGGTAGTTCCTCATATTTGGCGTACTCTGCAAAGGCACTGTCTACCTGTTGAAAAAACCGACGATGGCGATCGTCCAGATAGCTAGAATCCGCTTCGTAAGGTAAGGGCGCGGTTGCTCCAGGTCCCGTCATTGACATGGGAAAGTTCTGGTCTTGCACTTCTTCCAGGGTTTCTCCAGTGCCTGCTAACAACCGAGTCGATCCTTGACTCAACAACAACACCCAATAGCGCTGCGATCGATGTAATCCATAAACCAAATCTCGTGTTGCAAAGGTTTGATCAATCACAACCCGTGCGGGTACAGGGAAAGGCAGATAGTAGAGTTTGCCGAAGTCATGATTCACGTAGAGCGCTAATCCATCCAGAGTGTGAGGATAATTGATTTCACCCAGCAGCGTCTCCAATCGTTTCAGCAAAGGGTCTAATTCGCGGATGGAAAACTCCTCTGCCAGCCGTGTTTTTGCCTCATCCACCAGGTTTTTAACCCGAATAGGATCTTGTTTGTTATCGGGTGACGTGCGATGCGTGGGTAGCAGAATAGACAAAGCTGGCACACTGTTAATGGACTGCAATTCCAGCAGATCTTGTCGGTTGATCATATGGATACCTGAGAAACTCAGAGCAATGGGCAAATTGAACGATCGCGTTTCTTAGCCTAGAGCAAAAAGATAGGAAACTGATATGAATATCTGCCGATCAATCACCTGGTTTTCTCAATCTGTAGCGTATCGAAATCAAGTTGGTATAAGGTAATAAATGCTTCCAGCACTCATCGATCGTTTTGTTTATGTTTGATTTTTTCAATTCTGAAGCGCCCAATCCCACCCCGCAGCAAATCGCTCAATCCTTCCGCTGGTTGGGTTGGGTTGGTTTCTCTCTGCAATCGCTGCTGGGGTTTATTCCCATCTTCGTTGTGGTGACGATCGTGCTGTTTAGCCCCAAACAACGCCAGGTTGGGTTTTCGCTGGGCTTGTGGATGGCGATCGCCTGCCTCCTGATGTTGCTCTTCAGTATTTATCGGTGTTTTCGCTACACGCAACTCGCCACGAAATTAGAGATTCGAGACTTACGCCCTGCCAAGTCTCAGGTGATTCAGGATGTGAAGTGGGGACTGGCTGCGAATCTTGGCATCATGATCATTGCGGTGGTCATCGCCCTATCGCGCGTTGGCAACCTCACGTTTGCCATGTTGAGTGCGCCTCAAACTGGGGCAATGATTGCGCCCAATTCAGTGGGCACCACAGTCGGATCGGCGGCAACCCTGATCGCCCCCTCTAATCTGATCGCCATTCAAGCTATGGTCTGCGCGATCGCGGCAGGGTTAGTCGGAGCGATCGTCGCCCTGTTGCTGCTGGATCAGGTAGGGCAACACCGCAATCGCCTTGAATAGTGCTTGAATTTATCCCCTAAAGACTTCTACCGGGAAGTAAACGTATTACAGGGCGGGAGCAGCAATCCACGGGTAGGCTCAGTTGGCGTGGGAACCTGAGCTAAGAGCACTACTTTACCCGCTGAATTGACTATCCAGCCCTGAGCTTGCAAAAGCGGCGAGGTCCGAGAGCTTTGCCTTGTAGGAGGACTATTGGGTGGGAGAGTCGGCAATTCACCAGGTTGGGAGCGATCGCCCAGCGGTTTGCCCAGATCCACCAACACCTGCTCATCTCCGGTTGCATCCGTGGGGCTAGGAGGCAACCCACCTCGCCCCGTGACAAAAAATTCGCCCCTCGCCTGCTGGCTTTCTGGCAAACAGGTCTGCGCCACCAAACGGCTCACATCCACGACATCTGTTTGCAACTGCACCAATCCCTGGCTGGGATCAATCCCCGGAGTTTGAATCGTGACTAAGCCACTAAACTGCGGACCCAGCGCCGAAGTTGCCGTGATGTCGCTTTCGGGCGTGAGTTGCAGGCGAAATGCCGTACCAAAAATTGCCTCTGCTTGAATGCTGACTCTGCCCCCAAAACTTTCTTGAGCATTGGCAGTAATGTCACTATTTTCAAAGGCAGCCAGCGTTCGGGTCGCGATCGTGATGTTTCCTCCAGTCGCTGTGCCAGTGGCATTTGTGCTAATCAAGCTATTCCGACGCAGGCGCAAATCGCTGGACGAGATCGAGATGTTGCCCTGTCCGGCTCTAGTTTCTGCCGTCAACACCCCTTGATTATCCAGCAAGATAAACGGAGAGGTAATTTGCAAATCCCCTGCAACCCCAGTGTTGGTAGCACTTACGGCGATCGTTGCCCCATTACGGACGACAAATCGATCTGCCGTTACGACAAGATTTCCAGCCGCTCCCGGACTGCTCGATGCTGCCGAAATTGTGCTGGGCGTTCCGTCAACGGTAGAACGCCCTACCACCTCCACCGATTCCGTCGCATTAATCACCAAATTTCCGGCGTTGCCAGCCGTAAATGTTCCGGTAGAAATGCGAGAACCATCCTGCACCAGTAAAGTCCCGGTATTCAGAGTTAAACTCCCGCCATTCCCCCTAGCATTCGGGTTGTTCGCGGTTGGAACGCTACTTCCTGCTTGAGCAAATAAACCGTTAGTTTGACTAGCGCTCCCGCCAATTAGCTCAACAGAAGAGGCATTTACTGTCAAATTACCGCCTTGACCATTTCTAAATGCAGTCGTGCTGATGTCTGCTCCATCTTTCACACTCAAGTAATTTGTATTGATCACCAAGTTTCCTGCTTGTCCACTGCCGATCGAATTCGAACGAATGCTGCTGAAAAGAGCTGGATCAGTTGGAGAAAATCCAGTCACTTCAACCGCATCCAAGGTATTAATGATTAAATTTCCAGCTTGCCCTGCTCCAAAAGTGGACGCAGAAATGATTCCCCCATCTCGCAGAATCAATCGTCTTGCACTAATGGAAAGAGTTCCTGCCGTTCCAGTTCTAACGGTTTGGTTAAATAACCCAGTTTGAATTTCAGTTGCACCCGTGGGAAGGTTATAGATACCAGTTCCTAAAATCTCGACTGAGTCGGATGCTGTAATGATCAGATTTCCACCTGGAGCAGTAGTAAAATTGACTGAAAATATCTCGGATCCGTCTGTCAGGCGAATTTGACTGCCTCGAACCTGAACGTCTCCTCCGTTGTTAGCGTCAATTAGCGAGTTACGAATCATTTGGATCGGTCGAAACTCACTAACCTGATCATAGGCGAGAGCAAATCCTCGATCGATCAAACCTAGAGCAACAAAGCTATTTGCTCCTACACCTCCCAACTCAATTCGTCCCGTTTGAGCAGACAGATTAGGGATTCCTAAGACTCCATTGGTTCCACCCTCGATCGTGACATCTCCGCCAAGTAGACCAATTGTCCTACCTGTATTTTCTAGAACAGAACCAGCCACACGGATACTTCCAGGTGCGCTGCCAAACTGTACCCCGATTGGAACGCTAACAGATAACAGAGGAGTTTGAGAATTTGTACTAAACTCAGCACCATCAGCAAACCGAATACTAGCACCCGTGCTAGCCAAAAACGAGCCACCCAGTCGTAAACTCGCATTAGAACCAAACAAAATGCCAGCAGGATTGAGCAAGAATAAGTTGGCAGTTCCAGTTGCTCTAATCAAACCATCAATGCTGGAAAGCGATCCTCCTGTGACCCGACTAAAGATATTTTGGATCCCACTGTACTGAGTTGTATTGAATACAGCCGAGCCGGAGGTTGGAACTGAAAATTGACTAAAGCTGTGAAACAGATTACCACCGACTTGAGTGCCATCAGTAATGTTGAAATCGATCGCGCTGGTAGGAGTTACGCGAGTAGGGACGGGCAACGTTCCATCGCTGGTGATCTGAGCAGTTGCAGGAACTGCCCCCGCGATCGCAAAAGCCGCAGATAGCAGAGTTTCGGCAATTATCAATCCAGGGTTGGGATTGCGCTGTTGGCTAGACTGACAAAGTAAAAAGCGTAAGCAGTTTTGCGGGGACATGGGTGTGATCCGGATTACTGGCGTTTCTGATACAGGCGGTACGATCGATGATTGTAGATTCAATTTTTGGGAGATTAAACTCGTGGCAGACAATGAAAAGGATATTCAGCAGACCGAGAAAGAAGAGGTAAAGACGATTAAGGGTGAGAACGAATCCGTGGAACTTTCTGAAGACGAGATGGAGCAGATTGCGGGAGGAGTTTTCGGGGTACTTGATAATTTGCCGAACTGATGAGTGGTGTCTTACCTGCTTTGTCAAGTTAAGGCTCATCTACAATCGTTTACGTTTTCAATGAAGCAGAATAGTCGCTCCTTTAATAAGAGCGGCTATTTTGTTAATCGAGCCTAACGAGATACTATCAGTCAGCTAGTCGGATGCCAACTCACCAAGTTGCTGAGAAAAATTTATTAATTTTTAATAAACTTCAAATTTTCAATCGCAGTGCCCCTATCTAACTACAACCAGTAAGCAAACAACCGATATGACAAGGTTACAAATAGGCGCAATAAAAAGTAAAAGAGATGTTACAGGGTAGTGCGAGTGTGAGTTGCGTGACAAACAAAAGTTTTAAATTAGCAGTATAATTTTAGGTAACTTTGTTAATTACCGGAGATTAAATCATGTCAGAGAATGAGCAAGAGAAGGATATTCAGAAAACTGAAAAAGAGGACGTGAAGACCATCAAAGGTGAAAGCGAGACTGTGGAACTCTCTGAAGAGGAAATGGAAGATGTTGCTGGTGGTTTTGGACTAAGCGACATCTTGAGAAACTAAGGAATGAGAATTAATTAACATCGAGAAGTTGTCATTCTGAGCGGTGAGCGAAGAATCGCAGAGATGCTTCACTTCGCTCTGCTTGTTCACCATGACAAACTCCGGATGTTATTGACTTCACGATTCTAAGAGCTATTGTTTTGTGGCTTTGTCGAGTTAAGGCTCATCTACCCCTACTCTTTAGTTTTGGCTCAGTCCATAGTCGCTCTTATGGGGAGAGCGGCTATGGACTGAGTCATTTCGATGAGATGGTAAGCTACTGTGTGTGGATTCGCGGGTTTTGTTGATTTTCGTCAAGCGTCTGCTGGGCGATCGCAACGCGTCGCCTGGTTGCATGGCATGGGGCAACAATTGGCGCGTCGCGGTCCTGATGATGAACAGGTTTGGGCGGATGAACATTTAGCATTTGTGTTTCGGCGGTTGGCGATCGTCGATGTAGCAGGCGGACAACAACCCATCTGGAACGAAGACGCAACCATTTTTGTGGCTGTGAATGGGGAAATTTACAATCATCTAGAGCTACGGTCTGAACTCCGAGAGTTCCATACGTTTCGGACTCACTCCGATGCTGAAATTGTGTTGCACTTATACGAAGAACGGGGAGCCGCAGCGTTACAACTCCTCAACGGGATGTTTGCGATCGCCCTTTGGGATACCAAACGTCAGCAGCTTTTTCTTGCCCGCGATCGTTTAGGGATTAAACCCCTCTACTACAGCCAAACAGAGTCACAACTGATCTTCGGCTCCGAACTGAAAGCCTTACTGGCACATCCCAACTGCCCCAATGCCCCCAACTGGCACGACTTAAAGTCTCCTATTCCCCGCTCCAGCTATGTGAAACAACTGTATATGTTGCCTGCTGGACATTATGTGATCTACGAGCCAGCCACCAATACGGTGAATCCCATCTGCTACTGGTCGATCGAGCAGTACTTTGCGACAGATAGTCAAATCACCAGCGCCAACCCGGAAGATTATGTGGTGCAGTACGGCGAGTTACTGGTAGATAGTGTGCGGAAACGGTTGATGAGTGATGTGCCCCTAGGGATGTTTCTCAGCGGGGGCTTAGATTCTTCCACCATTGCCGCCATCGCTGCCCAACACAATCCCGACCTGCACTGCTTCAGCGTAATTGAACCCTGCACCGTGCTCACCGGAGATGCACCCGCTGCCCGATCGCTGGCAAGCCATTTACACGTCCCGTTTCATCCCGTTTTGTTTGAGCCACACCAATTGCTCCAGCAGCTAGACTTTTCTTTGCCGCAATTGGAGTACTTTATCTGGATGCTGGATGCACCCAAGTTTGAGTTGGAATGGTTCTTCAAACATGAACTGCATCGCTATGCCAAAACGGTGGCTCCCGATCTGAAAGTGATGTTGTTGGGGCAGGGTGCCGACGAGTTTGCCGGGGGATACTCCACCCCCACCCCCATTCCCGTTGCCAATTGGCAGACATATCTCGCCAAGTTGCACACTCAACTGCCGCCTTTTTTTGCAGAACGCCCTGTACCAGAATCCTGGAAGCCCTGGCTGGACGCGATCGCCCCACGCCAACTAGAAAACACCCCCACCTCCATATTTCAGGTGGAAATGTTGCACCGGACTATGGAGCTACAGTCTCACAACCTCTGGCACGAAGACCGCACCGCCTCCAGCCAGGGGATTGAATCACGAGTGCCCTTTCTGGATCATCGCCTGGTGGAACTGCTGGCATCGATTCCTCCCCGCTATCAAGCAGAGCTACTGTGGGACAAAGCGATCATTCGGCGAGTGGCGCGATCGTGGTTGCCCGAAGAGTTCTGTCAGCGATCGAAGGTGGGATTTTTCTATTCCGCTAACACGCTTTCTTCGGTGCATCACTTGCTGCATCAAATCTTGTTGAAAATCTTTCCAAACTTTTGTGACAAATATCTAGAAACTCAAAGTTCCCCGTTTTCCAAAACTCGAATGCTGGAATTGTTTCACCAATCCAGCCTGGAAACTGAAGCGGGGATCGCCGCGATGCAGAAACTAATCAATTGCATCGCCATGACTATCTTTAATAATCTTTGCCAAATCCGGTTTCGCACTGCGGCAATGGGTTGTTTCAAACATCCATCACCCTTAGACACTGATTCCAAGTTTCGGGTGGAGTATGATCAGGCATAGACAATTGGCAAGGATATGTGGGATAAGCTAAAGCGGCAGATCTGGCAGCGTCGGGGGATTTTGATTGCAGCCCCCAGTGTGACAATATTTGTGCTGTTACTGCGTTTTCTAGGGCTGCTAGAACTGCTGGAAATGGCAGCCTACGATCAGTTTCTTCGGTTGCGCCCTGAGGAATCGCCCGACTCCCGCATTGTGATCATTGAAATGAATGAGCCAGAGGTGCAAAAACTCCATCCTCTTTCCGATGCAGCCCTGGCTCGGATCATCACAAATTTAAGAAAATACAAACCGATCGGAATTGGACTGGATTGGTACTGGGATAAACCTCGCCCACCCGGTTATCAAGCACTGGCTAACGTTTTTAAGACAACTCCCAACTTGGTTGGAGTTCAAAAGTTGGGCAGCGAGGGAAGTTACCCTGTTGCCCCGCCACCAGTCTTAAAAGCTCAAGATCAGGTGGGTTCGAATGACTTTCCTTCAGAGCGGGATGGCAAGTTTCGCCGCATCCCACTCTACGTCAGTGATAGTGAGGGCAATAATGTCTTTAGCTTTTCCTGGATGCTTGCCTATCTTTACTTAAAAGACAAAGGAGTTCCTGTGACTCAAACAGAAGGCGATCTGCTGATTCAGGTTGGCTCCACCATCATTCCATTATTCAGTCCCAACACTGGAGGATATGTTCGCGCTGAAGATTGGGGCTACCAAGTCCTGATCAACTACCGGCGATCGGCTCAAAGTTTTCAGTTCTTCTCCGTGATTGATGCGTTGCAGGATCGGATTCCGCCAGAGGCAATTCGAGGCAAAATTGTCATGCTTGGCTCAACGGCTGAAAGCTTGAAAGATAGATTCTACACTCCTTTTAGTGGGAGCCTCACCAGTTCAGCACGCATGATGTCAGGGGTAGAAATTCATGCCCATAACGTGAGTCAAATTTTGAGTTCAGCCTTGGATGGGCGACCTTTTATTCGCACCTGGGATGAACCGTGGGAGTGGCTCTGGGTTTTTTCCTGGGGAACGTTAGCGGCTGTGATGAGTTGGAAGCAACGCTATACCCACAATGCAATAAAGCAAGTGCCCTGGGCGACGATCGGCTTAATCCTATCTGCGATCGCTCTGGTGGGTGGAAGTTATGTAGCGTTTTTGGGTGGCTGGTGGATTCCCGTTGTGCCGGCTTTCCTGGCGTTTACAGGCTCGGCGATCGTGGTGACTGCTTACATTGCTCGATCGGCGGGAGAAATTCGTAAAGCCTTTGGGCGTTTTGTCACAGATGAAATTGTTGCCAATTTGCTGGAGAATCCTGAAGGGTTAAAGCTGGGGGGTGAACGGCGCAAGATCACGATTTTAACCTCTGACATTCGAGGATTTACTGCAATTTCGGAACGTCTCCCACCGGAAGAAGTCATTAAGATCATCAACTTGTACCTGGGTTACATGGCAGACGTGATTACCCAATACCAGGGCACGATCGATGAGTTCATGGGAGATGGCATCCTGGTGTTGTTTGGTGCGCCCACGGTGCGAGAGGATGATGCAGAACGCGCGATCGCCTGTGCGTTAGCGATGCAACTGGCGATGAAACCGGTGAACGAAAAAATGCACCAACTTGGCTTGCCTCAACTAGAAATGGGCATTGGCATCAATACAGGCGAAGTTGTTGTGGGCAATATCGGCTCGGAAAAGCGCACAAAGTACGGCATTGTTGGTGATCAGGTGAATCTGACGTACCGGATTGAAGGCTATACCGTGGGGGGTCAAATCTTTGCCACGGAATCCACACTGGAAGCTATCCTTTCCGATGTGATCACCGATGAACAACGGGAAGTGCAGCCCAAAGGGGTACACAAGCCCATCATGATCTATGAGATTGTGGGCATCACGGGTAAATACAACTTACACCTGACCAAGCAAGAAGAAGACTTCTTCCCCCTGCCAGAGCCGATTCTGGTCAGATACGCCACCCTGGAAGGCAAGCAAGTCGATCGCGCGATCGTCACAGGCAAATTAATCACGCTCTCTGCCAGAGAAGCCGAAATGTATGTAGACAGCGGCTCGGCTCCCGCACCCCTGACCAATCTCAAGCTCAATCTCTGTTTTCCTGGCGATGAGGTGGCAAGCGATGAAGATGTCTATGCCAAAGTGCTAGAAAAACCAGCCACAGACAATCGTTTTTATATTCGTTTTACCAACCGCCCACCGGAAATTGAAGCTCGATTGAATGAACTTTACACCTCACTACAATCTAAGCCTGCAATTTAATCTGCAAACTAGCAAGGATTCAGTTAAGCCCTTGTAGAGACTTTAACAAGAAATCGGTAAGGGCATAGCAGTGCTATGCCCCAACCCAGGAAACGCGATTTATTTAATTCCCACTTCTAACACCAATTTGCTTTCGACACGCTACAGATTAAGATCCCCCTGCCTGCGGCATCCCCCTTGATTAGGGGGATTGAGGGGGATCGGTGCAAGGAATGTGCCCTTGTCACTGTTTAAATTGGTATAAGAGTATCCCTCCAAGGAAACTAGACCAGAAGCAGAACTCAGGAATGAGAATTAATTAATCTGGAATTTCTCGGTACGGGCGCACAGCCGTGCGCCCCCTACAGCAGATCTAACTTTTATAGATTATTTCGTTCAAGATCCTTAGTGAATTGCTCAAGCTAGAATCCCTGTAATCTCCAGATTCAGTGCTAGTGGGTCTTCAAACGCATTTTCAACCGCCGCAGAGTCGTTGTAAGTGGTAATTTGAGAGACTTTGCCACTATCTAACTGCCAAACGTGTGCCCAACGATTGGTGTAGGTGCGATTCGTTGCATTCACAACTCCTTCTTCAAAGCCTGTTACAATCACCGTTTGATCTTGAACCGTGAAGGTTTGAGGATTGAAAGACAGGAGTGTCACAGAACTATTCACTTTGCCGAGGTAATCCAGCACACCAGCACGTCCCTGGAACACTCCATTGAAAGGAACATCTGGGCTATAGCGCGAAGTCCAGGTGATGTCTTCATCCAATGCGTTCAATACCGCATCGATGTTACCCTGCCCAAAAGCAGCGTAGGTATCCTGCACCAATTTGAGCGATCGCGATTCGATCGGATCTAACTGCCCAACGGGACGCACACGATTAGCAATATCACCCAACGGAACGCCCATTTCCAGGAAGTTCGTCAAGGTTTCGTGGGCGATCGGATAGCCCAACCGCTCGTACATCTTGCCCTCTGGGTTGAAGTAGGCAACGATCAGCCCCTGGAACTTTCTGGGAGTGGGTCCGCTGAGGGCTGGAACCCCCAACACATCTGCCAGAGAGCGTCCCCCGATGGAGTAAGACCCCTCACCAAAGCGGTTGACTTGCGTACCGTTTTCTTCCCACCGAATCCACAGTTTCTCGCCATCGTAACCAAACTCTTTCTGATCCAGCACAATGTCTGGCATGGCTTCAATAAACAGCAGGGCAGTTTGCTTGATTCCCTCTGTGCCAGGTTGCCCACCAATTTCAGGTCCACCGATTAGTTTACCGGGAGTGCCGCCGTCGTAAGGTCCGGGACGTACCTGGAACACATTGCGATCGATAAAGGCTGCGCCAGTCGTGAGTTGATCAATAATGTCAAAGTTTTTGTCGTTCCATAGTCCCAGGAATGCGCGTTCAGCGGTCAATTCGTACTGCTTACCCTTGGGCAAACCCGCATAGAAATCAACAGCAGTTAGCTCCCCGCGTGCAATTTTGGCGGCGGTAGTGGGGTCTTCTTTCACCAGGTAGTTGTAAATCCAGGCGGAATCCACCACATCACTGGAAGACCGATTTTCGGAGAAGTTCTGACCCACCTTGAGGAAGTGATCCAAGCCATCCTGATACAAGCCCGCGCAAATTGCCTGAACAACATCAGGATATTTCGCTAGATAATAATCCTCGTTGTAGTAGCCACTGGGATTGCGTCCCTCGCTTCTGCCAACCGTGAGGTAATGATCCAGAGCATTATCAAACTCGCCTCGATCGATCGCCGCTTTGACCTCAGGATATGCCCACAGGTAATAGGTTTCGTCGAATATTTCCTCCAACGTAATTCGTCCACTGGCATCGGAAGTATCGAAGGAAATGGCAGACGCGGTGGTGGTGGCTGGAGTGGGAGTAACCGTTGGGATGCTGGTGGCAGCGATCGCTTGCTGATAAGCCTGAGCACTATCAAAGGTTGCAGTTGTAGACGTTTCCAAGCCAAAGGCTGCATCTACCGCCGCTGTGTCATTGTAAGTGGTAATCTCAACTACTTTGCCATTGCTCAACTTCCAAACGTGTACCCAGCTATTGGTATAGGTCAAGTTCGTGGAGTTGACCGCAATTTCTTCCGACCCTCTCACAATCACTGTGTTGCCCTGAGTGGTGTAGGTGGTGGGGTTGAAGGCGAGAATCGTGGTGGAACTGGTGACATCGCTGAGATAATCCAGCACCCCACTCGTTCCCTGGTAAACTCCGCTGAAGGGAATTTCGGCGGAGTACTGAGATTTCCAGGTAATCGCCGGATCAAAGGCGTTGAGTACCGTAGGAATATCGCCTGCCTGGAACGCGGCATAGGTTGACTTCACAAGATTGAGCGCTTGACTCTCAACCGGATCAAGGCTACCGACGGGGCGAATGCGATTGGAAATATCGCCAAGGGGAACGCCCATTTCAATGAAGTTCGCGGTCGTTTCGTGAGCCAAGGGATAGCCCAACCGCTCGTACATCTTGCCCTCTGGGTTGAAGTAGGCAACAATCAACCCCTGAAACTTTCTGGGAGTTGGTCCGCTGAGGGCTGGGACACCCAACACATCTGCCAGAGAGCGTCCACCAATGGAGTAAGACCCTTCACCGAAGCGGTTCACCTGCGTCCCGTTCTCTTCCCACCGAATAAAGAGCTTGTCCCCGTCATAGGCAAACTCCTTCTGCTCCAGCACAATGTCTGGCATGGCTTCAATAAACAGCAGGGCAGTTTGCTTAATCCCTTCTGTGCCAGGTTTTCCACCGATTTCGGGTCCGCCGATCAGTTTGCCGGGAGTCCCGCCGTCGTAAGGTCCGGGAAGTACCTGGAAGACATTGCGATCGATAAAGTCGGCTCCTGTAGTGAGCTGGTCAATGATATCGAAATTTTTGTCGTTCCATAGGCTCAGGAAGGCTCGTTCAGCGGTTAACTCGTGCTGCTTGCCCTTGGGCAACCCAGTGAAGTACTCGATGACACTGAACTCACCAGTTTGCAGTTTGAATGCCGTATCGGGGTCTTTTTTCGTGAGGTAATCGTAAATCCAGTCGGGATCAATCAGGTCGCTGGTGGAGCGGCTTTCATTGAAGGTGTAACCAACGCTGAGAAAGTGATCCAACCCGTCATCAAAAGCGCCTGCCTGAACCGCCTGGGCAACATCCGGGTTGTTTTGCAGGTAGAACTGCTCGTTGTAGTAGCCGCTGGGGCTGCGTCCTTCGCTTCGCCCAATCAGGTTGTAATGTTCTAAGCCGTCTTTGTACTGACCACTGTCGATCGCTGCACTGACATCTGGGTTTGCCCAGCGATAGTATCGTTCATCAAAAACCGTTTCTACAGATAGGGTCATGAATTTTCCCTCTTAAAGTCTTGAGAAGTTCGAGTTGGGGCAGGCATCTCATAGGGATCAAACGGCAGGACAAAGCAGGATGGGACACGGCTTGCCGCGCTCCATCGCTTACGCCCTGCATTGCTCTAACAACACTGGCAAAGATTTTCTTAGTTAGAAACTTCGGGTAATTTCTAAAAAGCTGACTCGACCACGGAAATTACGACATTTCCAAAAAACTCTTACAGCAATTCTCAGAATGGCTAGCCACACGGTAGGAGCGAACCGCCGTTCGCCCTTACAAAAGATGTGGTTTATTCAAATAGAAATGGCTGTAATGTTTCAAAAGTTCCAATTGTAGAGAATATTTGCACACGAAAGGAATTGTCTCTTACTCATAAATAATACGTGTAAATCAGGAGAATTAGTTTAAAGATTTCGTGAAGAGTATGTGTTTTTACGGATTCACCCGTTTTTTCCTAAATAGATACCCCGGTTGAGGGTGGACGATTCATCACAAAGGTATTGCGATTCCGATCGCCCTCTCGTTCGTAAATAAATTTGTCCACGCCTTTGAGTGCTAAATAAATTCCTAACCCACCAATTTGCCGTTGTTCTAGAGGTTGGTGCAAAGCATCTTCTTCAGGCAACAGGTGTTGATGCGGATCGTAGGCTGCGCCTGTGTCCTCGATCGTAAACGTGAGCGCTTTATCATCCACATTGTAGGTCAGGTAAACGGTTCCCTCTAACCCTGCTTCTTCATAGCCATGCACAATGATGTTGGTCGCGATCTCATCCACGGCAAGGCGCAGTTGATAAGTTGCTTTTTTATCTAGACCTGCTTCGGCAGCGGCGGCTTTGATAAAGTCAGCGATCGCGCCTAAAGAATCAAGCGTACCGGGTACAGAAAGAAATTGCATAGTCGGGGGATTCCATTACAGATGCGTAACGAGATGAATGGATGAATGTTCACGTCCCATTGACTCATCCACCCATCCACTCATTCATCGTGTGCTACAGTTTGTCCGCTATTCTAGCCAGCCGCGATTTCAGACTCAGCATTGACCACAAACACACTACTGATAAAACCCGTTTTGGTTAAGGTATCAAGTACAGATTCTTGCGGTGCAATGACATACAAATCCGTATCCATGCCAATTTTTTGCTTGGCATAGATCAGCACTCGCAAGCCCGCGCTTGCCATATATTCCAGATCCGACATATCTAAAACTAGGCGTTTGATGGATGAGCTAGCTGCCTTTTCTACTTCTTCCTTGAACGTTGGGGCAGTACTCGCATCGAGTTCGCCAGAAAGGACGATTTTAGCGGTTTCTTCAGAAGTTTTTTCCAGAGTTGCAGTAAAAGCCATAGGTTTGTTCTGTGTTTGTGCGTGGTTAATCAAAACAATCAATCTATTTACCCACCAGAATGACCACCGAGCGATCGCCCAGCAAGATGCCATGCTGATTGTCTAAAACGGGTTCTGTTCCTGGTTCCCAACTTTCGTCTGGGGCAGGTGCGCCCGTGTTGGCAAAGATGTGCCATTGTACCCCTGGTGGAAGCCCTGGAATTTCGAACCAGTGCGCTTCCCAGTGCATATTCATCGCAACGTAGATGAAGTTATCCTGGACGGTGCCATCCTTGGCGTGTTTGCCACAGAGTAGGAATGCCAACACGCGGCTATCGTTTGACCAATCGGCGTTCCAGGCTTTGGTGCCATGCCAGGAAATATCCGGATAGCCGCTACCCACATAATCTGTGTTGCGATAGTGCCAGCGGTTTCTGAGCACAGGGTGCGCTCTGCGGAAGGCGATCGCGTGTTTCGCAAACTTAAACAGTCCCGCATTCGACTGCAACAATTCCCAGTTCAGCCAGTTCAGTTCACTGTCGTGGCAATAGGTGTTGTTGTTGCCGTTTTGACTGCGCCCCACCTCATCGCCCATGAGGATCATCGGCACCCCCTGGCTGACCAGGAGCATCGCCAGGGCATTTTTCATCTGGCGCGATCGCAGTGCATTAATCCCTGGATCATCCGTCCAGCCTTCAGCCCCGCAGTTCCAGCTATCGTTGTCGTTGCCACCGTCGTTGTTATTTTCCCCGTTGGCTTCATTGTGCTTATTGTTATAAGACACCAGATCCGCCAGGGTAAAGCCATCGTGCGCCGTGATGAAATTGATGGAGGTGGCGGGTGCCCGTCCTGCCCAGGCATACAGGTCGGGTGAACCCAGGAGCCGTTGCGCCATATCGCCCACTCGCCCTTCCTCGCCCTTGAGAAACTTGCGAATCCCATCTCGGTATTTGCCGTTCCACTCGGCCCAGCGTCCAAAGGCGGGGAATGATCCCACCTGATACAGTCCACCCGCATCCCAGGCTTCCGCGATGAGTTTGCACTTGGCCAGAATTGGATCAAAGGCGAGT
>JANRIN010000038.1:0-17093 GCA_033764965.1 Leptolyngbyaceae cyanobacterium bins.302 | reverse complement strand
GAAAATGAAGACTGGAAAACGGGGGACAGTCGTGTTCGTTCCGATGTAACATCCGACCATCTATAACCCAGCTTCACAATTGAGTAAAAGGTGGATGAGGCTACCTCAATCCGAATACACTCGGTAAGGTACTCTATGAATTCGCTTAAGGCAGTCTGTGTATGACTCAAAACACTCCTACTTCAGATCTGATTGATTGTATTAAGTTTGGAACAGACGGTTGGCGGGGTGTGATCGCGGCAGAATTTACCTTTGAACGAGTCCAGTACGTTGCCGCGATCGCGGCACAAGTCCTGGCAGATGAGTACAGTAGCGTAACGCATAGTAGCCGCTTGATTGTGGTGGGGTACGATCGCCGTTTTCTTTCAGAAGATTTTGCTCAAGCCGTGGCGAAAGCCGTGCAGCAAGCAGGCTTTGATGTTCTACTATCCGATGGCTACGCCCCGACCCCTGCCTTTAGTTGGGCAGCAAAGCAGCAAAATGCTTTAGGCGCATTGGTGATCACTGCCAGCCACAACCCTGGCAAATATTCTGGTTTGAAAGTAAAAGGGGCATTTGGTGGTTCGGTTGCGCCCCATGTCACGCAAAAAATTGAGGCACGCTTACCACTGGGTCTCTTATCAAATGCGACTCCAGGTACTCTTCAAACCTTTAATCCGTGGGAGAGCTACTGTGACGGGCTACGCAAGATGGTGGATGTCTCCATGATTCGAGCCGCGATCGCCCAGGGACAGCTTACGGTCTTTGCTGATGTGATGCATGGTGCGGCTGCCACAGGACTAGAAAAGTTGTTGGGCATCGGCATTCACGAGATCAACAGCGATCGTGATCCCTTGTTTGAAGGTGGTGCCCCCGAACCCTTGCCCAAATATCTCGCGAAACTCTTTCATCAAATTCATAGCTATCGCCAGCAGCGTCCATCAGGCTTGGCGGTTGGGCTAGTCTTCGATGGAGACAGCGATCGCATTGCCGCAGTTGATGGACAGGGAAATTTTCTCAGTTCCCAAATTCTGATCCCAGTTCTAACCGAGCATCTTGTCATCAATCGCGGCTATCAGGGCGAATTTATCAAAACCATCAGCGGCTCAGACCTGATGCCCAAAGTGGCAGCACTGTACGATTTGCCCGTCTACGAAACCCCGATCGGGTACAAATACATTGCCGATCGCATGGTGGAAGCGCAGGTGTTGATTGGCGGGGAAGAATCGGGTGGGATTGGCTATGGCAACCACATTCCTGAGCGGGATGCTCTACTCTCCGCCTTGTATGTGCTGGAGGCAATGGTTAAATCCAATGCTGACCTGACCGATATTTATCGCAATTTGCAAAAGCGCACTGATTTCTTCTCCAGCTACGATCGCGTCGATCTCCACCTTGCCAGCATGGCAGCTCGCGCCCAATTAGTTGAACGCCTGCAAACCCAACCCCCCACCGAAATTGCCGGACAAAAAGTTGTGGATTGTCTGGCGATCGATGGGTATAAGTTTCGCCTGGAAGACGGGCGCTGGTTGCTCATCCGGTTTAGCGGAACGGAACCAGTCCTGCGACTTTATTCCGAAGCTAAAACCCTTGAACAAGTTCACGAAACCCTGGATTGGGCGAAGGATTGGGCGAGTAGGGGTTAGGGATTGGGGGTTAGGGGTTGGCTACAGAAGATCGGCTCTTGTTCACCCATCTACCCATGTACTCACCCACCCCACCCACTCTCAACCCCTGACACCCATCTCTACAACGCTGAAGGAACCTCAGAACTGATGATTGTTTCCGAAGCTTCAGTAACGACTACGGGAGCATTAGGAGCAGGCTTTTCAGGCGCAGCAACCACTGGAGATTCGGGTTCGGAAGGGGATCGCCGCAGTTCAATCAACTCGATCGCTCGATTCACACTTTCCGGCAGCACAACCACAAGGCTGTTGAGCGGGGCACTATCCAACGCCGTGTTGATGGCAGTGGTCTCATCCAAAATTGTTTCAAAGCGGCAATCGGGCTTGGCTTCCTGAAGTCCACGGGCAATCCAGCGAGCCGCATCTCCACGGGGACGACCACGGGTGTCATCGTCTTCCTTGATCACAATCCGATCGAACATTCCGGCAGAGAGTGTACCCAGGGTCAGGAAATCTTCATCCCGGCGATCGCCCGGACCGCCCACAACTCCAATCCGTTCACCGGGCCAATTCTTCACAAACCCTGCCAAAGCTTCATAGCTGTGGGGGTTGTGAGCATAGTCCACCAGGGCATGGAACTTACCCAAATTGAACAGGTTCATCCGTCCGGGAGTTTGTCCAGCGGATGCTTTAAAGGTCAACAAAGCCGCCCGAATATCTTTGATGTCAACTCCTTGAGCAAAAGCCGCAAGACTGGCTGCCAGGGCGTTGGCAATCATGAACGGTGCCCGTCCGCCCAAAGTCAGCGGTACATTTTCAGCAGGTTCAATCCGTAATGTCCAGTCTCCTTTCAGGATAGAGAGATAGCCATTTTCGTAGACTGCGGCTAATCCGCCCTTTTGGGTATGCGCTTTGACTAGCTCATTCTCTGGGTTCATGGAAAAGTAAGCAATTTGAGCGCTGACCCGGCTTGCCATTTCAGCCACCAGGGGATCATCGGCATTCAGCACGGCATACCCGTTTGGCATGACGGCTTCCGGCACAACACTCTTCACCCGCGCCATTTGCGCGATCGTGTCGATGTCTCCCAAGCCCAGGTGATCCGCCGCCACATTCAGCACGACACCCACATCACAGGTGCTAAACGCCAAGCCCGATCGCAAAATCCCCCCCCTAGCACTCTCCAGCACAGCCACTTCCACCGTGGGATCTTGCAGAATCAATTGGGCACTTTGGGGTCCCGTGTTGTCCCCCGGCTCTGCCATGTAATCACCAATGTAGGTGCCGTCCGTCGTGGTGTACCCCACCACCTGCCCAGTTTGGCGGAACAGGTGAGCAATCAGACGAGTTGTCGTTGTTTTGCCGTTGGTACCTGTAATCGCGATGATGGGAACTCGACTGGGTGTTCCGTGGGGGAAGAGCATTTCCAGCACGGGTTCAGCCACGTTACGCGGGATACCAATACTGGGACAAACGTGCATCCGGAAGCCAGGAGCCGCATTGACTTCCACAATTACCCCATCCATTTCTCGCAAGGGGCGGGTGATGTCGGGTGTCACAATGTCGATGCCACAAATATCGAGTCCGATCGTTTTCGCTACTCGTTGCGCGATCCACATATTTTCAGGGTGAATATCATCGGTACGATCGACCGCAATGCCACCTGTACTCAAGTTTGCGGTCGCACGTAAATAACACACCTGTCCTGCTTTTAGCACGCTGTCCAGGGTGTAGCCCTGCTTTTCGAGCAATTGCCAACTGGTGCGATCGAGTTCAATTTTGGTCAGCACATTGTCATGCCCTTCACCCCGACGCGGATCGCGATTAGTTTCCTCAATCAACTCTTCAATGGTCGATCGCCCGTTCCCGACCACATGAGCCGGAATCCGTTCGGCAACCGCGACGACTCTGCCATTCACCACCAGCACGCGGTGATCCTGTCCTCGATAAAACCGCTCAATGATGACTGAGCGAGAGACATCACGGGCGGCATCGTAAGCCGCGATCGCCTCTTCCCAGGAATTAATGTCAATGGTGATCCCCCGTCCGTGATTGCCATCTAGCGGCTTGATCACGATCGGGTAGCCCCCCACAAATTCGATCGCTTCTTCCAGTTCATCCAAAAAGTCGATCGTCGTCCCTCGCGGCACCGGAATTCCAGCGCTTTTGAGGACTCGCTTTGTCCCTTCTTTGTCACTCGCCAGTTCTACTCCCAGGATCCCGGTCTGGTTACTCAGAGTCGCCTGCATCCGCTTCTGGTGGATACCATAGCCCAGTTGAATCAGGTGCCGCGCCCCCAACTCAAACCAGGGAATACCTTTGGCTTCCGCTTCCTTGACGATCGACTCTGTACTCGGTCCCAAAGATGAATCCGCAGCCAGTTGGCGCAAGTCTTCCAAATCTTTTTCCAGTTCTTCCTGGGCGTACTCTCCCGTATCAATAATGCTCTGACACAAACGGACTGCCGCGCGAGCCGCGTAACGTCCAGCTTGCTCGTACTGATACTCAATCACCACCTGGTAGGTTCCAGGTGTCGAGGTTTCTCGAGTGCGCCCAAAGCCGACGGGCATCCCCGCCAATTCCTGTAATTCCAGGGCAACGTGTTCCACAATGTGCCCCATCATGGTTCCTTCCTGCACCCGTTTCAAAAAGCCTCCCCGGCAACCTGGTGAGCAGAAGTGTTCGATCAGGCTTGGCAGGGTTTGAACCAATCCTTCGTAGAATCCTGGGATTTGGTTAGAGGGCTTCTCCGCCAACTCTTCCAGATCCAGACGCATAACAACAAGCTTCTGCCGACGAATACTCCAGTAGTTCGGACCTCTTAACGTCTGGATTTTGAGTATTTTCATAGGATTCGTGTTTGAATTCGGTGTGAGCATCGTAAGTACTGTTACTCACTCAACATAAGAATAAGCCTAGCGTAGACTTGCTTAAAGCATTTCTCAGTTTTATGTCCTGGAAATGGACAAACTGTCCATGACGAACAATTTGAACGGATCTGAGGACTTTGTTTTGGAGCGAGTTGAGTATATTGTGGAGTGAGTTTACAGGAACTCAGAGCAACGGGTTGTTCCTTAGGGAACTCTGGGCAAAATTGGCATCCGTTTACGCAAATCGAACTGATCCCCATGCACCAAAAGGTGGAGCCGCAGGTTGCTAATACTGAGAGGATCGGTAGCATTCGCTGAGGCGTGATTCGTGTGGATCATTGCCTCTGGGTCAATAATCGTGACACTCCCCTTGCCAATGACCTGAAGAATCCCATCTCCCTCAAATACAGCGCAAGTGTCTTCGTCAATCCCAACTCCCAACCGATCGGCGTGAGCAGCGATCGCACTCATCAATCGAGCCATACGATTGCGATTATGGAAGTGTTGATCAACGACTAATTCTGGAATGATACCAAGTCCAGTCGTCATATCTACCAGGGAACGGTTGGGAGATTCTCCACTCCCCCCTCCCGCAATCATAAAATGTCCCATGACTGCGGCTCCGGCGCTGGTGCCAGCCAGGGTAATTTCCCCTCGTTGTGCCCGCTGACGCACCATATTCATCAAGGGAGTGTCTGCCAGCAAGCCGCACAGTCGCAATTGATCCCCGCCCGTCATGAAAACCCCTGTGCAATTTTCCACATAGGTCTGCATCAGCAAGTCTTCGCATTGGTCGCGATCTCGAATATCTAAAATCTCAATCTGCTTCGCGCCCATTTCCGTAAAGATTTCGCGGTAGCGTTCGCCAATGACGGCGGGTTCTCGCGAGGCGGATGGGATAATTGCGATTTGGGCATCCGCCGCACCAGAACGGTTGAAAAAACTATGTAAAATTTCCCGCCCGTGCACTTTATCCTCGGCTCCTCCGATGATCATAATGGCGGTTTTTGTAGACTGAGGCATTTCCTCTCCAAAAGACTGAAACGTTCGCTGAGTCAGAGCATTGGCACTGGTTGAAAGATGAAACCAACGCTCTAACAACTTTGTAACAGAGGTCGGAACGCTACTTTTGTTCATCCGAAATGTTTATCCTGTGTATGAAAGTGTGGCAGCGTCGTAACCAGAGCAACTCTGATGCTCATCTAAACTAGATCTTGCAAGGCTTTGGGAGAGATCCTGGTTAAGTTTTCTTGAATCCGGTTGCGAAATATTCACGTCGATCTTGACAAATCAATCACTCCGGTGAGTAATTTCGCCGGAACGCCAACATTAAGATGATGACAAACCATTAAAGCGTAATTTAATGCTTTAAGGAATGTTTCTTTGTATGGATAGTTCCCGTTTGAGGTCTTTTTTGCGAATTTATGCGAATTGATATCGTGACACTGTTTCCTGACTTCTTCCTCTCTCCGCTCAGCTCAGGCTTACTGGGCAAAGCTCTGGCAAAAAATATTGCCGCAGTGACCTTGACCAACCCGCGTGATTTTGCCACAGACAGGCATAAACGAGTGGATGATGAACCTTACGGCGGCGGAGTGGGAATGTTGATGAAACCAGAACCCATTTTTGCGGCGGTAGAATCACTCCCCGTTTTACCCAGTCGGGAAGTCTTATTAATGACTCCCCAGGGCGAAACCATGCATCAGCAAATGTTCCAATCTTTTGCGGCAACGTGCCATCAATTAGTCATTATTTGTGGACATTACGAAGGAGTGGACGATCGGGTTCTGAATTTGGTCACTCGCGAAGTTTCCCTGGGTGATTTTGTTCTGACCTGTGGAGAAATTCCAGCGCTGGCACTGGTTAACGGGGTGGTGCGCCTGCTGCCTGGAACGGTTGGAAAGGAAGAATCGCTTAAGGCGGAGAGTTTTGAGCAAGGATTGCTGGATTATCCCCAGTACACTCGACCTCCTGTATTCCGAGATTGGGCAGTCCCGGAAGTGCTGCTGTCAGGCAACCACGCCGCGATCGCCCAGTGGCGCAAACAGCAACAAATTCAACGCACCCGCGATCGTCGTCCTGATTTGTATGACCGCTGGATGGAGCAGGAGGGAGGGGAGGAGTAGGGGTGAAAACTACAGCTTGAAGGCGGCGATCGCTAGACAAGCCCAGCCCACCAGAAAGCAGGCTCCACCCAATGGAGTTATGGCTCCCAGCCATTTGATCCCGCTGATGCTGAGGGCATAAAGACTGCCTGAGAAAATCAGAACTCCTGCGATGAAAGCAAATCCAGCCGTTGAGAGAGCAGGTGGGATCGGTTCAGTACGGCTGATGAGAATGCCGACGGCGAGTAGGGCGAGGGCGTGATACATCTGGTACTGCGAACCGGTCTCAAAGATTTCCAGGGCGCGATCGGTTAATCTATCCCGTAGCGCGTGGACACCAAACGCTCCGGCGGCAACGGAGAGTCCGCCAAAAATTGCTGCGATCATCAAAAAGAACTGAGCCATAACAAATTCAATAGACTTCCGCAATCATGGGAATTTAATAACTCTGAAATCTTCTTGAATGGGCGAACAGTCGTTTGCTCCAACTGACTACCAGCTTTTCAATTTTAATCCACGATGCTAAACGAGGTTGAATTGATCGGCTAACCAACAAAAATTTATCTGTTAGTCAACACGATCGAGAAAATATCCGGGTTTTCTCATAATCTAAACATTTCTTTACATCTCACCAATTAAGCAGTACAGTTTACTCAGTAATTACTCAGTAATTAAGGTAGATTTTGCGATTTTCTGAACGCTCGTTATTTTTGATACCACTCATTAAATTCAACCTGACATACTTCAAAGCAGTTTTTACCCATTCGTTTTTCCTGGCTTCGGTTTTTTGTTATTAGTACACTTTTCAAGGAGCTAAGGCTTTAGCTGCGATTGCGCCTATTGGTAGACACACCCCGTGCAAAAATCTTTACTGGTGGCAGAGTTTGAATAAGTGTGAGTAAGCGAAGCTAATCATAGAAGGTCGTTCGCTGCCCATTCATAAACTTTTTTATAATGAGTTTTTTTAACTTTGAAACTCCGATTTTTGTATCCAAGAAATCTGCATTTGAAGTTCCTGAGATGCCTGGTCTCTGGCGATTACATTGGCAAGTTAACAATAGAGTTATTTTTTCTAGCTTTTACACTCGTCACGATCAAGCTTGTTTACTTTGGGGAATTATTTCAGCTGTAATTTTTACGATCGCTCAATATTTTTCCCTGGATTGGACCATCCAAGCCTTGATAGCTTCAACGCTTACCACGGGAGGCATTGCTGGAACAATTCTGTTAACCTGGCGATTTGCTTTTTTAGAACGGTTGAGTTGGGTGTTGATCAGTTGGGCGGCGCTGATGCTGCTAGGCGCGATCGCTACCTACCAGGGGATGTTTGGTGGTTGGTATTGGGTACTCATGCACATTTGTCCGCTCTGGTTAGGGTTAAGTGGAGTTGGCTACCTGATCACAAGTTTAGGAATGCGATCGCGGTTGTTTCTGTTGCTAAGTCTGGTGCATCTGGGAGCGATCGCTCTGTTGCCCTCTTTCCCCAGTTGCAAGCCCTTGCTCACAGGCTTGATAATTAGCGGCAGTGCCTTCCTAATTGCCGAGTTTCAATGGGATGCCAATGGAGTCTGCGGCTATCAAATGCAAACCTATGACTCCTTAGCTGAATAACTCTAAAGCCTGCCGCAGAAAAGCTTTTAACTTATCACCGATCTCAGGTTTGGGGCTGCGATCGCCTTCAAAAACCCATTCATGCACAGTAGACAGCCGCCACTGCTTGCCCTGGTGATCAAATCCTGCCACTTCTGCTCCGATCACCCGTCGATCGCCCGTTGCCTCATCGCTGTGAAAACGAATCTGGAGCAAAATACTGCGACTTTGAAATAGGCGCGAAAACCCAGGTAAATGAAATCCAATGTCGATCGAGTCTGGATCAACTAACTCTCTCGTATCAGGATCATTTGCCCAAGGTTTAAGATCCGCTTTCGCATCTGGAAACTCGGACTTAAATAAATTGACAAGGGTAGCAATTTTGCTGGCAGTTTCCAGGCTTTTTGCCTGCTCGGCTGCATTCACTCGCGGCTCCTTCTGCGATGTAAGTGTAGGGGCAGATAATGCAGGATTCGTTAACAACAAGTTAGTTAACAACAAGTTAATTAATTATCAACCACAAACTCAATTTCGCAAAGAAGTGTTAAGGATCGCTATCTTATTGACAGATCCTATCGATGAACTTGTCCTGATTTCACCCCTATCAAACGACCCATCATGCAGCGTCGCACAGTGATTCAACGGTTATTGCAGACTTCGGGCGGGTTGATTGGCGCAAACTTACTTGCAAGCTGTGGCAAGCCCTTGTCCCTAGATGCCATGTTTGCTCCGAATTTGCTCGATCCCAGGGAACCGCTACCGCCGCATTTGCTGACTCCGGTGAGCGAGTTTTATGTCCAGTCCTATGCTTCACCCATGACGGTGGATGTAGCGAAGTGGCAACTGGAATTTACCGGAGCGATCGCCAATTCTATTACTCTATCTCTGAATGATATTCTTGCCGCACCGCAAAAAGAGTTTTATTTGACGATGGAATGTATTGGCAATCAGGCTGGTGGCGACCAGATCGGCAATGCCTTGTGGCAGGGAACGCCTCTACTCCCCTTTCTGAAACAAGTGCAAGTGCAGCCTGAGGCAACTCATTTCATGCTGCACGCCGCAGACTATTACGAAACGACTCTGCCTGTTGCCGATTTAATGCGCCCCGACGTGTGTTTGGTTCACCGCATGAATCAAGCCCCGCTTACCCCAGAACACGGCTATCCAGTACGAATTATTATTCCTGGGCGGTTTGGGCAGAAACAGCCCAAGTGGTTGATCAAAATTGAAGCTATTTCCCAGCCGAAAAAAGGTTACTGGGAACGACAGGGATGGTCAAACACGGCAGAAATTCCAACCCACAGCATGATTCGACAGGTGCAGAGCGATCGCGTCTGGCATCGCCGTAACTCTGTCAATCTTCCCAAAACTGGAACCGCGGGCTGGGCAAATGGCATTTTGATCGCAGGCATTGCCCTGGACAAATCCAGCTCGATCGCATCCATCCAGGTCAGCACTGATAACGGACAGCAGTGGCACGTTGCCGACCAAAATCGACCCCCTTCACCCCATGAATGGACGTTATGGCGCTATCTCTGGAAACCAACCCAGCCAGGACAACATACCCTCCTGGCGATCGCCCGTTCGGCAAATCAAACCCAGCCTCTGTCAGACAGCGATCGCATGGATGGTAGTTCCGGTGCCTTAAGAATCCAGGTCAACCTGACCGCATAGGGCTTCATACAACCAATGACCAATGACTGATGACGAATGACAAAAGCGCTATCAACCCTCTTTTAGATTTAAATAAGTTTTCGAACAGGGGTTTACAGAACTAAATTCCCAGGGAACTCTTAAAGTAAAGCCCCTGACGGGACTATTGACGTAGCTGAGTTGTAAGCAAATGGATTGGTCAAGAACCCTACAAGAACCGAAATTTTGGCTGCTGGCGATCGCCGCTGCGGTTGCGGCTGTTCATCTGACATTACTGAATCGAATTGATAATTCCGATATTTTTGCAACCAGCCTACTATTCTGGTTGGCGGTTGGCTCCCTCGTTTGGGATAACCGCGAAACGCTCAAGTTCGACAGTGGACTCATTCCAAGCCTGGTTGGACTCTTGCTTCTGGCATTGATCCTACTAAGAGTCAGCTTTTCACCCGATTCTGCTTCCTCTGCCTGGGTTCTACCCTTCATCGCCACAGTAAGTTTAGGGCTGTTAGCATCTGGCTTTAGAGGCTTGTGGCAATACTGGAAGGAATTGCTCATTTTTGGACTGTTGGCACTTTATCCAGCACTGAAACTCACCCTGCAAGCGATCGATTTATCTGAATTAACTGCGATGGCAGGGGCATTTAACCTTTCCTATCTAGGATTTCCAGTGCAGCGACAGGGTGTATTTTTGGTCATGCCCACCAGCCGAGTAGAAGTATACGGAGCGTGTTCCGGGATTCAAAGTATTTTGCAACTGCTGTGCATTTCCGTCTTGTTTTTGCTGATGTTTCCACTTAAACACCTTTGGCAAAAAGTGGTGGTGGTGCTTTCAGCCGTGATGATTGCCTTTGCGGTCAACTCGTTTCGAGTCGCGCTCATGGCGATTCTAAACAATGGTGGCGATAAAAATGCCTTTGATTACTGGCATGAAGGACAAGGATCACTAATTTTTTCTGCGATCGCTGTTTTTATCTTCGGACTATTTTGCTGGCTGGCATTCCTGCGTAGCCCCTCCCAAAAGCCAGATTCAGGAGCAGAAGAAAATGCTTAATTCCAACTGGCGATCGATCCGCCTTGGCATATTGGCAGCCACTTTTGCGGGAACTGCCTTCGTATGGGCAAAAGTTGCAGCCATGCCCAAAGTTGATAATGCCGCAGCCCAAAAGCCCGAAAATACCCTGCAAGCTTCTGTTCCGATTCAAGGATGGCAATTCATCACCAGCGAACCCGTCACCTCGAACGAAGAAGCAAAATTTGGTCGGCGGTATCAGTATCGGCAAGGCGAAAAGACGCTCCAGGCAGAGCAGTTTTATATGCAAAGTGATGGCAACGTCAGTCGCTACCTGTTTGTGCATACCCCAATCCGCACCGCAAATGCCACCATGAAAGTCAAGTTTCAACCTGGAGTGGGGCATTATGGGCTAGTAGCGCACGAAGGCAAAGCCTACCTCAGTGCCTGTGTCAATCCTCGTGGTATCAGTACGGTGACAGAACCACAGTTCACTCAAAATCGCTACGCCAACGATTTGCAAATTTCGCGAATTGTGCCCTGGCTACTGGGTCAGGAGTCCTTAATCGATTACCGTTGTCTGTGGACCTTAATGGCTGTCCCCCTCAAAAATGGCTCTAGCTCTGACTCTACTGCTTCAGGAGAAAAAGCCTATAAAGACCTGGAAACAGCCTGGTTCTCCTGGCATCAATGGTGGCAAGCCAACTTTCCACCCGCTCAATAAACAGTAATTCTGAACCCGTTGTGAGCTTAGGAAATGTAAACTTTTTCCACTGAGAAAACCCTTTCAATACTCACTCATTAGGATTGCTACAGCCCCCATTACAATCGTCGGTTCACAGGAGGAACCAAAACTTATGTCAACTTCATCCGGTGAAGCAAGTGAAAATTTAACAGCCTATCGATTTCGTTGGATCGGATATGGATTTCTCGTCTTTGCATTAGTTGATGCCATTCATATTCTGCTAACGATTCAATCTGGGCAACCCACTTGGCTTTTACAAACGATCGGACAATTTGTTGAACGAGCAGTTGTTCCATTGTTAGGATTTACACTCATCTTTTTTGGTGAGTATTACGGTCGAAGGAATGGGGAAAAGCTGGGCTTACGCCTCCTATCCTGGCTCTGCCTGGTTTTGGCAGTGGTATTCCTGCTCATGATTCCGCCCATTTTCCTGCAAACTTTAAGCGTTAACAGTCAGGCTCAACAGGTTGTTGATAAGCAAGTTGAGCAGCAACTGACTCAACTGAATCAACTAGAAGCTCAGTTAGCTCGGAGTAAGCCTGAAGAACTCAAAGCACTGGCAACTCAACTGAGTGGATTAGGCGTTTCGGTTGACCCCAGCAAACCCGAAGCAGTGAAGGCACAAGTTCAAGCCCGGATCAAAACCGTGCGGGAACAATTACAAAGTCAAGCCCAGGGTGCCACAGCCGGACAAGCGTCTGGACTTTGGAAGAATGCCATCAAGTGGAGTTTGGGGGCTTTAATTACCGCCGTTCTCCTGTTCTACTTATGGAGGAGTAGCCGCTGGGCAAGATAGGGCAGCGAATTCAGGACAAAAGTTAAAAGGCGAAAGGCAGAAGGAATTGGCAACCCATTTCTTCTGCCTTTTGTGGTTTGCCTTGATTAAGCGATCGCCATCAGGTGGTTCATCTCATCGGGGGTCAGGCTGGAGTTCATGACTCTGCCATCTTTAAACCAGATAATGCGACGAGTAGATCGGGCAACATCTGGTTCGTGAGTCACCATCACGACGGTCATGCCGCTGGCGTTGAGTTCGGCAAAGATATGGAGAATTTCTACAGTGGTCTTAGAGTCTAAGGCTCCTGTTGGTTCATCGGCTAGCAGCAGAACCGGACGACCGACGATCGCCCGTGCAATGGCAACCCGTTGTTGCTGTCCCCCGGAAAGTTGGTTGGGGCGATTGTTCAACCGATGTTTCAGTCCGACACGAGTAAGGGCTTCGGTCGCCCGATCGCGCCGTTCCCGCTCCGAAACGTTGGCATAGACCAGGGGCAACATCACATTTTCCAGGGCAGAGAGTTGAGGCAACAAATGAAACTGCTGAAACACAAAGCCCAATTTGCGATTACGCACATGAGCCAGGTCGGTGTCACTTAGATGAGAAACATCCACATTGTCCAGGTAGTAGCGTCCAGCGGTGGGCTTGTCCAGGCAACCAATGATGTTCATCATGGTAGATTTGCCGGAACCGGACGCACCCATGATGGAGCAGAACTCACCCTGCTCAATGATCAGATCCACGCCATCTAGCGCTCTCACTTCCGTTTCACCAGAGCCGTAGATCTTATAAATGTCTTCCAATCGAACAATAGTTGTCGTGGGCATGGTTAAGCACTCCGTAAGGCAACGATCGGATCAAGTTTTGCGGCTTGGCGGGCGGGCACAACTCCAAAGAACAAGCCAATGCCGCCAGAAACCCCTGTGGCAACGGCGATCGCTGCGGGAGACACGCTGGCTTGTAATGGGGTTAAGGTACTCACCAGGACGACACCACCGACACCGATCGCGGTTCCCAGTAAGCCACCTGCCGCTGCTAGAATCACAGCTTCAATCATGAACTGAATCAAAATATCCTGTTGAGATGCGCCAATAGCTTTCCGCAAGCCAATCTCCTGGGTGCGTTCGGTGACAGACACTAGCATGATGTTCATGATGCCGATGCCGCCCACGATCAAAGAAATGGCAGCGATCGCCGCCAGCATAATGGTTAAACCACCCGTTACTGCACCCACAATTTGCAACACGTCCTTTTGAGTTTGGACGGTGAAATCATCTTCCGTGGTGACTTTGTGACGCAACCGTAGCAGGTTTGTCACCTGAAATTCGGCTGCGGGGATGCTGGCTTCGTTTTTGGCAGAAATCGAGATGAAGGTGAGATCTAACCCGTAGGGAGAAGTTTGCCCAGTTAAACGACTTGCCATTGTGGTAATGGGGACATACACCGCATCATCCTGGTTGTTACCCAAAAATGCCCCTTTCGATTGCAGCACGCCCACTACGCGAAACGTGATACCCCGAATCCGAATTTCTTCGCCGATCGGGTCACGGTTGCCAAAAAAGCGGGTTGCAATGTCTGAACCCAATGCCACAACCTGGCTGTTGCTTGCTACATCCTGGTCGCTCACGAACCGCCCCCGCTCCATGTCAAAGCTACGCACCGACAGAAAGGCGGGGGTTGTGCCGACAATCAGCGAGTTGGTGTTGAGGTTGCGGTAAACCACGGGTAGCTGGCTCTGCCGTTGAGGGGCGACTTCTTTGATGGACGGAACCTGTTCGGCGATCGCCTTAGCATCTTCTAGTACTAATGTCCGAGGTAGATCAAAGGTTCGGTTCCGCATCTGACGGCTTCCCGGCGACACGAACAGCACGTTAGGACCTAAGGATTCAAATTGCTCTGAAGCCAGCCGTTGTGCCCCTTGCCCAATGCCGATCATGGCAATCACGGAGGCATTACCGATGATGATGCCCAGCATGGTGAGGGTGCTACGAAGTTTGTTGGCAGTCAGCGTTTTGGCTGCCATGCGAGTACTTTCTAAAAAATCCATTACTGTTTCTCCATCCCTTTAATGATGTCGTCCAGCTTTTGCCCTTCCGGTAGCTCGACAAATACGGGATCACCGGGTTTTACCCCGTCTAAAATTTTGGTTTCGTTACCAATGTTGGGACCGATCGTGACGGGTTGGAATTTGGGTTTGTTGTTGCGATCGGGCACCAACACTCCGGTTTGACCTTTGTTGGTGATGATGGCAACCGTGGGCACCATCAGGGCGTTATCCACCCGTTGTCCCAAAAATGCCAGGTCTGCCGTCATGCCAGAACGGAGTTTGTCTTTACCCGTCAGCATTTTGACTCGCACTTCAAACGTAATTACGCCGCGCTGAGTTGGGTCTTCCTTGGCTTCTGGGGATACTAACCGCACTTCGCCTTTGAAGATTTGGTTGGGGTAGGAATCGACTTTAATTTCCACCTGTTGTCCAGGTTTAATCTGTCCAATGTCTACTTCGGGCACCTTCGCCAAAATTTCCAAGTCGTTTGCCAGGGTCACGATCGAGGTTGCCGATGAGGTACTGGAAGAAAAACTGGTGGGAGTGACGAAATCCCCTTCCGTTGCGTTCTTTTGCGTAATGACTCCGGCAAAGGGTGCACGGATTTCGGTGTCTTCCAGTTGGGTTTCGATCGCCTGGAGATTTGCCCGTGCCGCTTCAACTTGAGCCGCCGCCTGATCAACTTCCTGGCTCCGAGCGCCGTTGCGTTGCTGGCGCAGTTGTTGCACCGCATTGTTGTAGCGTGCGCTGGCTTGTTCCACGTTTGCCTGGGCGCTGCGTTGTTCGTTCAGCACTTCATCTAGACGATCGCGGCTGATGGCTCCATCGCTTGCCAAAGCTTGATTCCGTTGCGTGCGCTGGCTTGCCAGGTCGAGGCGGGTTTGAGCCGCCGCAACTTCTGCCTGAGCCTGGTTCACGTTTGCCTGAGCCTGCCCGATCGCTTCAGGGCGGTTACCTGCCCGCACCAGGTTTAAGTTGGCTTCCACTCGTGCCAGTTCTGCCAACGCTTGCTGCCGTTGAGCTTGCAGTTCACGGCTATCCATCCGAGCTACGATCTGCCCTTGCTGCACTCGATCGCCCTGCTCCACATACAGTTCAGCCAAACGCCCTGCTGTTTTAGGGTTCAAGTTCAATCGCCGTACTGGAATCACTTCACCGTTGGCGGTAATGCGTACTGTGACTTCTTTCTGAGACACGGGCACAACATATTCTTTAATGTCGGCTTTAGGGGCATTCGTCCGGGTGGCAACGAACGCCGTCGCAGGAAGACCGATCGCACCTGCTGCTAGTAGCCCAATCAGCCAGGGATTCGGCTTTTTCGTGACTTTACTGATCAGGGGAAGTTGCATGGTTGTTAGAAATGAGAGTTAGTAGCAAACAGAGAAAAGCAATAAGTAAGCTGCCAGTAGAGCGTCAACAATAGGAATGAATTTGAAGAGAAAATCCCGGTCAGGTATTGGAGAGTTATTAGGAATTAGAGGGCGTTTGAGTGGCACGGTAGCGCTCCCAGCGATCGAGCATCAGGGGAATTTCTGCCTCAAAGAAGGCATGGATGTCATACATTTCTCGAAGACGCTGGGTTAATTCTGGAGTTTCCTCCGCCAAAAGAGTTAAACCCCGTTCCGCCAGTTTCCGAAATGCTGTAATTTGATCCATCCGCCGCTTAGACAATTCCGACCAGGCATTGAGTTTGATCCGAAAATAATCCCGTCGCTGCCCAGGTAAACTGACGCGCTCAATCAGTCCAAGTTGTTCCAGCAACCGAGTCATGGTACTGATGGAACCTTTGCTTGCCTGAAGCACTTCCGCCAGTTCTCCAGGAGACTGATGCGGCGGATTGGAAAGGAGCAGCCAACCAAACACCCGACCCGCCATCCGAGGGAAACCAACGGTTTCAAACAAAAGTCCAACGTCCTCAACAAAGTGCTGCTGATCGATTTGAGATGACTTGACTTCAGACGCATTGTCTAGAAGCAACTCAGCATTTGTCTCCGGATGTGCATCGTAGTTATCGGTCAAATTCATTAATGGTTACTTCACTCAAGATTCCCTTCTTATCTGTAATTTTAACATAACTTTGTTTTTTGAGTTCAGTATTTACTGAACATTTTGATCCAGTAGATGAGTAAGCCGATTGGCAACTCTGGTTAGGCGCGAAGGCTGTGGTTCTTGTTCTAGTCCCGTAGTTTCATAAAACTTTCTTGAATTCGCTCGTTTCCTCCTGGCTTGGGGAAAAACCGAAAACGCTGGTTTGAGCCATAATTGTCTTAATCACAACCTTGAAGCTTTAGGACGTGTGTTTGAAATGGTCTTGCTGTCTGGCAATTCCAAGTGTTAAGAAAGAAATTCAACCCTCCAGGTTTTTCTCAATTAGCTTGGATGTTGCTGGCTCAAAGGAGAGAAGCAATCTAGCAGAATACTTTGTTGTCAATTGCCCAATTTTTTCTGATTCGATTGTTCTACCATTGCAGACAGTAAAATAAGCTGACTAAAGCCTTCACGCACCCAGCCCTAACTAGCGCCTATGAGTCCCTCGCCTGATTTGTCCCCCCAAAAGCCCTTATCGACTGAACCGATCGCCTCGGAGACTGTAAACCCCGATCGTGAGGCTCCGTCCGAGACACCCACGGATAACGCCACTCCGAGTACCGAGCCAGCGGATGCAGCAACGGAACAAGCTCCTATTTTGCGA
>JANRIN010000030.1:0-81539 GCA_033764965.1 Leptolyngbyaceae cyanobacterium bins.302 | reverse complement strand
AGCCATGCGCCCGTACCGAGAGATTCCAGGTTAGTTAATCCTCAATCCTTAGGAGATTTCTGGCAAACAATCTACCTGCTGGCTTCGACTCCGCTCAACCAGCTTGCACCTTGAGCGAAGTCGAAAGGTAAACTCTTTTCTGAAAATCTCCTAAGTATTGATTAGTAGGTTTCAACGTGCCAGCGTCCTGCCTTCTTCATGGAGCGCTGGAATTCCTTCCACTCCACTCCCTGCTTGGAAGCAACCGCCGAAAGCGCTTCGTCAATTCCGTCTTCCATACCTTTCAAACCACACATATACGTGTGAGTGTTGGGCTTTTGCATCAACTCCCACATCTCATCCGCGTGTTCAGCCACTCGATGCTGAATATACATCCGACCCCCTTCAGGGTTCTTCTGTTCGCGACTGATGGCGCAAGTGAGGCGGAAGTTATCTGGATACTTCGCCTGTAACTCCTCCAACTCCTCTTTGTAAAGCACGTTTGGCGTAGTTGCTACACCAAACACGAGCCAAGCCAATCCTTTGAACTGATAATCTGGATTTGCCGCCCGCTCGTTATCTTTAAACATCCGCCAAAGGAAGGCTCGGAATGGCGCGATTCCCGTTCCAGTCGCCAGCATGATAATGGTTGCGTTTGGATCATCCGGCAGCAGCATTTCCTTGCCAGTGGGACCAGTGACCTTGACTTCGTCCCCTTCTTTCAAATTGCAGATGTAGGTGGAGCAAACTCCAAACACCGTTTCACCGGTTTCTGGATGTTTGTACTCAAGCTGCCGAACGCACAGCGAAACAGTCTTGTCATCGACATCATCCCCGTGGCGGGTAGACGCGATCGAGTACAAGCGGAGTTTTTCAGGCTTGCCGTTTTTGTCCGTTCCGGGAGGAATAATCCCAATACTTTGACCTTCTAGGTAGCGTAAATCGCCACCTGATATATCGAACTTAACGTGCCGACACGTTCCAATCCCACCTTCTTTAACCAATTCGTTGTTGGAAACGACTTTGGCAACAAACGGAGCGTTGGGGCGATAAATGTTAACTGGAATATCAGCTTTCGCTTCTTTCGCTTGAGTCATGGGCTTACTCTCTTTTCCTGGAATAGTAGCGCTCTGTTCAGTTTCCAGGGTAGCGGAGGAACTTTTCTGTTCTGTAGAAACGTTTCCATTTTTTCCGTTTGTGCCGTCAACGGGTTGAATGCTGACAATTTTGCCGCCCAAACGAGTAATCCGCTGCATTGCTTCATTCATGCGATCGTAAGGCACCGTAATGAAAGTACTGCCACTACGACGAATGGGGTAGTTTGTCTTATCAGTTTCTGCATTCTGACGTAACCCTACCACTTCATACCGAAACAGGCGGCTACCAGACTCGGTATTTGCCGCTGCGCCTAATGCGCTTTGATTCAACATGCCTGATTCTCCGTTCCAAACCTTATCTAACCTTCCATTTTGCGGTATAGTGCCGTTTTTACCAAATCAGAAATTTCCTGGTCAGTCTGGGTTGTAGCGATGATCCCCTTTTGGTAAGATCACGTTAACAGTAGTATTAAATACCTACCTAGTGCCCGTAGGTCGCAAATTCTGCATCATTCAAACCTATTTGTAAGCAACCCAGTCGTTAGAGGAAACTATGACCAGTAAGCCAGACCGCGTGGTTTTAATTGGCGTTGCCGGAGACTCCGGATGCGGCAAGTCCACTTTTTTACGTCGTTTAGAAGATTTGTTTGGAAAAGAGTTTATTACAGTTATCTGTTTAGACGACTACCACAGTCTGGATCGGAAGCAGCGTAAAGAAGTTGGCGTCACTGCACTCAACCCTAAAGCCAACAATTTTGATCTGATGTATGAGCAGATCAAAGCGCTCAAGAGTGGTGAAACAATTAATAAACCGATTTATAACCACGAAACTGGCATGATCGATCCGCCAGAGCTAGTGGAGCCGAATCACATCGTTGTGATTGAAGGTTTGCACCCACTCTATGACGCGCGGGTACGAGAATTACTAGATTTCAGCGTTTATCTTGACATCAGCGATGAGGTGAAGATTGCCTGGAAGATTCAGCGAGACATGGCAGAGCGTGGTCACACCTACGAGGATGTTCTGGCAGCGATTAACTCTCGTCGTCCTGACTTTGCAGCCTATATTGACCCTCAAAAAGAATTTGCTGATGTGGTGATCCGCGTATTGCCGACTCAGCTGATTAAGGATGATACGGAGCGCAAAGTGTTGCGAGTCCAGATGATTCAACGGGATGGAGTCGAAGGGTTTGAACCGGCTTACCTGTTTGATGAAGGCTCCACGATCGACTGGATTCCCTGCGGTCGAAAGCTCACTTGCTCCTATCCCGGTATCAGAATGCACTACGGTCCCGATACCTACTATGGGCATAGTGTCTCTGTCCTGGAGGTGGATGGTCAGTTCGACAAATTGGAAGAAGTGATCTATATCGAGCAGCACTTGAGCAACATTTCGACCAAGTACAACGGCGAGATGACGGAATTGCTGCTGCAACACCGGGATTATCCAGGTTCTACCAATGGAACCGGACTGTTCCAAGTATTAGCTGGGTTAAAAATGCGTGCCACCTATGAGCGTTTGATTGCGAACGAGAAGGTTGCTGCAAGAGTTTAGGCAAATGGTTTGAATGAGGGAAATGGCGATCGTCGTTTCCCTTTTTTAGCCAAAAAATCCATTGATTAGAGAACTCAATTCATACCAAAAGTTATCCTGGTGAATTCACCTTAGGGATTGGGATCACTTTCTCTTATAATGTTTGCTTAAGATTAGCAAGTGGATATGACGCTTTTTGAATACGTTGTTACATCCACTGTAATTTCTTAATCGCAGTGTTCATTAGGAGTTACTCGCATGACTGTTGACAATACGGCTAAGTCCAACGGTCGTGGGGGCAAGGCGACCAGTTCCAGGTCTCGTACACGCTCAACGAAAGCTGAAGCACCTGCCGTAACTGCTAACGATGCCATGCAAGAAACTTCAGCCAGTAATGGCACAGCTTTGGATGCCGCCAATGTTAATGAAGACGTTATGAGTGAACCAGCTATGGCTACGGATAATGTTACAAAAATTGATGTTCGTCCATCTCAATCGGAAGAAGGTGCGATCGCATTGAGTCAGCCAGTCTCGATGATCTGGAATCGTCCAGTCATGCCCAGCGAGATTGAAGTGGCAGAAACTATGTCGGTTGCGGGAGTTCGTCCTATCGCCGCCAGTCACTTGGAACTGGCTGGTTCTTTTTTGAATGGTCGCCCGATCGAAGCAAGTCACCTCAAAGTGCACGAAATGCTTGGCAATAGCCCTATTTTTGAAAGCGAGTTCAAGATGGTTGAGGGTGCGATGTTGCCCGGAAATCGCCCCATTTTGGCAAGCAGTCCAGAGCTACTGGCGGGATCTATGCTGCCCGGAAATCGTCCTATCGCTTCGAACGAAACTGTTGATCCCGAACCTGCGGTTTTAATGGGCTATCTCGATTAATGAGCTTCATAGGCAGGGCGAAACCAATTCTTCTGAATTTTGCTATTGAGTGGTTTCAGTCTGGCTACACAAAATCTACACAAAACTCTGCTTGATTTGTTCAAGCAGAGTTTTTTAGATTATTGAGTTTTTATTTCAATACCTTGGTGACACGAATATCGTACTCAGCGCCTTTCGGGTAATCATGCAAAGCCTGACTACGTGCCATGTAATCAGCTTCTCGAATAGACTCAGCGGTGATTTCGTAGCGTGCTGTTCCATTATGAAAAACGTTCGTTGTATCAAAGAATTCTTTGATGTCAACGAATACTTCAAAGGTATGAATCATGGTTGGAGCCTCCTCGTTTACTTGCAAACGGTCGGAACACTCTCAGTATAGGAAGCAGAGTTCGATCGCTCTCTCCGTTAAAAACAATTCTTGAGTTATTGTTATCAAATGTTTAAGTTTTTGTTATCAGTCTTAGGAATGTGAATTGGATCAGAGGGCGATATGCATGGAGTATTAAAACTGCTGTTTATCCGTCATGCTCAATCCACTGGAAACCTGGAGAAGCGGATGCAGGGGCATGGAGAGTTTGAACTGTCGGAAATGGGCAGGCAGCAAGCCGAAAAGTTGGCTCGGCGGTTGTTGGAAGAAGCCTGGTTGCCAACTCATGTTTATAGCAGTCCACTCAAGCGAGCGGCACAAACGGCTCAGATTTTGGTGGAAGCTTTTCAAACTGCCCCCCTTCCGGCAGCAGTGAGTGATTTGATTGACGCAACTGTACCCGCTTCAGACGAGTTAGAAGCAACACGGCGATCGCTCTCTATCCAATTCACAGACGAATTGAAGGAATTTCAGAACGGTATTTTTCAGGGCTTGACCTGGGCAGAAGCGGTGGCGCAATATCCAGAACTGTGTCAAGCATTGGAATCTTCACCTGATTGGATTCCCATTCCCCAAGCTGAGACTCTGGAAGACGCACGATCGCGGGCACGACGATTTATGCAGGCTCTACTTCAACATCACTGCAATGGCGATCGCGTCTGGATCGTGAGTCATAGCTGGATTATGCAACACCTGATTGCAGAACTGATGGAGTGCGATCGTTCCTGGCGACTGCGAGCGACAAATACCGCCCTGTTTGAATTTTGGATTGATCGCGATCGTTGGAATCGGGTTGACCAAAATCGCTTTAACACCGACCTTTGGCAAGTTCGGCGCTTTAACGACAGCCAGCATTTGCATTAGCTTGTTCAGAAAACCGATTTTTCCTGCGGTTATCAATTTCGGTCACGCTGCATCAGAAATCGGATTTCTAGAGAGCATCCGCGATCGACAGCGCTAATTGGTAGATCTGTCGTCGTGGGAGAGAAGTTTGTTGTGCCAGTTGACGGCTTGCCTGGGAGCGAGATAACCCTTGTTTGAGTAAGTCTTGCAGTTCGGCGATGAGTGCCGCTTCAGACAGAACGGGTTGGCTGAGTTCGGCTCCGGCAACAACCAAAGTGAATTCTCCTGTAGGTTCGCGAGTGGTATAGTGCGCGATCGCTTCTTCTAATGTTCCGCGCCAAAATTCTTCATGCAATTTCGTGAGTTCACGGGCGGTGACAACCTGGCGATCGCTGCCAAACACGTCTGCCATTTCCTGTAAAGCTTGGCGCAGGCGATGGGGGGCTTCGTAAAAAACCAGCGTGCGGGTTTCGGCTTGAAGTTCGGCTAATCGTTCCCGGCGTTTGGTCGAGCTAATATTGGCTAAAAAGCCTTCAAACACAAAGCGATCGCTAGGCAACCCAGACGCAACCAGGGCTGCAATTGCCGCTGTTGAACCGGGAATGGGCACAACGGGAATCTTTTCCGCAACACAGGCTTGCACCAATTCATAGCCTGGATCAGAAATTCCCGGCATTCCGGCATCTGTGACGAGGGCGATCGCTTGTCCCTGTTGCAATCGCCGCACAATTTCTGGAATGCGCGATTTTTGATTATGTTCGTGATAACTAATTTGCGGCGTGGTGATTTGGAAGTGTTGAAGCAATTTCCCTGTGTGGCGTGTATCCTCAGCCGCGATCGCGTCCACTGCTTGCAAGATCCGTACCGCCCGAAACGTCATATCTTCCAAATTCCCGATCGGTGTGCCGACCAGATACAGCGTTCCAGGTTTGCAAAACTTTTCATTGGAAACCACAGTTCTAAAGACGTTGAAGTTGTATCGAAAATTCCAACAGCTAAGTCTAACTGTTATTTCAACTAGGGAATACTAGGGCGTGTTTTAAAACCCTTTGATCCTCCCCAACCCTCCTTAAAAAGGAGGGAGCCGAACCGTTCAAAGTCCCCCTTTTGAAGGGGGATTTAGGGGGATCTCCACTCAGCACTGAGATGACTAGAAGGTTTTAAAACACAGCCTAACCCCTACGCCCCTTTATCCTGATTTATCGTTGCAGCTTCCATGTCCAACAGGGTTTGCAGGACGAGGCGTTTTGCTTCCAGTTTCCAGCCATAGCGCTGAATGGAGATCGCGATCGTGACTCCAATGCCAGTGGCGATAAAATCCAACGGTTGCAGCATCGAAATGCCCAATAGCATCCCCAGTCCGGCGATTCCCCAGAAGGGCAAAGCGGCTGCCTGCCGTTGATTCATAATGATGGTGCTGATGGGATCAGTGGGGATTTCTGCCAGCAGGGTTGCTTTAATTTGTTGCTGTTCAGCTACAGGCACGGATAAACCAATCTTCTGCCGTAATTTTTCCAGCTTCCGGGCATCGGTGCTGTATTGGGTTAATTCATCTTCTGCCATCATGATTAACCGTTCGTACTGTCCCATCAGCAAACCTCCCACGAGCAAACCTGGTCGTCGTTCGACTTCCTGATTATCTCAGTCAAGAGACAGTAGACGTGCAGAAAACTGTTCTAAGGATTCAAGCTGAATTTGGCGGAATGGTTTATCGTAGACGCGATCGCCGATTTTACAGCCGTAGCCATAGGTAACGTGGCGAAGGCAAGTCAGAACGTTTACCCAGCATTAGCGATACAGCTTTTCCTTGTCCTAAGCGTTCTGACCAAAGCTCTACCTCAGCCTTCCTGGCAAAAAAGGCATTTCAACAATGCGAAACACTCGATTTGTTCGCTTTTTTCGACACCTGAACTTTTCTACTGTTAGAGAAATCATTGTTCGCTCTGGGCAACAGCGGCTCCCAGGATTAGCTGCTGAGATCGCCTTCAATTCCATCCTGGCATTGTTTCCAGCGATCGTTGCCCTGCTAACCGTAGTGGGGATGGTTGGCTCATCCCAAAAAACTCTGGAAAACTTGAGTGAACAACTGATTCAGTATGCACCCCAGGAAGTTCTCAATATTATCGAAAGTTTTATTCACGAACTTAGCCCTGCCAGCAGTCAAGGTTTATTGTCTGTGAGCTTTATTGCCGCCATTTGGATTGCATCGGGTGCCATTAGTTCAACCATGAGTGCGCTGGATCAAATTCACCAGGTGCCCTCGCCGCTGACCCGACCGTTCTGGAAAGCCAAGCTCATCTCCATCGGGCTAACCTTTGGCACTATTCTGCTGCTGGTTGCGGCTTCGGTGATGGTGTTTGTTAGCGATCTTCTGGTGAAGCTACTCGCAACTCAGGGTGAACAAATTGTCGGCACGATCTCTCAACGTCCCGGCTTTATTGAACCTGGCGTACTCACACTCTGGTCAAGGCTGAGTATGCCGATCGCTCTGGGGATGGTGGCGCTTGGGTTTGCCTTTGTTTATCGCTTTGGTCCCAGTCGGCGATTGAGAGAAATTCCCATTTTGCCCGGAGCAATTCTGGCAACAATTTTTTGGGCACTATTTTCTGGGATTTTCCGGCTTTATGTCCTGAACTTTGGCAACTACAACCGGGTTTATGGAACTGTAGGGGCGATCGTGGTGTTGTTGCTGTGGCTGCAACTGGGAGCGCTGACAATGCTGATTGGGGCACAGCTCAACGTTACGGTGGGAGAACGGATGCGGCAGAGTCGAGCAAAGGATGCCCAGGCGTTAACGTATATTACTGATCACCGCCAGGAGAATGCAGGCAAAAATCAGTACCCAAAGAATACCCCCCGGAATAAAGCCCAGCAGCGTTACTCCTCGAAGTACCCAGATCAGTAATGTAAACCCCAACACACTCAGGAAGATCAGTGTGGTTGTCTTAAAATGCTTTGTCACGAACTATGCCCCTCTTTGTTGCAAGTAGCTAGTCTCAACGCGCTGTATTCACTTGCGACCACTGCTGCGAAGTCCTCCAATAATGCCAGTTCCTAAAGCAAGTAGGATTAATGCCCACACGACATATTCAGGAATCGTTGGGAGTAAGCCCAATCCTTTCAGCAGAATCAGGATTGCCATCATCACCAGCAGAATTCCAACAATATGAAGGACGATCCGAAGGGCGAGGTTGACGGGTTCATGCACAAGCCAGAATTCCTAACTAAACGTAGATCTACACACAATTCAAGCCGTATATTTTCCAGATCTTCACACTCCTGGTGAGTCTCACGCAACATCTTTTCACAAAACCAGGGTACGCTTTGGGAAGTTCCTATATCGCCCATCGATCGCAATCAATCATCAAAATTCAGTTGAAGGGATTGCTTGTTCCTCTCAGTAAGGAGTCACAAACCAGAATGCCTGCCATCTTTACCCCTAACCGCAACGTTTCCTGTCCTCAATCTCTACCTTCAAGCAACTATCAAACTGCTTTACTGAGGGGAGAAGTCTTGTTGGAAACTAAAGCTCATACCGCGTGGGGGGCAGCAGTCATGGCACAAATGTATGTTCCTCGTCCCCGTCCGCACGTTTGGCAGCAATTAACCGATTACCCCCGTTGGCAGCAGTACTTTATAGACATTACCCAAAGTCACCTCTTAAGTACTGAAAACCCACATCCAGCCGATGCTGTAATTGAAAAAAGGCTCTATCAAGCCGCCAGCAAAAGTTTCTTGTTTCTACACATCCAGGTCAAAGCTTATTTACGAGTGGTAGAAACATTGGAGCGACGCATTCAGTTTCGCCTGGAATCAGGTAGCTTCCAGGATTTTGCAGCGGATCTCCGCTTGAGAACTCATGGGGAAGGAACCCTGCTCACTTATTACGTGCAGGCAACCCCGTTAATTCCGATTCCAAGTATGGTGATTCAGCAGGCGATTCACCTCGATTTACCTGCCAATATGCGTAAAATGCGCCAGGTAATTTGCGCTTAGGGACGCAATTGAAATCTGACGATCGCGGTGCCAATTTCTCTCGTCAGAAGTGGAATTGATACAAACAGTATTGGAAGCTACAAATGTGGCAGTTTAGAATGCCCGATCGCAATAACTTAACCTTCCCTTTACTGAGGGGTTGTAGGGTTATGGAGTCGCATTGTGAGATCACGAGGTTATGGTTTCCTTGTTGCAGGTAAAACACTGGGCATTTTCAGCATCCGCGATCGCCTTAGCTGCGGGACTTGCATCCTGCGCTCCAAGCTCTCCCCCTAGCGCTCCGGGGGCAAATGAAAGCCCTGCTACCAGTTCAGGTGGCACAATTTCCATTAGTGGAGCGGGTGCAACGGCACCGAACCCCTTATATCAGCGCTGGTTCGCGGATTATCGTGCTGTTGATCCGGCTGTTCAGATTAGCTATCAGTCGGTTGGTAGTGGTGCTGGAGTCAAGCAATTTCTAGAGCAAACGGTTGATTTTGGTGCATCGGATGATCCCCTGAAGGATGCCGATCGCGCAAAGTTTCCCGCCGATCGTGGGGCTGGACCAGTTCAAGTTCCCACCACTGGCATCTTTGTGGTTCTGGCTTACAACCTGGATGGAGTGGATAACTTGAAGCTTTCGCGCGAGGCTTATTGTGGAATTTTGGACGGATCAATCAAGTCCTGGAACGATCCAAAGATTGCGAAGGATAATTCAGGGGTAACATTACCGAGTGCTCCGATCGCCTTTACCCATCGCTCTGATGGTAGCGGCACCACTGCCGTTTTCACCAAGCACGTAGAGAAAGCTTGCCCCAACTGGAAGGCGGGTTCTGGTAAGTCGATCGAATGGCCCACTGGCACTGGTGCAAAAGGGAACGAAGGGGTGACAGCGGCAATTCAGCAAACCCCCGGAGCGATCGGATACACAGAGTTCTCCAACGCTCAGGAAGTCAAGCTGAAAATGGCGACCATCCAGAACAAAGCGGGTGAATTCATTACCCCCAGTCCCGATGCTGCTGCCAAAGCACTGGAAGGAGCTAAACCAGATGCCAACCTGGTTGTTTCGGTTCCCGATCCAGAAGCCAAGGATGCTTACCCAATCGTCAGTCTGACTTATATGTTGCTGTACGAGAATTATAAAGATGCCACCAAAGGCGAAACCTTGAAGAAGGTCGTGAACTGGGCGCTGAAGGATGGCAAAGCAACGGCAACTGAGTTGGGCTACATCCCCCTCCCAGATGCCCTAGTCACCGAAGTCGCTTCAAAGCTTGATACGATCAAGGTTGCTTCCAAGTAGGTCTATGGACTATCTGCTCCAGGTGAAATTTTCTGGAGCAGATAGTTATTCTGTTGCTAAGTTTTGCTGGGTAGTTTTGCTGATACCAGTCCAGACCAGCAGGAATGCTTTCACATTCATTTTGGCAAAAGGTTTTCGTCCATTCATAGAATTTGGCAGTAGTTGAATTTATGACTTCAGCAGACAATACCCAGGGGATGTGTTATCAGCGCAACCAGGCATCGCGCTTGATTGACCAGGGGTTTAAGTGGCTAACCGCTATTTTTGGTGTTGGGGTGGGAGTTACCCTGCTCGCGATCGCGTTTCAAGTCGGCATTCAAGCTATCCCGTCAATTCAGAAATTTGGCATTGGTTTTTTATTTAGTAGCCGCTGGAACCCAGTTGAGGACATCTACGGTGCCTGGACTCAAATTTATGGAACTCTGATCACCGCATTCCTGGCGTTGCTCATTGCTGTGCCGATTGGTTTGGGTGTGGCGATCGTGCTGAGTGAAGATTTTCTGCCACCTCGAATTCAACAACCCCTGGTGTTTATGGTGGAGCTACTAGCTGCGATTCCCAGCGTAATTTATGGGTTGTGGGGCATTTTTGTGTTGGCTCCGCTTCTGCAAGGTCCTGCCACATGGTTCTACCAAAACCTGGGGTGGATTCCTTTGTTCAGCACGCCTCCAACTGGTCGCGGCGTTTACATCGCGTCTATCGTCCTGGCAATTATGATTTTGCCTATCATTGCCGCCATTTCGCGAGATTCTTTGGTGGGAGTATCTCCCGATTTACGGCAAGCTGCCTATGGCTTGGGTGCCACTCGTTGGGAAACGCTGTTCCAGGTGATTATCCCAACTGCGATTTCTGGAATCATCGGGGGAGTGATGCTGGCGCTGGGGCGGGCGATGGGAGAAACGATGGCAGTCACCATGTTGATTGGTAACTCCAGTAATCCATCTCCCTCTTTGTTTGCCCAAGGCTCCACGATCGCCTCCCTGCTGGCAAACCAGTTTGCCGAAGCAGACGGTTTTCAAGTCTCGTCCTTAATGTATGCTGCTCTGGTTCTGTTTGGGTTGACCTTGATCGTGAACATCATCGCAGAAGTCTTCGTTCGGCGAGTTGAAATCAAGAAGATTTAGGACTGTTTCAACCCTCGTTTCTAGGTCATGATTGCTTCCAGTCTTTGCCCGCTTTTTATTTTCGTTCCAGTATTGTTTAAGCTGCATGAGAAGTCAGTATGACTAGCCCAGACTTTCCTTCCTCCCTGGCAACTGGCAGAAGTTTGAAGCGTGCCATGTCATCCAAGACGATTTTTTCGAATGTGATGACAGGTCTTGCGTTTGCCTGTGCAGTTGTTGCTTTAATTCCGTTGATTGCGGTCATGTTCTATGTACTGATCAACGGCAGTGCAAGATTGGGACCTCAGTTGTTCACCCAATTGCCTCCTCCCCCTTTCCAGCCCACCTCACCTCAATTCAACTCCGGTGGATTTGGTAACGCGATCGTGGGAACCTTCATGACGGTTGGGATTGCCTCACTTATTAGCATTCCGTTTGGCGTACTTGCTGCCATCTACTTGTCTGAGTTTGCACGAGATACCAAAATGGCAAATGGCGTGAACTTCATGACCAACGTTTTGAGCGGGGTGCCCTCGATCGTGATGGGGGTATTCGCTTACGGGGTAATTATCTTAGGTTTACCCACTTGGTTTCCTGGTTTTCCTAGATCCTACTCCGCTGTCGCCGCTGGTGTTGCCTTGGCTGTACTAATGTTGCCGACCATTGTAAGAACAGCTACGGAGGCGCTCGAATCAGTGTCAGGCGAACTCCGTCAAGCAGCTTTTGGGTTAGGGGCTACTAACTTTCAGACTGTCTCCAGAGTGATTTTGCCCACGGCAATTCCCGCTATTTTAACGGGGGTGATGCTGGCTGTAGCGCGGGCAGCGGGGGAAACGGCTCCGGTAATCTTCACGGCACTGTTTAACAACTTCTGGAATTTTGATGTCTGGAAGCCTACTGCTACGCTGTCTGTGCTGGTTTATAACTTTGCTATTACTCCCTACAAAAACTGGCAGGAACTCGCCTGGGCTGCCGCTTTGGTGCTGGTGTTCCTGGTTTTGACGGCTAATATTTTGTCCCGTTGGCTCACGCGACGGAAAAATTAATTCTGGTTAGTTGAATTTTGGATTCTTTCACCCTAAAAGTCCCACGGCTCCATTTGCCAGATCGATCAAACAGACCTCCTACAAACCTTGACCTATGACTTCCGATCTCCAGCATAATGCTCTCCAGACTGACACGGTTTTTCAAACGAAAGACCTGAATATCTACTACGGTAGCTTCTTAGCAGTCCGCGATGTCAACCTGAATGTGCCTAAGAATGCGATTACAGCGTTCATTGGTCCCTCTGGTTGCGGTAAAAGTACGGTTTTGCGCTGTTTCAACCGCTTGAATGATTTGATCAAGTCATTCCACATTGATGGAACGATTCTGTATCATGGTCAGGATTTGTACGCGGCTGATGTTGACCCGGTGGAAGTGCGGCGGCAGGTGGGGATGGTGTTCCAGCGTCCCAACCCCTTCCCAAAATCAATTTATGACAACATTGCCTTTGGTCCTCGCCTGTTAGGGTATAAGGGCGATATGGATGAATTGGTGGAGCGCTCTTTACGAGGGGCAGCATTGTGGGACGACGTGAAGGATAAGCTGAAGGTGTTGGGAACCGATTTATCGGGTGGACAACAGCAGCGGCTTTGTATTGCCCGGGCGATCGCGGTTCAGCCAGATGTGATCCTGATGGACGAACCCTGCGCCGCACTTGACCCGATCTCGACTCTGAAAGTGGAAGACCTGATTCAAGAACTGAAGGAAAATTACACTATTGTGATCGTGACCCACAATATGCAACAGGCATCACGGGCATCCGATTACACTGCCTTTTATAACGTTCAAGCCAACGAAAAGGGACAACGGACTGGCTTCATTGAGGAGTACGATCGCACAGAAGTAATCTTCCAAAGCCCCAAGAAGAAGGCAACCCAGGAATATGTCAGTGGTCGTTTCGGTTGATTTTTTGCAAATTACTGTCGGTTCAGATACCAAATCACGCTAGGATGATGGGAAGGTTGAACTTTACAAAAGTAAATCTTCTAAAAAATTGTCCTCTTTTGTGTGAATACCTATGAAGCGTTACTTATCTCGCTGGTTGGCACTGATTCTTGTCGTCTGCATTGGCTTGATTGAATGCTCCCCTGCCTTGGCAGACTCCATCAGCATCACCGGAAAGTACAGTGAAGACACGATCGCGGTGATCAACAGTTTGAGAGAAACGCTGCAAATTCCCCAAGATTCACCAGAACGAATTCCCGCCCAGGCTGAAGCAAAGAAGTTAATTAGCGATTTTGCTTCTCGTTATCGTCGAGATGGTTCACTCACTAAGTTGCCTTCCTTTACCACCATGCGGACTGCCTTGAATTCTCTGGCAGGTCACTATGCGTCCTATCCCAATCGTCCCGTTCCTCAAAAGATGAAAGATCGATTGGAGCAAGAGTTTAAGCAGGTTGAATTATCCCTGCAACGGGGCGCTTAAATTTGCTACTTAGATTCGTTAACAAAAACTGAATTCAGGCATGAAAGGGAGAGCGATCGCGATCGCTCTCCCTTTGTTTTTTGAGATTTCCCAACCTATCGCACAACGGCTTCTGAGCGATCGCTGCTAACTGTCTCAGTTTTAAGCAATCCATTTAGCAACGAGGCTGGACGTTGGTTATGGGGCCAGGCAAAGGCATGGCGAAACGCCGCATCTTGACAGGCTTGCAGCGCCTCAAACCCAATAATGTCGTAGGTTAACAAATTCTCATACTCAAACGGGAGCCGCACATTATGCAGACCGGCGTTGTCAGTGCAAATGGCGATGTCTACCCCGGCTTCAAAGCAGCGATCGAACACCAGCTTGAGTTGAGAAAGCTCATCTAATGTCCCTGTCTTCAGATAAGTGGTGGGGCAAATTTCCAAACATTGTCCTCGGTCTGCCACTTCTTTCAATAAGTGCGGGTAGTGGATCGGAATTTGAATGCCGTGTCCAATTCGCATCAGGTAGGGTAAAAGCTCTGCGTGGCAACCGTCCCGTGTCTCGTACAAATGTCCAGTGGTGTTAAGACCCAGCGATCGAGCATAGGCGTACAACTCCACAAATTCTTCCAATCGTGCGCCGTAGTGATTATCTCCCCCTGCTACATCGATCGCACACACATATTCCCGTCGTTGCGCTGCTAATTCAACAATGGCTCGATTCACCTCGTAGGGCAATTTCGAGTGCATACAGAGAATTTGGCTCGTCACGATCGGATAGTCCTGGATCTGGCTGGCTTTACCCACAATCTCCACGATCTCGTGCATTGCCTCAATTCGTTGAGCCTGGGTTAAGTGCTCTGGCGTGCGGAGATAGGGCGTATAGCGCAGTTCCAGGTAAGCAAGATTTTCAAAGATGTAAGCTCCGCGCACGAGGCGATAAACAAAGTAGGGTAAGGCTTCCGCCGTTTGCACACTTTCCACCAGAGTGTGTAACTCCAGATATTCATCTAAAGTATTGCGGGGACGGGTGTAGAAATCTTCAAATTCTGCATAGTCCGCAAAGCGCTGAATCAAGTTAGATTCATTGCGTTGAAGATAACGCCACAACACACGAGGAACAACAGAACCTCCAAGGTGACGGTGTAATTCTGCATATAAAGCCACAAGCACCTCTTTAAGTTACGAGTAATAGAATTTACAGAGAGTGAGCGATCGCTGAAGTCACGCGAAAAGATCTGAAGTTAACAAATCTTTTCTTGATCATAGGGAACTTAAATCGTTCTTGCATGGTTTTCCCAATTTCAGTCCTGTACTCTTCCTACGCTTACTGACAGGCAGGATAAAACTGGATGGCTCCATTCTCGATCGACACCCCGACTACTTAATAGCCAGTTGACATTAATCAAAACAAATCCTGATAATGGATGTTTGTGCAAACTCTAGTTCTTTAAAAAGTCTTGGCTAACGTCATCGTGATTGGTGCCCAATGGGGCGACGAAGGGAAAGGAAAAATAACAGATCTGCTTAGTAAGTCGGCAGATGTGGTAGTCCGTTATCAGGGTGGAGTCAACGCTGGACATACTGTAGTCGTCAAGGACAAAACCTTTAAGCTACACCTGATTCCGTCTGGCATTCTCTATCCCGACACGGAGTGCATTATTGGCTGTGGAACGGTCATTGATCCCAAGGTGTTGATCGGCGAACTCGACCAACTCGAAGCTTTGGGCATTTCCACCCGAAACTTGCTCATTTCCGAAACGGCTCACATCACCATGCCGTATCACCGCATTATTGATCAGGCTTCTGAAGAGCGGCGGGGCGAACATAAGATCGGCACGACTGGGCGGGGCATTGGTCCGACCTATGCGGATAAATCGGAACGTACGGGCATTCGCATGATTGATCTGATGGATCCAGACTCTCTGCGGAAGCGGTTGCGCTGGACAGTGGACTATAAAAACGTCCTTTTAGAGAAGCTGTATAACCTGCCGCCGCTCGATCCCCAGGATGTAATCGATGAATACTTGGTCTACGCCGATCGCCTGCGTAACCATGTAGTCGATAGCTCGTTGCGGATTTATGACGCAATTCAACGCAAGCGCAACATTTTGTTTGAAGGTGCCCAGGGAACACTGCTCGACTTAGATCATGGCACCTATCCCTACGTCACTTCCTCAAATCCGGTAGCCGGGGGAGCCTGCGTGGGCACAGGCGTGGGACCAACGGTGATCGATCGCGTGATTGGAGTTGCCAAGGCGTATACCACTCGCGTTGGGGAAGGACCTTTCCCGACCGAATTGGATGGGGAAATGGGCGAACTGCTCTGCGATCGGGGAGCCGAATTTGGCACGACCACGGGGCGGCGGCGGCGGTGTGGCTGGTTTGATGCTGTCATTGGTCGTTATGCTGTGCGGATCAACGGGCTGGATTGCCTCGCCGTGACGAAATTAGACGTGCTAGACGAGATGGATGAAATCAGCATCTGCGTTGCCTATGAAGTGGATGGGGAACGCTGCAACGATTTTCCCAGTAATGCGCGTAAGTTTGCCCGGTGTCGTCCAATTTACAAAACCGTTCCGGGGTGGAAACAATCCACGGCAGACTGCCGGACACTGGATGATTTGCCCAAACAGGCACTGGATTATCTCAAGCTTTTGGCAGAGTTGATGGAAGTCCCGATCGCGATCGTCTCCTTGGGAGCCAGTCGTGATCAAACCATCATCGTTGAAGACCCAATCCACGGTCCCAAACGCGCTCTGCTTCACACCAATGGCTCCTCCGCGAGAGAAGCCACGAATCAAACTCTCGAAGTTTAACCACCCCTTTATCTACGAGCAAATTGCTATGGAATTTACGATCGAATGTCAACCTCGTCCAGAAGGCAGCAAACCCAATGCCTTGCGTCGTTCTGGAAAACTGCCTGCGGTTCTCTATGGACACAAAGGGAACGAATCTGTTTCGCTAGTGTTGGAGTCGAAAGCGGCTGAAAACCTGCTGAAAGCGGCTTCTATCAATAACTCTCTGATTCAGGTGAGTATTCCTGATTTATCCTGGAATGGAAAAGCTTTGTTGCGGGAAGTGCAAACCCATCCCTGGCGCGGTACGCCTTATCACATCAGCTTTTTTGCCGTTGCGGATCATGGCAGTTTGGAAGTGGACGTGCCTCTGCACTTCATTGGAACTGCGAAGGGAATTAAGGAAGGGGGCGGTTCCCTTGACCCGTCCATGAGTTCTTTACACGTCAAGTGCATTGCAGAAAAAATCCCTGATTATATCGAAGTTGATGTTACCGACCTGGGTGTAGGAGATGCCCTCCAGGTGGGGCAACTTACGTTACCTGAAGGGGTAGAAGCTCTGAATGATCCTGGGCGCGTTGTTGTGATCGTTCTTTCTGGTGGCGGTTCTGGCGCGGCTGAGTAATTGACTCAGAGAAAACCCTTGTTTGTCCATTGATTCAACCAGAGATTATTGCTCTGGTTTTTTTGTGCTTTTCACCAGGAGCACGGATTTGACGGGGCGGGCGATCGGTTCACCGGATTCATTCACCTTGCCGTAAAAGGTTTCGCCCTGAAAAAACAAAGCTGAAGAGGTGCCGCCATCCAGATTGAGTGCCTTTTCCACGCCCTGCTTTTTCATAAAGTCGGTTAGTTCAAGGATTGATAAACCAGAATTTGTGGAATTGTCTGGATTTTGGGATGCCAGGACTAGCAGAAGTGAGCCATCCCTAGTGATGCCGATCGCGCTGCGGGCATTGGGTTGATTGTGTCCCAGGGCATCTCGAATCACGGTGCCATTTTGCCCATCCAAAAAGCCCTCTTCCCGGAGTGTGCTAAACGGTAGGAGTTGAGGTCCCGCTCCTAACGCATCTTGCAATTGGCAATCCGTGGGTGGAAGTTCCTGCCGTGGCGTAATGTCATATTGCTGGGATGAGCCACACTGATAACGCCGAAATTCACTCCGATTCAAGATTCTATCCAGGTAGGGCAGCAAATTCAGGTTGTTCATCAAGCGATCGTTATCCTCAGGTTTAGCAATCTGCTGCCCGTTCTGGAAAATAGACGCGGTCGATTTCTGATTTTCAGGATCAAAAAAACCACCATTGAGGACGGCGATCGCTTGAGAGGAGTCTGCAAATTCCTCTACAGTCTGCAATTTACTGGATACGGCTGTCGTCACAACAAACTGACTCTGGGCTGGAATCTTAAGCGTATGCACAATACTTCGAGGTAATTTATGCAGGTCGTATTCCAGTTTCTTCTCAGGTAGGGGAGATGGCGTGGAAGGAATAGGCGAGGGTTGACTGGATGGAACCCCTTGAGCGCAAGCAACCAGCATTCCAGCCAGCGATAGGAAAATGAAAAAAGATGACTTGCGATCTGGCATGGGAGATGAGGGATGGGGGTTAGGGGTTGGGGGTTGGAAAGATCAATGACCAGTGACGAATGACGAATGACCAGTGACCATTTTCAGCTTTTAGAGCACTGAAACGTCAGTATGGAGATTGGTATTAGCCAACAAAAAACCCTGCATGAAGCAGGGTAAAAAGCTTATGGAGGAAATCGTAGCCTTAAAGGACTATTACAGAGTGGACAAAAATCCGATCAACCCATGTCCAGTCGCCGCCTCCAACACCAACAGAGAAATAAAACCAATCATCGCCAGCCGACCATTTAACAACTCAGATTGCTTGTTAAAGCCGAATTGAGACTCACTTGATACGTACATTTGAGGCTCAACTGCATAAATATTTTGTCTACCTTGCTCTTCTGTAACAACGCCGCTTCTCATTGGAAAGCCCCTCTTTTGTTTATGTAATGTTATGTTAACAAGCTTAATGATTCTTTACAAGTACCAGGGAAGAATTTTGTGATCAACTCTGCCATTCTTCAAAAACTTTTCTGATCAGCCGTGGGGTTGTGTGAAACAATGAACACGTTCTAATCTGAATCCCCTCACTACGAACCATGAGTCAGCTTCTAAAACTCCTCCTGATTGCGCCTACTGTGGTTGCACCTGTACTTTCTTTGCTCATGCTGGCGACTCCTGCCCGTGCCAACTCTGATACTTGGGTTCCCGTCACCGAAGGCTATGCCTGTAAGCGAACCATTACTCGAACCCCAAAGCAGTTAGTCTGCCGCCGGGCTGATGCTGACAACACTACGGGGCAAGTGGTTGATCTCACCAAGGCTCAAAGCGTTGTGGTGGATGAAGAAGGTGCGCCGGATGGTTCATTGCCCCTATCGTTTGACTTTACAGATGAGGAAAGTGATGCGTCTGTTGCCCTGTTTGGTTGTGATTGCCCGACTTGTATTCGATCGCTGCGGCAACTGCGAAACCTGATGTCTTGAAATGACAGTGTTTAGTCCCAGGATTAACCGAGTCGCGATCGTGGGTGGAACGCATGGCAATGAGTTGATCGGAGTCCATCTGGTCAAGAAATTTCAACAAAACCCTGATTTGATCGCACGATCGTTGTTTGAGTCCCTGGCGCTTTTGGCGAACCCTCTAGCGATCGCGGCGGTTCGACGTTATGTTGACACGGATTTAAACCGCTGTTTCGATCGCGGAACGTTACAAAAGTCGGAAGCGAACCTCTACGAAGAACAACGGGCTAGAGAGCTATATCAAACCCTGGTTGCCACAGAAGCATCCAAAGTTGATTTTTTATTAGACATACACAGCACAACTGCCAACATGGGTTTAACGGTGATTTTGGTGAACCACCACCCGTTTAACCTGGCTCTCACTGCTCATTTAGTCGCGACTCATCCAGCGGTGAAAGTCTACAGCGCTTATCAACCGGGGAAAATGCTGACTTTTTTGAATTCGTTATGTGAGTTGGGTTTTGCGATCGAGGTAGGAGCGATCGTCCAGGGCACTCTGCAAGCCGACCTATTTTTTCAAACTGAAGCTCTGGTTTACACGATTCTGGATTATCTGGAAGCTTACAATCAGGGACACGCAGCCAACCAGAACGAATTGACGGTTTATCAACACCTCAAAACGATCGACTATCCCAAAGATAACCAGGGAAACCTGCTGGGAATGATCCACCCTCAACTTCAAGGGCAAGATTATCAACCGCTACATCCTGGAGATCCGATCTTTATTACTTTTAATGGACAAACGCTTTACTACGAAGGTAACTCAACCGTGTATCCCATTTTTATTAATGAAGCGGCTTACTACGAAAAAGGAATTGCCTTTTGCTTAACCGAAATGCGATCGCTGCAATTACAGGAACTAAGTAGGTGAGCACAACTATGGTTATGAAAGTCGCACATCGCGTGAATGACAAATGACTCATGACTGTTCCATCCCAAACTTCACCCCATAGAAATTAAACTTTTTGTCGTTCTACCAGTTGTTGAAACAGACCTGGAGTCGTTGCCAGTTCGTTAAAGCTGCCTTGTTGGATCAGGCGACCATTTTGCAAGACATAAATGCGATCGGCGTTGCGAATAGTACTGAGCCGATGGGCAACCACAATGCGCGTGACTTTGAGGCGATCGAGACTGTCGCTAACAATTTGCTGCGTCCGGTTATCCAGGGCGCTGGTGGCTTCATCAAACAGCAGAATTCGGGGACGCAGCGCCAATGCCCGCGCAATCAAGAGTCGTTGCCGTTGTCCTCCCGAAAGATTGGAACCTCCTTCGCTAACAACCGTGTGCATCCCCATTGGCATCGCCTCAATGTCCCCTGCTAAACCAGCCATTCGCGCCGCTTCCCAGGCTTCATCCATTGAAATCAGCGCACTTCCGGCAATATTTTCAAACATCGAAGCCGACATCAGGCGGCTGTTTTGCAGCACCACTCCCAACTGCCGTCGCACTGCCTTCACATCCAAACCTGCCAGATCTTGCCCATCAAATGACACCGTTCCCGACTCCGGCACATCAAAGCCCAGCAGCAACCGTAACAGAGTCGATTTGCCACTGCCGGATGGTCCAACCAACGCAATGAACTCTCCCGGTTCAGCCTGAATGCTGACATCATCCAAATTCAACGCACCATCGGGACGATACCGAAACACGGCATGATCCACGGCAACCCGTCCCGACAGTCTACCCGGATTGGCTTTTGTACTGTCCACTTCGGGCACCGCTTTGAGAATGGGCTGTACCCGCTGCCAGATGGGTTGTATTTCTAACAAATCAATGACAGTCGTGCTGAGGCTGGTTGCACCGCTGATAAACGTCCCAAAAGCGGCGTTGAATGCCAGAAACGTTGGCAAGGAAAAACTGCTGGATGGAGTTGCTAACAACTGACTGGCAGCAACGAACAATGCCGCTGGAGTGATGGCAGACAGTAAACTGTTGACCACAGCGAGATTGTCTTCCACGCCCTGAGTACTCAGCATGAGCGTCAACTGCTGGCTGTACTGCTGTCCCCAATAAGCGAAGGCACGAGATTCCGCCCCAGCCACTCGGAACTTGGTGACACCGTTAACGAGCTGCATCATCACTCCCAGGAGTTTGCCCTGCCGTTCTAGCAACAGCTTTGTTTTCTTGAGGGTGAAGCGTCCCGCGATCGCAGTCACTGTAATATTCATTGCCGCCACCACCAGGGCAATTAAAGCCAATGGCACACTGTAATAAAACAACAAGCCCAGGTTGAGAAAGGAAAAAATTCCAGAAAATAGACTTTTGAGTACGGTACTGCCTAACCGTTGGCGAATTTGGCTGATGGCAGAAACGCGGGCACTCAACTCGCCGCTGGTGTATTGCCGGAAAAAAGAGGGCTTGAGCTTAAGCAATCGATCCCACACTGCCGCTTGAGTGGCAGAATCGGCATAGGTTTCTAGCCGCATGATGGCAAAGCTTTGAGTGATTTGGAATAAGGTTGAGCCAAGGGCGATCGCGGTTAATCCTAGCGCCATTTCCCACACCAACTGACGATTCGCATTGGGAATGGCTTGATCCACCAGGATTGCGGTCGCTTGAGGTGTCACCATGCCCAGTAAGGTAGTGGCAATGCCTGCTGCCAACAGGATGAATAGTTCTTGCTGGTGTCCGTGAACAGCGAACTTGAGCAGATCAAGGGGACGGAGCACGGTGGGGAGCGAACGATAGAACGTGTAAGCCGTGGTGGGAAGCTGGCTAGCGATCGAGCGATCGCATTTTGTCCGTGATCCATGCAGCGGATCATAGAGTTCATAGCCTGCATCGCCCAGGGGTAGGAGCGCGACGGGTCGTCCGTCATCCAGCGCATAAGTCACCATCGCGCCGCAGTCTTTTGTCCACCAATCATCTCGCAAACTCACCTGACGAATTTGGATGTGAGATGCACGGGCGATCGTGTTTAGTGGGTTGGGCGATCGACGGGTATCTTCCGCTGCTCCGGGAGGCTGAACTGTGACTCCTAATGCTCGTCCCACGGCTCCGGTTGCCATTAACAATGCCGTATCAAAATCCTCAGCCGCTTCAATTTTTTGCTGAGTTTTTTTGTGTTGCGGTGATTGAAATACGTTGATGAATTCAGCATTAGTTTTTGTAATGGCTGCTTGATTAATTTGATCTCGCAGATAGAGTCGTTCCAGATCTTCCTTTTGTGCGGTTTGAAGCTGCATGACTAGGAGTTGTCCCAGACGTTGTTGCAGTTGAGCGACCCCATTCAAAAAGAGACAAGGTTGGGTAATGGTGGTGTGGTCGCAGCGATCGAGTTCTACTAAAGTGTTGGCTTGTAACCAGAGGGAACCCGCGATCGGAAACCAGTTAGACTCTGGCGTAAAGGTTAAATCGGCATGAGCCAGTAGCGCTAAATCTCCCTGATAAAGCCGAATCCAGGATACCCGACCTTGTGTGATTTGCAAGACTTCGCCCGAATCTAGAATGCCAGAAGTCGTGATAGGAGTGGGCAGAGTCGCAGGAGTCAGGTTAGCAATGGTGTGACTCAGCGATGTGATCCAGGTTTCCAAACTGGCGATCGCGGTTTGCGGCTCCTGCACCATCCAATCCTGATAACTATCGGGGGTGAACGGTTCTAGCACCGTTGGTTGAGCCGCCTGGGCAAACAACTGGCACGGGAGACTTGTTTCAGTAGAAAGCAGGAATGGAAGTAACACCTCACTGGGTTTTGCAGTAAATAAATAACGGCGACGACCTTGATGCAGGGCAAATAAATCTACAGAACCGGACTGAATCCGCCAAATAGCGTTGGAGTCATTCAGGAAGATGCGATCGTTGCTATTGATCTGTCGCGTTTGTGGAATGACACGTTGGGAAGTTGTTTGAGTCAGCATGGAGTCTTTTGAATTGAATGAGATTGAGTTTGATACCGATTTAAACAGTAATAGGGGCACATTCCTTGCACCGATCCCCCTCATTCCCCCTTATTAAGGGGGAAGCCATAGGACGTTCGTTTCAATTCATGCTTCCAGAGAGCCGCCTTCACTGCGGATTAAGTCTAGATAATGTCCAGATTGGTGACGAAGTTGGTCATGGCTACCCCGCTGGACTACTTTTCCTCGCTCTAATACAATAATTTCATCGCAGTCGCGGATGGTGCTGAGACGATGCGCCACAATTAAACAGGTACAACCACGCAACCGCAAATTTTCACTAATCATGCGTTCACTTTCCGTATCTAGGGCGCTGGTCGCCTCGTCCATGAGCAGAATGGAAGGATTGTTGACTAACGTGCGGGCAATTTCCATCCGCTGGCGCTGACCGCCACTCAAGTTTGTCGCACCTTCAAGCAAATCGGCATTGTAGCTTCCTGGCAATGCCATGATCACATCATGAATGAGCGCATCCTGACAGGCTTGCATGAGGTTGTGGTCTGGAATGGTCGGATCCCAAAGCGTCAAATTATCTCGCACGGCACCAGAGAAGAGTAAAACATCTTGCTCAACCATTGCCAACGAGTTGACCAGCACCGATCGCGGAATTTCTGCTCGTCGCTTGCCATCAAACAAAATTTCACCCGCCCAGGGTTCATATAAGCCTGCTACCAACTTAGCGATCGTGGATTTACCAGACCCGCTTCCTCCTACTAAAGCCACTCGCTGTCCGGGTTTGAGGAATACACTGAAATTTTCGATCAGGGGTGGAGCGGTGCGATTGTAGCCAAAGGTGAGGTTGCGAATTTCTAAATAGCCTTCTAGCTTGGGTTGGGTCAGATTGGACGATCGCAAATCGGTTGGGCTGGCTAATTGCAGTTTGACCAGGGGATCAATTTCGTTTTTCAACACGTCATCCAGACGCGCCAAGTTTCCGGTTAACTCCTGAAAATCGCCGCCTAATTGCACGATTTGTCCTACAGGTTGCATAAACTGTTGCATTAAGGATTGAAAGGCAATCAGCTTACCAATGGTTAATGCACCATCCATGACTCGAAATCCACCCACAACTAGCAACAGCATCACACTTAGACTAGACAGTAGCGTAGGTAAAACACTCATACGCTGATTCAGTGATTCCATGTCCTGACGGGCGTTGACGGCTTTGGCGTAGTAGCCTGCCCAGCGGGTAAAGAAGTCAGATTCAGCACCGGAGGCTTTGAGGGTTTCCATGTTTTGCAACCCGGCGATCGCTTGTCCATCGGCTTTGCCCTGCACCTGCATCAGCCGCATATTGGTATCCGATCGCTGTCTTGCCCCCAATTGCAACGTGATGATGTTGAGGGTGACAAAACTAATGCCAATCAGGGTCAGCACCCAGTCATACATCCACATGACAGCGGCGTAAAAAATCACCATCACACTGGAAATGACCGTGGTTGCCAATTGACCCGATAGCAGTTGAGCAAGGCGATCGTTTAATTGGGTGCGGTTACTGATTTCTCCAGCAAAACGTTGATCATAAAAGCTCACAGGTAAATAGAGCAAATGCCTGAGAAAGCGGCTAGACATGGACACTGAGAGTTTTACTTTCAATTGCCGTAGCACTTGTAATTGCATCCGCTTAAGCAATCCAGTGATCACTGCCGTCACAATCATGGCGAGAATGAGCGGACGCAGCCAATCTTGCCGACTTTGCAACAACACTTGATCAATAAAAACTTGAGAAAATGCAGGTGTCGCCAAGCCTGGAAGCACCAGTAGAAAACCAACTGCGATACAAAATCCAAGGGAACCGACCGAGCTTTTCAGCCTTGCCCACAGCGATCGCTTGACGCTGGGCTTTTCCCCTCCGGGTTGGAATTCTGCCCCTGGGGTGAACGTCAGCACCACGCCGGTAAAAGACTCACTGAATTCTGCCAGGGAGACACTACGAGGTCCGGTGGCGGGATCGTTCAGGTAGGCGCGATCGTGGTAAAACCCTTCGACCACCAGAAAGTGATTAAAGTTCCAGTACACGATGAAGGGCGGTTCTAGCTGTTGCAGGGCGGCAATATCCGCCTTAAAGCCTTTGGCATCCAGTTTGTAAAGGCGACCTGCATTCAACACATTGGAAGCTTTGCTGCCATCACGGGAAACCCCGCAGGCTTGGCGTAGTTCTGCCAGGGAAGCGATGTAGTTGTGGTAGCCCAAAATCATGGTGAGAGAAGCCGCGCCACACTCTACCGCTTCCATCTGCAAAACGGTTGGTGTGCGTCGAATGGCTTTGCGTCGGAGAAATGGATCTTTCAACGCATCAGCAACTTTTTGCCAAAATTCAACTAATTTTGACTCATGAGCGACTTGAAATGAAATGCTGGGAAGAACAAGATTAAACATCATTATTGCACTAAGGATTTCAGAAGTGGAATGACGTAGGAAATGGGAGCGCGTTCTTCGATCGTGATATTCACCGTTGTCGTTGTGCCATCGGTAATTGCTTGATCGGGACCGTTTGAGGATGTCCAGCGGTACTTGCCTGTATCAGCATTTGGTTCCAGCTTAGAAAAGACCACAATATACGCCTTTCCTTGCTCCATTAGCGTTGGTAAAACGGCTGGATTTCCCACCAGATGCACCGCTCCTTCTTGCGTAATGGCAGCTTGAGACACCTTCGTAACCTCTCCCCAAATGCCACCATATTCTTCTCGTTTGACGATCGTCGGCGTAATCTGCACCTTCACGCCCCGTTTCACCTTCGCCTCATCCAGCTTTTTCCCCTCCTCCACGGGCAGGAAAGTGACTCCTTCCAGTTGGGAATTGGGCTGATTGGCAGCAACCACTCCCACAGCATCTCCTGCATCAATCCGCTGCCCCGGACTGATGTTCAGTTCTCGCACATAACCCTCGAATTCACTCACAATTTGGGTGCTTTGTTGTAGCTGGAGTTCTAGCTGCGCGATCGCGTCTTTTGTTTCCTGAATCTCCTTCAGGCGTTGGGTGGATGCCGCTAAATCTTGCTCGGCAGTGCTGGCAGATTTGCTTTCCAACTCTTGCAGTTGAGCCTGAAGCTCGTTGACCTTGTTGACATTCTTCAGGTATTCCTGGCGGGCAGTGGCTTCTTTGGCATCCAGTTGTTTCAATTGCGCTTCCACTGCCAGGATATCGGTTTGAGGCTTGACCAGATACTCTTGCTTATCCTTAATCAGTGAATTTTGAGGATACCCCCCTGTGCTGGCGAGTTCACTCAGTCGGTTCCAAATTTTGTCGTATTCAATGGCTTGTTGACGCAGTTTCACAAGTCGTTCTTGCAACAGCCTGCGCTCCTGTTGAATCGCATCTACTCCTCTCGTGTTTAGTTCGGGAGTCATGGGTTGCACGGTTTGCAAATCTTGCTGAATGGTTTGACGCTGTTTCGCGATCGCTGTTCGTTCCAGATTTTCCCGTTGCAGTTGAGCCAGCTTTGCTGCCTGATCCTGTGCCTGTAATTGATTCAATTGATTACGAGCCAGTTCCAGTTGTTGCTTCAGTTCAGATTGATCTAACGTGGCTAAGGATTGTCCTTTTGTGACGCGATCGCCCACCTTGACTGCCACTTTAGCTACTCGCCCCGTGCCCGGACTTTGCACATTTTTGATCTGGCTGGGATAGGTTAAAACTCCTTTACCCGTTACAGTAATGGGAATTCGACCAAAGACACTCCATCCCAATCCGGTTGTTACCAACGTTCCCAAAGCCAGCAAGGATAACCAGCGCTTGGAATTGATAATCTGAATCGGAAGATCGAGTTGTTCTGGCGAGGCAGATTGTTCCAGTGCTTGTTGACGAAATAACTGTTGCTTAATCGTTTTTTGATTCTGCTTAGACGTTGAGTTAGAAAGACTGACAGATTGATTTTCTATTTGAACTACCATTGAATGCTTCGCCCCACAACAACTTTAGTTTGAACTCGTTGCACCACCCACTCAAAGTTAGATTCTGCTCGCGCAACGTTTGCCAGTACCCGATCGTTGCTTGACTCCTGATTGTCTAATTGCGTGATGAAACCCAATTTCGTCAGCATTGTTTGATATTTACCAGCCAGCAATACGGCTAAAACTCGGTAGAAATGCACAGCAAATTCAAGATCATGCAGCAATTTGGAAAGGATACGCCAGTGGGGAATGGATAGAATTTCCGCATCTCGTACGGTCTTCACTTGCATCGTTTGCATGGGGATGAAATCTGAGTGAAACTGAATTAAGCGCATTTCTCCAAAGACATCTCCCCGCCCAATCCGAACAAACTCCTGAGTGCTGTCAGTTTTGGGCAGGAAGGCAGGAAGCAAAGTACTAGAAACTGCGCTGGGTGTACTAATGCTCAAGGCTCCATCCAAAACAATTTGCAATGCCTCCAGCGGGCGATAGGCGGGCTGCACGATACACTCACCGGGTAACTGTTGCCGCTGCCCGACCGCCGTTAACCAATCCAAATGGGTATCCTGAAGCTCGGCAAACAGGTTGGAGGCTTCTTTAACGTTGATTTGATACAAAATGGCTGGATGCAAATCAAATTGCTGCATCAAAGTTTGAAGCTGTTGCATCAGCCCGATCGCTTGAAGATGGTAAAACCGAGCCGCAAAGCCTGGATCTTGAGTCAATTTGTCTGCCAGTTGAGCCGCATCGATCGCGAGGATTTGGCAGGGTGCTTGGGCTTGCATCGTGGCAGCAGACGAAACTGTTTCTAGCCTGGGAATAGATCCAATAAAACTACCTGCATGGAGTTGAGTGAGTTCTTGCAAGGTAGATTTGTCCTGGTGCGGCAGCGCGATCGTGAGTATTCCTTCCAGCAGCAGGTACACTTGATGTGCTTTACTTTGAACGAGATCTTCATTGGGTAAACGCTCTTGCACCTTGCCAGAATACTGGAACCAATCAAGATCGGCATGACTTAATACTTGAAACAACAGAGATTCCATAGGGGCTTTTGGGTAGTTTTAGGACAAGTTTTTAATCATTTCAAATTGGAGGTCATATCTGGCTCTTGCAAAGCTTCACTGCGCTCTTGACGCAAGCGGTGATATGCAAAAGTGCCTCGAATGGCATTGATGAATGCAAACACAAATAGAATCGCGATCGCGGCGCTAACAGAAATCCCTTGTTGAGCAAATAGCACCAGGCGATCGCCCATATAAAGAACCAATCCGGCGATCGCTGCGACTCGCGACATCCGGTAAATCATGACGGCAATCACGCCATAAATTAACAGTGCGGCGATCAACCACTGAGAGGGCGGTGTACCCGTAGTTGAGCTGGAAATCCCAGCTACAACTAAACTAAACACAATGATCAAAATACACACGGCTGTTCCCTGACGGGCAGCACTTTGAGCCGATTTGAGGTCAGAAATGGTGGGAAGGAAGAAGCTCTCGTTCTTGGTTGAGCGATTAGCCATAATGATAGGTGCTCCAAAGTGGAAGTTTAAGGTCTATCGGAAAAAGCTGGTGAATCTGGAGAAGAAGGAAGAAAAGTGATCCATTGATTCGAACGTGCCGGAAAATTTCAAGCCAAAGGACGATCGCCGTCTCTGCCCAGATGTTGCCAAGCTGGAAAAGCCATCACCAGAAAACTCTTGAGCCGAAAATTCGTGACTTTCTTCAGCCGCCATCACGGTGAAAGAAACATTAACGAGTCCACCAGAAATTGCTTCCAGTTCCGCCTCAGACAACGGAACGATTGGTGAGTTTGCAGGTTCAGAATGCTGTGGAGTAACCATTGCAGATAAATAACCAATGATCAATGACTAATGACCAATAACCAGTGACATACTCTTTGAGCGTTCACGAATCATTTCGGTCTGCGATGAAAAAGCGATCGCGCACCATTGATTGCAACTCAATCGTTGAGGAAATGCGGAAACGATGCGCGATCGGCAAAAGCACTCACAAGCTCAGGACGTTTGGTCAGTCAATAACCCTGCTTGCTTACTGGGTAATATCCCAGGTTTCGTTCGCAAAACTGTCAATCTCTTCAGTCATGACGGTTTGGAAACTGCCAGATCCTTCAGGTCCCGCAAAAGTGCCTTTCGTCATTGCCATGCGGTTACGAGAAAAACCACTATTGGATGAGCCAGCATTATTGGCACCCCCAGAACAAAGATCCAACTCATCCTCGCCCAATTGCACCATTGCCGCAGAATCAGTCGCTTCAACTGCAATAGGAGACAGGGAAGCAGTTTCAACGGTTAGGGTTTCCATTTGAAATTCAGTCATCATTCGTTTACCTCAATCATTTAGATTAACGGGTTTGCTGTAGGAACTTAGCCTTGAGCTTTGCCCTACACCTGATAATCGGTTGGAGCGAACAATGTTATGCAGTGTTGCAATGCTTGAGGCAAACTAAAAACGAACTTACTCAGGTACTTATTGCGGGGTATATAATTTGGCGACAGAAGACTTGGCATTACTGTAGAGTGTCGTTCGCGATCGCGTAACGCATCACGGCTATATTATTGGCGAGTTTGGCTCTGGATGATTTGCTCTAAAAGATGGTCGAAATTGGGCGAGGGCGCTTTACACAGCAAACCCTGGCAAACCAGTCCAACTGATCCCGATGGCAAATCATGCTGGAGTTTGTATATAACTGTGGGATGGTATTGAGCGGAGAGAGAAGCGATCGCCTCTGCTGAAGTCCGTACCAGGGTTGGATGCAAAAACCAATCCAGTCCTGCGAATAAGCTGGGGCTTGTCTGGGGAGACTCTTGCAGCACTACACCAAAGGCTTTCAAGGTTTGCTCGGCTTTGTCCAAATAACTCAAATCTTCCGTGAGTAATGCCAATCGCACCAAGTTACTCACTGCTACGCCGTTGGCGGCAGGCGTGGCATTGTCCATGTAACTGCGTTCTCGGATGAGTAAATCCGGGCTGCGATCGGTGTTGTAGTAACCGCCCAGTTCCACACTCCAAAGGAATTCGTCGAACTCGGATTGGATGCGAACTGCTTGAGAGAGGGGCGAGTCAGTGGGTGGGTGGATGGGTAGGTGGACAAGTGAGGCTTGATCCAGATCGATGAGGGCTTTGATGAATAAGGCGTAGTCTTCGGACTGAGCCAGGACATCCGGTTGATGGTTGTAATTCACGCGATGAAAGCGATCGTTGACCCATTGATGACTCAAGATGAAATTGGCTGCATTAGTTGCTAACTCTAACCAGGCGGGTTGTTGAAATACGGTGGCAGCACGAGCTAAACCAGAAATCATCAAGCTATTCCAGGCGACGATCATTTTGGTGTCGGTCACTGGGGGAATGCGTCCCGCCCAGAGGGTTTCTTTGGCTTCTGGGTTATCACGGGCGGGGGGATAGGGGGCAACGCGATCGCTGCCGATGCCGTAGCGAAGTTGGAAGAGTTGAGCCAGGGCTGTTTCGATCGTGGCATCTAACACACCCGGATGCCGTCGCTGAAGCACGTTAACGCCTTCAAAGTTGCCCTGCTGCGTCATGGTCAATTGGTCTGCTAATTGAGCCAATTCTGCCTCAGACAACACGGCATCCAGTTCGGTGTAACTCCAGACATAAAAGGCTCCCTCCTCTGGCTCAATTTCATCGGGAGTCGTGAAACTATCGGCATCTTGCGCGGCGTAAAAGTAGCCTTCTGGTGCCGTCATTTCCCGTTGTAGCCACTCAACTGTTAGCACGATCGCCCGTTCAAACGCGGGTTCTTGCACGCCAGCACTCCACAAATTCGCCAGATATTCCACAATTTGCCCATTGTCGTAGAGCATCTTCTCAAAATGGGGTACGGTCCAGGTGGGGTCTACGGTGTAGCGATGGAATCCGCCTGCCACCTGATCAAAAATGCCGCCCAGGGCTAAATCTATGCCGCGTTGAGTGCTGGCTGCCTGGGGGTCGTAGCGAGACTCATTGGTAAAGCGTCGCGATCGCAAGGCATTTTCGGCATAGGGAATCATCGGGAAACTGGCACCCATCGATTTGGAAGCCACAACGCCTGTGTTGTATGCCAAACCGTTGATCAGAACCGAGCGAGGAATCGTTTCTACGGCGGGTAGCACCACTGAGTTCTGCAAATTGCTGAGAATTTCCGCTTTGACCGATCGCAGTTTTTCTTTCTCCTGATCATAAAAACGCCGCACGCCTTCCAGCACTTGCAAAAATCCCGGTCGCCCATAGCGGGGTTCAACAGGGAAATATGTCCCGCCATAAAAAGGCACTAAGTCACCAGGGGTTAAAAAAATATTGAGGGGCCAGCCGCCCTGCCCAATCATCATTTGCAGCGATTGCATATAAATGCTGTCTAGATCGGGGCGTTCTTCTCGATCGACTTTGATGGGTAAAAAATTGGCATTCATGAATTCGGCGATCGCCGTATCAGAAAATGCCTCCCCTTCCATCACCGTACACCAGTGGCAACTGGAATACCCCACGGAAAGAAAAATCGGCTTATCTTCTCGCAGGGCTTTCTCCAGGGCTGCGTCACCCCACGACCACCAATCGATCGGATTGTTGGCGTGCTTGCGTAAATAAAGACTTTTTGCGCTGGCAAGTTGATTTGGCATAGATTTGACCGATTCGATCTTATTCAACCCAAGATCACAACTAGAAAAATTGACTCATGATCGCGCTTAATCCTGGCAAGTTGGGGCTGGTCAGCGCGTCATTTGCATACAAAGTAGAGGCAAGTTTGAGTACCCCTGCATCTCGGCGATAAATCTCTAACTTTTGCTGGATGGAAGTCATGATGTGGGATTTTTTGGGGTTTTGCTAATGCGCTAATACTCGATACAACCTAAATCAACCCATACACCATTATGATCACTCATTTTTTTGCCCTCTGGAGTGGTTCCCTCCCAAGCTTTTACATCTAGTCGATGACAGTTTGAGTCTTGGGATAAACAAATGTGATCAATCGTCGATCGCGAAAGTCCTTGAAACTTCTCCTCACTCACGCAAACCATTGATAAATCTTGTAGTGCGGCAGTCATCAGATCAACAGATTGTTGATCTTCATACCATCCTGATTTGTCGCGGCTTTGATTGAAATCACCTGCAATACACATCCAATGGTTAGGAAATTGCTTCTGAATTCGCAACCAGTCCGCATGATGCTGTTGAATCGATCGACGCTGTTCTTCCCATCGCTTGGCAGTGCCACTGATGCCTTTGTCATTGGCGTAAGGAATCACAGTGCCGTAAATCATCATGGCTCCCAAGGGAGAATCAATCTCAGCGCACACAGCAAAGTTTGGATCAAAGGTTTGAAGCCGATTTAGTACTGTCCAACGAGTCCAAATGGTGGTGAGATTTTCCCCAGGCTTATGGTAGTTCTCGATCGGAGTAGACGGAATAGATTCGTAGGAGTTTTTGAGGTCAATCACTTCGTGCGTTTCAGTCAGCACCCACACATCTGCATTAATCTCGCGGATTTTGTCAAGGCGGCGTTGATTCTTCGTCCACCCGTTTTGCTTGGGACGTTCCAGATTCCAAGTGGCAATGCGAAATGTTGAACTCATAGGTTTTGTTTAGTGTTTGAATCTGTTCTACGAGAAATCCTTGCGCTGCTCAGGTTGCAGGTTGATCAGTAAGATTTACTGCCTGCTGAATTTGGTCTAGGGATAGTCCGGTCAATTGCGCGACTTGCTCGATCGTCATCCCCTGCTGCACCAGATTGAGTGCCACTTGTCGAAGTTGGGCTTCTGCCTGGGTTGCTCGTTCGGCATCAGTCGGAATCCAGATTCCTCGATCGTCGTACCAGCGTAACCATTGCCGATCGACCCCCTCAAACTCTCCTTGCCATAACCCTAAACCCACGTTTAACTCAGGAAGCCAAATTCGAGGTTGGCTTGGGTCTAATGGCTGCTCTTGATAGCGTCCTCCCGTGAGTTGGAAAAATCGCAGATGGTTTGTATGACGGCTGAATACGACATAGTAGGGTACTCGCAGAATTTGTTCGTAGACCTCCCATTTGCGGGGCGGAAGGTCTCTAGAAGATTGCCCATTCCCGGTTCCTGGCAAGGATTCTATTGAATACTCCGATTCAGTGAGGTTGGCTTCTAAACCCCTGTCTGCTGCATCTGCATATTCGCCTAAATCTTCCTTTTCAGTTCCAGGCGATAACAGCTCTACCACCACAAACGGATCGACCCCTTCTTGCCAAATCACATAGCTCGATCGCAGATCCGTTCCATCATAAAGTCGGGACACGCCCACCACTAAAAACCAGTCTGGTCGCTTAAACCATTGAGGATGGCGAACATCGTAATAGAGGTTGAGATCGGTTCCCGTAAAGAGTTGATCTTTGGCACAAGTACTCAGTCGCAACGTTGCACTGAGCAGTTGTGGTTGTAAATCGTGAAATTCGTCAGGCAAGCCAGCGTCCCCAGCATGCTCACTAGGCAAATCATACATGGTCGGTAACGTTTCCCTGGGCGGCAGGGGTGGCTCCATTTGTCGAACTGGATAGGAACGCTGACTCATGGTGCAGACCTAAAGCTGATTTTTCTAGTTTAACGAGGTAATTCTCGTCTCGAAACCACATCAAGACAAGTGTTAATCTTTTTGTCCTTTGCCCTGACGGATGGTGTTGAGCAGGGCTAAGTGTTGGGGTAAGGATGCCAGGGTATTCGCCGTGATCATGCCGCTGGCAGCGACGGCAGGCAGACCAATGCCAGGGAACGTAGAATCACCACAGCACAGCAATCCTGGTAAGGGTGTTTTGGGGTTGGGGAAGACACTTTCGCCTGCTCGAAGTGCTGGACCGTAGGAGCCATGATGCCGTCGGAGAAAGCGCTCGTGGGTGAGCGGGGTGCCCACAAGCGTCACTTCACAGCGCGATCGCACGTCTGGAATCACCCGTTCTAGCGCTTGCCACAGGGCTTCTGCCCGTTGTGCTTTGAGTTGGCTATAAGCTTCACTGCGACGATCGAGTCCCTGCCATAGCTGATAGGGTTCGTTACCGGGCGTGTAAACGTGAACAACGTGCTTTCCGGCAGGTGCAAGCGTGGGATCTAACACCGATGGAATCGACATCACAATCAGATTCAAGGGGCTAGTGATGCCCTTTTCCCAATCATTGACGACGATCGAGTGGCATTCTAGATCAGCCGGAAGACCCGTGGCATCAATCCCCAAATGCAAGTGCATAAAACTGTCGCATTCTGGCGTGGCTTGCCGTTCCTGCATGAAGGCTTTGGGTAAGGCATCCTGGGGCAAAAACTTGAGCGTATCCCAAACCGAGGCATTCGACACTACTGCCACTTTTGCCGATAGCCGCTCGCCGCTCCGGAGCCGCACCCCTACCGCGCGATCGTTCTCAACCAACACCTGCTCCACATGGGCATTGAGCCGTAGTTCGCCCCCATGCTTTCGCAAGCCACGCACCAATGCCTGCACTAACGCTCCGCTGCCCCCAACGGGATAGTCCAATTGCACATCAGGACGATACCAATCAGCAAACATAAACGCCATCTCAGCCGCATTGGTGCCATCTGCAGGTAATCCCGACAGCAGGAAGCACAACATATTTAGCCAATTGCGAATGAAGGGATCAGCAATGGTTTCATCCATAATCTGGCTAAATGCGCCTGTGAGCTTCAAAACATTGATGGCATGGGGGAGAAACGCGGGCAAAAATTGCCCCATTGACACGATCGCCCCCCAATCGAGCCGAGCGGCAGCGGTTGGCAAAGCAAATACCGCCTTAGCATACGGCTCCATCACCCGTTGCAAATTGCGCCACTCCGCCACCGCCGCCTGACCCCGCAGCCGTTCCAATACCTCACAGAATGGCTCGGCTCCAATCACTGCTTTGAAGTTGCCTTCCGGTAGACAACAACCCCAACTGTCGTACTTCACCCAGGTCACATCTTCATCGATCGCATCCAGGACTTGCCGTAGCGGGTTGGGCGAGGGGCTGTAGGACATGCCCGAATAAAGAGAAGGACCTGAATCGAACATAAACCCATTGCGCTCGAAGGCATGGGCAGCGCCACCGGGGATGGAATGGCTCTCGCAAACAATGACTCGATAGCCGTAGCGGGCTAGTAGAGCAGCACAGCTCAAGCCTCCAATACCACTACCAATGATTACTACATCTGTCATAAGGGGGGCGATCGTTGATAGCTAAACTCCTTCATCTAGGATAGGCGCATCCACTTGGGATCCGTTCAAACCGATGATATCTTCGTAGGCAGCCACAATGATGCAAAAGGTTAAAGGAACCGTGATGAGTAACCCAACGACAAATAGCAAAGCTCCACCTAGATTCAGTAGAAACAGTAAAAGACCAAATCCTAAGAAGGAAAACCAACGTTTTGTCACTAACTTACGACTTGTTTCTAAGGCTGTCCAAAAATCAAAGCGCTTTTCGATCACCAAAGTAGTCGCAAAGAAATACGCAACGGCTAAGTAGATGCCAGGAATGATGAGTAGAATAAGTCCCAATGCGATTAAAAGACTACCAACCAAATTAACCAAGAAGATTGGCAGAAAGTTATTGAAGCCTCTAAAAAAATCACCAAAGCTGGCTGACTGTCCTTTAGCCAGCTTAAACGCCACAATGTAAAAACCTGCTGTCAAAATCGGTGAGATGATACTGTTGACAATTCCACCTTGTCTATCCTCATTCAGTCCCAGGGGATAGGGGAGTCTGGACAACACCCCACCAATGATCAAGACTAGGAGAAGAAAACCAACAAATGGCAAAGCGTATTGCTTGAATAGCTCCCAGCCACGATTAAAGTACTCGCCAATATCCAGGTTGTAATTACGATCGACGATCGATTGAGCAGTACTCATTACGCTTGCTCCCAGCAGTGCCACAATATTCAGATTAAAGCTTAAAGCGGGAGTATTGACGATGAATGTACATCACTTATCACAGAGATTGATCCTTACCCTGCTTAGATTGAAATGCAAGGTAGCGACCGTTTAAGCCTTCGACGATCGTGCGGGTGTTGGCAATCAGCATTTTAGGGTAAGTCTCACCCTCGCTACCGGGTTCCCCCAGACTGTCGGAGTACAATTCGCGATCGGCAACTTTCACCCTGGCATCTCGTGCCACTGCCTCGATTAATTTGGGGTTGACCACAACCTCAGCAAAAATGGTGGGCACCCTGGAGGCATTCACCTCATCCACCAACGCTTTAACCTGAGTTGCCGTGGGTTTCTCATTGGTACTGATGCCTTGCAGAGCACCCTCCACAGGAATGTTGTAAGCTGCCGCGTAATACTTCATGGCATCGTGAGTCGTGACAATTTTGCGTGCCGTAGTCGGAATTGTGGCAATTTGAGACTTAATCCAGGCGTGAATTGCCTCCAACTCTGCGGCTAAGGCGGCTCCATTCGTGTTATACCGCTCTTTGTTTTCCGGTGCCAGTTTAATCAGTGCCGCTTGCACCACGCCAGCCATTTTTGCTCCATTTGCCGCGTTTTGCCAAACGTGGGGATCGGGTGTATCTGCTCCTTCTGCCGATTTGCCACCACTCTGGGCTTCCTTTTCGGCAGCATGATCATGATCATGATCATGATCAGCTTCTGCATGGGCTTCCTCTGGGTGGGCATCCCCATGTTCGTGCCCCATCAACGGTTGTGGAACGGCTTGTTCTGCTACAGCAATTTTGGGTGCGGGATTGGAGGTGGATTGGATCAGCTTAATCAGTCCAGGTTCAAAGTCGTAACCTGAGTAGAGAATGAGTTGGGCGTTTTCGATCGCCTTTCGGTCTTCTGGCACCGGCTGATACACATGACCGTCAACTCCAGGTTTGAGTAAACAAGTCAAGTTGACGGTTTCTTGGGCAATTTGCCGCACCATGTCACACAAAACGGTTGTTGTCGCCACCACTTTGGGTGCATCGGTAGCCACAACTGGACTGGTCGCATTCGTTGGGGTTTCTTGAGTAGTGGTGGTTGGTGCCGAGCAACTTGCCATTAGCCCAAGCGCTAATCCAAGCGTGGCTGTTCGTAAAGCATGACGCAAAATGAAAGGCATAATATTTTCTGGAAATTTTGCCGCAAGTATAAAGGCTGGATTAAAATGAGTATCGTTCTCATTTTAAGTGTTCATGTTAGAAGTTCACCAACTGGCTGTCAATTATCGCGGCATTCAAGGTTTAAACTCGGTGAGTTTTCAAATTGAGCCGGGGCAACTGGTTGGCGTAATTGGTCCCAATGGGGCAGGCAAAAGCACTATGTTCAAGGCGATGCTGGGCTTAGTTCCCAAAGATCGAGGTGTGGTGAGGTACTGCACCTGCCCACTCCATCAACAGTTGGAGCGGGTGGCTTATGTGCCGCAGCGATCGCTGATTGACTGGGATTTCCCGATTACGGTGTGGAATGTGGTGATGATGGCGCGGACTCGGCACCTGGGCTGGTTTCGTAGTCCCGGAAAGCGGGCGAAAGAGCTGGCAAAAGCCGCCTTGGAACAGGTTGAGATGCTGGATTTGCGCGATCGTCGGATTGGGGACTTGTCTGGAGGGCAGCAACAACGGGTATTTCTGGCACGTGCCCTGGCACAACAGGCAGATTTGTTTTTCTTTGATGAACCCTTTACAGGGGTGGATGGGAAAACGGAGGCGATTATGCTGCGGGTGTTTGATGAGTTGCGCCGTGCTGGGAAAATTCTGCTAATCAGTAGCCATGATTGGGGCGAGGCTCTACACAAGCTCGATCGCCTGTTGCTTTTGAACCAACGTCTGATTGCCGACGGTGCGCCTTACCAGGTAATGACTCCCGAAAACCTGCAACAAGCCTACGGTACAACGCTTCCAACCCGCTGGCATGGTGGGTTAGACACAAATTTATTTTGCTAAAAAATTGCCTAAAACCTCGAAATTAGCTCTCGATCGCCCCGCCACAAGAACTTCCCGCGCCAGCGGTACAGCCAAAGCAATGGCGACCTGTGACAATTTCTCGTTGTTGCAACGCAGGCAGGTTGAAATCGTGAATGGTCATGGGGCGATCGCGGGTGGGCTGACACTCCAGATCTAGCATCTGGTTAAAGTCACAATCGAACAATCGCCCATCCCAGGAAATCGATAGGGTATTGCGACACATCAAGCCCGCGATCGTCCCCGGATTGAACGAGTTGACCAGCAATTCCATATAGCGTTGCAAGTTGCCCGACTCCTCCAGCCACTCCAGGTAGCGGGAAATCGGCATATTGTTGAGCGTAATTAAGCGATCGAAGGTAATGCCATGATGCTTGAACAAACCCGTTTTCCATTCATGCTCCAGGGCAGTTTGCCCGCTCGACAAGAACGCCCCCACTGGGTTACTCATTAGCGTCAGTTGGCGTTGAGGATCGCCTTTGCCGTAGCCTGCGGCATTCAATCGGCGTAAGGCTGCGATGGATTTTTCGTAAGTGCCGCTGCCCCGTTGAGCATCGGTGTTGCGCTGACGATAGTGGGGCAGGGAACAAACAACTTCCACGCTTCGTTCTGCGAACCATTCGGGTAAATCCTCCATTGTGGGTAGCAGCAACACTGTGAGATTGCAGCGATCGATGATGTGTTTGTTGCGGGCAGCACATTGATCGATTAAGTAACGGAAATGGGGGTTGAGTTCTGGTGCGCCTCCCGTAATGTCAACCGTGTGGGCGCTAGTTTGATCCAATGCCTGAAGACAGGCATCAATCGTGGCACGATCCATAATTTCACGGCGATCGGGTCCGGCATCCACATGACAATGGCGACACGTCATATTGCATAACTTGCCAACATTAAGCTGAAAAATCTTGAGTTCAGCCGGTTGAAAAGAATGCCAATCATGAACGGCTAAAGCGCTAGAAAAATTTCCGCTATAAAGAGTTGCCGATAAGTCAATGTTCGCTAAATCGTTCACCTGGCGCTTGGGAGATGCTAGAGGAGATCCTCGGTGTTGTAGTGAAAAGGGGAGCTTGGAATTAGACACCAACCCTCCAGGAAAATACTTTAAGCACAGAATAACCCTTAATGTCCTACATGGTTGACGATGCTCAGTGTAACAAGGCTCAGTGTAATCAGGCTCAATGCAGAAGATGGATACATCGGAAAGCCAGAGTGTGATGTAAATCACAAATAAATTTACTTTTTATCACAAGCTATATCGTGGAAATTTCTGATACTGATTGAACTAAGTCCAATTAATTTTTATTGCAAGAAGTGTAATTACAAGAAGTGTAATTGCAAAAAATGTAATTCTCCTGCTATTGCCCCCCGTTATCAGTCGCTTTCCTAGTCAATACTCTATGTCATTCGCCTCTTCGTGTGTTCGATCGTCCGAGCCGTGCCTTTGCTTCTACATCAACAGAAGTCAGCAAACCCAAATCGCTAAGTTTGTTAACGCATCTGTTCCACGGCGCGATCGCATTATTCGCCCCAACGAGCACTTACTATTTGAAGCCCCTCCAGCAGAGATATTGGAAATTTACGTTTTAGCCTCTGATCAGCCATTGATGCTAACCTCCCTCTCCTGCCGGGAGTTAATCGTTAATCCAGAGCTAATTGAAAGTATGCTGCGCTGGCTGTTGTGATAGTCCAGACTCCCTAATCTGTAGTTCGTCTAAAGTTCCCTGTTGATTCCAGAATGTCTCCCTAAGATAGAAGGTGAACGCCCTAGAGGGACAAACAACTATTGAAAGCAAGAACTCTACGTATTTTTGCTTATTCCGTTTTTAATGTTGTTTCAAACTCCGTTAACCCTTTTGCGGGGAGGTTAATTGAATGGTTGAAATCAACCAACTGCTAGATCGTGAACCGGCACTCGATCGGGACTGCACCACCCTTTCGCGCCACGTGTTTCAACAGCTTCAAAGTTTTTCTGCCGATGCTCAAGACCTGAGCGCCTTAATGAACCGCATCGCCTTAGCCGGTAAACTCGTTGCCCGTCGTTTGAGCCGTGCAGGGCTGATGGAAGGGGCGTTAGGCTTTACGGGCGAGGTAAATGTCCAGGGGGAATCCGTCAAGAAAATGGATGTGTACGCCAACGAGGTGTTCATTTCTGTTTTCAAGCAAAGTGGACTGGTTTGCCGCCTTGCCTCGGAGGAAATGGAGAACCCCTACTACATTCCAGAGAACTGTCCCGTGGGACGCTACACTCTGGTCTACGACCCGATCGACGGTTCATCCAATATTGATACCAACATCAACGTGGGATCAATCTTTGCCATCCGCCAACAGGAAGGGGAAGACCTGGACGGCACGGCTGCCGACTTATTTCAACCGGGGCGCAAGCAAATCGCTGCTGGCTATATCCTCTATGGTCCCAGCACCATGTTGGTGTATTCGATCGGTCGAGGAGTCCACGCCTTCACCCTCGATCCCAGCCTGGGTGAATTTATTCTTTCAGTCGAAAATGTGCAGATCCCACCTCATGGTCCTGTTTACAGCGTGAATGAGGGTAACTTTTGGCAGTGGGATGAGAGCATTCGGGATTACATCCGCTATATGCACCGCCATGATGGGTACACCGCTCGTTATAGTGGCGCATTAGTGGGAGATTTTCATCGAATTTTATTCCAGGGTGGAGTATTCCTCTATCCTGGCACCGTGAAGAAGCCGGAAGGAAAATTGCGTTTGCTGTACGAATCTGCCCCACTTGCGTACCTGGTGGAGCAAGCCGGGGGACGCGCCAGCAATGGACATCAGGACATTCTGGATATTGTCTCTGAACAACTGCACCAACGCACTCCACTGATCATCGGGAGCCAGGAAGATGTCGCCCTGGTGGAGTCTTTTATCAAAGAACAGGCACGCATCCAGGAGGAATCCAAAGTTTTGAACCGATAGGGGCATGAAATTGCTGCCCTAACTCGGCATAGTCGTAATAGATGCCCAGTCGTGACAGAGCGTAGTCACAGCAAATGAGTCGTGAGCACAAGCAGTCCCTAACCCACTACTCATTAGGAGTTATTTTCGATGACAACGAACCATTTAGTTGAAATTAAGAACCTTGGTCAAAGCATTTTGATGGATAACCTGACTCGTGATCTGGTGAAGTCGGGTGAGTTGAAGAACATGATTGACACCCGTGGTTTGCGCGGGATCACCTCCAATCCAGCGATTTTTGAGAAAGCGATCGCGGGCAACAAGATGTACGATGCCGACATTGAAGCTGGGATCAAGGCGAGAAAGTCAGTACAGGACATTTACGAATCGCTTATATTCGATGACATTCGCAATGCTTGCGATATTTTTCGTCCTGTGTATGATTCTTCCCACGGCTTAGATGGTTACATCAGCATTGAAGTTCCGCCGACGATCGCCCACGATACGGAAAAAACTATCCAGGAAGCCCAACGGTATTATCGGGAAATTGGACGAGAGAACGTAATGATCAAAATTCCCGGCACTTCCAAGGGGTTACCCGCCGTGGAACAAGTCATCAGCGACGGGATCAATGTCAATGTCACCCTCCTCTTCTCGGTTGATAGCTATATCGAAACCGCCTGGGCATACATCCGTGGGCTGGAAAAGCGCGTTGCCAAGGGCGAATCCATCAACAAAATCGCCTCCGTTGCCAGTTTCTTCCTCAGCCGCATCGATATCGCGATCGACGATCGCATTGATGCCAAACTGAAGCAAGGTGTTCCTGATCTTGCTATTCGGGAAAAACTGGAAGCAATTCAAGGAAAAGTAGCGATCGCTAACGCCAAGATTGCTTATCAGGAGTATAAGAAGATTGTCCAAACCGATCGCTGGCAAGCCCTCGCTGCCAAAGGTGCCAATGTGCAACGCCTGCTCTGGGCAAGCACCAGCACCAAAAACCCCAACTATAGCGACGTGATGTATGTTGATGAACTCATCGGTCGCGAAACGGTCAATACCCTCCCCCCCGCAACGATCGAAGCCTGTGCTGACCACTGTGATGTGAGCGATCGCATCGAGTCCAACATCAACGAAGCCTACCAACTGATCGACTCTCTCAAAGATCCCGACATCAACATCAACCTGGATGAGGTGATGGACGATCTCCTCACCGACGGCATTGACAAATTTGTTAAGCCATTTCAGTCACTCTTAGGTTCTTTGGAAGAAAAAGTCGATCGGCTCGCAACCGTTTAGGAAATAGGAGTAGGAATTAGGCATAGGGCGTGGGGTTATAGGGCACTAGGATTTGACTCCAGGTTTTAGCTTCCAGTCAAAGCGCCCTCTAACCCCAACCCCTAATTCCTCTCTCCCCCATCCCATCCCCTTACCTCATTACTGCCTATGGTTACTCTCATCGAAAATCCCCTCCGCGTTGGCTTACAGCAAGATCGAGTTCCAGAACCTCAGATTCTCGTCATCTTTGGCGCATCGGGCGATCTTACCCAGCGCAAACTCGTTCCTGCGCTCTATCAAATGATGCGCGAACGCCGGTTGCCACGAGAATTTACCCTGGTCGGTGTGGCACGCCGCGAGTGGAGCCACGACTTTTTCCGGGAACATATGCGCGAAGGCGTAGAAGAATTTGGCAGCGGTTTGGGGTCAGAGTTGCTGTGGGAAGAATTCGCAAGGGGACTGTTTTATTGCTCCGGCGACATCGACAATCCCACCAGCTATCAAAAACTCAAAGCCTTCTTGGGCGAGCTAGACGAACAACGGGGCACTCGTGGGAATCGAGTCTTTTACCTTTCTGTTGCGCCCAAATTCTTTGCCGAATCGATTCAACAGCTTGGGGCAGCAGATATGCTGACCGATCCCCGCAAGCAGCGATTGGTGATTGAGAAGCCGTTTGGTCGAGATCTGAGTACGGCTCAGGGCTTGAACCAGGTTGTTCAGAAGGTCTGCGATGAGCGGCAGATCTATCGCATTGACCATTACCTGGGTAAAGAAACCGTTCAAAACTTGATGGTGTTTCGCTTTGCCAATGCCATTTTTGAGCCTCTGTGGAATCGGCAATACGTGGATCATGTGCAAATTACAGTGGCAGAAACCGTCGGGCTAGAAGGACGGGCAGGCTACTACGAAACCGCTGGCGCACTGCGAGATATGGTGCAAAATCACCTGATGCAGTTATTTTGTCTAACGGCAATGGAGCCTCCGAACGCGCTTGATGCAGACAGTATTCGTAATGAAAAGGTGAAAGTGCTCCAAGCGACGCACTTAGCGGATCTGGTTAATTTGGGCGCATCGGCTGTACGGGGACAATACAGTGCTGGCTGGATGAAGGGCAAAGAAGTTCCTGGCTATCGCACCGAAGAAGGTGCCTCGCCAGAATCAACAACGCCGACTTATGCTGCCCTCAAGTTGACGATCGACAACTGGCGCTGGAAAGGCGTTCCGTTCTATATGCGAACTGGTAAACGGATGCCCAAAAAGGTATCGGAAATCGCCATTCAGTTTAAAGAAGTGCCCTTTCTCATGTTCCAATCGGCAGCAAAGCAAGCCAGTCCAAACGTGTTGGCGATGCGAATTCAGCCCAACGAAGGCATTTCCCTCCGGTTTGAAGTCAAAACTCCTGGCAACTCCCTCCGGACTCGCACCGTGGATATGGATTTTCGCTACGATACGGCATTTGGGCAACCGAACACCGATGCCTACAGTCGCTTACTGGTGGACTGTATGCTGGGAGATCAAACTTTGTTCACTCGCGGCGACGAGGTGGAAGCCTCTTGGCGCTTGCTGACTCCTCTGCTGGAAGTGTGGGATGCTCCGGCTCCCCCCGAAGTCATTCCCCTGTACGAAGCCGGAACTTGGGGTCCGGTTGAGGCAGAATTGTTACTCAATCGTGATGGACGAAACTGGCGCAGATTGTAGGACGTGATAAGTTTTGAGTTCTTAGTTGAATTTATCCAGATTTAGAACTCAAAACTTAAACCTGAAACTTAGACCTGGAAACTACTATTCACCCTCGACCTTTAGATTTATGACCACTCCACTTGTTGCCCTGCAAAGACCGAAAGATATTTCTCTGGATGAAATTGAGGCAGAACTGAGTGCGATCTGGCATAGCCAGAATGGTGTCAATTCCGCCGCAACCCGCGCTTCTACCTTCAGCATGGTGGTGTATGAGCCGGAAGAGTTTCAGCAATTGTTGGGAGTGTTGGGTTTTTATAAAGGACCGATCGAGGGCTTAATTGGACCTCAAACCAAAGAAGCGATCGCCCTTGCCCAACGCGCTTACGGTTTTAAGGAAACAGGACGCTTCGATCCGGAGACTCTAGCAAAACTGCGAGAAGAAGTGGCAAAACTGCCTCCAGAACAAGTCCGGATGACCAATCTGGATTCGCGAGGAACGGGGGTAAGTGAGGCGATCGCGGCTCAAAACCCCTGCCGCATCATCACCCTCTGTCCCACCTGGGGAGTGGATGAAGGGGTCACGGCTCAAGTTTCCGCCTATTGCCCCGTCCACAAAACTGGCACCAACCTGATTTGTAGCGAATACATCACTCTGCGCGGGACGAAAACTGCCTTGAATCGAGTGGGCGATATTGTGAAATCCTTGATGATTCCCGATTTGCCCAAATTCGTCTGGTGGAAGGCAACCCCCAACCTGGAGCAAGAATTGTTCAAGCAGATGGTGGAAGCCTGCAACTGCATTGTGATGGACTCCTCCTATTTCATTGAGCCGGAATCGGAATTTGTCAAAATTCAGAGCTTGATTGAATCGGGCACCTTTGTCGCTGATTTGAACTGGCACCGTCTCGCTCCCTGGCAAGAAATTACCGCTGCCACCTTCGACCCTCCGGAACGCCGGATGTCTTTAGGCGAAATTGACGAAGTAGCGATCGATTACGAAAAAGGCAACGCTTCCCAGGCAATCATGTTCCTGAGTTGGTTCGCCAGTCGGTTGGGATGGCAACCGATCGGCTTTACCCAGGACGATGACGACTTCTATGAAATTAAACGCATCACGTTCTCTAGTCCCAGTGGAAAACAAGTCAAAGCTGAGCTAGCTGCAATTCCCATTACCGATCCGGGCGAGATTGTCGGTGATCTGGTGGGGCTACGGCTTGGCTCCAGCAACCCCAGCGCCAACTGTGCCACGATCCTATGTTCCGAAACCGCAGGCTGTATGCGGATGGAGTCGGGGGGCGGCGCTCAAGCAACAGTACGCACCGAGCAAGTCACATCCACCAATGATCAGAAAGCCGAATTGTTGCTGACTCAGCAACTTCAGCGATGGGGACGGGATGTGCTGTACGAAGAAAGCTTGGCATTAGCAGTGCAGGCATTGAAGTTGAAGAAGTAGGGGTTTGGCATTCGGACGATAATGATTGCAATTAAAATCAGGCTCACTTCCGAATGCTAGACCCGGACAGCACAATATTTTTTGTATGAGCATCATCATTGCTGGAGAGCGGAGCGGAGTTGGCAAAACCACTGTCACTCTGGCTCTGCTCTCCTATTTGCGGCAACAAAACTTCTCCGTTCAATCATTCAAGGTTGGTCCCGATTACATCGATCCGATGTTTCACCAATCCGTCACAGGTCGTCCCTGTCGCAATCTTGACCCAGTGCTAACCTCCGAGACCTACGTGCGAAGGTGCTTCAGCCAGCACAGTCAAACTGCAGACTATGGGCTGGTAGAAGGAGTGATGGGATTATTTGACGGAGCAGCGGACGAAGTTGGCAGGCAAAAGGCAGAAGAGAGGAAGAGCAAGGCAGAAGAAGGAATAGACGGAAAAGATCAGGCAAAAGTATCGCCTTGCTTCAATCAACCATTTCAAGCACGCGGTGGGTTTGGCAGTACGGCGCATCTGGCAAGACTATTGAATCTTCCCGTTTTGCTAGTGGTGGATTGTAGCCGCCTGTCCCAATCGATCGCGGCTCTGGTGCAGGGTTATTGCAGCTTTGACCCAAACCTGGATATTGCAGGGTTAGTGCTTAATCGAGTTGGTAGCGATCGCCATCTGGATCTGCTGCAAGCGGCACTCAAACCCCTGAACCTGCCCATTCTGGGAGTTCTGCGGCGGCAAGATGCCATCACCATTCCCGATCGTCATCTGGGACTCCTCCCCACTGCCGAACTACCCCATCTGGATGCCTTGATTAAACAACTCGCCCACTTAGCTCAAGAGTGTTTCGACTGGGAAAAGTTAACACCGTTACTGAGACAGAACATAACACCCGAAGAAAACCCCATCTCCCCATCTCCCCATCTCCCCATCCCCCCATCCAGTCCTTCTCCCCAAGTCCGCCTCGCGATCGCCCAGGATGCCGCCTTTAGTTTCTACTACGCCGACAACCTGAATTTGTTGCAAGAACTAGGGGCAGAATTGGTGTTTTGGAGTCCGTTAAAGGATGCAACCTTGCCAGATAACGTGCAGGGTTTAATCTTTGGTGGCGGATTTCCTGAAGTGTTTGCAGCAGAGTTAGCCGCTAATGTCTCCGCTCGAACAGCCGTGAAAGCCGCGATCGCCAATGGCATCCCAACTTATGCCGAATGTGGCGGGCTGATGTATCTCTGTGAAGCCATTCTTGATTTTGAGGAGCAAGCCTGGGAAATGGTGGGAGTTCTGCCAACAACGGCGGTGATGGGTAAACGCCTGACCCTGGGCTATCGTCAAGCCAAAGCACAACAGAATGGAGTGATGTTTGCAGCGGGCACGATCGCCTGGGGACACGAATTTCACCGATCGCATTTAACGATCGAGCCAACCGAGCCATTGTTGGAAGTTCATTCCGCCCAGTCTGAGGGATGGTGCTATCCGAATAATCTCCACGCCTCGTACATTCATTTCCATTGGGGGGCTACCCCAGGGCTACCACAACGTTTCCTCAATCAATGCCTTCAATTCAAATCTATTCAAACTATTTCTTAAGGACGTGCCGACACAGAGCCTCGCTGTTCTGCATACATCGCCTTTAACACCAGGGCTGGATCAACCCACTGCCCGCCATACTTTAAGCCCCAATGCAAGTGAGGACCCGTTGTGCGTCCGGTCATGCCGACTCGACCGATGCGAGTACCCGCTGGCACAACCTGTCCTTCCCAAATTTGAATGCCGCCATCCCGATCGCTGATATAACGTCCTCCCCGATCTCTCTCGACGTGCCCCTTCATGTGGCAGTAAATGTGTTCCCACTGCCCAGATTCAACCACGACAGAAGTGCCACAAGCGCTGTCATCAGACACTTCCACGACTTTACCCGTCCACCAGTTGCGAATATAGCTGCCCTCAGGAGCCGCCATATCTAAACCCCGGTGATATTCCTGACTGTAGGAACCATCTGGAGAACGCCGTAGCCCAAAGGGAGATGTGTAAGTTTGGAAGTTTTCAACCGGAAAGGATGAGCCGTGCCAAGTGCCCATTGCAACGTTGCTGGGTTGAAATTCTGTGGCATCGGCAGGATGACGATCGGTAAACTGAGCGCCGATGCCCATTAAAGCGATCGCGGTTAGAGCGCCATAACCCACCAGAGCAAGCCTAAATTGCCCCCATAGCTGAAACCATTGCTGCATTCCACCACTCCCCAGGGAATTGATGTTGTTACAAAAATTAGATCTGGATGGCAAACCATCCCAATCAAACTAAAGTTCTGTGAATCAACGTGCCGAATGACTGAAAACCTTTTGTGCATGGTACTCCAGCTTTTTAATTTGGCACGTTTTTCTTGAAACCTGGGAAGTAATGAAATTTAAGCTATCCAACGCTGACCAATGAAGCTGAAGCAGGGCGGGGTTTCAGGCTACGTCCGACCGCAGGGGCGATCGCGGCTAGGCTTTGCATCAAGTCTGTCATGGCTGCTAGAGATAGAGCTTGTCGGGCATCGGAAACCGATAATTCTGGGATGGGATGGCATTCAATGATCAAGCCATCAGCCCCGCAGGCGATCGCGGCTCTTGCCAGATCAGGCACCAGTTCCCGTTTGCCCGCCGCATGGCTTGGATCAACAATCACAGGCAAGTGAGTTAACTGTTTGAGGGCAACCACAGCCCCCAAATCCAACACATTCCGGGTGTAATTGTCGAAGCTGCGAATGCCCCGCTCGCAGAACACCACGTTGGGATTGCCGTGTGCCAGGATGTATTCTGCTGCCATCACAAATTCTTCTACGGTTGCGGCTAATCCTCTTTTTAAGAGGACTGGCTTGTCCACTTGCCCTAAAGCTTTCAGTAGTTCAAAGTTCTGCATATTGCGGCTGCCAATTTGCAGCATATCGGCGTAGGCGCACACGGGTTTAATTTGGGCGATCGACATCACTTCAGTCACCACGGGCATTCCGTACCGCTCCCGTACAGATGCCAGAATTCTCAGCCCATCCACTCCCATACCCTGAAAACTGTAAGGGGAGGTGCGCGGCTTATACACACCTCCCCTTAATGCTTGAACAGCAACGGTTGAAAGCGCCTGAGCGATTTGCTCCATTTGCTCCAAACTCTCAACCGTACAGGGACCACCAATTACGACGATCTCCTCTCCACCAATGGCAACGCGATCGCCCAGCGTGACGATCGTTTGATGGGCGGCATTGGCTTTAGTCACTAATTTTGCGTCTTGCACAACGAAATCTCCTGGAAATATGGAATAAACAAACGAGTCATGAACGAGAGAAGGCAAACAAAAAACCCGGAACCTAAGTCCCGGGCTTGTGTGAATCAATGCACAACAAACTCACCGGGGATGTTCCCTGGACCAAAAATAAAATCCGAAAAACCAACTACTGAAGCAACACATAGATAAAAGCTGAATCGATAAAGGTTAAAGGTTTACTGGCGTGAAATTTGGCAATTAAGAATCCGGCAATTAAAAAGCCGCAGATTGGTTTCTGCGGCTCATCTGGAGAAGTTCAGCAAGTACCTTGCTCACTCCAGATGAACCGTGGGAAACCAAAAATAAAAGAAGGATGTGCTACTCATGATGCCAAAAATACTTTGCTGTTCTATAGCGAACTTATCAAACAAATTCGGCAAGCGTCAAGTTACACGGATCAAAAATTGCCGTGTTCCTGATTTGCCGCTTTGAGGCGATGAATCACTTCATCCACAGGCACAGCACCTAGTTCGCCAGAGGCACGAGTACGGATACTGAGGGCGTTGGCTTCGACCTCCTTTGCGCCCACCACTGCCATCACGGGAATTTTTTCCTTTTCGGCATTGCGGATCAGTTTGCCCAAGCGTTCGCCGCTGGTGTCGGCTTCGGCACGAATGCCTAACATCACCATTTGGCTGGCAACTTGTTTGGTAAAAGCAACCTGTTCCTCGCCGACCGGCAGCAAACGGATTTGCGTGGGAGCCAGCCACAGCGGAAAATCTCCCGCATACTCTTCGATCAGAATCCCGATCAATCGTTCCAAGGATCCGAAGGGGGCGCGGTGGATCATCACAGGACGTTTACGGGTGCCGTCTTCGGCAACGTACTCCAGTTCAAATCGTTCCGGCAAGTTGTAATCGACCTGAACAGTGCCGAGTTGCCATTCCCGATCGAGCGCATCATTGAACATGAAATCTAGCTTGGGACCATAAAAAGCCGCTTCTCCAATCCCCTCAAAATGAGGCATTCCAATTTTTTCCACGGCTCGACGAATTGCATTCTGCGCCTTTTCCCACGCATCATCTAAGCCAATGTATTTATCGGAATTGGGATCTCGGAAACTTAATCGCGCCCTAAATGCGTTGCCCAATTGCAATGCCTTAAACACAGACTGAATCAGGTCTACAACGTTGAGAAACTCATCATCAAGTTGTTCAGGTGTAACAAACAAATGGGCATCGTCTTGAGTAAAACCTCTGACCCTGGTTAACCCTCCTAACTCGCCCGACTGCTCGTAGCGATAGACCGTACCAAATTCTGCTAACCGCATGGGCAGTTCCCGGTACGATCGCAGTTCACTCTTGTAAATTTGGATATGGAAAGGACAGTTCATCGCCTTCAACACAAAGCCTTGCTCGTGAGATCGGGCTTCATCGTCCTCCGCCATCATCGGGAACAAATCTTCTCGATATTTCTGCCAGTGCCCGGAGGTTTTGAACAGGTCAACGCGAGCAATATGGGGCGTAACCACAGGTTGGTAGCCGCGCTTGAGTTGTTCTTGTTTGAGGAAATCTTCCAGGGTCGATCGCAGCACCGTTCCTTTGGGAGTCCATAATGGCAACCCAGGACCGACTGGATCCGCAAAAATAAACAAGCCTAGCTCTTTTCCCAGCTTACGGTGATCTCGGCGCAGGGCTTCTTCTTTGCGGCGCTTGAACTCTGCCAACTGCTCTGGAGTTTCCCAAGCAGTGCCATAAATCCGCTGAAGCTGGGCTTTGGTTTCATCCCCACGCCAGTAAGCCCCGGCAACGCTCAAGAGATCGATCGCGTCGGGATTCAGCTCACTCGTATTTTCAACGTGAGGTCCGGCGCACAAATCCCACCAGCCTTCCCCCAGGTGGTAAATAGTGATGGGTTCTTCCAAACCTTCCAGGATCTCTAGTTTGTAGGGTTCATTCACGGCTTTGATGCGTGCTGCGGCTTCTTCCCGGCTCACCTCTTCCCGAATGACGGGTAACTTTTTGCGAATAATCTTTGCCATTTCTTTTTTGATGGCTTTCAGATCTTTTTCGGCAAAGGGTTCAGGGCTGTCAAAGTCGTAGTAAAACCCATCCTCGATCCAGGGACCGATCGTCACCTGGGCTTTAGGAAATAATTTTTGCACCGCCATCGCCATCACATGAGAGGTGGTGTGGCGAATCTTCTTGAGGGCTTCAGACTCACTGGTGCGGGGCAGGTGAATCTTTTCCGGCTGATTTTCTTCTAGCGCAGGGCTGGCTTGAACAGCAGACATGGTTAAACTCCAAAATGATTTCAGGCTTTTAAACGAATGGCGATCGCGACAAGGGGGCTAAAAACCACGCCCCTACCTAGTTCGCCCTGTTTCGTCATTGGCGAAGGGATGAACAAGCTGAATTCGGAGCTTCCAGAAAACCATGTACTCCAGACAATCACTGAACAATAATTCAGTCTAGCCTATGTCTGGGGGAAGTCGGCAACTTAATCTATTGACTACCTAGCGCCTCTTAAAGATGAGTAGGACTGGCTTAAGCCCTGAACTAAAGTTTGGGTTTACGAGCACAAGTCAGTTTAACTAACTGGAAAAACTTGTTAGGTAAGGGTTTTCAACCTGTTTCAATAGGTTTCAGCTTTGAGCCTGAGATTGATCTCAAGGTTTTCAAGTCAGCATTGCTCATCTAAAGATAGGTAAAGAATCATGAAGAAACTTAAAAAGCGATAAGATAGAGGAATGTAGGCGTTAGATTTATCTCAATTTATGTCTTTTTCCAATTCGGCTGATCCTGAGCTACTTAAGTCCATCCTGGAGCCTCTTTTAGAGGATTTTCAGTACTGGTTTGAGCGATCGCTAACATTTCTGGAATCCACCGAACTCTCATTTATGACCTTTGAGCAACAAGCAGATCTGATGGCACGGGTGAATCAAGCCAAACAAGAGGTGAGTGCGGCTCAGGCATTGTTTAGGGCAACGGATGGGAAGGTCGGGGTGGAAGCTGCGGCGTTGACCCCCTGGCACCATCTGGTGTCGGAATGTTGGCAGGTTTCCAATCGATTTCGGCAAGAATCTGTGACTCCCTCTTCAGAAGGCTAGGAATCGATCGGGTGTTTTGCGATACTAAATGAATCCTGAATCTGTTGATTTTGTTTTAACCAAAAAGCCCTTTAACAACTGAGTTGTCCACACCTGAGGAACGCGCTATGGTACTCCATCTCCTATACATAATTGCTTTTACCATCCTTGCCGTACTAGCGATTTCTAACCTGATTCGCAATCTGATTTCTTTGGGTATCGACTCTCAGCGTCCTTACGGCAACCGGAATTCTGCATCCCGACAAAGCCCACCCCATCCGGAATTCCTAGACGCAAGTGGCAATCTAATTAATGAGCCGTTGCTGGTGATGCGATCGATGACGGTAGAAGATGCGCGGGAGCAACTCGATGCCCTCTACGAATCGTCTCCCGGTTCTAGCAATCTCAACAGTGACTTGCGGGAAGACCAGTAGTTCAGCCGAGTTTGGGCTTGCCAACGATGACTCAACCCCATGAGGCTGATGCTATCGAACCAGATGTACCAAAGCCTGGTGACGCATCAACCAAACTAAATCCTCAATCTGCCTCTGAAGCTTCACCCTGGTCGAAGGTGTCAGAGGCAGTTAATGTGTTTGGCGATCGCGTGAAACATTTTCTGCCTGCGGATCAAGTTGCAAAGACGATCGTGGGCTGGTTCAGCGTCAACGAGGAGCAAATTGCCGAAATCTTAGAAACCGTCCGAGCAGAACTACCCACCACAGAGGCGTTGCTGTTGGGCAAACCTCAAGCTGGAAAAAGCTCGATCGTGCGAGGGTTGACAGGTGTATCTGCGGAAATTGTGGGACAGGGCTTTCGTCCCCATACCCAACACACCCAGCGCTACGCCTACCCAACCGAAAATTTGCCGCTACTGATTTTTACCGATACGGTTGGGCTGGGCGACGTGAATCAAGACACCCAGGCGGTGATTCAAGAACTAACGGGAGAATTAGAAGCTAGCGATCGACGTGCCAGGATTTTGATCTTGACCGTCAAGATCTCGGATTTTGCCACCGACACCTTGCGCCAAATTGCCCAACAGTTGCGGGCAGACCATCCCGAAATTCCCTGTCTTCTAGCAGTCACCTCCCTGCACGAACTCTACCCGCCTGAAGCCGAGAATCATCCGGAATATCCTCCTACCTTTGAGGCAGTCAATCGCGCTTTTGCCGCCTTGCAAGCCACCTTCAAACCTATGTGCGATCGTGCCGTTTTGATCGACTTCACCCTGGAAGAAGATGGGTACATGCCTGTTTTTTACGGACTCGAAGCCTTCAGCACTGCCCTCACGGATTTATTGCCCGAAGCTGAAGCCCGCACCATTCACCAGTTGTTAGAGGGTAATGCAGGTAAGCGGATTGGCGATTTATACCGCGATGTGGGACGACGATATATTTTGCCCTTCTCGATCATGGCGGGAACGCTGGCAGCGGTTCCCCTCCCTTTTGCGACCATGCCCGTGCTGACGACGCTTCAAGTGACAATGGTGGTCGCGATCGGGCAGTTGTATGGGCAAACCCTGTCTCCCTCCCAGGCAGGTGGGTTAGTCAGTGCGATCGCAGGCGGCTTTGCAGCACAGGCGATCGGGCGCGAGTTAATTAAGTTTATTCCTGGCTTTGGTAGCGTGATTGCGGCATCCTGGGCAGGGGCTTACACTTGGGCACTGGGAGAAGCCGCTTGTGTTTACTTTGGGGATGTCATGGGTGGCAAGAAACCCGACCCGGCAAAAATTCAAGCCACCATGCGGGAAGCCTTCGACCTGGCAAAACAACGCTTCAAGCAATCCGGCGATCGCAAATAACCCATCCACCCACTCATCCACCCACTCACCTATCCCCCAACAAAGTTACTAAAAATAGGCAAAAAGGCGCGTAGAATGTTAGCTGTGCTATTACCGCATTGCTTAGGAGACTTGATGCCACTTGCTGTTGGAGTCATTCAGACTGATGGATTTCCGCCTGTGATCGCTGCCGCAGATGCGATGGTCAAATCTGGAGCCGTTACGTTAGTTTATTTTGGCTTGGCAGAACGGGCTGAGTTTCTGGTGGCAGTACGCGGACGCACAGCCGAAGTGCGGCGGGCAGTAGAAGCAGGTCGGGCAGCCGCGAATGCCACGCCTCCAGGGAAAAGGCTTGTTTCCCACTACATCGTGCCCAACCCGCCGGAAAATGTGGAGAGTGTCATGCCGATCGAGTTCACCAGTCGGGTCGAGCGGTTTCGGGTATGACGGCTTCCTACTAACGCAACTTTTTAACTTAACTTTTATAATTCTGTCTTTGTTTACTTATCGTTCACTGGATTGGGAGACTCGTAATGCCGCAAGCGGTTGGATCAATTGAAACGAAAGGCTTTCCTGCTGTGTTAGCTGCTGCTGATGCGATGGTAAAAGCGGGTCGGATTACGTTGGTGGGCTATATTCGCGCGGGAAGTGCCCGGTTCACGGTCAACATTCGAGGCGATGTTTCGGAAGTGAAGCGAGCGGTGGAAGCGGGAGTAGATGCAGCCAGCAAGGTGGAAGGCGGGACGGTGGAAACCTGGGTGATTATTCCCAACCCTCACGAAAACGTGGAAGTGGTGTTGCCGATCGGCTTTAGCGATGAGGTGGAACGTTTCCGAGCAGCGGTGGAGGGTCGTCCGCTTTTGGGCGCTCCGGGTAGCTTGCCAGGGCAATAACGAGTTAGCGATTGAATAGGTGAAGTCGATCTTGCCAGATTTTTCCATGCCATCCAGCGCATCGGTTCAGACCGTGTTGGATGAACACTTTTTTGAAGCAAGAGCCAAAGCAAATGCTGGGCGGATTCCCAACTACATTCCTCGGCTGGCGGCAGTGAACCGTCGTTGGCTGGCGGTGCAGGTGCAAATGGGGAATGGGGAAACCTGCACGATCGGCGATGGCAAACAACCCTTTGCCCTGATGAGCGTGATCAAACCGTTTGTGCTGCTGTTTCTGCTGGAGCATATGGGGCAGGAATTGGTGTTCGCCAGAGTTGGCAAGTTACCCTCAGAGCAGCCTTTTCACTCGATCTCGCAACTCTCATCTGATGGCGGATTTCCCCGCAACCCGATGATCAACAGCGGCGCGATCGCTCTGGCTGACCGTTTACCGGGACAGGACAGCCCCACGCGGTGCCAGACGCTCTGCCAATGGCTAAATCAATTGTCCGGTGCCAGTCTTTACCTGGATGAAGAAATGCTGGCATCGGTGCGCTCAGTGGGAAATGAAACGAATCGGGCGATCGCCTCCCTGATGGCAGACGCGGGTTATCTCGACTCGGTTGACACTGCCCTGGATACCTACAACCACATTTGTTGTTTGACAGGAACCATTGATGATCTGGCGCGGATTGGGATGTTGCTGGCAAACCCCCAGGAGCAAATTGCTGGAAATCATCAACAAATTGTTAACGCGCTGATGCTGACCTGCGGATTGTATGAAGCTTCCGGGCAGTTTGCGGTGCAAATCGGGGTTCCGGCGAAGTCAGGGGTGAGTGGTGCTTTGCTGGCAGTGGTTCCTCGTTGGGGGGCGATCGCTTGCTACAGCCCTGCGTTAGACGAGTCGGGTAATTCCATTGCTGGATTGTTTTTGCTGGAGAAGCTAACGCGATCGCTCAATCTCAGCATCTTTGGGTGAATAGAGGTTAGTTGAGCTGACGTTACATCCCTCAACATACGATGTCGCCTGGGATAAAACAATTCATACTAATGAGAAGTGTTTTGCAAATATATATTAAAGCAAGAAATTTTCTGATGCTGGATTTGAACGCCCTTTTTGCTTTTTCCCATCATTACTGTGTAGCGATTTGTGCGGTTTTAGTGCCGTTTAATCTGCTGTTCACGTTACTCGCCTTAATCTTTGTGGGAGTAAGCCAACCTCAATCGCGCATCTGGCAAGTAGCAGGACTGGCGATCTCGGGATCGGTGTTGATGGTGCTCCACGTCCTGACCTGGCTTTTGGTGGGAGTCATCGAAATTCAAACCTTTGTCCTATTCTCTCTGGGAGTATGTTGTTTGAGTTTGAGCCTATGGGCGATCGGACACCCTCAGAGTTTGCGGAGAGTTATTTTTGGGGTTGTCCATTGGGTGCAGCGCTCTTTTCAATCAATGGTTCAACGAGTTGAGGCATCATGAACAACTCCCCCCCGGAGGACTCACCCCAGCAGAACGCTACACCCGCTAAACCTCATCAGCCCATTCGCAAGCCAGATTTTGAAGCTCAGTGGGATGAGGTCGAGCAAGAGCTAACCTTACCCATGTCGCCTGACTCAGTTTCAACAAAGCCGAGCGCAGAGGCTCCTGAGGTTTTTGATCAGGTTTCTTCAACCGTGCGATCGCTGGATGCCTCTAGCCCGTTGATTATGGTCGAAACTGCTTTTCTGGCGAGTGCTGCCAGCCTCGTTTGGTTAGTCAATTTTTACTTTCCTTTTCCCCTATTACGGATTTTCTTTCCCATTCCCATCTCCCTCATCTATCTACGCTGGGGATCACGGGCTGCTTGGATGGGAGCATTAGTGGCTGGGCTATTGCTGAGTGTGTTGATGGGACCACCCCGCAGCCTGCTTTACATCATGCCCTTTGGCATCATGGGGGTGTTACTGGGGATGCTATGGCGACGCAGGGCGAGTTGGGGCATCGCGATCGCTCTGGGCAGTATCTTAGGCGCGTTCGGTTTTTTCTTTCGCGTGTGGCTGGTCTCATTGCTGCTGGGGGATGACCTGTGGCTCTACTCCACCACCCAAGTCACCAAGCTCATCGATTGGGTGTGCTTAAGGTTGGGCATTTTGTTTCAACCGAGCTTGTCTTTTGTGCAAGGGTTGGCAATTGTTCTGGTGGTGCTCAGCAACATTGTGTTTTTATTCGTGGTGCATCTGGTTGCCTGGTTTTTGTTCGATCGCCTGCGTAATCCCATTCCTCGTCCGCCTAAATGGGTACAGGTGCTGATGGAGTATGAGGAATAAAGTAAAAGGTGAAAAGGTAAAAGGTGAAAAGGTGGAAGGGCGGTATAGGAAAAGAAGCGGCAGTCCAGCAAGGCAAAAGGTAAGTCGGATCGAGTGGCATTTATCCAAACCTATACTCAACCCCAGCACGCTCAGGCATGGCTAGAGCGCTACCAGGGAAAACGCCCCCTTTTTGCCTGTGTGTTGGGCTTTACGGAAACAGGCTTAGTGCCAGGAATTTCTGCCGCCGGAGCAACTCCAGATAGCCGACGGTACACCGCGATCGCCGATGCCGAATTTTTGGTGAATGGAGTGCAGCCGCAGCCCCAGTATCCCCTGCCCCCCCTGGAAATGGGTGCTTCTCCAGTCTTTATTACCCGTGCCGTGATTGAAACGCTTCACCTGCCGCTTTGCGTGTTCAACGCCGGACTGCCCAAGCCTCCCGCTGTTGCCGCGATTGATCTGAAGGGAATGCCTGCCCGTTGTTTGAGTACAGGCGCAGCAATGGATCTCTCAGTCACTCAGCACCTATTCCAACAGGGCTTGGCGTGGGGAGAAAAATTGGCTCAGGAATCTGATGGTTATGTGATCCTGGCAGAATGTGTGGTGGGGGGCACAACCACAGCACTGGCAGCGTTAACCGCTCTGGGGATCGCAGCGCAGGGCAAGGTGAACAGTAGCCATCCCACGTGTAATCATGCCCAAAAATGGCAACTGGTGCAGCAAGGCTTGCGTCAATGGCGAACCCTTCAAGCACCAAGTTGTGAGTTAACCCACCCCTTAGACATTGTCGCCGCAGTGGGCGATCCGATGCAGGTGGTGGTGGCTGGGATGGCGATCGCGGCGAGTCGAAAAGGCGGAGTGTTGCTGGCTGGTGGCACTCAAATGTTAGCCGTCTATGCACTGGCAGATGCTTTGGCAACCCGCGATCGCCTCAATTGGAACCCAAGCCAAATTGTTGTGGGCACAACTCGCTGGGTGGCGGAAGATCCCACAGGCGATACAGTCGGTTTGGCTACGTTGATAAATGCGCCTCTAATGGCGACTCAGCTTAGTTTTGCGCTTTCCCGCTTTTCCCAACTGCGAGCCTATGAACAAGGGTTTGTGAAAGAGGGCGTGGGGGCGGGTGGATGCGCGATCGCTGCCCATCTTGATCAAGCATGGGGAAATACTGAATTATTGGGGGCGATCGAAACTTTAGTAGAACGCTATCAACAGATACATAATGGGGGGGCTTCAGAGGTAGAAATTGCCTCTAACCCAGAACAAAACCCTCCAAAAGAGACAGAAAAATGATGAAGTGAGAAGAAATTTTCAGCCTCTTCGTTTCATTTTGATCCCCAGAAACCTAATGAATTCGCTTAGAAATTAATTGTTCTTCCAGGGCAGCAATGCGACTGTAAGCAGCAGTCAACTGAGCCGTAAGCCGTTGAATTTGAATTTCGGGAGATAATTGGCGCTCGTTAGTCTGATGGGCAGGATCTAAACCATCTCCATCAGTCAATATATCTTTATGTTCCAGGCTAGGATCGGTATAAAACAGGTGCCGAGAATATCGTTGTCCGATAGCGGCATCTATTTCCGATCGTTGACCCTGGTTTGCACCGATTTTGCATTCAGTTACAATCTCTGATACTCGAATGCTTACCTGCTCAATGAGCTGATGCAAACCGTCAACCTTGACGCTTAAAGCGTTTAACTGCTTCTGCAAGGGATCCATGCTGATCACAATCATCCATATAAGTTAGTGCCAACATTCTAGAAACATCTCAGAATCAATCCGCTTTATTCCTGAATCATTTAACGTTTGTACCAGTAGATAGCAATAAGTAAACTTTCTTAAGACTTTGTAATTTATTGGCGAGTCTACAATCGAGCGTGACTCAGGGTGATGACTGTTTCTGTTAAGTAAAAAGTTCTAGGTGCTACACACTTTGCACCAGGAAATAAATTTCCTGCTCAAAGCTAAAGTCAGTTAAAACTGCCGCAAGGGTTGCCCCAACCGACTACCAACTTTTCGATCTCATTTAACCCGCGATCCTTAGCGCTTTGTCGGAATACTACTTGTTAGGGATGACAATTAGTTAACATCGAGCAGTTGTCATTCTGAGCGGTTAGCGAAGAACTGCAGAGTGGTTCAGTTCGCTCTACTTGTTCAGGATGACCAACTCCGGATGTTATTTACGTCACGCTCCCTAAACTTGTCAGGTTTGATGAGGCTGGGTGAGGTTTGGCAGATGCGTGGAACCGCTTAATGTCAGAATAGAAATTGCGTCAAGCAGCCCTGGCTAAACTTTTCCTTGGTGATATGTGAATGCTGAGTTTTGAAGACTTCTTTGCAGCCTGTGCTGGAGTGTGGAAGACAGAACGAATTTATCATTATCCTCTCATTGGAGAAGTGGAGCGATCGTTCACAGAATTTCGCGTGTCATCGCTAGATGGGAGTCAGAAACAGCGAATTTTATCACCCTACTTCAAACGCTCTGAAACTCAAGTGACCGTTGCAGTGGATGCTCTGACTCGTGGGACTCCCACCTGTCCAGGTTTTGCGATCGCCTTTGAAACTCGTTCCGAAACCGGGGAAGAAGTTTCCATGAGTTTGGGGGCATTGTTTGTGCCTGATGTTTTCGTGACGGCTGCATCGGTGGCAATGCCAAAACTGCCAACTGCGGCTCAAGTCCATCCCAGCGATGAGATGATTCAGGGCATTTATCTACGGGATGAAGGGTATTCTGAAGCGGGGGCGATCGCTGGGCGGTTCACTTATCAACCCACGCGTCAAACTCTGGAAATGACGACCTATTATCGGCGGTCTGTGGCAGTGGATCAAATGCGCTTCGTCGCCGCCGATATGCGAATGCGGACGATCGTCACCTACCAGCGACCCGAAACAGATGATGTTCCAACGATCATTAACCTGGTGGGATTTGGCGTGGAGTATCGGCAGGCGGCGTAAAGTATGACGGATGAATGGCAAGCTCAAATCAGTCGGCGATCGCTGTTAACGGGCGCAGGCAGTTTAGCCCTGAGTTCGCTGCTGACAGGTTGTTCTGGACAAGCTGCTAACTCTCTCCAGATCTTGCTTTTGCGGGGATCGATTCCGCCGCAATTGATTGGACAATTTCAACAATCACTAAAACGGCAGAAAGCAGACGGGATAAACCTCACGGTTGACTCTAGCCAACAATTGCGGGATTTGTTTATTCAACTGCAAGCCTGGAAACGATCGCCGCCACCCAAAACACAACCCTCATTTTGGGATGCTATCACTCGCTGGATTCCTGGATTGGGTGGCTCTCAGTCCGTGGCAGACCTCGTTACTTTAGGAGACTTTTGGCTCGAAGTCGCTATTCGCCAGGGGCTAATTGCACCGCTGGAAACGGCTTCACTCCAAACCTGGACGACTCTCGCTCAAATCCCTCAGTTGCAGCAACTCGTGACCCGCAACAATCAGGGACAGCTTGATCCCAAGGGGCAAGTTTGGGCAGCGCCCTATCGGTTAGGAACAACGGTGCTGGCTTACCGCAAAGATATTTTTGCACAGCGCAACTTGCAGCCACCCACCGATTGGAGCGATCTGTGGCGAGAAGACTTGCGTCGTCGCAGTTCTCTGTTGGACAATCCGCGAGAAGTGATTGGGCTAACCTTAAAAAAACTCAACCAGTCTTACAACACTCCTGATCTGTCCAGTGTGCCAACGCTCAAAGCAGAACTGCGAGCACTCAACCAGAACACCAAGTTTTATAGTTCCACCACCTACCTGCAACCGTTGCTGCTGGATGATGTGTGGCTCTCCGTTGCCTGGTCTACCGACGTTTTACCGTTGAGCCAGCGTAGTCAGCAAATTGGAGTTGTGATCCCCAGGTCTGGCACGGCTTTGTTTGCTGATTTATGGGTACATCCTTCAATTAATGGAATGTCACTGCCAAATTCTGCCAGCCAATGGATCGATTTTTGCTGGCAGACAGATCCTGCGACTCAGTTATCTTTGGCAACGTGGGCAGTTTCGCCGTCGCTGATTGGCACGCCGATCGCTCAATTGCCGGAAGGATTTCAAGCACAACCAGCCCTGCTGCCAGATGTAACAACCTTTAAACAAAGTGAGTTCCTGCTGCCTTTGTCAGAAGCCACGACAAAACAGTATCAACAACTATGGACCGAAATGCGCCAAGGATAGGTTGCTCACAGTAGCCTTTCACGTAAGGAGCGTATTTTATTAGCTCTGAACCTTGCGTTCTGTGACTAAGGTGAGGCTAGTCCACTCTCCTCGATCGCTGTAGCTGCGAATCAACCGTTGGCGGAGATTGGGTTGCAACAACCAACCCACTTCCAGGAAAAACGGTTGTCCAGATTTGATCTGGGTGGGGCAAGTGGAAGAAGCGCCATCGGGCAGGAGAAGCACCTGGACACTTTGGCTACCCTGATTGAAGCGGAGAATGGAACCTTCGATCGCTGCCGTCGATTGAATGACGTATCCGTTGCCCAGGGTGAGGGTTTGGGTAAGGCGAGTGTCGCTGTCTAGTTGAATTTGCAGCAGGGTGGAATCGGTGGTGGGAGTTTGCCAGTCGGGGTAAACCGTGGTGGCTTCTCCCTGCCAGGTCCCCAGCAAGGCTTGAATTGTTAAGGGCGATCGCTCCTTGGCGCTGGAATTTGCCCGTTGTTCTCGAATCAGGGTGAGTTGATGCAATTGACTTTCTTTATTGAACAATTGCACCAGACGCAGGCGGCGATCGCCCGCAAGGTTCGTCGCTCCAGTTTCAATCAGCCCCAGTTCTGCCCCAAATTCTGAAAAGGGACCAAACTGAATCGATCCTTGAGAAAACGCCCCAGTTTCTAAAAACAACACCCCCCGCCCCAAACTGCTGTATTCCAGCACTGTTTCCTCCGGTGGCGTAGTTAAACGACGAATGGTTTGGCGAATTGTCTGGTTTTGGTTCAGTCCCTCCAGCGCCACGATCGTCGGTGTGTCGGATACAGCGTCTCCCTGAGCAGACAGACGGGTGAACGAACCCTGCCATTCCCCTAAATTCTGCAATAAACATTCCCATTGAGATCTCATGAGGTTCTGTTCCAAATCCAACTTAACGACTGCTGCGTACTACTAATGCAGTCTAATGAAAAATCGGTGAATATCGATGAATAAAGCAACGCGATCGCTATTCCATCTCTTTTTGGGTGTCATGACCTGTGTGTTAGTGGTGTTTCTATCCACCGCTTCAACTTTCAGCCAGCAGAGGATGCCCTCAACTCAAGAGTTTCATGCTCAAACTGGAACAACCCTGGCTCAAGGGATGTCTCCATCAATGAAACGTCGGTATTCAGTGAGTCTTGGCAGTAATAATGTTGTCGCGCCCAACGCCCCTTCCACCTCCGCAACGGGGACAGCAGAAGCCACTCTCATGGGCGATCGGCTCAAGGTCAAAGGTAGCTTCAGTAACCTTTCCAGTGCTTTACGCGATTATGTGACCGATCCAGTGAATCCCCCCAACCCCAAAATCACCTCAGCAGTTCACATTCATCGCGGCGAAGCGACTGAAAATGGACCCTTTCAATTTGCCCTCACTGTAAAAATGAATGACATGGGCATGGATGGCAAATTTAGCGGCGAGTATACCTTGTCGCCTGAACAACTTCAGGCACTAGCCGATGGCAAACTCTACATCGATCTGCATACCAAGCAAAATCGAGCCGGAGAATTACGGGGAGCATTCCGCCCAGCTTAATTGTCCTGCTGTCCCGTAGTATACTTGCGGCTGACCCTTGAACCGTTTCGTGGACAAGCGGACAAGAAACTCGCCAAACCTCACCCTGCCTCTAACACTCCTCTCTGGTCTGTGGAGAAAAAGGGTGGGGTCAGCCTGCAAGAAACCATCCATTTCTGTGGTTATGCCTCCTGAGCCATCTGGTAATTCAGCCCCCTCATTCCAAACTCAGACCGACGCAGAGCTTGTTACTGCATTGAAAAACGGTCAGACGGCTGCTTTGGGTGCATTGTACGATCGCCATGCGGCGCTAGTGTACGGTCTTGCTTGCAAAGCGCTTGGCAATGCCCAGGAAGCGGAGGACTTGACCCAAGATATTTTTCTCACTTTAGCAAAAGGAACTTCCTACGATCCGAAACGCGGAACCCTGAGAACTTTCCTGGCAATTCTAACGAAGTCGCGAGCGGTGGATCGACTGCGATCGCGCACTAGCAATCGGCAAATGTTGTCTCGCTGGCAGCAGGGAGGACAATCGCAGCCCACCTTGAACCTACCCCTAGAGCGAGCATTTCAGCAGGAGCAATCCCAGGAAGTGAGTTTGGCGCTGGCACAACTGTCCGATGAGGAACAGCAAATATTGAGGCTGGCTTACTACGATGGATTTAGCCAATCAGAAATTGCTAAACAGTTGGAATTGCCCCTGGGTACGGTGAAGACCAGAGCCAGAAGAGGATTACTCAAATTACGCCAATCGCTGACCCGTATTATTGAATAAGTTAAAGTTATGGCTATGTCGATGCCTTCGGAAGAATTACAACTATTAATTGCAGGCTACGTCCTGGGGGATCTGAACCCGGAGGAGGCAGCGGAATTTGAGCGGACTTTGGCGCAAAATCCAGCGATCGCCGCAGAAGTGGCTGAGATGCAGTCTACGCTGGAAACCGTTTATGCGCCTCCAGAACTGACTCCGCCTCCGGGTTTGCGATCGCGCATTCTAGATGCTGCGCAGACGGAAGCAATTCCATCCGCGCTTGGGATTAACAATGTAGTGAGTCTGCACCAATCCGAGCGGCGCTTTTCTGCCCGAACCCTGCTGGAACTTGCGGCGGCAGCGGTAATCGTCGCTTTAGGCATCACCAATTACCGCTTATCCCAGGCTTTGCAACTAAGTCAGGCTGAGACTGAAAAATATGCTGCCCTGACCTACCAATTGCAAGCGACTCAAGGAAACAGTTCGGCTTCTGCCAAAGTTGTGGTTGATCCCAATACTTTAGAAGGGACGATCGCCGTTCAAAATCTGCCACCCCTTCCCCCTGGCAAAGTCTACGTTCTGTGGACGGTTCTGGAACCTTCCGCACCTTTTACAACCGATGACAAAGATGCAATTTTGACCCAAGCTTTTGAAGTAGACGATCGCGGCAATTTCACCCAATCCATTATTGTGCCCCAAGCCTTTCGCGCTAAAGATTTAGTGACCAAAGTAGCCGTAACGATGGAAGATGCGATCGCGCCTCAGAAACACACCGGTAGTCCAATCATGGTCGCAAAGCTATAAGCAAAACTGTAGTGAGCAAAACTGTATCAGCACAGCTGTAGTCAGCAAAACGATGGGGAAAACCGTGCAGGCTGGTTCAAAACGCTTGATAGATAAAAGGCTCGATCGGTAGAGTCATCCTGTAAAGAACATAGTGAAACAGAACAGCGCAAAGGCTACCCAGCAAAACTGAAAGCCCAATTCCCATCAATCGACTCATTTTAAATACCCCTGTTTGACTGCCATTTCTTCAATTTTAGGAGCAACAACTTTTGCCAGTTTCACGCCACCACTCGGAAGGAGGTGGGTGTTATCGTTAAAGTCCTCCCCGGTAAATTCAGACCCAAGTTCGATCGCCCAATAGCCCGCTTGCCGCACCTGACGCGCCATCATGCCATTCCCTTGCCGCCAGCAGGCTGCATAGCGTGGATCGAGCGACTCAAAGTAGTAGGGATTCCGGGAGCCAATGACGAGCAAAATATGACGACGAAACGACTCAGGAAAGGTAATTTGAGCCTGGTGATTTAAGGTATCGAATGCAGTCTGCTTTAGCACCCACTGATCATCGTTCCATTCATACACGTTCTTGCAGAGGGTCGTGATCGCATTATGCTCAATTTTTGTCAGGTCTTTGACGATTTCTTCCCAGGCTTTGAAGCGCTCTGGAAACGGCTTCGGTTCATAGCCAATTTGAGTATCAAGGGTTTGAATTCGAGGTTTGGTGAAAGATTCCAGCGGCGAACGTCTAGCAATTAGCGAGTTCCACACCGTAAAAAAATGCTTGTAGCCAACCGTTGTCCACAGGTCATTGAAGTAGAAAAGGCTATCTAGCCACATCCGCAGTTTCAACTCATTCAACTGGGAACTGTTGAACGTGGTGTTGATTTCTCGAAACAGCGGCGGATACTCCTTCAGCAATCCTTTGTAAAGCGCGTCCCACAACAAATACCGATACTGCTCTCCACCATCAAAGATGAAGAACATTCCCAGCCCAATATCTGAGACGTAAATGATTTTGTACCCTTCCTCAAGCAGCGATTGAGCCGCGATCGCCCCGCCTCCCTGAACATGACCTGCTGCCATCGCAAAGTTGATCACTCGGTAGCGATCGCCCAAGCGCTGTTGCAAATCCTTGGTCCAAATTTTGTCCGGGGGTTGACTCATCCCGTGTAAAACGGAGCTTCCACCCACAATCACCCCAATTTTGTCCCGATCTTGCAGTTGTTCCTTGGCAATGGCTCGCAGGTGAGAAATGGTGGGGTAGTAAAGGGTTTCGGGCGAAATCAGTTGGTGAAACCGGACAAAGTGTGGGTAGGGATTTTGCTGGCTGTACCAGCGTCCCAACACGCTCAGTCCCACCAAAGTAAGCACAAAGGCGATCAGAAAAGCTCGCAAGGAGAGGGATTTCGTCCATCCATAGAGTTTAGGAACTGTCATCTCGATCGCTTCCCTTTAACTAGATACACCCAACAAGAGCTTTGCCATCGTCCACGCCCTATCAATGGGATAAAAGAAAAGTAACCAGCCAAAGCTGACGTACAGAAACGTAATCGCCCACCCGATAAAAGGTACTGCCTCCAGCCCCCCATGCAGTTTAGCTCCAGCAAATCCCATCACGGTTTTGTAGTTTGAACTGACCGCTAAACCAAAACCATGCCACAACCCCCACGCCAAAAAGTTCCAACCAGCACCGTGCCACAGCCCACACAAACCAAAAGCAATGATGGCATTCATAATTTTACGGGCTGTGCCATGACGGTTGCCGCCCAGCGGAATGTAGATGTAATCCCGGATCCAGGTACTGAGAGAAATATGCCAGCGTTGCCAAAAGTCTCGCAGGTTAGATGCAATGTAGGGAAAGTTAAAGTTTTCGGGTAGCTTAACGCCTAACCACTGAGCATAACCGATCGCCATATCGCTGTATCCACTGAAGTCGAGATAAATGCGAGTAGCAATCATGAGTAAAAAAAGCCAGCGCCATTGCAGGTCTACGGTTTCAAACTGTTTGTCCCAAAAGTTCAGATAAATCGTGAGATTATCTGCAATCAGTTTTTTGACTAAACCAACTGCAATTCTCACTGTGCCGTAAACCATGATGGCACCCGTCGGGCGAATTGGTTTTTGAATCTGGGGAATAAAGTCCTCGTAGCGCTTAATCGGACCAGCTACCAGGGAAGGGAAGAACAATCCAAATAGAGCGAATTGAAGTGGACTGGTAATCGAGTAGTTTCCCTTCAAAACATCCACCAAGTAATGCACAAACTCAAACACAAAAAAGCTGATTGCCAGGGGAGCAACAGTAGGCAAAATTGGATTGAGTTGTTGCAGAATCCCCTCTGTATAGGTTGGGGCAAAGGTACGAAGGAATTCACTCGCCAGAAAAAGGGTGTATTTATAAAAGACTAAACTCGCAACGCAGAGGACGATCGCCCCGATACAAAGCGATCGTTTACCGCTTAATCCACATAGATAAGTGATGACTCCCAGAAACAGAATGGGAATCGTTGCAACCCAACCTCCAGCAAAGTGAACGTAAAACGCTACACACGCAGCCAACAGGACAATTTGCTTCGCTCTGGGTGTTGGTACGACCCAATAAAGCGGCAGGGAGATGGCAACAAAAATTAAATACCAATAAGATAAAAAGATCATAACGACATATACAATAGCCCAAATTGGCAGCTTTTTTAAGCTATAGCTTTGGTCAGAACGCTTAGGTCAAGGAAAAGCTGCAAAGCCAATACTGGGTTAGGCATTCTGACTCGCCTCTGCCACGTTACACATGGCTACAGCTATACGTAATAGGTGATGAACAGTTAGTGGAGTTTTCAAACTTCATCCACACAACATATTTCGTGTCCGGAGCTTTTCAAACTTGGGGTGAATCTATGGGCATACTAAGGCTTGCCCCACGCCTCCCAACTCCTATGACACTTAGCGATCGCGTTCATCGGTTTCAAACCCTGCTGCTGTCTTACCACCCCGTAATTGTGATTGAAACGGTGGAAGAAGAGCGAGTACACACCCTGCTCAAAGAAGCCGTGCAGCAGATGAAAATTGCCTTGTTTGAATGGAGTTTGACGCGCGGTTTGCAGCGATCGCCCGGAGCCGATAATCGCTGGACAGATGAGTATGCTCCTGTTGGAACACAAAAGCCAGCGGCACTGGAGCGCACCGTTGATCCGGGAAATATGCTGGAGCAGATTCAAGCTATGCCTCAGCGTGCGGTTTTTTGGCTCAAAGATTTTGCGAAACATTTAAACGATCCAGTCGTTGCTCGTCAGTTTCGAGAAGTTGCCCAACAGTTTTCCCAGACGCGATCGGCGATCGTCGTCAGCGGCAATGGCATCTCTTTACCGCCGGAAATTGCCCATGATGCCGTGTATTTTGACCTGAAATTGCCGGGACGGGACGAACTCCAGCAAGTTGTGGCGGAAGTGGTGCGATCGTTGTCTGCCAAAAATCGGATTCACGTACAAATTCAAAATCACGAAATGCAGTCGTTGGTGTTTGCTCTGCGCGGCATGACCTTAAAACAGGCGCGACAAGTAACCGCTTTCGCCGCTCTAGAAGATGGCAAATTAACGGTGAATGATGTGGAGCGGATTTTACAGCGGAAAGCACAGATCATCCGGGATGAAAGTATGTTGGAATATCTGCCCACCAACGGCAACACTCCCGAATTAGGCGGATTTGACGGACTCAAACATTGGCTAGAACGGGCACGGGTTGGCTTCAGTCCACAGGCACAAGCCTGGAACTTGACTCCGCCCAAAGGTATTCTCATTGTAGGGATTCAAGGTTGTGGCAAGTCAATGGCTGCCAAAGCGATCGCCCACGACTGGAAACTGCCTCTACTAAAGCTAGACGCAGGCAAACTCTACGACAAATACGTGGGCGAATCAGAAAAGAATTTTCGACAGGCAATCAAACTGGCGGAATCAATGGCTCCCTGCGTGTTGTGGATTGACGAAATTGAAAAGAGTTTGGGCATTAGTGACAGCGGTGCCGATGGAGGCTTGAGTCGGCGGATGTTTGGCTCCTTCCTGACCTGGATGCAGGAAAAGTCGCAGGAAGTCTTTGTCGTCGCCACTGCCAATGACATTTCCAAGATTCCACCCGAACTGCTGCGTAAAGGACGGTTTGATGAAATCTTTTTTGTCGATTTACCAGATGTGCAAGACCGCGCCGCCATTCTGAAAATCCATCTGGCTCAACGCAAGCAAAACCCTCAAGCCTTCGATATGGTCGATTTAGTCGCTGCAACCGATGGTTACAGTGGAGCCGAAATTGAACAAGCCGTCATCACTGCACTCTATAACGCACTCTATTTGAAAAAACCTTTAGATACAGAATTGTTGCTGGGCGCGATTCGATCGACTGTGCCTTTATCCGTCTCTCGTCGCGAAGATTTGGAAGTTCTCCGTGCGATCGCCAAAGAACGCTTTGTTAGCGCAAAATACAGCTTTTCCCAAAAGCTTTAGCTGGGCAGTCAGCGATAGAATACAAATGGACAGAATTGGTAGAACTGTCCGATGTCGTTGATTGCCAGCAATTTTTGAATGACTCAAGACCTTACTCATCAACCATCTCAGCCTGTACGTCCCATCGTTGCTCTGGCAATTCTGCACCAAGATGGAAAATTTTTGATGCAGCTACGAGACGATAACCCCAACATTTTTTATCCGGGACACTGGGCTTTTTTTGGCGGGCATCTTGAATTGGGAGAAACAGCGGAAGTGGGGCTACGGCGCGAGTTAATCGAAGAAATTGGCTACTGTCCCGCTATGTTGACTCCCTACGATCGCTATGATGACACTCATATCATCCGGTACATTTTTCATGGAGAACTAGATTTAGCACTGAGCCAGTTGATTTTAGGCGAGGGAATGGATCTGGACTTGCTCACTCTAGAAGACATTCAACGCGGCGATCGCTACTCTCAAAAAATCAACCAAACACGTCCTATCGGTAAACCACACCAGAAAATTCTACTGGACTTTATTCAGCACAAGGGTTGAAACAATGACTAATCAAAAAAATCATGATTTCTGATCAAATTAAGCTGCAAGTGAATGGAGAACTTCGCACTTGCTCCACCCACACAATGCTACCCAGCTTTTTAGAACAACTTGGACTCAATCCTCGACTCGTTGCCGTGGAATACAATGGCGAAATTCTGCACCGTCAGTTTTGGCAAACCACAGAACTTCAGGCAGGCGATCGCTTGGAGATAGTCACGATCGTCGGGGGCGGTTAGTTTTTTACCGCACTTTTTTACCCCACTGAGGTAGTTTTTCCTCTAGTTCAGGAAATCAGCTTGGCTTGACTCGTATCCTACAGTGCAAGTTCTTTTCCCCTAGAGGTTATCTATGACGCGGCACGTTGATCAACTCACTCTGACTGGAGCAATGTCTCTATTAACCTATCTACAGTACTCCCAGCTATCTCCATCATCAGTAAAAGCGGCGGCAATTGCAGCAACACTTTGCGAAATGCTTTCCCAACTGGAAGATGCTTTTCCTGGCATTACTAAAGAGTACGGTTGGGAAAAAATCATGCTGTTATCCGAACAGCAACCAGGGGTAGGGGTTCGATTGGATCGCGATCGCTCGATTTAGCTAGAGAAAACTGCGTTAGACATAGCGCGTGAGCTGGACGCGGTAGCGATCTTTTTTTGTCACCGCAACCTCGCCCACTTCCACCCGTCCCTTGCCCCGAATGGCAATCAAGTCGCCTGCTTTGACGGTATGACTGGCACTGGTGATTTCTTTCCAGTTGACTCTCACATCGCCCGCTCCAATCAGGTCTACCATTTTGTTCCGGGACATCCCGAAGCCAGCCGAAGCGATCGCGTCTAATCGCATTGAGGCTTCGACGGTTGCCAACTCTTTTTTCTTGGGTTCACGAATCTTGAGTTCGCTCAGGTCAATCGGTCGAGTTTTCACAGGCACCGATCGCACCTGGTTCAAACTCATGGTCAAAAACTCAACCATCTCCGGGGCAACAATGGCTTGAGCACCCCGCTCCCCCAGCACAATAACGTCACCCACTTTATCGCGCACAATCCCAGCCCCCAAAATCGCTCCCAAAAAGTCTCGATGAGCGGCTGGATCAAACAAGAAATTTCCTGCAATTTCCAATGCAGCTAACTCAACTTGTTCTTCAGCTAGAGGTAATTCAGAACGAGCGATCGCCAACCGCTGCCGTTCTGCTTGCAGATAGCCACCCCACGCTACCAAGTGAACCTCACTCAGTCGAGCAAAAACCTCTTTAACTTCGGCTAATTCGGGTGGAGATAGAAAATCAGAATAGACTACTTCCCAGATTTTGATCGCCTGATCCGCCTGGTCAATTACCCGTGCAACGGACTCGCGATTTTCAACTCCTTTAAGCAGATCATCTCGTGGCAGCATAGCTAGGCAACAGAAGGTTGATTACTTTCTTCAGCCGCTAACTGCTCCAGTCGTTCCTGTTGATCACGGGTAATGCAGGTTTGAATCAACTCTTCAATATTCCCTTCTAGCACTGGGTTGAGGGAGAAATTTTGGTTCAATCGATGATCCGTCACCCGATTGTCTTTGTAGTTATAGGTGCGAATTTTTTCAGAGCGAGACCCCGTTCCAACCTGCATCAATCGGGCGGAGCGCACGGCATCTTGCTGTTCCTGCATCTTCATTTCGTACAGTTTTGCTCGCAAAATCTGCATCGCTCGTTCTCGGTTCTGAAGTTGAGAACGTTCCTCCATGCACTTAATGCGGATGCCAGTCGGCTTGTGCATCAAGTCAACAGCAGTTTCTACCTTGTTCACATTCTGACCACCCGCACCCCCCGATCGCATCGTGGTCATCTCGATATCTTTCGGATCGATATGTACGTCTACGTCATCCACTTCTGGCATGACTGCCACCGTCGCTGTAGAAGTGTGAACACGACCTTGGGCTTCCGTTACGGGCACTCGTTGAACCCGATGAACTCCAGCCTCAAACTTGAGCTTGCTGTACACACGATCGCCCTGAACTTCAAGAATCGCTTCCTTAAAGCCACCCATATCAGCCAGAGATTCGCTGACTAGCTTGACCTTCCAACCCTGGCTTTCGGCATATCGGGAGTAGAGACGCAGCAGATCACCTGCCCAAATGCTCGCTTCATCTCCTCCAGCTCCAGCCCGAATCTCCAACATGATGTTTTTGTCATCATTCGGATCACTGGGCAGCAAAAGAATTTTGAGTCGCAGCTCTAAATTTGCCGATCGGCTCTCTAAATCCGCGACTTCCAACGCTGCCATCTCCTGAAGTTCGAGATCTCCCCCCGCTTCCTTCAAAATCTGCCGAGCACCAACCAACTCATCTTGGGCGGCTTTCCATTCTTCAAACGTAGAAACGACTTCCTCTAATGAAGAACGAGCCTTCGCCAACTTTTGAAACTCATTTGGATCCTTAGCAACGTCAGGATCTGCAAGCCGTCGAGTCAGTTCATTAAAGGTTTGCTCAACAGATTTCAGCTTATCAAGCAGGTATGCTTCAGCCATATCAAAAGATCAGGTAATGGGAACGACAGGATCATGAAGAAACTTGCCTTTGGGAACCGGCACGATCGCTGACCCTACTTCTGATCGTTCGCCGCACCCTGGTCGTCCATCATGCCGTATTTCCGCAGGAAGCGTTCAACTCGTCCTTCAGTGTCAATAATCTTCTGAGTTCCAGTGAAGAAGGGATGGTTACCAGACCATACATCGACGTGTAATTCGGGTTTTGTGGAACCAACGGTCATTACCACTTCACCGTTACAGTAGACTTTTGCTTCTGGATACCATTTGGGGTGAATATCAGGCTTTGCCATGACTCAATCTCTTTAACGTCCTAACTACATTCATTCTAACGAGCTCAACCAGGGCTTAGAGATGTTCTCCAGCCAACAGCAATCCTTAACGCTTGGAAAACTGAGGTGCTTTCCGAGCTTTCCGCAAACCATACTTCTTTCGTTCTTTCGCACGGGGATCACGGGTCAGATACCCTTCAATCTTCAACGGCTTACGATTATCGGGGTCAAGTTGGCACAATGCCCGCGCAACTCCCAACCGCACCGCATCCGCTTGTCCAGTCAATCCGCCACCATGAGCGTTGACCAGCACATCGTACTCGTTCTCCAAGCCCAACGTTTCCAGGGGTGCTTTGGCTACTGCCAGATAGTCAGGATTGAACTGAAGATAAAGGTCTCCAGGCTTACCATTAATAACCAACTGTCCGTTGCCAGGAACTAGGCGCACTCGCGCGATCGCCGATTTTCGACGACCCGTTCCCTGGTACATGACACGTCCTTCTGTCGCTTGCATTAAGAATTTCCTCCAGGAATGGTAACAATTTCGAGGGGTTGAGGCTGTTGAGCCTGATGAGGATGATCGGGTCCAGCATAAACCTTCAACTTCGTGAACAGTTGTCTGCCCAGGCTGTTTTTGGGCAACATCCCTTTGACGGCTTGTTCAATAATTCTTTCGGGAATCCGAGATTGCAGCTTGTCAAAGGTTTCGACCTTCATGCCACCCGGACGACCAGAGTGACGGCGATACAATTTCTGTGACCGTTTTCTGCCAGTCACTTCAACTTTTTCAGCATTAATCACGATCACGAAATCACCCGTATCGATCGAGGGGGTGTAGGTTGGCTTGTTCTTGCCGCGTAAAACACGAGCAATTTCACTGGCAAGGCGACCCAGACGCTGTTCAGCAGCATCCACTACGTACCAATTGTGTTCAAGAGAATCTTGAGAAGGAAGATAGGTTTTGTTCATCACAGTTTTTCCTGAAACAGTAAATTCATCTAGGAGTTCAAGGTTAAAATCAAAGCCCCACTTACACCGCAGCGGTTTCTAATTGAGGTAATGGCGCAAAAGCAAACATGGGCTGCGTATCAAACCAAAGGTCTTGAGGAAAGGGAAACTCTGCGTATCCAACCCTCAATAAGCAAAGCCCTTGAGGTGGAGCCGCATACCTGACCTGGTCTCGACGTTGAGTAGACCAGAGTTCTGTAAAGCTATCAGGAGAGCGAATCCCTCGACCCACCTGCACCAGCAGACCAATGAGTAACCGCATCATGCCGTAAAGAAATCCGCTAGCTTGTACCTCGATCGCGACAAAAGAGCCGACTCGTTTACATTCTGCAACTTGAACATCTACCCAAGAATGAGGACGCTTAGAACCTGCTCGGTGAAATGCCGCCAGGTGATGTTGACCGACTAAAGGCGACAGTGCCTCTTGCATCAGGGACTCGTTCAGCGGTTCGTGGTAGTAATGCCAGGAAAATGGACGAACAAACAAGTTAGGGCGAGATTCAGTGTAAAGCAAATAACGGTAGCGTCGCCAGAGTGCAGAAAACCGAGCGTGCCAGGTGGGAGCAACGATCGCCGAACCACGAACTACAACATCTTCTGGCAAACGAGCATTGAGAATGTCCGCCCAACGATGAGCAGGTACGATCGCGGGTGCGTCAAAGTGAGCCACTTGAGCCGCTGCATGAACTCCGGTATCAGTTCGTCCAGCCCCATGAATCCGAACAGGGCGATCTAAAACACCCTGTAAGGCTTTCTCGATCTCCTCTTGAACTGATCGATGATGAGGTTGCCACTGCCACCCATGAAAGTGAGTGCCCAGGTATTGGATAACCAGGGCAACTCGTTGGGTTGATGGTAGTGAAGTTGGAATCATCGCCTTTGTAAATCGTTGTGCTCAGGTCAATTCAATAATTGACATCTCAGCATTGTCTCCCCGGCGCGGGACTGTCCGCAGGATACGGGTGTAACCTCCATTGCGATCGCCATACCGTTCGTTAGCCAGTTCAAACAGACGATGAACAAGCTGTTTGTCATAGATATAGCCCATCGCTTGGCGACGAGATGCCAGTGAGCCATCCTTCGCTAAGGTAATCATTCGTTCAGCTTCAGACCGCACTGCACGAGCACGAGCTTTAGTGGTCTTGATCCGACCATTCCGAATTAGTTCAGTCGTCAGTGCTCTTAACAGAGCCTTACGCTGGTCAGCAGGTTTACTTAATTGAGGGACATTACAACGGTGACGCATAAGACAAATTGAGTTGAGTTTCTTACTAGAAATCCCAGGCAAACTGGGCTGACGGCAGCGAAATCAGTGATTATTTTTAGAGGATTTTTCCTGAGGAAGGGTGATCCCCAGCCGCTGCTGCAATGCTTCTACGACTTCTTCCGCAGACTTTTGCCCGAAGTTCTTGATCTCCAACAAATCTTCCTGGCTGTAGTCCAAAAGATCTGCAACAGAATTGATTTGAGCACGCTTGAGGCAGTTGTAAGCCCGCACCGACAACTGAAGCTCTTCGATCGGAATTTGATTGGTTGGATCATCGCCTTCCTTCTCATCTTCCTCAGTGGATTCGAAGGTGATCTCTCGGAGTGGGTTGAACAAATCCACTAGAATATCGGCTGCCTGACTCAGTGCTTCCTGGGGCGTTAAACTACCGTTAGTGGCGACTTCCATGATGAGGCGGTCTTTCTCCAACGCTTCCCCAATTCGGGCATCTTCAACAGAATAGTTCACCTTACGAACAGGCATAAAGACCGAGTCAATTTGCAAAAAGTCGAGCGCAGCAGAGTCATCTCGCCCTTTCTCAACAGCCCGGTATCCCTTACCTTTCTCAATACGAAATTCAATCTCAAGCACAGCGCCAGGAGATAGGGTGGCAATGTACTGATTCGGATCAACCAGTTCAACTTCTGAAGGCAGATCAAAATGGGCAGTGGTCACCGTCATCGGACCTTGAGCAATCAATCGCCCAATCTGAGGCTGGGGAGAATAGCTTTTAAGCACGACTTTCTTCATGTTCAGCAAGATATCCAACACATCCTCCCGAACCCCAGGAACCGTCGCGAACTCGTGACTCACACCCGCAATCCGCACAGCCGTAATCGCTGTCCCTTCCAAATTGGATAGCAGTACCCGACGCAAGGCGTTACCAAGGGTTGTGCCCTGACCACGCTCCAGCGGTTCAACCACAAATCGACTAACCTGGCTTTGATCTCTTTCGGTCTTTGTCTCTACACATTCAACTTGAAACTGTGCCATAGAGCGACCTCCCCCTCTTAAAATTCACAACGGTCAATACTTCAAACCCGCCCGTTACCAACAACTCTTATAGCATCAGAATTGAAGGTGATAACCTCATCTCAACTACGCACCAATTGAATCAAACTCTTCGCCGCTTCGGTGGACGGCACCCGTTGTGAGGAATCGGGGTGACATCACGAATCAAGGTAATTTCCAATCCCGCGCCTTGAAGCGCTCGAATGGCTGTTTCTCGACCCGCTCCAGGTCCACTCACCATAACCTCGATCTGACGCATTCCTTGGTCAGACGCACGACGAGCCGCATTTTCAGCTGCGGTCTGAGCAGCAAAAGGGGTTCCTTTTTTTGCCCCCTTAAAGCCGCTAGAGCCAGCAGATGCCCAGGAAATCACTTCGCCATTGGTGTCAGAAATCGTGACGATCGTGTTGTTGAAGGTGGATTGGATATAGGCAACCCCATTGGGTACATTTTTCTTTGCCTTGCGGGGTCCAGTTCGCTTTGTTGGTTGTCTTGGTGCCATTGTTGAGTTCCGTTCAGATACGCACTGTTAAAATTTTGCGAGTCACTTACTAGAGCTAGAGAGGTGAATATAATAGAGCCAATCGCCAGATATGTGAGGAGAAACAAGTTCTTTGCCTCACGAGAGAAGCCCGCCCAATAAGTTACTTCTTACCGGGAGCTTTCTTCTTACCAGCGACTGTGCGACGACCACCACGACGGGTGCGAGCATTGGTTCGCGTCCGTTGCCCTCTCACTGGCAAACCCAGACGATGGCGACGACCCCGGTAGGTTCCGATATCCATTAAACGCTTAATGTTCATCGACTCCAGGCGGCGAAGATCTCCCTCAACCTGATAACTGCCCTCAACTTCAGCCCTGAGAGCTGCCACATCCGCATCACTCAGGTCCTTCACGCGAGTATCTGGATTTACGCCAGTCGCCTTCAGAACCGCTTTGGAGCGTGTAAGTCCAATTCCATAAATGTAGGTAAGACCAATCTCAACTCGCTTGTCACGAGGAAGGTCTACTCCGGCAATCCGTGCCACGTTTGTCTCCCCTAATCCTAATTGCTGCGTTAAACTAATCGATTAATGCGATCAGCCTGATTCCTCATCAACTCCACTAACCCTGACGTTGCTTATGCTTTGGGTTAGAACAAATAACCATAACCCGACCCTTGCGACGAATGACACGACATTTCTCGCAAATCCTTTTCACTGATGCTCGAACTTTCATATCTCTTAGCTGTCGCTACAAACTCAATATATTATCAATTAAGATGAATGGATGTCAATGCTTTTTCGTTCAAGATGCTTTTCTTTAAGCTACTTCTTATTGCGAAGACGATAGGTGATTCGACCCTTCGTTAAATCGTAGGGAGTTAGTTCTACCTTTACTCGATCGCCAGGAAGGATTTTGATGTAGTTCCGGCGAATCTTACCAGAAATATGCGCCAAGACATTGAACCCGTTATCTAAATCCACTCGAAACATAGCGTTAGGTAGGGATTCTGTAACAGTCCCTTCCATTTCAATCAAATCTTGCTTTGACAAGAGAACCTCCTTAAACAAGTTTTTAGACAATTTCCAGGTATAGTCACCCCGGATTGGGCACTCCTTCTTGAGTCTAGATCATTTATCAAAAAGGGTTGGATTTACATAGAAGCCCTGAAAGCTTGATGCAGTATTCTTATTTGAGAAAGAAAACTAAAGCAAGCGCTTCAATTCATTCGTTACCTCATCCAAAAGTTGATCCCCGTTCACGTTTACCAGACGCTGGCGATCGCCATAAAAAGTGATCAGAGGAGCGGTCTGGTCTCGATAAACTTTCAGGCGATTGCGAATGACTGATTCAGTGTCATCTGCCCGTCCTCGACTTAGCATCCGCTCAACCAAAACTTCGTCGGGAACATCCAGGTTAACAACGTGATCGTAGGGTTGATGAATCTTGTCAAGTAGTTCGTCTAAAAACTGTGCCTGTGCTACGTTTCGGGGAAAACCATCCAAAATCCATCCAGTTTGAGCATCAGATTCATTCAACCGTTCGCGAATCAAATCAACCACTAGCTGATCTGGAACCAGATCTCCTCGATCCATGTAACCTTTTGCTTGGACTCCTAAGGCAGTTTGGTTTGCCACAGCGGAACGCAGAATATCTCCTGTAGATACATGAGGAATACCACAGAAGTCTGCTAACACTTTCGCTTGAGTTCCCTTACCCGCTCCAGGTGCTCCAAGAAAAATTAGTCGAGGCACTATTGATTCACCATTCCTTCGTAACGCTGGGAAATGACATAAGTCTGAATTTGTTTAGCTGTGTCAATCGCTACCCCCACAACAATTAGCAAAGAGGTCGCTCCAAACCCCTGAAATGTCGTCACTCTGGTCGCGCTCTCGACTGCGGTTGGAATAATCGCTACCAACCCCAAGAAAATCGCTCCTAAGAAAACCAGTCGGTTTAACACCCGCTCAATGTAGTCGCTCGTAGCCTTACCTGGTCTAATGCCTGGGATGCTAGCTCCCATCTTTTTCAGATTCTGGGAGAGATCTACTGGATTAATCACAAGAGAAGTCCAGAAGTAACTAAAGAAAATAATCAATAGCAAGTAAAAAGCAACATAAAGCCAGGGTGTTGGTCCACTGGGGCTGAGATAGCTTGCAACCTGGCTTAAAACTGGATTGCGGGTGAACTCTGCAATGTAGACCGGTAGAAATAAAACCGCAGAAGCGAAGATAATTGGCATGACACCACTTGGGTTGAGCCGAAGTGGCAGGTAACTGCTACGCTCCAGGTAAGTTTTGCGTCCCACTTGCCGCCGAGCCGAAATAATCGGAATCCGACGGGTGCCTTCTTGAACGAAAACAATACCCACAATCATGACGAGAAAGACGAGTAGTAGGATGACGATACCACCCACTAAGCTTCTATCCCCCGTTTGAGCAAGTTCCAGTGTTTGTCCCAACGATCGCGGCAAGCCAGACACAATACTGATCACAATCAGCAAGGATGCCCCGTTGCCAATCCCTCGCTCTGTAATCAGTTCACCAATCCACATCACTAGCATCGACCCTGCGGTTAATGCCAACGCCGTGGAGGCAATGAACGGGATCAGGGCTGCAAGACTAATTGGAGTGCCGCTTGCACTCACAAACGAGAAAGCCCCATCGGTTGCACGTTGGGCAATCACCTGTTCACCGTTGATCTGGGCTGCTCCGCTGTTGACCACCCACCAGGCAAGTCCAGCGCTTTGAACAACCGCCCAGCCCAGTGCGACATATCGGGTAATTTGAGAAATTTTTCTACGTCCAGCCTCGCCCTCATTTTTCTGGAGGTTCTCCAGAGAGGGTAGAGCCGCCGTTAACAGTTGAAGAATAATAGAAGCATTGATGTAAGGCAAAATGCCCAAGGCGAAAATGCCGAGGGCAGACAAACCCCCACCGGCAAAAATATCTAGGAAGCTAATAACAGGATTATTCTGAACACTTGCAGCGAATGCTCTGCGATCGATATCAGGAATTGGCAGGAAAATCCCTAGCCGCACCAGAATCAACATTCCGAGTGTCAACAAAACCCGACCACGCAGACCAGCCGCCTGTGCCATCTGGGAAAATGTTTCTTGAGCCGTTGGTGTTTTGTCTCGATTAACAACCATGAAACCTTCCTATAACTGCGCTCTCTGGATAGGATCATTCCTCGGGACAATCGCCGAGGAATAGCAGCGAGATTAGAACTCTAACTTGTTTCAGGAACTTAGATCCCTACGCCCCTAAAACTTCACAAGTCCCCTTAGCTGCTTCAATCTTAGCGCGAGCCGATCCAGTGAACGCCGAGGCTTTCACTGTGAGAGGAACATTAATCTCCCCATCGCCCAACACCTTCAGGGGACCATTGTTAGCAGTTAAAACGCCGGATTCCAGCAAAGATTCCAAAGTGACTTCCGTATTGGCTTCCAGCTCCGTTAACTCACTCACGTTAATGGTGGTGAACTCTTTAGGATTCACGATCGGGAAATGCTTCAGTTTTGGCAAACGGCGATAGAGGGGGGTTTGACCACCTTCAAAGCCAGGACGAGTCGGACGACCCGATCGAGACTTTTGCCCGCGCATCCCAAAACCACAACTCGCTCCCTGTCCAGCCGAAATGCCGCGTCCAACTCGACGACGGCGTTTCTTTGAACCGGGCTGTGGCACTGCATCATTGAGTCTCATAGTTGCTCGCTCTCGCTTAAATAATCCTGAAAATGACAAATGATGTTTAGTGATACGCCTAACTCCACGCTAGGCATAAAGTTTTTCGAGGGGGATGCCTCGCTCTTCCGCAACATCGGCAAACGTTCTTAATGCTGACAGTGCTTCCACGGCGGCGCGGGCATTGTTGAGAGGGTTATCAGACCCAAGTTGTTTTGCCAGGACATTTTTTACGCCAGCTAATTCCAAAACAGTGCGGACTGCTCCTCCGGCAATTACCCCAGTACCAGGAGCCGCGGGTCGCATCATGACTCTTGCACCACCGCCTTCTCCTGTAGCGGGGTGAGGAATGGAGTTTGTCTTGGTAAGGGGGACTTCGACTAAATGCTTTTTGCCATCCGCCACGCCTTTCTTCACCGCGCCGATCACATCAGCCGCTTTGCCAACGCCCACGCCAACTTGTCCACGCTCATTGCCAACGACAACGATCGCTCGGAAACTCAGCTTCTTCCCCCCTTTCACAACCTTCGTGACACGACGGATCTGGACAACACGCTCCTGCCAATCGGTCTCTTTCTCTCTCGCTTTCTTTTCGTTCTTCCGACCTTTCGCCATGATTCCCTCCCTTAGAATTCCAGCCCAGCTTCACGCGCGGCATCCGCTAACGCTTTGACCCGACCATGATACAAATTTCCACCTCGATCAAACACAACCTGCTTGATCCCTTTCTCTAAAGATCGTTCAGCGATCAGTTTGCCAACTTTCGAGGAGGCATCACAATTTGCGCCAGATTCTAGATCTGCTTTGAGATCCGGATCTAAGGTTGAGGCAGCGGCGAGGGTGTGGTGCTGAGTGTCGTCGATTAGTTGCACGTAAATATGCTGGTTGGAACGAAACACAGCTAAACGAGGACGCTCTGTGGTGCCGAAAACCTTACGGCGAACTCGCTCATGGCGATGACGGGTAGATTCTCTTCGACTTACTTTCATAGTTACTTCTTACCTGACTTACCAGCTTTACGTTTGATCACTTCACCGGCATAGCGAATTCCCTTACCTTTGTAAGGTTCAGGAGCACGGACGGCACGAATTCGTGCTGCTGTATTGCCAACAATTTCTTTGTCGATTCCGGTCACAATGACGTTTGTGTTGTTCTCGACCGCAAACTGGATGCCGTCGGGAGGCTCAATCTGCACGGGATGGCTATAACCCATGTTGAGAGTCAGGCTTTTACCCTGCACTTGAGCACGATAGCCTACCCCAGTGATTTCTAGACGACGTTGAAAACCTTGAGATACTCCTTCAACCATGTTGGCAACCAGAGTCCGGCTCAAACCGTGGCGCTGGCGAGCAACCCGTGAATCATCCCGCCGATTCACCAACACGGTTTCTCCTTCCTGGGTAACTTCGACTTCGCTGGGAAGAACACGAGAGAGTTCCCCTTTCGGACCTTTAACAGTGACCGACTGACCATTGATCGCGACACTTACCTTACTGGGAATACTGATGGGACGTTTACCGATACGCGACATAACTAGCTCCTACTACCCGATCGCTGAGTGATTTTCATACTTAAATGGATGCCCTTCAGCTCGCTACCAGACGTAGCAGAGGACTTCACCTCCAAGCCCCTGACGGCGAGCTTCCCGATCCGTCATGATGCCACTGGAAGTGGAAATGATCGCAATGCCAATACCGCCCAAGACTCTGGGTAAGTCTTTCCGGTTGGAGTACACCCGAAATCCTGGCTTACTTACCCGCTTTAAGGATGTAATGATGGGACGCTTGCCCTTCCCTCGATACTTCAAGGAGATGACCAGGTGCTTTTTAACGCCCTCGCCAACTTCCTCAAACTCTCCAATAAAGCCTTCATCCTTCAGGACTGTGGCAATGCTGCGAGTCATCTTGGTGGATGGGACTTCAGTCGTTTGGTGACGAGCCAAATTCGCGTTGCGAATCCGCGTCAACATATCTGCAATCGTGTCATTTACCGCCATAGTATTCCCTTAATCAATCTGCCTAGCTGTCCCGGAAGGGCATTCCAAATTCTTTCAACAAGGCTCGACCTTCCTCGTCAGTATTCGCTGTAGTAATGATGGAGACATCCATCCCACGGATCTGATCGATGCTGTCGTACTCTATTTCCGGGAAAATCAATTGTTCTCGAATTCCCAATGTGTAGTTGCCACGACCATCAAAGCTTTTGGGGCTAATCCCACGAAAGTCTCTGATCCTGGGCAATGCGAGGTTAATCAAGCGATCCAGAAAAGCGTACATCCGATCGGAGCGGAGCGTAACCATAATGCCAACTGGCATTCCTTGGCGCAATTTGAAACCTGCGATCGCTTTCTTAGCACGAGTGACCACCGGCTTTTGACCTGCGATCGTCGCAATCTCAGCTAATGAGGCTTCTAAAGCTTTTGCATTTTGAGCCGCCTCTCCCAGCCCTCGGTTCAAAGTCACCTTGACAATCTTCGGCACCTGATGAACGTTGGTGTAACCGAATTGCTCGGTCAGCTTTGGGACAATCTTGTCGTAGTACTCTTGTTTCAATTGTTGTGGCATAGTCTATATTCCTCATAGCTTCCTGGGCTTGGTCAGGAAAAGGTGGGTTAATCGATGATTTCTCCAGTTTTTTTCAGCATCCGTACCTTGCGACCATCAGCGTTGAAGGTATAGCAGATGCGGCTGGCGACTTTCTGCTTGTCAGAGTAAACCATGACATTGGAGCTATGAATGGGCGCTTCCGAAGTCACAATCTGACCCGATTCTCCTTCTTGCTGGGGTTTAATATGCTTTGTTCGCATATTGACACCCTTCACGACTACCTTGCTATCTTTAGGCAG
>JANRIN010000023.1:0-5578 GCA_033764965.1 Leptolyngbyaceae cyanobacterium bins.302 | reverse complement strand
AGTGCATCTTGCACGTTCTGCGGATGCTGCGGAGTACGTGGTGGCTTGCTTTTGGAGTGTCTGTGATTATCTACAGATCCCCTATCGTCCAGATTTGCTGCGACGGCGGTTTTCCAGTTCAAAGGATGATTTTGGCGATCGTATGCAATTGTATGCGCGAGTTGCTGATGCACTGGGTTTGCAAGCCAGGCTTGTTAAGTTTTTGCCGACAGCAGGGGGACTAAATCGCCTACAAACCCCTGCTTTGATTGTGCTCGATGGGGTGCTTAGTATTCTGTATGAAGTTACCTCAGCTGCCGCTGTCATTGTTTCGCCCAAATCTGGATTACTTCAGTTGTCGTTGCATGAGGTTGAGCGCCAGCTAGAAGTTGATGAGGTAGTGTCTGGAACTCAATTGTGTTTGTCTTTGGTTGTGGAACGACAAGAAAGCAGTCCGATCAAGCAGTTTGGCTGGATCTGGTTTGTCCCACACATTAAGCCTTACCAGGCTATTCTGATCCAGGTTTTACTGACTTCGATTTTCGTCCAGCTTTTGGGATTGGCGAATCCATTACTAACTCAGCAGATCATTGACAAGGTGATTATTAATTCGGCTCCAGGTGCTTTGCCAATGTTTGGGTTGCTGTTAGTTATTTTTTCAACATTTGAAGCGTTACTAACGATATTGCGGACATACTTACTGAACAGTACAACAAATCGGGTTGACCTGGTATTAGGAACAGAAATTGTCCGGCATCTTTTAAATTTACCGTTGAGTTTTTTTCAAAAGCGTCCTGTGGGAGAACTGACAGCGCGAATTTCAGAACTTGAAAATATTCGCCAGTTTCTAACAGGAACCTTTCTGACAGTCGTTTTAGATGTTCTGTTTTCGGTTATTTATGTTGTGGTGATGCTGTTTTATAGTATTCCGTTAACGCTTTGTGTATTAGGGCTAATCCCTATAATTATTGGGTTAACAGTATTTGGCGCTCCACTGCTACAAAAACTAATTCGTAAGCGTTCGGATCAAAATTCAAGAATGCAGTCGTACTTGATTGAAATTTTGAGTGGTGTGTTTACAGTTAAGGCGCAACACATGGAGGGGTTGATCCAGGCTAAGTGGCGAGATCAATACCTGCAATATTTAGGAACCGGATTTAGAACAACTGTTATTAGTACTGTTTTTCATTCCATCAACAACTTTATAAACACGCTGAGTAGTTTGTTGGTGCTGTGGATGGGTGGAGCTTTGGTGTTGGAAGGAAAGCTTACCCTGGGCGGGCTGATTGCTTTTCGGATTATTGCTGGATATGTGACAGGTCCAATGATCCGATTGTCCCGACTGTGGGAGAAATTTCAGGAAACCCGATTGTCGATGGAACTGTTAGCCGACATTATAGATACTCCAATGGAGTTTTCTTCGGGGGATTCTGGTTGGCTGGCTCTGCCACCTATTGAGGGGCACGTTCAGTTTGAAGGGGTGAGTTTTGGATTTCCATCTTCAGGGCAGCTACAGCTAACAAACATTAACCTGGATATTCCTGCGGGTTTCTTTGTTGGGTTGGTGGGATTAAGTGGTTCCGGCAAGAGTACATTGGTGAAGCTTTTGCCCCGGCTGTATAACCCGACGAAAGGCACAATTTATATCGATAGATATGATATTTCCAAAATCAACCTAAGTTCACTACGACGGCAGTTGGGGATAGTTCCTCAAGAGCCAGTTTTATTTGACGGAACCATTCGTGACAATATTACTCTTTTTTGCGAGGTAGATGATGCGACGGTGATGGATGCGGCCAAGGTCGCTGAAGCACACGAGTTCATTATGTCGCTTCCTAATGGATATGGAACACGGGTGGGTGAACGAGGATCAAATCTTTCGGGTGGACAGCGTCAAAGGGTTGCGATCGCCCAAATGGTTTTGAGTAACCCTCGTTTGGTGATTTTGGATGAAGCGACAAGTGCATTGGACTATGAGACAGAACGTCGAGTGTGTCAGAACCTGATGCGTCGGTTTCAGGAGAAGACAGTGTTCTTTATTACTCACCGTTTAGCAAATTTGAGACAGGCGGATGTGATTTTATATTTGCAATCTGGGATGCTCGCTGAGAAAGGAACCCATGACGAGTTAATGGCGCTGCGCCAACGTTATTACTGTTTGTACACCCAGCAAGTTCAGAACTAAAACTGGAGGCTGACATGACTCAAAAACGTAATGGTTTACTGACCTTATTGCGCGATCGCTATCAATCTGCTGTCAGTCAGGTTGAAGCTCAAGTAGAGGCTCCGTCTGTAGACCTGCCTCAACCTGCTCGTTGGGCACGGCGAACAACATGGATCATGCTTGGAGGGCTGGCGATCGGGCTAATCTGGTCAGTTGTAGCTCGCATTGATGTGGTGGTTGCAGCCAGGGGTAAGCTTGAACCGTTATCGTCATCTCAAGCGGTTCAATCTCGTATCGGTGGAGTTGTAACTGCCATTCTGGTTCAAGAAGGGCAGCCAGTTGAACGTGGTCAGTTATTAATGCAACTGGATAAGACTGAATCATTGAATAAGTTGGAAGCATTATCTCGACAACGAGAACCCTTAGTGAAGCGAGTTGCTGTGTTAAGAGCTATACGGCAGGGAACTCCCATCAGTTCTCTGAAGTCGGCTGGGATGAGTGTTCCGCCTGAGCTGTTGAACCAGATTCAGAATCGAAAGTTGCTAATTGCTCAGTTGACAGGCAATCCTGACGGTTTAATGCCAGATCAGCTTCAGCGGTATAGCCTGTTCATTCAGGAGATGGGTGACAAGCGAATGGTGAATCAGTTTCAGGTTAACTCGCTTCAAGTTCAGTCCTCTGGAGCAGATTCACAGGTGGCTGAAACAGAAGCTCGGCTACGAGCAGAGCGTACCCAATTGGCTAGGTTAGAACCACTTGTGAAAGCAGGGGCGCTTTCACAAGTTGATTTTATGCAGAGAGTGGTACAGGTCAATGCTTTGCAAAACCAATTGAATCAGAACCGAGTGCAGCATCGTCAGTTGCAATTTAACCGGATGCAGGCACAGGTTGATGGTCGGCGGACGGTTGGGGATATGTACCGTGAAACTCAAGCTGAGTTAGCGAAGTTAGACATGGAGATTGAAAGCACAATTGAGCGCAGTCAACAGCAGTTGATTCAACTGAATGCCCAACTCAGCCAGGTCAAGATGGATATTCGAGCACAGGATTTAAAGTCGCCAGTGGATGGCATTGTGTTTGATTTGCAGCCTAAGCTTCCTGGGTTAGTAACTCAGTCTGGGCAGGTGTTAATGCAGGTAACTCCCAATGAATCGTTGATTGCGCGTATTCAGGTCGCGAACTCAGATATCACGAACTTGAGGGTGGGTATTCCGGTTGATGTGCGAATCGATGCTTACCCCTTCACAGAGTTTGGAGCAATTTCGGGGATTGTAACGAAGGTTGGTAGTGATGCAATCTCGGCTAGTAAGGAAAACACCACAGGACAAACATTTTTTCCGGTAGAGGTGCGATTAGAGCATCCATTTTTGTCCCAACAAAGTCAACGCCATCCATTAGTACCGGGAATGACAATAACTGCGAACATCAAGGTGCAATCACGGGCACCAATCAGCTTGGTTGCCGATCAAATCATTCGTGTTTTTGATGGAGCAAGGTCCATTCGTTAGTTCAGGTTTTCATTTACATTTTTTGAGCTGTGCCATACTGTTGTAGCTAATTTTTCTGGGCGTTGCTAAACCTATCAATGGACAGATTTCAAAGCGATATGTTTTAAGCCGTTGCACTGATTTTGCTGAGTTGGGACGATGCTACATTGGCGGTAATCTCCTGCAAGAATGAATTAGCAACTAATTTCTTGCTAAACGAGCAAGTAATCCAATCAGACGCTTTTGATACCGTTAAACCATCTCCTCTAAACTTAGGGAAGGGAACGGTTTAGGATTCAATAGTTTAGTTTTTGAGTTGAATTGAACTTACAGAAGCCTGTTGAAGACTTCTGAATCGAATGATTGGCTAAGAAAGCTCTACTCTTGCCAACGCTGATTGAAATTTGGATGTAGTTTCTGCACTGCGATTGAATTGCGGTAACTCAATTCACTTCATGAACTCAAAGTTCGAGCAAAATGATCAAGTACAAGGAGTTTGACATGACAGAGAATAAGGCATATCAACCGAGCGACGATAATTTGTCTCAGTTGTTTTCTAAGTTCCTTGGTAATTCTGGAGGCGATCGCTTTCAAGGTACTAATGGTGATGATCTTCTTATTGGGAATGGTGGTAATGATGCTCTGCAAGGTGCAGAAGGCGATGATCTTTTGATCTCTGGTGATCCTGATAACGCGATCCCGCCCGTCGAATCCATTCTTCCTACTGAACTACCGATGAATAGTGTTGCTAATGCTGCACCTTTGACTGTGGATGCACCAACTATTGTTGGTACGGATGGTCATGACACGTTACAGGGAACTGATCGCAACGATGTTGTTGATGGTGGCAAGGGTGATGACATTTTGCATGGAGGGGCTGGTGACGATCGCCTACTCTGGAATCCCGGAGGCGGCAGCGACATAGTCAACGGTGGTGATGGCACCGACGTGTCTGTTATCAACGGTGGCAACGAGGGTGAATTTTTCGCTCTTGGTCAGAATGCAGAGGGTAAAGCAGTTTTGGATCGGCTCAGTCAAACTCCTTTCAACGTTACAGCGGAGAGCACTGAGCAGTTTGAGGTGAACGCTGGTACTGGGAATGACTTTCTGGATGTCAACCAATTGCTAGACACTGGTGTGCAGTCTTTAAAGTTCTCCGGTGGTGAAGGCAACGATATTCTCTCTGGTGCTGGGACTAACATTGCGCTGAACACCTTTGGTGATACCGGGGATGACATTCTAATTGGTGGTAGTGGAGATGACAACTTTACGGGTGGCGCTGGAAATGATTTGACAATTGGTAACGGCGGAAAGGATTTGTTTATCTTTGACACGGGGGCAGTATTTTCCGCTGCCGAAATTGGTGTTGATACACTTACTGACTTCACAACAGGGGAGGACAAGATTGTACTCGACAAGAATACGTTTGCTTCACTTCAAAGTGAAGCTGGTCATGGGTTCAGTGCTGCTTCTGAATTTGCTACTGTTCAAAATGATGCTGAATCAGTAACCAGTGACGCGCTGATTGTTTATAGTGCAGGCAGTGGTAAGTTGTTCTATAACTCCAATGGTGCTGAGGATGGTTTTGGTAGAGGTGCGGAATTTGCGACGATTGCCGGAGCTTCGGCTCTTACAGCAGAGGACTTCGTAGTTCAGATCTAAATTGTTTAGGTAATGGGGTGATTGGTAGAGAGAGGGGCATCAACACTGATGCCCCTGGTTTGCTTGGATTGTTGAGACTGGTTTGAGTTATGCTTCGACGACGACCCGGCTAACGGGGCAGGCTATGCACGCCAGGACGTATCCAGCAGATTCATCATCGGGGTGCAAAGCCACAGGGGGCTGTGCGTGTTCTACTTCGCCTTCTTTGACTAAAACCTTACACATTCCACAGACCCCTGCTCTACAAGCATTTTGAATGACTACACCAATTTGTTCGGCGATCGCC
>JANRIN010000015.1:0-12902 GCA_033764965.1 Leptolyngbyaceae cyanobacterium bins.302 | reverse complement strand
GGTTTTCAAAACACTGTAAGTTGCTCTAATGTAACAATATTAAGGCTTTATGTCTCCCCACTTAGCGGAACCAGTGCCTTATCAACGCCAACACCAATATCCCATGCATCATGATTGGCGAAAAGTGTGCGGATATAATTTTGCACAGTTAAGAGGATTTATGAACAAACAAAACTCTACTCAAATTTCCATACCTCGCCGTAAGTTTTTGATCGGTTCTGGTTTTATGGTAGCTGCCATAGCACCGTCAGCAGTAGCTGTACAGAGAAAACAAGCTGCTCCCACGACTGAAGAATTTGATGAGGATAAAAATAAAGAGATCATACGTGCAGGCTTTGCTAGATGGGCAGATGGTACTGGCAGTTTCTTCGGACTGCTAGCTGATGATGTGGAATGGACGATTACAGGCAGAAGTCCCATTTCCAAAACCTACACCAGCCGCGAGAAGTTCTTGGAGGAAGCCATAGCACCACTAAACGATCGATTGAGCGTAGGAATCGTGCCCCGTGTGCGAGGTATCTATGCTGAAGGCGATATGGTAATTGCCTTATGGGATGGAACAGCTACTGCTAAAGACGGAAAACCGTATGGCAACACCTATTCCTGGTACATGACTATGAGAAACGGACGGATTGTAAAGGTCGTGGCATTCTTTGACACCATTGAGCTTACAGAGTTATGGAGACGGATTCCTGTTACCTAGTTGGAGACATACCACCAATGCAGTTCTGTTTAAGGACAAAGTTTTAGATTCTAATACGCCTGCTTCTGAGCATTGCACTCTCTTTATGACCACTATGATCACTTCTCTAGGAGCCACCATGAATCCTGCAAACGCACAAGATAGAAAGCCTACCATCATCCTCGTTCACGGTGCTTTTGCTGAGTCTTCCAGTTGGAACGGTGTATTGTCCCGACTAATTCCAAAAGGGTATCCAACAGTTTCTGTCACTAATCCCCTGCGCGGAGTCAAGAGTGACGCGGACTATGTTGCCAACGTCCTTAAGGGTATCGAAGGTCCTATCGTGCTGGTCGGGCATTCTTATGGAGGTGCAGTAATCACCAATGCAGTTAATGGCAACAGCAATGTGAAGGCTCTAGTCTACGTTGCCGGTTTTGCCCCTGATACAGGCGAGACTGCCGCTGAACTCTCAGGGCGTTATCCCGGAGGCACACTCGGACCAACGCTCGCGCCTCCAGTCGATCTGCCCGATGGTGGCAAGGATCTCTATATTCAGCAGGACAAGTTCCACGCACAGTTTGCCGCCGATGTACCCGCCAGTGACGCGCAGTTGATGGCTAGCACCCAGCGTCCAATCACAGAAGCTGCACTGAATGAAGGCTCTGGTTCGCCTGCATGGAAGTCTATCCCGTCCTGGTTTATCTATGGCGATCGCGACTTAAACATTCCCGCAGCAGCGCAGACTTTCATGGCAAACCGCGCTAACTCGAAGGAGACAGTCGCTGTGAGCGGTGCGTCCCATGTCGTGATGGTTTCCCATCCAGATGCGGTTGCAGAGGTTATTGAACACGCTGCGATCGCGCAATAGAGAAAGGTGAATACATCATGGATACAACTTCCTGCTTGATTGCCCTAAGGGAGAAGTTAATGAACACCGAATGCTACGGCATCATCATCGGTAGCGGCAAAGCAGGCAAAGCCTCGGCACCTGTGTTAGTTGTAACCGAACGAAAAACCTTTAGTGGAAAGGAGAAATAATCATGGCTACAAATCAACAGTTTCAACCTGGTCTTATCGTAGCTCCCGGTCAGGGAACATCCTACTGGGTGTTGGGCGACCTGTATACCTTCAAGACCTTGAGTGAAGATACAAACGGAACCTATTCGCTCATGGAAATGATTGTGTATCCCCAAACAGGTTCCCCGCTACACATCCACAGCCGCGAAGATGAGTCTTTCCTGATTCAATCTGGAGAACTTCAGTTTCAACTAGATAATCAAACGCTGGTGGCAACGCCCGGAACCTTAATCTATTCACCCAAAGGACAAACTCACGCATTTGCCAATATCAGCGACCAACCAGCAAAAGTCCTTTGCTGGATGACTCCCGCTGGTCTGGAGCGATTCTTCATGGAAATTGGCACTCCGGCAACTGATCCAACTGCACCGCCACCCCCTGTCACAGAGGCAGACATTCAAAAGACGATCGCCCTTGCTCCGCAATATGGTTTAACCATTCTTCCACCAACTAACAACTAAATTGTCCTTGATCACTGGTCAACCGTCATTTGCAAACACTAGCGACTAAGGATTAATGACCCATTGGAGATACAACAATGACTCAAAAAACATGGTTAATTACAGGTGCATCACGCGGCATTGGCACCGAGATCGCTAAAACTGTTTTAGCAGCAGGTGACAAACTCATTGCAACCGCCCGCAATCAAACCGATTTGCAGCAGTTTGTAACCAAAGACGTATTGACACTCAGGATGGATGTCACTGACGAAGCGCAGGTGAAAGGGGCGATCGCTACAGCACTGGATAAATTTGGACAGATCGATGTGCTGGTTAACAACGCTGGATTTGGCTTGCTGGGAGCCGTTGAAGAGTGTAGTGCGGAAGAAGTTGAAAGCGTGTATCGCACCAATGTATTTGGATTGCTCAATGTCATTCGTGCCGTGTTACCGAGTATGCGTCAGCGTCGCTCTGGTCATATCATTAACCTCTCATCGATCGGGGGCTACCGCGCCTCTGTGGGTTGGGGCGTTTATGGTTCAACTAAGTTTGCGGTTGAGGGTATTACCGAAGCGCTGCATGGTGAATTAGCTCCACTCGGAATTCATGCAACGGTGGTTGAACCCGGATACTTTCGCACCAACTTTCTAGATGGTAGTTCGCTCCGTCCAACGGCAACACAAATTCCTGATTATGCTGAAACGGTTGGCAGAATGCGCGAAATTGCGGTTGAACGAAACTATCAACAGCTTGGAGATCCGACCAAACTTGCCAAAGCCATCCTTGAGATTGCCAATGCAGAAGAACCCCCACTGCGACTGCCATTAGGCACAGATACCCTCCAGGTGATCGCGGAGAAGAATGCTTACGTCGAACAAGAGACAGCAAAGTGGCGATCGCTATCAAAATCCACCGATTACAAATAAGCTCAAGGAATTCAATCATGCAGACCATTACGCTTGACATCATTACTCAAGCTGTCATTAATCATGGCGATCGCGGCAAATCTCACCCCCGATTGTATGAAATTTATACAAGTTTGATTCAACATTTGCATGACTTTGTGCGTGAGGTGAATTTGACGGAACCTGAATTACAGCAGGGACGTGATTTTCTGAATCAGGCAAGTCATCATACTCAAGAAATTCCCGCTGGAGAAGTTCACCTGTTGACCGATCTACTGGGGATCTCAGAATTAGTAGAACTACTCGACAATACCCATCGCGGTACGGAAAGTAATCTGGAAGGTCCTTTATATGTACCGAATGCACCCGAACGACAAATGGGCGATCGCATAGGCATTGATCCAGAAGGCGACACCCTGTTTCTGTCCGGCAGGGTTTTGAATCTTGACGGTCAGCCGATTACCGATGCTCTGATTGAGGTGTGGCAACCGAATTCTAAAGGAGTGTATGACCTTCAGGATTCCTCTCAGCCGCAGGGGAACTTTCGAGGATGTTTTAAAACCGATGCCAGTGGTAAATATAACTTTGAAACGGTAGTGCCGCTGGGGTACAACGTACCAGCCAGTGGTCCATCGGGTGAGTTGCTGCGACTGCTAGGTCGGCATACTTGGCGGGCAGCTCACATTCACTTCAAACTCAGTGCCCCGCAGTACACATCGCTGACAACCCAAATTTTTATAGCTGGTGATCCTCACCTGGATTCGGATACAACCTTTGCAGTGCGATCGGCGATCGTTCAATTGCAGAAGCACGAAGCACTAGAGGAACTCAAGGCACGGAAGCAACGTAAGCCGTTCTACACAGCCGAGTTTGATTTCGTGTTGAAACCCGTTACTTTAACAACAACCCACAAAGCAACGGATCAACACTATGCCTACACCATCAAGCCAGAATAACCCGCTAGTTGGTATTTGGAAGTTAATTTCTGCCACTGCTATTGCGGCTGATGGAACAGTGACCTCAGATGTGTATGGAACAGATCCTGTTGGCTATATCACTTACACATTCGATGGTCACATGATGGTGATGTTTTCTAGAAGCGATCGCTCACCACTAAGTCAAGAGATTCAATCTCCGTTAAGTCCAGAGATGCAATCTCTACCTACTAAAGAGCTTGCTCAAGCATTTACAACATTCAATGCTTACACCGGAACTTATACGTTAAGTGGCAACACAGTCACTCACCACATCGAAATTGCATCGATTCCAAATCGGGTTGGTACATCTTTGGTTCGCACCTTTAGTCTGAGTCAGAACCAAATAACGCTGAGAACACCACCAGTATTAAGTGATGGCGTTGAAACAGTTTTCGCGTTGGTGTGGGAGCGCGTTTAATTACTCACTGAATGAATATTTGCAGGAGGTCTCAATGTTTATCGATTACATTACACTCATGCTCATCAATCTGGTAGCGGGACTCGTTCTGTTAGCTGCCTATGTGTATTTTGGTCTGGATGAGCCAAATCAGAAACGTTGGATTCCAGGCTTCGGTGTAGCCGGTGCGATCGCGTTAGTCACTGGTTTACACATGACGTTTACCTGGCCCGTGATTGGAAGTTTCAATATTGCCTATGGTGAAACGAGTGTCCTGTTTGGGATTCTATTAGTTGGAACATCAATCGCTCTGGCGATGGGTTGGGAATTACATACCCTTAGTATTTATGGGTTCGTTGCAGGACTTATATTGCTTCTCATTGGCTATCGCTTCATCAACTTGGGGCTAACACCCACTCCTCTACGAGTAGGCACTGCATTTATTTTGGTTGGTTTGGCAGGAGTATTTTCTGCACCTACGCTCTATTTCAAAAAGAATCGGCTTTTGCGAACGATTGGAGCAATTGTGTTAATTGTGGCTGCTCTGATCTTCCTCTCAATTGGCTTGGATGCCTACTGGTCACATCTTGCAACCTTTTCAGAGTGGCAGCCTCTGCCCGGAAAGTAGTTGCCGTAAAAGATCGACCTTTGCTTAATTCGACTTATGCCCGAAGACTGGCAGTGAAATAAATCTCAAATGGATTCTAGAGGAGACTAATCGATGAAACTTGAAGATAGGAAGGTATTGATTACCGGAGGAAGCAGCGGCATTGGTTTTGCCACCGCTCGGCTCTTTGTTCATGAAGGTGCTGAAGTCGCAATCACGGGACGAGATCAAAAAACGCTGGATGCCGCGATCGCAGAACTGGGTCCGAAAGCCGTTGCCTATCGTGCAGATGTATCAGACTCCACTGCCCGCACTGATCTGTTCGATAAGATTGGTCAACAGTTTGGCAATCTGGATATTGTCTTTGCTAATGCTGGCATCTCTGGAAGAACCCCTGTCGGTAGCACTGATGAAGTCGTTTTTGAGAACATCGTTCGCATCAATCTGACCAGTGCTTTTCTGACCGTGCAAGCTGCACTACCCTTGCTTAAGGACGGTTCCTCCATCATCTTTAATGGTTCAATTTTTGGCTCAGTGGGGCAAGCCGGACAAGCTGCCTACGCCGCCAGTAAAGCGGGTCTTCGAGGGATGGCGCGATCGCTAGCCACTGATCTTGCACCACGCCGCATTCGGGTTAATGTTGTCGCGCCGGGAGCGACCAAAACCTCCCTCTGGAGCCGTAATCCCCTACCGCCGGAACAAGCTGATGCAAGGGAAAAGCGTATGGCAACAACGATTCCGTTGGGGCGTTGGGCAGAAGCAGAGGAAATTGCCAAAGCCGTTCTCTTCCTTGCTTCAGACGATTCTTCCTACGTTAACTCCATTGAACTCTTTGTCGATGGCGGCACAGTTGGTTCTCCATTTGGTGGAGCGGCATTTCACAGTGCGTAATGACAACAATTGCGAGAGGTAACACGAACGAATTACTCGATGAGTCCGATCGAATGAAAGCGGCTCGATTACACGGGTACGGCAAACCAGATATGTTTGTTTACGAAGATGTGGAGAAACCTACTCCGACATCCAATCAAGTGCTGATTAAAGTGGAATCGGTGAGCGTCAACTTTGCAGACTTGATGAGAAGACGCAACGATTCTTACCCTTATCCCACCCCGCTGCCAGCCATTTTGGGCGGCGAGGTTGCTGGTACTGTCGCAGCATTGGGAGAAGATGTCGAAGGTATCAAGGTTGGAGATCTGGTCTTTGCTGTACTCCCGAATGGAGGCATGGGCGGCTATGCTCAATACGCGATCGCAGATATCAGGCAAACCATTCCTATCCCTCAAGGGATGACCACAGATCAGGCTTCTACTCTGGTGATTGCAGGGGTCACTGCGCTCCAAATGCTACGCGATGTGGCACGGCTGCAACCGGGTGAAAGTGTATTTATTCCTGGTGCAACAGGTGGAGTCGGCAGCTATGCGATTCAGATTGCCAAAGTGCTTGGTGCAAATCCCATTTTTGCAGGTGTGAGTTTAGAGTCAAAGCGAGATAGCGCACTCCAGCTAGGGGCACACTATGCGATCGATTACAGTCAAGCCACTTGGTCGCAAGAGGTGCGATCGCTCACCGATGGAAAAGGGGTTGATGTCGTCTTGGAGATGACCGGGGGAGGCGACATCTTCAACGAGAGCTTTGAAAGTTTGGCAACATTTGGTCGTCTAGTTATCTATGGCAGTGCCGGACAAACGAAGGGATCTGTAGAGCCAGGTCGTTTGGGTAGAGCGAATCAATCGTTACTGGGCTACTACGTTGCTGGACAGTTTCAAGGTAGACCCCGCGCAGCAGTCCAAGCACTTCAAGATCTCTCTGCGCTAATTCTTTCAGGTCAAATTGAAGTCAAAATTAGTCACACTCTGCCCTTGAGCCAGGTTGCAAAAGCACATGAAATCCTGGAGTCGAGACAATCGACAGGCAAAATCATTCTCAAACCCTGGCTCAACTGATGTCAACAAATTGTATTGCAAAGCTACGACGGAGGCATTATTAATAACGCATTCACTGATTCTAGATGCTTTTCAAACAGCAACCTTTCGCAGCGTTGACATTCCGTGACCGGAACCTACTGCCAATCAAGCCTTAGTGCGGATCAAAACAAGTGGAGTTAATCCCCTCGACAGCAAAATTATGATTGATATCAACTAATCCTCTAACTAACACATGACTATCCTTCCTGGTTCCCCCTGGTTGATTGTCCATCGCTCTATGTTGGGTATCAACAAGCCTTATAAAGTTTCGCTGAATGGGCAAGATTATGTTCTCTGGCAAAATCCACAGGGAGACGTATTTGCACTGGTTAACATTTGTCCACATATGCAGGCTCCACTGTCAGAGGGTTGGATTTGTCACAAACAAAATGCAATCACCTGCCCCTTTCATGCTCTCAAGTTTGATGGACAGGGACGGTTGCACCAACCTGAAAAAACTGGGACGCAGGCGCTTACGGCTCCCTTAGCATTAACGATCAGAGACGACTGTGTTTGGACGTATGGAGGCGAGAGTGCCAAAATTCCGGTGCCTAACCTGATTGAAAAGCTGAGTCTTGGCATGACCTTTCTGGGTGTTGCTGGAGAAAAGAGCATTCGGGGGACGTTGCTGGATGCCTTACTAATCAGTTACGACTACAACCATTTGATTGGGACTCATCGAGAGTTCTTTGGCACCAAAGCGAGTCGGATTTCCGCGTTTGAGCAGGAGGGATACTGGGCAAAGGTAGAGCAAGAAGTCGATCGCCACAGGGTAGCCTTCAATGACATCCGCCGTAATCCCTCAATGCTGCTCGTACCCAAGACCTCTACAGGAACTCTAGAATATGCCTTTCCTGCGCTGCTCACATTTAGAACCCGCTTTCTGTTAGGAGAGATCTTGCAAGTGCATGTACTATATCCAGAAACAGAAACGCGAACAAAAACGTTTGTGCTAGTTTATGCCAAGTTCAATCATTCCGTCTTTAAGCCGCTCTTGCAACAATCGATATTGAGTGCTGTAGCGACAGTTGTGGAGCAGGATACACGAACAATTGAAACCTTGTACCCTCGTGAATTAGCGAAGATTCGATTACCAAATGAAGAGATTATGTTTCATGCTGAAAAGCTTTATCATGAGTGGTGAAAAAAGTAGCGATATTCAGGGAGAAATTAGAGTGAGAAACGGAACGATCGGCGTTGGTATCATTGGTATTCATCCCTTACATGGATAGGCAATGACCGCACATACCCCAGCACTACAAGCATTATTTGATTTTGAAGTCATTGCACTAACAAACTCAAATCTAGATGTAGCAAAGGAAGCTGCACTTAAATTTAAGCCCCATGTGTTTCAACATCACGAAGATCTGTTAGCGCATCCAAATGTTGATTTAATTGTTGTCACTGTTAAAGTGCCTCATCACTTTGAATTAGTGAGTGCTGCAATCCAGGCTGGAAAGGCAGTGTATTGTGAATGGCTCCTGGGTAACGGACTGTAAGAGGCGATCGCGCTAGAGCAACTCGTTAAAGAATACAACGTTCGTACCGTAAGTAGGTAGGCGTGGAAAAGCCAAGTTATGTGAAGGTGTATTAAGCGGGTTAATAACAAAATGGTTGACCTGTACTAAGTCAGCTATCAATTTACTGTACAGAGTTTTACCGTAGATCCGCCCCTGTTGAGGGAATCAACGATACATTGCCATAGATCCAGTCTAGCTATCAAAGCTACAGCAAGCTTGCTGTGCATCTCTTTAAGGGCGGATTTACAGCGAACTTCTGCCTTTTTGCTTTGGTGACTGAAACACGATCGCCCACCGTTCAGTTCAAGAGTGTGCTTGCGATCGCTCTCGTTTGTTCAATATCGGATCGTGGTGCGAGTGGTTTCACTACAATCCACTGGTTGTGTTTTGGTGGATACTTTGCGCGCATTGAAGGAGTTGGCTCAATCGATGCAAACGGTTGGATATCTGGTCACCCGTTGTCAGACTCGATTCAAAAATCGTTGAATGCTAGCGCTACTGTGTCAGAAAAATCACCACCCTGGTCGTAGGGTTCCAAAAATCCTTCTGGGGATCAGTGGACTAAAACGAGTTTTATCTTAATGTTTTATGTAACTGTTCTTGCGATACAGACTCCGTAGAGCCGCGTGGTTGAGTTTACCTCCATCCGGCTTTAGACACTGGTGTTGCAGTTTTCCTTGCCCTGCTGGTGTTAACACTGACTCTGCTTATCCTCCCTTGCTCAAATTTTTCCTCTAATTAGGGATTAATTTGACAGACTTTATAGGGATGCAGGATGCAGGATTGTTGATAACCCTGATTCTTCTTATCGATGTCCTCCCTCTTACTGCAATGGTCACTTCTGCAAATGATGATTCTCACTGGAAAAATAAAGCTGAACCGTCCTGGCACAGACAGGATCAGAGCAAAAATGAGCCTGGGCGATCGCAAGGCAATTCATGGTTTCGAGCGATCGCCGAGAGTAGCTTTGATGCAGTCTACCACCTGAGCAGTGTCCGGAGTCCATCGGGAGAAATTGTTGATTTTGAATTTCTTGATTTGAATGACCAGGGCGCAAAACTGATTTCTCGCCGCCGCGAAGAAGTGATTCATCAGCGTCTTTGTAAACTCTTGCCCATTAACCAGACACTCCAACTCTTTGAACGCTACAAACAAGTCGTTGAAACAGGCATCCCTCTAGAGGAGGAGTTTTGCGCGACAGAAATGCCAGGGGTAACGGCTCAATGGCTACATCAGCGGGTTGTCCGTTTTGATGATGGAATTGTGATTACCGCCAGAGATGTAACAGAGCGTCAGCAGGCAGCGATCGCACGTTCTGACAGCAAACAACTTTACCGGACCCTGGCGGAGTCTATGCCACAAATGGTCTGGCAATTAGATGCCAATGCTCAAATTGTCTATGCGAACCAGTATTGGCAGAACGGATTAGGAGTCACCCCGGAGGAAATTAACCAGGCGGGATGGGAAAAAATTTTACATCCAGAGGAGTTGGCTTACTTAAACCCGCGCTGGCAGCGCGCCTTTGAACGAGGTGAACCCAATGAGGATGAATTTCGCTACCGGATGGCGGATGGCAGTTACCGCTGGTTTTTGGGGCGAGTTGTTCCGATTAAAGATGAGCAGGGGCGAGTAACCAAATGGATCGGAACCAGCACGGATATTGACGATCGCAAACGAATTGAGCAGGAACTACGACAGCAGGAACAACAGTTTAGAACGTTGGCAGAAAATTCACCGGATGTGATTGCCCGGGTCGATCGCAACTTGCAACATCTGTACGTGAATCCTGCCGTTACAAAAGCAACAGGACTGCCTCCAGAGGCATTCATTGGCAAAGATAACTTTGAAGTGGGGACACCGCCCAAATTAGTCGATTTTTTTCACTCAAAACTCAATCAGGTTTTTGCGACCGGACAGCCAGCGTCCTACGAATTTCAGTTTCCAGCCCCCGACGGCACCCGCCACTATTTATCGCGGGTCATTCCAGAATTTGCCGCCAATGGAGAGGTGGAAACGATTCTGGGCATCACCAGCGACATCACCGACCTGAAGCAAGCTGAACAAGCCCTGCGGCAAAGTGAAGCCCGCTTTCGACGAGTCGTAGAGTCCAACATGATTGGATTGGGCTTCTGGAATTTGCAGAGTGACATTTTGTTTGCCAATGATGCCTTGTTAACCATGCTGGGATACGCTCAGGAGGAATTCCGTAACCATCCCTTAAGTTGGCGCGAAATCACGCCGCGCGAATATGACACCATTGAAAATCAGGCACTTCAAGAGATTGCCAAGCGGGGCTTTTGTGCACCGTTTGAGAAAGAATACATTCACCAGGATGGTTCTCGTGTTCCAGTTCTCTGTGGTAGTGCAGCGTTTGAGGGCAGCAATGATAGCGGCGTTTCTTTGTGATTGATCTGACCGAACGCAAGAAAATTGAGTCGGAATGTGAGCGGCTACTGAAACTGGAGCGGGCTGCCCGTGAAGAGGCGGAAGCGGCAAATCGCCTCAAAGACGAATTTTTGATGATTATTTCCCATGAATTGCGGACTCCCCTCAATCCAATTCTGGGTTGGCTCAAGCTGCTGAGAAGCCACAAATCTGACGCGAACCGAACAGAGCACGCACTGGTAATCATTGAACGCAATGCTCAACGTCAGGCTCAACTGGTCGAAGATTTGCTGGATGTGTCCCAAATTTTGCAAGGTAAACTCAAGCTGAGCTACTGCCCGGTGGATGTAGTGGAAACGGTGGAAGCCGCGATCGCCACAGTTCGTTTGGCTGCGGCAGCCAAATCGATTCAACTGCACACGGCGCTCGACGGCACGACAGGACGAGTATTGGGCAATTCCTCCCGAGTTCAGCAAGTGGTCTGGAATTTGCTTTCAAATGCCATCAAATTTACGCCAGCCGGTGGGCAGATCGAAGTCACTGTTGAACCCGCCGGAGGGTTTGTTCAAATTCAAGTGAGTGATACTGGAAAAGGTATTGAGCCAGAGTTTTTGCCCCATGTATTCGACTACTTCCGTCAGGCAGATGGCAGCACCACCCGTAAATTTGGCGGGCTGGGATTAGGATTGGCGATCGCCCGTCACCTGACCGAACTGCACGGTGGCACCATTGAAGCTGCCAGTAGGGGTGTCGATCAAGGAGCCATGTTTACAGTCCGACTGCCGCTTCTATCAAACGACCCCAAACAGCCCGAATTGGAGCGCGATCGCCTGCCTCAACCCGATCTGGACGAAATACTGAGCGGTCTAAAAATTCTGTTGGTGCAAGACGAGATTGAGTACCAGGAATTTATCACTCTGGGACTGAGACAGGCTGGTGCGGCGGTAACAGTCGTCGCATCGATCAAAGAAGCTTTACAGCGCTTGGCAGAAACTCAACCGGATGTGCTGATTGGGGATGTGACGATGCCGAATGAAGAGGGCTACAGCTTGATGCAGCAAGTTCGACTGCTCCACCCGGATTTGTACAACAACATTCCCGCGATCGCCCTCACTACTTCTGTTGATGAAACAGATGAACATCAAACGTTGGCGGCAGGCTATCAGTACTCAATTCGTAAACCCGTTGATCCTGAAGAGTTAATTGCGATGGTTGCTGCTTTGGCACCATGCACCACGCGATCGCAAACCAGTGTTGATCTTCACTAAAGATACAAAGATACATACATCTGACCGAAGATGAACTGAAGACACTAACGAGCCATTTGATTCAGCATCTTACCCAACGTCTTAACGACAGGCTACTTGCCGAGTTGCTTCTCATGATTCGTGAGCAGGCAAAATCACCTTGCCATTACGACTACCAACCCCAACAATCCCCTTAGCAGGGGTGAAAGCTGTAATGGAACGATCGGAAAACAACGATGACAAAATCACCCTTACACCTCAAATACCGACCTCAAATACTCGCTGAATTAATTGGGCAACCCTGCATTCAAAGAACACTCATTAACACGGTCAATCGTCTGCAAATTGCTCCAGCCTACTTGTTTACTGGATCTAGAGGTACAGGCAAAACCTCTACAGCTCGGATACTTGCAAAATCCCTCAACTGTTTAAGCTTTGATGAACCGACTGATGAATCCTGTGGAACCTGCCAATCTTGCCGCTCAATTGAAACCAGCAGCAGTCTGGATGTCAGTGAGATTGATGCAGCGTCCAACAACGGCGTGGATGATGCCCGTTCATTAGACTTTATTGGAAATAAGAATGTACTAGAAAATGAATAGCTTCCTCTAAGAATTGGTTGATTAAGCTGCTTTCTTTTGCACCTTAAGTTGACGATGAGTGAGCCGGAAGTTATGTAATCCGCAAGCGGTTTCCAT
>JANRIN010000340.1:0-6056 GCA_033764965.1 Leptolyngbyaceae cyanobacterium bins.302 | reverse complement strand
TAACCAATGGATGACCAATGACACAATCTGAATACGGTTTACTGGGGTCAGAACTGCATCTTTAGAACTCAATTCCGGCTTGAGCTTTCACGCCCTGCTCCCGGAATGGATGCTTGACTAGAGTCATTTCAGTCACGAGATCAGCGATGTCAATCAAGGGTTGGGGGGCACCGCGCCCCGTCAGAATTACATGGGAGTCGGCAGGTTTTTGGCTGAGTCCCTCCAGGACTTGTTCCGTCGTCAAATAACCGTGCTTCAGGGCAATGTTGACTTCATCCAGCAAGGTTAGTTTCACCTGGGGATTTGTGATAAAGCTGAGGGCTTTTTCCCAGGCTTTTTGTGCCATTTGAGTATCTCGCTCCCGATCCTGCGTTTCCCAGGTAAAGCCTTCCCCCATCGCGTGAAATTCCAGCAAGGGCGATCGCGTTTCCGTTGCCACAGTCCACGGGGCAAACGCCGCTTTTTCTGCGGGTTCCCAGGCTCCTTTGATAAACTGCACGATCGCCACTCGATGCCCATGCCCTAGCGATCGCAGCACCATACCCAGGGCGGCTGTGGTTTTGCCCTTGCCATTTCCCGTATGCACAATCACCAAACCCTGCTCCGCCTGCATTCCAGCTAATCGTTGATCTTGCACTTCCTTGCGGCGCTGCATCTTGCGCTTGTATTGCTCGTCGTTTAGTCCTGTATGTGGTTCGGTCAGGCGATCGCTCGATATCAAAGATTCATTCATGATGCAACACAGATTAGAAGAAACGATGGGAGTACCAGGGGGGTTCATCAAAGGCTTCCAACCGAGCCATATCCCCCAAATAATTGTCATTGATCTGGGTGGCGCGTTGTTGTAAACGACTTGGAACGTAACGCAGGTCTACCGGAAGTCCATGCCAAACAAAAAACTCTGCCAACTGGTGTGGATGCAAATAAATCCCCTCTTGATGCAAGCGTGCTAACACATCCTCAAAGGTATGCCAGCGAGGACTTGAGCGCGGGTAGCCTTCCCCTGAGTTGGGTGAAGAGTCATTGGTAGGATTTGGCATAAGGGGCTACAGGTGAGGCTCAGATATTAATAGTGTGCAACATATTTGCTCTAAACCTAAGATAAATCTACCGTTCACACCGATCTTTTGTATTACAGACTACATATAAAAGTAAAGAAATCACCCACTTTAATGAAGGTTTCAGAAACCAATGGTGTTACATTGGAATGGTTGATGTCTGAAGGATACACGAAGCGTTGAAACTCCTTTTCCTGACTGGGTACCATTTGCTTTGGTATCTGGAAATGAAGCTTAAGCGGAAACGGCAGTGTGACCCCGCGCTATCCTGGGCAGATCGGTGCGAAGCTCCCAGTATGAGCTGACCGACCTGTAACTTGAGGTTTGCATTTCATCAAAACACTGTGCCCTTGTCGCTACCCTGTTTGATGAAACGGTGAACTCGGTCGGTCGTGTTCTCCTGTAGAGAATTTCTCAATACCTATAGCCGTAGCCATGTGGAACGTGGCAAATTTCAGCGAGAGCGTTCAGCCGACCGTAGTGAGTCAGAACGCCTATCTGGTAATGGCTTTGCCAATTTTCCATGTCCTAAGCGTTCTGGCAAAAGCTATATCTAGACAGATTCCCTGTGCAGATCCAGTTTTTAAGTGTCGTTTTTTGATGCTGAAATAGGTCTGGTGAATTTGCAGCGAGTCAATTTTAGAGATTGCTCGATCGCATCCTCAAAAGGTTGCCTCAAGCGTATCTTCTAAAGTCTCGTTTTAGTTTGGTGAATTGGGAAAACTGTTTGTAGGGGTTGATAGCGATCGAGTATCGCGTCATATCCTGGTGACAGTTCAACCTGTTTAGATTATGCTGCGAAAATCGATCTCAACGAGGTCGAAGCGCCGTGCTAGCGCGGTTATCCACTTACTTTCTTCTTTATGCCGTTTATCCAACTTGGAGTTGAAAAATGTCAAAATTGCTCAGCCGTAAAATCGCACCCTCCCCCATGCCTGCGGAGATCAGTGTTGTTGACTTGATTGACGGCTACTTCACGGCTTATAACTCGGCACGGTTGCGCGAAATTTGCCACCTGCTGTCTCGCGATGTGATGCAGGAGGGTGTAACGGTTGGGTTAAGCCTTTCCGGTGCCATGACTCCGGCTGGCTTTGGCGTATCCGTCCTGGCTCCGCTGATCCACAATGGCTTTGTGGATTGGATCATCAGCACCGGAGCCAACTTGTACCACGATATTCATTACGGTTTGGGTCTCGATTTGTTTGCCAGCAGCCCTTTCCTGGATGATGTGAAGTTGCGGCAAGAAGGACGGATTCGGATCTATGACATCGTGTTTGGATACGATGTGTTGTTAGAAACGGATGCCTTTATTCGCGAAATTCTCAAAGCAGAACCATTCCAAAAACGGATGGGAACCGCAGAGTTTCATCACTTGCTGGGTAAATATGTCCGCGAAGTGGAGAAACAGGTTGGGGTGAAAAACTCTTGCTTGTTAGCAACCGCTTATGAGTGTGGCGTACCGATCTACACCTCGTCTCCTGGGGATAGCTCGATCGGCATGAATGTAGCAGCCCTGTCGCTGGAAGGCTACCAACTGGTGATCGATCCCTCGATGGATGTGAATGAGACTGCCGCGATCGCCTATGCGGCTCGTGACACGGGTAATCCCGAAGTGGAAGGCAAAAGTGCCGCCCTGATCATCGGCGGGGGCAGTCCCAAGAACTTTATGCTGCAAACTCAGCCTCAGTTGCATGAAGTGTTGGGGCTAGAAGAACGGGGACACGACTTCTTCATTCAAATTACGGATGCCCGTCCGGATACAGGTGGTTTGTCCGGTGCTACGCCCAATGAAGCCGTGAGTTGGGGCAAGGTTGATCCAGACGAGTTGCCCAACACGATCGTTTGCTATACCGACAGCACGATCGCCCTGCCGATTATGACGGCATACGTGATCAATCAATGTGAACCTCGTCCGTTGAAGCGGTTGTACGATCGGCGCGAAGCAATGATTGCCAAGTTGCAAGCAGACTATCTAGCTGCCAAAGCTGATCCCAACCATTTCGTGGCTTCTCCCGTGAAAGTTGCGGAACTGGAAGAAACGCCCGTGCGCGAACTGGCAGTCGCCACCTATCCCTGCGGCACCCCCATCCGCAAAAGCAACGGCAACGGACACCGTAATGGCAACGGGAACGGGAAGCACTAGGGGATTTTCAGGTTCTAATATCAATTTGAATTGGAAAGATCGCGCATTCTTTGCACCGATCCCCCTCAGTCCCCCTTGATAAGGGGGATGCCGCAGGACGTTCGGCGATGCTCAGACTTCGACGAGCGCTCAGTCGAGTCGTCGAGCCGCAGGGGGATCTTCATCTGCCGCGATCGCCAGTTAAATCGGTGTGAGGACTTAGAAATTAACGAGAAGTACGGGCAGGTTTAGCAACAAGGTTCTCGGTTGCCACCAAAGACTTCGGCAGAACCTGCCCCAACGCAAGGATGATTTTTTCTTGAAATCTCCAAATCAGGGATATCCAAGTTCCTCGAAGCTGGGTATCCCTTTTGCATTGTTTGAGGCAAGAAAGATCGCCCTTTGAACCTGAATGATGTTGTTCAGAGCAGGAACGATCGCCCTTTGAACCCGAGCGATCGCGCTAACCATCAAGGATATTTGGTAGGGGCGGGTTTTGTCGTTCAATTCGCTACAGCGAGCAGATTGGTCTGCTAAACCCGCCCGCACAGGCATTTTGTTCAAATATTTTGCCGTCTGAAGGGGCGAATGGCCATTCGCCCGTACAAGAAAATGTCGAAGTTATTTAATTTTCATTTCTTAGTTTCAGTTTTGAGTCAAATTCCGCAAATGGTGGAGAGGGTTTCAACGAAGGATGGATAGGAGATCGCAGCGGCTTCTGCCCGATGAATGGTTGTGGTTCCAGTCGAGTTGAGTGCCGCGATCGCCAAACTCATGCCAATCCGGTGATCGGTATGGCTATCGACTTCGGCTCCAGTCAGGGGTGTATTTCCCGTAATCTCCATGCCATCGGGCAATTCGCCGACTCGCGCTCCCATTTTGTTGAGTTGGGTTGCCATCACGGTAATGCGATCGCTCTCCTTCACCCGCAATTCTGCCGCATCCCGCACGATCGTGGTTCCCTGAGCAAAGGTGGCAGCGACAGCAAGTACCGGAATTTCATCAATCAAGCGTGGAATCAAATCTCCAGCGATCGTGCAGCCTTTTAATGGTGCGCCCCCTTTGACGCGCAAATCGGCTACAGGCTCACCTGCCACTTCCCGCTGATTTTCCAGGGTAATGTCAGCCCCCATCATGTGCAGCGCTTCTAACACGCCAGTTCGAGTCGGGTTCACGCCCACATTTTCAATGGTCAAGTCTGCTCCGGGAACGATCGCCCCCGCCACGAGCCAAAAAGCGGCTGAACTAATATCGCCAGGTACAACCACGGATTGTCCTGTGAGTTTGGCAGGTCCAACGACGCTGGCACTACAGGTTTCAGAATCAACTTGTATAGTTGCACCAAACGCCTTGAGCATTCGTTCACTGTGGTCTCGTGACAAGGCGGGTTCTGTCACGGTAGTAGTGCCCTCGGTCATGAGACCTGCCAGCAAGATGCAAGATTTCACCTGAGCCGAGGCGATCGGGGACTGGTAATGCGTCGGTTGCAGCGATCGTCCCTGAATGGCTAAAGGAGCTAACGATCCATCCTGCCGTCCCCAAATTTCTGCTCCCATCTGGCGCAAGGGTTTCACAACGCGGGACATGGGGCGCGATCGTAGCGAGTCATCCCCCGTAACCGTAAAAAATCGTCCCGCATGGGAAGCCAGAATTCCCAGCATCAACCGCATGGTTGTACCCGAATTACCGGCATCCAAGATGTCCGCTGGCTCTAACAGTTGCCCCAACCCAATCCCGCGAACCCGGACTTCCTGCGTATTCAAGTCTGACACTGCCGCCCCCAATGCCCGGAAACAAGCCGCTGTGCTGCGAGGATCTTCGCCCAGCAATAATCCTTGAATAATCGTCTCTCCTTCTGCCAGGGCACCTAACATCAGGGCGCGGTGGGAAATGGACTTGTCTCCTGGAACGCGGATTCGCCCCTGTAAGGAGAACCCAGATTCAGGACGAACGATCGTCAACTTCTGCTGACAATCAATGGTTTCCATAAAAATACGATTCGACTCTGGCATGGGGATCAGCTAGACTGCCAAATGACTGCGTTAGCTATCCTATCGCTAAATCCCTGCCCATGCTGACTCAACTTCGTCGCCCAGTGCGGCTGTCCTTCAATTCCACCGACTCCCTCATTTGCTCAGATGTTGAGACGGTCGGAACTTTATATCAGAAGAACGACGATCGCTATCATTTAGTTTTCACTGAACCCCTGGTTACAGAATGGGATGGGCTATTTCAAGACTATAACCACTCCAACTCCGACAGCGTGCCGACTCCGCGCTTGTTGTGGCTGGAATTTTCCCCTTTTCGAGTCACCATGACTATGCAAGGCAATGGGCAATTCGGCTATCGCCACCTGTTTGAACCAGGTGTTTTTGGCACCAGTCGCTATTGGCTGCAAGGGGCTTTAGGCGGGAGTGAGCAGTTGCAGTTTCGAAATTTCACTCGCAACCTTCATGTGAAGGGCAACCCCTTACCCTGTTACTTGCTGTTGGAATACGAATTATGGGCGCAGCAACTCAAATTAGGGGATTATCATCTCAGTATTGAGATTAGTCACTAATTCTAAGAAGCTGTTTGTAAATAGACGTAAATGTGGCTCAAAAGCAAGCCTGAAGAGATCCTCCCTAACCCTCCTTCATAAGCAGGGAATCAAGCCCTAAGTCTGAAGTCCCCTCTTGAAGGGAGATTTAGGGGGATCGAAACATTGATTTACAAACACTTTCTAAGGATCGTGGATTAAATAAGATCAGCTTTAGTAGGTTGGGTTGAAGCATGAAACCCAAAGTTTGCGTGAGCGTTGGGGTTGATGCATCAACCCCACCAACTAAAGCTGTTATTATTTAATCCACGAACCATATAAAGTGTTTTTTAATAAA
>JANRIN010000339.1:0-3717 GCA_033764965.1 Leptolyngbyaceae cyanobacterium bins.302 | reverse complement strand
CACTATCACAGTACGGGCAATTAGGGGAAAATAAATCCATCATCCGCTCCTGATGAATTGGCGGTTTTCAAAACACTGTAAGTTGCTCTAATGTAACAATATTAAGGCTTTATGTCTCCCCACTTAGCGGAACCAGTGCCCGGATTGCTCTTTGGTTGATAACTGGAAGGCTACTGTAACTGGCATACTTTGGCTGCTTGCCACGAGATAAGTATTCGGTGATGTTTGAGATTGTTGTAATTACCCATCCACTTGGCAACTCGTTCACGCCTCAACCTCCCAATCTTCAACCTGCAATCCATCAACCCGTCCAAACTCTCGTGTGTTGTGAGTGACTAGGGTTAAATTGTGTGCCAGAGCGATCGCGACAATGAACAAATCACAGGCACCGATCGGAGTTCCTGCATTGGCGAGACGCGCTCGAATTTGACCACAAACAAGCGCAACTTCATCATCAAACGGAAGTGATACAAAGCTTGCCAAAAAATTCTGCTGCCGTTCTAACGTTCGGTTTGGGTTATTGCTCCGCATCGCACCATAAAATAGCTCAGCTTTGACAATCGAACATACAGCCATCTCTTCAAGCGAGATAGAATGCAAGCGATCGCGCACTGAAGTCGAACGACCATTCAAATACATCACGCAAACATTCGTGTCGAGCAGATAACGCATTCTCTAATCAAACGCTCCGGCAAGGTCATCATCAAGGCTCTCCGAAATTCCGCAATCGTCGAGAATGATGGGATCATCGGCACAAATGCCGTAGAACCTTTCTAGCGATCGCTCGGTAACCGTTGGTGATGAAACAAACTGATAAATAACCATCACTTCCACATCTCGTTCTATTATTCCAACAGGAATATCGAGATGGAGGATGCCATCTTGCCCAACACGCCGACGTACCTTAATACTTTCCATCGTCGCCACCTCCGTACCTACAAACTAATATCCTCACCCAATTCTTGCAAAATCCCCTGCAATTCGGCTATAGCCGCCTCCAGTTCACCGATCGCCTCCTGTGCCAAGATTGCAGGTTCAGGTAACTCGCCATTATCGCCTCCGTTTTCGTCTCTCAGCCAAGCGATGTCTAAATTGTCACCCCGTTCAGCCATCCAATCACGGGAGAACTTTCTGAAGCGCCCTTCCTCCCCTGTATCTACGCGCTGATCGAGGCTCGCAGGACTACCCAATGGATCATCCCCAAAAGCGGTTTCAAACTCCTTAAAAAATTTCCGCGTCAAGGAGGTACGCTTCCCAAATTGGGAAGTATTTGCACGCAGGTCATATACCCAAACTTCCTTGGTATTGCCCTTTTCCTTCTTGCCACGGGTAAAAAACAACACATTCGTTTTCACCCCTTGAGCATAAAAAATCCCAGATGGTAAACGCAAAATGGTGTGGAGATTGCATTTGTCCATTAAGTCAACCCGAATCAGCCGTCCCATATTGCTCTCAAACAGCACATTATCAGGAAAGATAGCAGCGGCACGACCACCTGGCTTCAGCCCCCGGTAAATGTGTTGCAAAAAGCAAAGCTGTTTATTGCTGGTCGGGAATTCAAAATCTGGGCGATCGGGTAAGCCTCCCCCTTTCTTGCTGCCAAAAGGTGGATTGGTCAGGATCAGAGTAGCTGGAGGCAGGGCTTGTCCATCTGGCGAAAGCGTATCACCATACCGAATGCCTGCACCTTGTGGATCAAAATCTATATCGTGCAGCATCAAATTCATTAACGCCAAACGTTGCGTGTCAGGCACATGCTCCATTCCATAAAAGGTATTAGAGCGATATTTATCTTGTTGCTTCTTAGTCCAACGATCTGGATTACCCTGTTCGCAAATGTATCGATTCGCCGCAATCAAGAATCCGCCTGTTCCAGCAGCAGGGTCTTGAATGATGTCCTCCAGCTTGGGACGCATGACATGCACCATGCTGTCAATGAGCGGACGAGGGGTAAAATACTGACCTGCACCTCCTTTTGATTCATTGACATTTTTCTCAAGGAGTCCTTCATAGACATCCCCCATGCTTTCTTGTCGCGCATTATACCAATCAAGCTTGTCTATTTCATTAACAAGCGTTGAAAGTGTATTGCGCTTATTTATAGAAGATTTCGCATCAGCAAAAATTGCTTGAACAATGACAGAACCCTGTGCTTCCAAATGGTTCAGAAGTTGCTTATAGAATTCAAGCTGCTCAACTTCAGACCTACTCTTAAGATCGTCCCAGCGATAGCCCTCTGGAATCTGATTTTCAGCCCCCGTTTCCTTCGCCATCTTCAGAAACAGGAGGTATGTTAGCTCGATCATGTACTGATGAAACGATATCCCGCCGTCTTTAAGGACGTTACAGAGATTCCAAAGCTTGGCAACAATGTCGTGGGTCGTGGTGCTCATAAGGAAGCATTGTACCCTTTGCCCATGACCTGTACCAGGAATTGTTTATAGGATTCATCCTTGGCACCCCGCATTGCATCTAGCAAATTGGTCACACGCTGCGAAAGCTTGCTGATCCAGTCCCCCCATCGTTGCTGACCGTCGGCATTAATGGTGTAGGTGCAGAAAATCAGTGAATTCCATTGTCGGCGATCGCCCGTGTGAGTCAGTTGCTGAATCCGCTTTTGCTCCGATCGCCCCAACACCATTGCCAGAGGATCTGGAGTACGTTTGACAAGGGTTTCAAGCTCTTGCTGCCGTTGATGGTCATTGGCAAAGCAACTCATGTAGAAGCGCAAGGACTCCCCGGCAGGGCACTCTTTCATGGCTTCTTCCAACTGAGCCGCGATCGCCATGATCTCTTCACGGGTCAAGGTGGTGTGCAATCCCTGCAACCGAAACCCAAACACCAGTTGCCAGTTCCCGCCTTTGTTGAGCAAATAAGCCCCAATATCCCGGTTATCCTTGACCAATCGTGTCATGCAGCACAGATCAAGGAAGTTCTCGAATGGATAGAGGCGATGGGATTGTCCTTGTTGATCCATCACAGATGTTGGTTTTAGTTTGTCCTTCATCGTGGTTTTCCTTTTGGGCTGCCTCGGTGAGTTTGTTCGCGGACTCTCAGTAGGGAATAGTAACGGCAATAGCCTGTTGTCCAGTCTGAACCTGGTGTTGATCTGAAGCGATCTGTGAAGTCGTAGGAATGTTTGCCGGTGAGTAGCCACCAGGTTGCAATCAGCCAAAAGCAGGCGGCAAAGAAAGCGGCTAATCCCAGACTGAAAAGCTCCATCGTCACGACCCACGAGCCGATGATGATAGCGATCCAGGGCAAAATTTGATTGGCAGGAATGGGACCGATGCTGGGAATCTTACCCAGTGCTTTATTGACTTTGACAAAGTCCCTATCTGGATCTCGAATTGACATTGTAATGACGGAGGTAATGAGTAGAATGAGGGAAATCGGCTAACCAGCTTGAGGCACAAAGATGGCAGTAATCACATCCAGCCCTAAGACCACACCGAATGCCAAACCGACTTGAGTTGCGATCGGTCGCCAGTCGTTACCCTGCTGTGCCTGGTTATAAGCAAACAGAGCTGCCGCTGCCACCAAGAGTAAGAAGATCGCCCGGATTACATTAAACACTAGACCGATTGATTCTTCTGAAATGCCTTCTCCACCGCCTGCACTTTGGGTCGCGAGTTCCGTCACAAATTCCTCCATCCCAGACAGGAAGATGGCATGAGCCGGGGTAACGGTATTGAGGGTGAGAGCGATCGCCCCGAT
>JANRIN010000330.1:0-9072 GCA_033764965.1 Leptolyngbyaceae cyanobacterium bins.302 | reverse complement strand
CAATGGCGTTAAACAGGTCGTTAATCTAACCGACGATCGCCAATGGATTCTCCAATTTCTCGGTTCTGCTTGCCGACAGTACTACTTGCTGTGTTGAGGGGGTTAATCTTTTTGTGCCAGTTGGAAGTGCGGAATGTGGGTAAGTAGGAAGGCACAATTAAATATAAACCTCGTAGGTTGGGTTGAGACACGAAACCCAACGCCCGCATGGGTTACGCTATCGCTAACCCATCCTACATTTAATCTAGCCCAGCTACTTACCAATGACCAATGACGAATGGACACGTTTAATCAATCATCCAAATCTGCTTCTGCCTCAGATGCAAGATTTTCCTTGGGATTGACATTCACCAGAACTTTATCCACCCGTGTTCCGTCCATATCCATCACTTCAAACCGCAACTCTTCGTATTCAAAGTGTTGTCCAGATTCGGGAATGTGTCCTAACGAGTGCATGATATAGCCGCCCAGGGTATGGAAATTTCCGGTATCTTCTCCAGGCAATAAGTCTTTGTCGAAAATTTCTTTGATTTCATCAATGCCCAAAGACCCATCCAGCAGCCAGGACCCGTCATCCCGCTGAATCACCATCGGTTCGTCCTGGTCTTCGAGAGAAGGCAAATCACCCACGATCGCTTCCATCAAATCGTTCAAGGTAACAACGCCTTCAATGCCGCCGTATTCATCAGTAATCAGGGCAATATGGGTGCCTGCCTCTTTGAATTGCTCCAGTACGTTTAACACGCGAGTAGTTTCCGCAACATAGAGCGGTGATTGCGCCATCGCCTCCAGGTCAATCTCCTGGTGAGAAAGATGGGCTGCCAACAAGCTACTGCCCCGCACCACGCCAACACAGTTATCCAGGCTACCTCGTCCCACTGGAAAACGGGAATGATTACTCTCCATCACTTCGCGCAAATTTTCTTCCAGGGGCGATTCTATATCTAGCCAAGCCACATCAATCCGGGGAGTCATGAGAGCTTTGATGGGGCGATCGCCCAGTCGAAACACCCGCTCTACCATCTCGTGTTCAACTTCCTCAAACATCCCGGACTCCGCACCCTGGCGAATCAGCACCTTGATTTCTTCTTCTGTAACCTCTGGTTCTTCCGACGCTTTGACATTCAACAGCTTAAGCAGGGCATCGGTTGAAAGGCTGAGGAGATGCACTAAAGGCGCAGTGAAGCGGGACAGAAATCGCATCGGTCGAGCCACCGCGCAGGCAATTTGCTCCGGTTCATTCAGGGCAATGCGCTTCGGCACCAGTTCGCCAATTACCAGCGAGAGATACGTGATGATGGAGACTACGATCGCCACACTGATCCCTTCGCTGTAGGGTTGTAAAGCGGGAATTCCATCCAGCGCTGGCTTCAAGCGTTGAGCCAGAGTAGCACCCCCAACGGCACCACTCAAAATGCCAATCAAGGTAATACCAATCTGCACAGTGGATAAAAAATCGTTGGGTGAGTTGGCGAGCTTGAGTGCAGCCCTTGCTTTCCGGTTTCCCTGGTCGGCTAATTGCTCTAAACGAACTTTACGAGCTGAAACTACCGCAATTTCAGAACCCGAAAAGATGCCATTGGCAACTACCAGCAGAAGGATCAGCGCAATTTCGATCGCGATCGCAGCCATACTCACCTTATTTCATAAACGTGCTTCCTTATCCTATAGGACTTCCGCTCATCGGTGATGGGAATTGGGGTTGGGGAGTAGGGGTTGGGGGTTGGGGTGATCTTACAAAAGACAATACCCGTATCTTTGCTGCAAGTCTGTCCGCAAGTGAACGGTGAACTAACCAGGGAAGTCCATTTCAATGAACTAAAACTCTTCCCAGTCTGCTTCAACAGACTTTTGCTTTCAGCCCGCACTTTAGTCGTGGGTGGGTCGTGGGGAGAAACTTTTTCGGAAATCTTCTAAGAGTTGGGACTGAAGTTTAGGAACCTGCCAGGAATCCCTATTCCCCATCCCCCATGCCCCATCCCCTACTCCCTATCACCCGTGCCAAACAAAAACTTTCGCTTCCCATTCGCCTAAATCGGTCATGAGTTGCCCCTCTCCCGCGTCCACATCGTAATTGCCTGTCCACTCATGCCAGGTGCCATCGGCAGGAAAATCGGGCACCGTATAGCCGCCCAAGAATTGATCTGAGAAGTTGGCAACCACTACGACTCGCGATCCTTCATCATTCCAGCGAGTGTAAGCCAGGACTTTTGCCTCTGGATTTTCGTGGAAGAATTCAATGTTTTCGGTGTGCAGGGCATGATTGGTTTTGCGAAGGGTAATCAAACCTTTGTAAAACTCAAACAAGCCTCGATTCAAATCATGTTTTAGTAAAGTCCAATCAATTTTGGCAGGGTCGATCGTTTTGGGTTTGTATTCGCCAAACTCTTCCCCCATCCAGATCATCGGCACGCCCATCGCCGTCATCACCAGCACGGCTCCCAAGCGGCGACGACGAAAGGCATCTTCATCAAAAATGCCGCGATCGCCCAATTCTGCCATCACGTGATTGTGGTCGTGATTAGTCAGGTAATTCACCACGTTGGTCAACCCCATAAAGCCCTGGCGTTTAGCATCCAGCACATCTTTCAACTGGTCTAAATCAAACGTTTCGCCAATGATGTGAGCCAACACCGTGTGATAAAAGCTGTCGTGCCAGCAGCCATCCATTGGACCATCCACATTAGTGATGCTGGTGGTTTCGGGAATGTGTTCGGCAATGTTGTAGAACGGTTTACCACCCGCTGTGTGCTTCGCTTCTTCAACAATCCAGTGCATGAAGTCGTAGTTGGCAATTTGGCGAGCCGCGTCGTAGCGAATCCCGTCTAGATGAAACTCTCGGATCCAGTAGCGCACGGTGTCGCCAATGAACCAGCGAGCAGGATAAGTTTCCAGGTTTTCGTCGTAATGTTCGTAGTTAAATTCGGGTCCCCAATTGTTGTCGGGATCACGGGGTTCATGATGATACCAATAGTCGTGGTCAATTTGAGTCAGGGGACAGGAGGCTTCCGAGTGGTTGTAAATCCCGTCCATGATCACGCGAATCCCCCGACCGTGACATTCATCAATCAGTTGTTTGAGTTCTGCCGTAGAACCATAACTGGATTCAGGGGCGAAAAAGTGGCGCGGGTTGTAACCCCAACTGTAATCACCGGGATACTCCTTGACGGGCATTAACTCGATCGCATTGATGCCCAACTCATTCAAGTAATCCAGCTTCTCAATCACATGGCGATACTTGCCCCGTGCTTTGGGGTCATCCTCTCCGCCAGAGAAATCGGCAACGTGCAACTCGTAAATCACCAACTCTCGATCGCTGGGCAAAGGCACGTCATCGTGTTGCCAAACGTAGGTATCGACAATGCGCTGCCCCTCTTTTACCCGCAGAATTCCGTTTTCATCGGCGCTTTTGCCATCCACGCCTGTTGCGTAAGGATCAGTTACATCAACCCACTGATCTGGCTCAAAAAACCAGGAGCGAGATCGCACTCGAAACTTGTACGGATACTCACCATCTTCCAGATCAACATTGACCCGAAAATAACCATCCTTTCCCTTCTGCATCGAGATCGGTTGCCAGTCAGAGAAGGAGCCAATCACAGCCGCTTCTTTGTTATAGGGAGCAAACAACTTAAATTCAATAGAACTTGCCATAACTATCTCCATCCGATGCGTTTCTTCACATCAGTTACTAATGTTTGACGGAAGCCTTAGATATAAACAATGATTGGAATAATAATCTGGGTTTCTACCTTATTTGCTAATCCGCAAGGCAGATATCATCGTAAATTTGGCTCATTCGCAAGAAACAAAATGGATCTTTTTCGCCATTTTCAAAAAGCTGAATTACAATCTTTCCACGGAATTCAACCCTGAGAAGGACGTTTTATGAACAAGAGTGAATTGGTTGACGCGATCGCTGCCAAGGCTTCTATCACCAAAAAAGACGCAGATAGCGTTTTGACTGCGGTGGTAGATGCCATTATGGAAGCCGTTTCGTCGGGTGATAAGGTTACGCTGGTTGGGTTTGGTACGTTTGAGGCTCGGCAACGGCAGGCACGCGAGGGGCGTAATCCCAGCACGGGCAAACCAATTCAAATTCCTGCCACAACAGTCCCCGCTTTTTCGGCTGGCAAGCTGTTTAAGGAAAAAGTCGCTCCCGCCCAAGAAGAACCTGAGCCAAAAGCGAAAAAGGGGAAAAAGTAAGGGCATCAATTTTTGGACTGTTTCCAATCCAGTGGTTAAGGTTAGCCGTTAGTGAGCAGCATTTGCTGAATTACTAGCGGCTATTGCTTAGAAGCTCTCCTATATGGATGTTTCCTGCCGTGCTTGCGGATGCAATCTCTCCATCCCGCCTAACAGGGCTAACCAGATGAACACAGCCATCCAGTGAATCAAGGTGATCGTGAGTAGAGAACCTGTGAGGAAATAGGCGATCGTGCAGGCGATCCCCAACAAGCCCGTCAAGGTCAGGAATGGAACTGTCAAGAACGTGGGATTTCCGGGTGGGTAAAACGTTTTCGCGTTCAGCGGATGGTAGGCAATGAAGATGATCAGGCTAACGATCGCCCACAGCACCCACATTTGCCCTGTGATGCCAGCGCGGGGGTAGGGCAACAACAACACTCGAAAGACAAATTCTTCCACCAGAGCAGGCACGAAAAATAGCCGCAGAGCCAGCAGTAAATAACGATGGGCAGGAAGACGGAGGGGTTTGAACTGGAGAAAGTTTTGCAGAAAGCCGACGGGTAGGGCGATCGCACTGTAGAACAACGCAACCCATCCCGTCACCCACCAATCTCCGGCACTGGGTAAATCGATCGCGCCCAGAATCCGAGTAAACACGATCGAGCCAACGGGAATATTCGTTCCGGGCAATGTCCAGCGGGCAAAGGCTTCTGTGGGAGCGATCGGCACAATGTCTGGATCATTCCCTCCCACCTGATTTGTGCGTAAAAACCAGAGAGACGCTCCATGCCGCAGAAACAAAATACTGAGTTCGTCCTGTGCCTGTCGCGGCAAAATGGTGCGCCAACTGGTGAGCGCCGTCAAAATATTTTCTGCCCCATCCGGAGCGCGAACAAATTCAGGAGCCTGAATCCCCGTTCCAGAAAGTGCTTCAGCATTTGATTTCCAGTCTCCTCTCACAATGCCTAAAGGAGTCAGTTGTCGTTCTAAATCATTTCCTAACGCAATCAATCGTTCAAATCGTTGGATCGTTGGATCATTGGGATGGGCTGACCACCATTGCTGAATGGCTGGACTGGATGCAACCGTTTCGCGAATCCGTTGAATCGTGAGAAACAACGCCTGATTTGAATCCTGCACACAGGACGTTGCCGCTGTAACATTGGCAGCGCCAGTGCCATCCCCGATGCGATATCGCGCCATGATGATATGCAGTTGCCGCAGGAATTCGTCTAACGGAGATAGCTTGATGCCACCAAAGTCATAATCCTGACCAATTTCATCCAGTTTCACAATCACATCACTTACGGGGCGAGTGCCCAACCAACCCCGCTGTTGATCGCCCATGTAATTGACCCAGGTGTTCGTGCCAGCAATCACGCCTTCGATGTTGGTGGCATAAACCTGCTGATAGTTCACTTCAAATTGGGGTTCTCCCGTGAAGGGATCGGTGACAACTTCTGCCACACCGTAAGCAAAGTGCCCCGTCACCGTGCCCAGTGCTGAACCCTCGCCGTGTTTGCCTCCTCTACCACCAAACAAGTGCATCACCAGAGCACGAGTTCCGATCTGAAACAGTTCCTTCGCGGCTTCTGGCACTGGAGCGATCGCGGTTTGGGCTGGGAGTTGCTTGGGAGCGATCCACGTGGTTTGAATGGTTCCCTTGCGCTGTTCCGTATCCTGCCAGTTGTTATAGTCGATATAGTTCAAACCCTTGCCGGGGTCTAAAATCACTTGCTCTGGATTGAGTTGCATCAACGATCGGGGTTGAATCGCCTGCACTGTAAACAATCCGCTTTTATCCGGTGCGCCGTAGAGATACCAACCCGCTTTTCCGGCTGGAGAGCGTTCTAACTCACGGGACGTGGAGGCAAATACGCCGAACCCATCCGCAGGTTGCTGCGGAATCCGTACCGTGTCCTGCACTCCATCAAACTGCCCCGTTGCTGGATTGTAGTGTTGAACTTGAAACAACTCACTGGAACAGGGTTTACTGCCTGGACAAGCCTTGGGAATCCACTGGGGTTTAGCGATCGGATTGAGGATCTGCACCAGCGCCACATAACGCCCGCTATCCAGCAGTGGTTCTGTCGCGATTTGCAAGGTCGGTTTGCCCTCGGTTGACTGCACCACCGTTGCATCCGGCAATCGCACAATCACATCATCCTTGGGTCTGGCTCCGGCGATCGCTTGCAGCGGACCCACCCGCGATCGCCCATTCAAGCGAACTGGATACAAGTTGCCAGTTTTACGGCGACTCGCTTCTACTTCTGGCGTAAATTTCACATCCTGCGTCACCGCTGCCACATCCTGCTGCACATCGGGCGATTGACTCCATTCCAACCGGACTCGTTTGCCAATCAAATCCTGGGCTGCATCTGGCGCGAGATGCACCTCCATCCAGACCCAATCCGTTTCGCCCTGCGCCTGCACCGATGGCAAGATTAATCGCCCCATCCAATTTGCCGTGGGACGATAGCGATCGCGGGGTGGCGTTTGCCCTAAAGGATAGAACTCAGGCTGGTTGAAAGGTGCTCGTCCCGTCACCGCATAGTGAGATTCCCAAGCAGCAAGCGGATGGGCAAATAGCAGCCCGATCGTCACCGTCATTGCCACACTCAAGCCCAGCCCCATCAACCAACGCAACCCCTTTCTCATTCTGAAATCTGCCAGCTTGAAATGCCCCATATCTCGCAACCCACCCACCTTAAGCCTCTGCGCTATTTTATAGCCTTGATCAGAAACCTTCGTTAGAACATCTACCGGATCGCCTGTGACCAATGCCAAGATGGTGGGGCATTATTCAACAGGATGACAATTTGTGTCGTTGCAAAAGAAACTGCAAGGCGTGCGAGAACGCTGGTTCTGGGTGGTGTTAGGAGTAATTTATGCCGGAATATTCCTCACCATTTTGGTGTTTGCCTACCAGGGAAAACTTCCGAGCTTCCTGACTCAAAACGACAAAGTTGCTCATCTGATTCTGTACGCGATCGCCGCATTCATCGGTCATCGCCTGTTCAACCGTCACCATCTTGCTTTTAACGGTTTCTCGCTGCCCCTATTTCCCTTGATGTTTCTGTTGTTCACGATCGCCGAAGAACTGATGCAATCCCTCTCCCCCAACCGCAGCCTGGATGCCTGGGATCTGATCGCCAGCATCGCCGGAATCAGTGTCGGCTACTGGCTAGGACAACAAGGGCGCAGGAAATAGGGAGGTGGGTGTAAATAATCTTAGGATGAGACGGTCAGCAGTCCTTTGTCCTTCGTCATTCGTCAACCATCACGAACTAATGACCAGTGACGAGTGACCAATGACGCTCCGCAGTAACATTTACTTACCCACCCACTCTTTCCCCCAAGCGGGTACTCTCGGATTTCATCCAGGGAATTCATAATTGAGTCAACGCCCTAATCCTATTCACCCTCACCCCCAAGGATGACTCATCATGGATTTCCTCAAGCTTCTGAAAGAAACTGAAGCACGATTTCACGATCGCACTGCCATTCGTACTGATCAAAAGGAAAAAATTGACGCAGGTTTGCCCTTACAAGCCGACACTCCAGAACGAGTGGAGAAACGCCTCAAACGACTAGGATTAGAGCCTGCTACTGCCAAAATGCTAGTTGGGAGTGACTTTCCGATCGTTCCGTCCGCTGTGGATGGACGGGAGCGCATTCTTGATACGAACGATTTAATCAGCGTTAATTTTCTGGAGCGGGGCGCGATCGCGGCGCGATCCATTGGTCGAATTCGAGTTCGCACGGGAAATGGACAGGGTGGCTTTGGGACGGGTTTTCTGGTGTCGCCTCGCCTGTTTCTCACCAATAACCACGTTTTGCCCGATGCTCAGTCTGCGGCGTTGAGTCGGGTGGAATTTAACTATCAAGATGGTGCAGATGGCAATTTAAAGCAACCGATCGTCTTCAGTTTCCAGCCCGATGTCCTGTTTATTACCGACGCAAAGCTGGACTATAGCCTGGTTGCCATTAACCCCACCCCTCAAAACGGCACGTCACTCTCTGCTTTCGGGTGGCTTCCCTTAATCGAAGCAGAAGGCAAGGTGATTGTGGGCGAGTCAGTCAGCATTATTCAGCATCCCGATGGCGACCCAAAGCAAGTTGCTCTGCGGGGGAACAAGCTGGTGGATGCTCTGCCAGACTTTTTACATTACGAAACAGACACCGCTCCTGGTTCTTCTGGATCGCCAGTTTTCAATGATCAGTGGGAAGTGGTTGCCTTACACCATTCTGGTGTGCCGAAGCGAGATCCAGACGGTAAAATCTTGAATGTGGATGGTCTGCCGTGGGCACCAGAACAGGGTGAACACCGCATTGCCTGGATGGCGAATGAAGGCGTTCGGATCAGCCGCGTTATCCAGCACATTAAGCAGCAACCTCTTTCAGCAACGGCACAAGCTTTAGTCAATGAAATGTTGAATGGCAACTCACCTAACGTACAAGAAATGAGTCCTTCTAAACCGGAACCTGAAGAATCCCAGGTGACACCAGCAGAACTGCAACCTCAACTGCAATCATCTCTGGACAATCAGGACGGCACTGTAACCTGGACAATTCCGCTGCAAGTGAGCGTGCGTTTGGGGCAACCAGTGATGCAAGCACAGCCTGCGATCGTAGTCTCCACTCCAAATATCTCAGTTGCTCCTAGCCCTGCACCAGAGTCAGAGCCAGTTCCCGTTCCTGCCACTTCTACAATTCCAGTTTTTGAAACTCCTGACGACAAAGATCTGAAAGCTGCCCTGAAGGATTTAAAGGGTGCAACAAAAAAGCCCTACTACGATGAGAAGAGCGATCGCACTCAGCGAGATGCTTACTATCAAACAATTTTGAGCAAGCTAGACTCATTCAATGAAGCTGATTTATACC
>JANRIN010000329.1:0-5737 GCA_033764965.1 Leptolyngbyaceae cyanobacterium bins.302 | reverse complement strand
ATAAAATCCCTGCTTGAGAGGGTCTACGAGACGGGAAACTGGTTAGAAATTGCCAATTGATCTTAGGTAGCCCGTCAATGGCAACATCGATTAGCAAAATTGCCAAAATCGCCAGAGCAAATATGACCGCCGCCCAAGCCGCAAACTTGAATATTCCATCGATTTTGTATCGCGTGGGTAGATCAGGAATAAAGTTGGATTCTTTGGCTTGCAACGAGTCATCCTGAAACGCCTGGTTGGGGACCGTCATTCGTACTTCTCCTGGAACCTTCTAACAAACCAAAAACTAAATACATTAAGTACCAGCGTAATTAGAAACAGAGTTGTACCTACGGCAAAAATTGACTTATATGCCAACGATCCTGCGGGAGTATCGCCAAGACTCACTTGCACAATGTAGGCAGTCATGGTGGCAATCGGGACGAAGGGATTCAGTCCCAGCGTTGGATTTTGTCCTGCCGCGATCGCTACAATCATCGTTTCCCCAACCGCACGGGAGATTGCCAAAATGATGGAGGCAATAACTCCTGACAGGGCTGCGGGTAACACGACTCCCAAGATCGTTTCCCGCTTGGTCGCACCCAGAGCATAACTCCCCTGTCTAAGGCTATCTGGTACCGCATAAATCGCATCTTCACTTAAGGCGGCGATTAGGGGCGTAATCGAAATCCCCAACACAAATCCTGCACTGAGTCCATTAAAACCAGAAATCCAGGGGGCAAAACTTCTGAGAAATGGAGTCACCAGTAAGAGAGCAAAATAGCCGTAAACGACCGTTGGCACCCCGGCTAAAAGTTCCAGGGCTGGCTTCAGCCACTTTCGCACCTTTCGCGGCGCATACTCACTCAAGCAAATGGCAGAAAACAAACCCAGTGGCACAGCAACCAAGATCGCAATCACAGAGGTAAGAAAAGTGGCACTGATCAGCACAAAAATGCCGTACTGCGCGTTGGCAAACAGCGGAGTCCATTGAGTATCCGTCAGGAAGCGCCACAGCGGAACTTCCCTAAAAAACTCAATCGTTTCAAAGATGAGCGATAAGACGATGCCGATCGTGGTGGCAACGGAAACCAGCGCGAAAATTCCAAACAGAACGACGATCGATCTCTCCACGAATCGGTTTAGCCCACGAGCGGGTTGCCACAAAGTAGAATCAGACGTTTCTGGAAAAATGGGTTGGGTCATCAACAGAACTCCAGATTAAAACACGAAAGGGGTCAGCCTTAAATCTGACCCCGCATCTAGTTGCAAGTGATGAGAACTGATTTAGCTATCATCAATGAGCAACAGGGGATAGATTCACTCTTGCCTAGAGCAAATCTTCTAGTTTCACCCCTGTTGTAGATCCCTTCCCTTCAAACACGGAACCCACTTTGCGATCGGTAATCCGGGCAGCTACTTTTGGTTCAATTGAAGCAGGCAGAGACACATAGCCCACCTCATCTACCAACTTCGCATTTTCAGGAGCAACGTAGAATCTTGCCATTGCCTCAACTTCGGGTCTCTCCAGGGCTTTCTTCTTCACATAGATAAACTCAGGACGAGACAAGGGCTTGTATGCTCCGCTTTGAATCGTTTCGGGGGAGGGTTCCACACAGCCTCCACCACCATCAACCGCAACCAGTTTCAGCTTGTCCTTGTTCTGGACGTAGTAGGCATAGCCAAAGAAGCCCAAAGCATTGACATCGGAGGCAATCCCTTGCACCAAAATGTTGTCATCTTCACTAGCAGTGAAATCACCTCGGCTTTTACCCTCATCACCGACGATCGCATTAGTGAAGTAGTCGTAAGTACCAGAGTCAGTTCCGGCACCGTATAAGGCAAGCGGTTGATTCGGGAAGTCAGCGCGCACCTGATTCCAATTCTTAATTTTGCCTTGTGCCGCAGGTTCCCAGATTTTCTTCAGTTCGGCAACCGTCAGACATTGGGCGAAGTTATTCTTGGGGTTGACCATAACCGAGAGACCATCAAAGGCAACGGGCAGTTCTACGTATTCAATGTTGCCCTTTTTGCAAAGCTCTACTTCCGATGGCTTAATCGGGCGAGAAGCACCCGTAATATCGGTCTCATCGTTGCAGAACTTCTTAAAACCACCCCCTGTACCCGATGAACCAACGGTTACTTTCACATTCGGGTTTACCTTCTGAAACTCCTCAGCCATAGCTTCAGAAATCGGAAACACGGTACTGGAACCATCAATCAACACACTGCCTGAGAGGTTTGAAGCACCGGTTGTTGCAGCGGGGCTAGCGGTGCCAGTGCCCCCCCCCTGATTGGAGGTCTGATTTCCAGCGCAAGCTGTCACCACCAGGGAAACGGCTGCCAAAGAAGCCAAAAGAGACTTGGGCTTTGGTTGCATAATGAACACCATAAAATCCTTGATTACATCAATTCAGACAAATATCTTTGAAACTCAAACGATCGCCCACTGTACACACTCAGACGTAGCGGTCACTTAAATTATTTCAAAAAAAGTCATAATGTCAACCGCTTTAAATCAATTTTTCTTGTTGTAAATTATTGGGTTAAAGGAAATTTATTGACAGATTAAGCTTGAATTAAGCTATCTTAATCCTAAAGATACAAAACAGCAGTGGAAGACAGTAAAATCCACCGTTCGATAGATGCCAAATTTACAGCCATTGACAGTGAATGAATGGGAAATGATTCTCACAGATCAATAAAAGTTGTTGCTAATTTTTAGCAAATCAATTTCTCTTGAAGTGTTAGTGTGTGATGGGATCACTATTACTTCCCCTTTAAGTGAAGAATGTGAAGCGCTCACATTCCTTGCCACTTGTGCTGCCTTGAGTTGAAATTGCTTATGTTTCCGTCTGCAAATGCTTCAACCAACTTAGTCAATCCATCAGCGTCTGTCTTAATTGCGGGGTATTCAGAGCAAGCACAGGGCGAAATCGCAATCATTCTGAGACAGGAAGGCTATGAAATCATTACGGCTCAATTGGGTGAAACGGTTTTAGAACTGATTTGTGATCCCTCCAAAAACCACTCAGCCGCCCAGCCTGACTTAATGATTCTGGATACTGCTTTACCTGATATAGATGGATTAGAACTCTGCCGTATCCTTCGACAAGCGAGATGTTACCTGCCAATTTTAATTGTGAGCGATCGAGGCAGTGAAAGTGATCGGGTAGCCGGATTGGATTCAGGAGCCGATGATTACCTGGTCAAACCCTTTGGCACGAGAGAACTGATTGCCCGTTGCCATGCTTTGCTGAGGCGTTCATTTCGCGTTCAGTTTCAGAAGCCAGAAACTGAGTCAGTGCAGGAATTGAAATGTGTAGAAGAGCGTGTGTTGTCCTTTGAGGACATCTTGTTATATCCCGACTCGTGCCGTGTTGTGGTGCGAGGGCAGGAGGTTACCCTCTCGCCGCGCGAGTTTCAACTTCTGAAATTTCTGATTGCCCATCCAAGGCGGGATTGGAGCCGTATCCAGTTACTAAAAGGCATTTGGGGAAAATCCTCTTTGAACCCCAAAACGGTTGATGTTCACATTCAATGGCTGCGACAGAAGCTAGAGGTTGACTATAAGAATCCTAAATACTTGCAAACGATCGCCCGCGTTGGGTATCGTCTGGGTTGAATCGACCGGTTGTCAGAAGTTTATTTTTTAACTCCTTTGACTTAAATAGGGCTTCATCCGCGTGAAACAACACAAGCCATTTAACCCGCCTCTGTCACTTTCCCTACTGGCAACTCTACTAATAACGGCTGCTTGTTCATCAACTTCAAACACAAATCCTCCATCCTCTACTCAGTCCTCATCACTGACTCCCTCAGTGCAGAAGGGAAATGTCATCTTCATTCACCCAGACGGCACCAGTCCTTCTCACTGGGGCGCAGCCCGGTTCCTGCATTACGGGGCAGATGGTCGGTTGAACTGGGATCAAATGGAGCACATGGCGATCTACCTGGGGCACATGAAGAATCAGCTTACCGGAACATCTAATGCAGGGGCAGTCACTCATGCCACTGGTGTAAAAGTTCGGGCGGATTCTTTTGGACTCGATGAAGCAGGACAACCTGTAACAGCCGCTTCCGGCAAGCAAGAAACGATTATGCAAGCGGCGATCGCTCAAGGCTATGGTACTGCCCTGATCAATTCTGGAATTATCAGCGAACCGGGAACGGGAGCTTTTGTGGCTAAAGTCAAAAATCGCCGTGAAAACGCCGAAATCACTAAGCAAATTCTGGAGTCAGGGGTTGATGTGATCTTGGGCGGGGGAGAGGTGTGGTATTTGCCCAAGGGCACGGCTGGACGCTACGCCAAAGCCTCTCAAAGTCAGCGCGAAGATGGAGTCAATTTGATTGAGCTTGCCAAACAAAAGGGCTACACGATCGTTTACAGCCGTGAGGAATTGCTCGCCCTACCTAACACCACGACCAAAATCTTAGGAATTTTTGCCGCAGAAGACACCTACAACGACATCAGTGAGGAGGAACTAAAGAAACAGATACTACCAATCTACGAGTTACGCGCTCCCACGGTTGCTGAGATGCTTGAAGTTGCATTGCAACGCATGACTCAAAAAGGGAAACCCTTTTTCGTGGTTTTAGAAGAGGAAGGAACAGACAACTTCTCTAATGCGAATAATGCACGAGGATCGCTCGAAGCGGCAAAACGGGCAGATGATGCGATTGGGTTGGCAATGAAACATATTGCCCAGAATCCCAATACGCTGCTACTTACGGCTGCTGATAGCGATGCCGGAGGATTGGAAGTGATGGGTGAAGAACTGGGTGAAATGCAAATCAACCAGAAGCTTTCTGCAACCAATAAAAATGGCGCAGCATTAGATGGGAAAGATGGAACAAGCAGCGTTCCTTTTCTATCAGCACCCGATGCTAACGGTCAGCGACTGCCATTTGCGATCGTCTGGTCTGGCTTCAACGATAATGCCGGGGCGATCGTCGCCAAAGCTCACGGACTGAATGCATCCCAACTGCGCGGCACCATTGATAACACAGAAATTTATCGACTCATGTACGGTACTCTGTTTGGTACACTGCCCTCTCGTTCTCAATAACCCATCTAGTGACATTTGCGGACTACTTTGTCAAACCGCAGGAGCGGCACATTGGCAGATCTTTCATCTCGTATTCGATCACATTTCCCACCGCGTCCATTTGAAGTTGGCAGCAGGTTTGCAGCAACTCTTTGAGCTTCTGTCGTCCGCAAGGACGCAAAGGTTTGCATGATTCTGCTTCAGGTTCGTTAGATTGTTACCTATCAAAATCCATTATTCCTGCTGTGGAACCACGCTCCTAGAATCGACAATAGAAGAGGAATGCGAAATAACCGCTTTCTTCCCAGTAATGCACCAGGTTTAATCGGTATCTCTCAATGACTGAAGCAAAAGTACGGCAACAATACGACCAGATGGCAGCAACCTATGACTGGCGGTGGAGCCGCTATGTCTCTAATACGCTGTCGTTTCTCAAAAACTGGGCAGAAATTTCACCGACTGCACGGGTGTTAGATATTGCCTGTGGAACTGGAGAATTTGCACACATGCTGGTGGCTGAAAATCCGGCGCAGTCAATGGTTGGGGTGGATATTTCCGAAAAGATGCTGGCGATCGCCCAGCAAAAATGTGATGGTTATCCAAATGTTGCGTTTCAAGTTGCATCCGCCTCAGCATTGCCTTTTGCCGATGATAGTTTTGATGTAGCCGTTTCTGCGAATGCCTTTCACTATTTTGACCATCCTGATCTT
>JANRIN010000323.1:0-5097 GCA_033764965.1 Leptolyngbyaceae cyanobacterium bins.302 | reverse complement strand
TGCCTGGTGTTGGAACCATTTTGGGAATCTGTTTCTTGGGTTGATGTTTCGGCTGAAGGGTTGAGGCTTACCTCAGACTTGGCTTCTGTGGGGATGACTGGCTCAGTTGTAGACTCCCCCGCCTCTATTTGAGAAGATTGTCCCTGATGAATTAACTGTTCTTTCAGTTCCTCCAGCTTGGCTTCGAGGCGATCGAGCCGTTCGTTGAGTTTGTTGAGGTAGTCTTCGATCTGAACCAGGTTTTGTTCGACATCCGATCGCGGATCTAACTCCAGAGAACTGAGTGGCTCAAGGGTTTGTTCAGTCTGATTTTGGGTGTTGAGTGTGGATTCAATCTGATTAATTTGTTTGCCAAGAACATTGGATGCACTGGCAAGTGGATTGGTTGGATCTGTCTCTGAAATTGGTGCGTTGACGGTTACCTGGGTTCGTTCTTGAAGGTGTTCTTGCTCAGGCTGCTCAGGTTGAGGAGTTACTGTTTCTTCGATTTCATCTAGAGCGGGGAAACCGATTAGTCCTTCAACTTCTTCACCAAGAGTATTTACACGTTTACCTGTTTCAGTAATTTGTTTTTGGAGGCGGTTGAGGCGGCGGTCTAAATCATCCCCTGCTAGAGCGGCTGCGCCTGCAATTCCAGCTTGAAGGGCGACACCCGCCAAACTGATGCCGTTAAGTTCAGAGCCATGTTTTGCCATGCTATTGCCCAGATTATCTACAGAATGGATGTCACGGGAGTCTTTCCATCGTTGGGCATCCGCTTTGCTGGCAGAGCGAGGGGAAGTGGCTCTGGTTCTTGGTCTTTGAGAAATTTGATTACTGTTGTTGCTGAAGTCCGGGGTTAATTCGTCGTCCTCATTGAATGCTTGCAGTAGTTCTGTTTCATCAGATTCAAGTTCATTGTTGAGATCATTATTCGTAAGGTCTTCACCATCTACGTCAAGGTCGAGTTCTTCAAAATTTGCTTCTGCAAACTCAATATCCAATGCCTCTTGAAGCTGTGATGGAACAAATGGGTGCTTTTCTGAGTCCAAATCTAGAAATTTAATCAGTTTTGCTCCTGTGACAGTTTGGCTAGGTTCTTTTTTGAGGAAGAATCGGAACCCTCTGACCTCACCAGTTTCGTCTTCACACAGATCCATTCCAACACGAGCTTTGCCAGTCTGTTCGCTATAGCCTTCAAAGGTATCTTTGACATCTGTCCAGGATGCAAACGACTGATTTTGCTCCTGAGCGAATGCAATGAAGCCATCTAGATGATTGGCGATGTGCCGTAGCTTCTTGGGGTCTTGGATATACTTCGTTTCCTTCTCAGCGGAAGATTTGGCAGCGAACTTAGACGATTGCCGTTTCGATGGCTGTTTTGTTTCTTTTGTAGAGCGATCGCGGTTTGCCAACTTTGCCATAGGACATTTTCTAGAGTGCAGAATTGAATGCACACATCTGTGAGAACAGTGAGTTTTCCGAAAGCTAGAGGTATCACTTGCAATGGATGTATGTACGGATTGAGTTGCTAAGAACCCTTCCGACTGTGAAATGGATGTGAATTCTGGTGGCTTCGCCGAAGGTTGTGATCGGTGAAGGGTTGAGAGAAAGAATCGGTGAATTACTTTATTTCAGCCTGAATTTATTCATCAAATTCTGTTGCCCTCTCCTTCTATTTATAGAGAAAGTTTTGAAGATTGTGTGTGTTATTTATTCCATTTCTAATAACTTTAGATTTACTTTAGGATTCAATATCATTGCTTGTATTCTTTGCCCTTGTAGGCTTGTAGAAATAAGACTAATCAGAAAAGCTCTTTAAATTGATTGTTTAGTAAATATGTAAGTATGTAATCTTGTAATTTAGTAATCGATAAAAATACACTCTTATAAGTGCATAAGAATGTAGATGTATAATCTTGTAGTTTTGGTAGAGAGAGTAGCTATAGATTAAAAAATAAAAAACCGAGTCGATGAACATGACTCGGTTTCTTGTGTGGTAAGGAAATGTGAGTAGTGATTGTAGCTCAATCTATCTGAATGCCAGTTTTGATCGCTACTGGTTGTTTGCTATCGCGATTGTAGGAATTCGCAGAAGCAAAGAAGAGTTCGGTTTTTTCTTGGGGGTGGATATCGATCATATGATTAAGCTGTTCGACATTCTCATCGGAGAGCGGGATTAAGACTTCCTGGGTATCAAGGTTTCCTTTGAACACTGTTTTTCGGTCTAGAGTCCGGATGGTGATATCCCCGTTCGGGCGAACGTAGGCTGTCCATTCTCCAACGCCTACTGAAGTTAGAGATTCGGGATTGCCAGTGGTATGTTGGACATAGGTTTCTTGAATCGCACTCAATAGTTGCTTGGTAAATGTGGTGCGATCGCGCCATTCGTTGGTGATCGGATCTTCTGAAAAATTCTCCTGCATATCATTTGGCAATTGAACGGAACCAGGAATCACTTCCAGAAAAACGGCGGAGCGGCTTTTGGGTTGAAGCACTGCCTCGAATGTTGCACCAATTGCCATTTTTGCAGATTCCTCAGCAAAAATGCCAAGCGTTTTTCCTTCAACCTGGACAACTGCGGCACCATTGTATCGGAGGTAGTCTGGATGCTCCCGGTCAAGTTCGAGTTGCCCTACCTGGCAAGTGAACGACTGGTCTGCCCAATGGGTGCTAGTAAAATCTTCGTCAGCAAGTTCATTGCGACGAATACCAGTGATGGTCAGAGGCTCAATTTCCTTCTCCTGTAGCCGTTGAGCGATTTGTTCAGCGCATAGGTTGAAAGCGAGAGCGCCAGTGCCAACAGAGTCAATGGGTTCGACCCAGCGATCGTGATCTTCTGGGGCAATGATCCGCAAGTCGTCTGGAATGTCCAACTCGTCCAAGTCGATGATGTTTTCCCCAAACAGGTTCTCAAGTAACTGAATGTTTTCCGATTCAATGGTTTTGAACACAAACTCAGTCATTGGCAAGGATGGATGAATAGCAGCATCGTAGGGTATCCCGGCATCGTCTAAATCTATTTTCCATTGGGTGGCTCGTTCACCAAATGGAACACTGAGAACATAAGCGTCCTGGGGGAGTGCTTCACTGGGGACAACATAATTTTCCTCCAACCCAAATGTGATAGGGAGGGTTTCTGCAACCTCCAGGCATTCTTGCCGCAGTCGATACAAATCTGGGCGAGTGTGCTGACTGTTCCAGACAGCAGCAGCGGCAACCATCTTTTCTTCAGAAGTCGGAAACAGTTCGTTGAATTCAACCCGAAAGCTATCGTAGAGCTTTCCTAACTCCTCGTTAAATATCTTGCGATCGTCCCCAACTCGTTGAGCAATCTCGTAAGTGGCTTCCTGCGCCCGGTCCTTTAGGGATTTTGCCCAGTCATCTGCTTCCACTGCACATTCTTTTGCCCAGTCTGGGACGTTAAGGTCTTCCACCTGTTCGGGGAAAAGGTAACGGAAGTGATGGCGATCAATGGCATGGAGGTGAGTGGCTTCCCAGGCAGGATTGATGATCTCACGAGATAGAACATAGAGCGCTCCGCCTTGATCGGCAGGCATGGGATAGGTGCGATACAACCGCCTATCCTCATCTTTCTTGAAATCAAAAAATGGGCTGGGGTGCTGTTCTGCCCACTTTTTGCAGTCTTGTAATAAGCGGTGCCCATTGATTGGGTGTTCAGTACCATCTGGCAAGGTGACGACATCGATGTCTTCAAACCGCTCCGCGTTTTTGGTGTAATCCACTTCAACCTGTAAAGCGGGCATAAGACGGGCGAGCAGTTCTTGCTTACGCCGTTCAAAGAGGCGTGAGGTTTCACCTTTAGCGGGAACTGAGGCTTGTACCCGTCCAATATTGGTTGCAATCAATCCAACGCTGTTTTGGCTGCCAGCAAAAGCAACCTCGTGCAGTTTGGTATAGACTCGGTTGCCTTGCTCATCCGTAATTTCGTTGTATGCCTTCTTGGGACGTTGGAGAACCGGAATGTATTGCCCTGGCTCCTCTGCACGGAGAGTTTCCTTGGCAATAGTGGGTAATTTGCTAGCGGAAGTGCAGACAAATTGGTCGCCATCAAAGTCTCCCTGATGGTATTCTTCTGCATCTTTGGGATTAATCCAGATAACGTTTTTGGTTCGATTGAGTTTGGGATGATAAATGTTGTTGTAGAGGCGGACGTTGTCTTTGGATACGATCGGGTAGCGGGTGACAATGACATCCCCTTCAGGTAGATGGGGGATGCAAACGGTTCCTCGTTCTAAGTGAGAGGCGGGAAGTGCCATACCAGAACTGTGCTGGAACCCACTTTTGATAGCAAGATCTTTCCACTTTCCGGCGACATACTCACGCATGAAGCTGGTAACTTTAGGGTGAGACAGGAGTTCCCCATGTTTGTCAGCCCGTAGGATGGTGATCATGCGCTGTTCTTGAGGAGTGTTGGACACGTTGTCTCTGTCAAACCCCGAATCTTCCTCGCCATCCTGGGACTGTTCAATCCGTCGTTGTTGTTCTTTGTCGTATTCCGCCACAATGTAACGAGCCAGTGCTAGCGGATTGCGTTGGATATCTGCCAGTTTTTCAGCTTTTTCACGAGTAATCGGTCCGAGATCTTTGAGTACAGCATCTTCCGAGTACCAGCAGTTGAATTGCCAGCTACTGTCATAACTTGTTGCCTTGGCGTTGTTACGATTTCCAATGACTGCGACTGGAATCTCATAGTCTCCACAAGGAAACCAATCCTGGAGGACTTCTTTGCTAATTCCTTTAATTGAGGAGCGGTCTAAGATGATGTCATATCCTTGGGCTTCAGTCAGTTTGGCATTTGGGAGCAATGTTCCCTTTGCCAGAAACCCGTTTTGAGGTTCGTTGGGATTGCCGGTTGCCCATTCCTGAAGCCACGCAAATCGGAATTGGAAGGGGGCATTGCGATCGCCACCGAGAGCCTGAGCGAGCTGGGGAGAGACTTTGCCGTGACAGTCCCCCGTTTGGTAATGGGCATCATTAGGATCTGTAAAATCAACAATTTTGACGTTGATGTTCTCGATCGTACTGATGCCCTTAAAGCAGTCGCTAACCAACAGTCCACCATATCGACAGGCTGCATCGGGTTGAGATTTGAAT
>JANRIN010000319.1:0-23637 GCA_033764965.1 Leptolyngbyaceae cyanobacterium bins.302 | reverse complement strand
TGACTTTGCACCAGTTCGTTCAGCACTTGTTCCGTGAGTTGGGCGGCAAACGTCCCGCCGCATCGAAGCAAGAGACTGTAGTAGCAAAATTGGGGGCGCTGATCCTGATTACGATGAAACTGATGGATTTCGGCTTCAGTCATGGTAGAAACGGGCGTGTTAACCGGAACCACGACTTTAGGAATCCCGTGTACCCCGTACTGCATCCCTTTGTGAGACTCTAAAGTGCCAATCAGAATCGTCCAAAGCAAGGTGCGAGTTTCGTTGATTTGGTCGGGGGTAAAGACGGGATCGGGTTCGCTGGTCAGCCGTGGACCCGTATTCAAAAACATGGGGTTGAAAAGCTGGGAATTGTAAACCAGCCCGATCGCCCAGTGACGATCGCCGCTCTCTAATTTAACGAAGGAACCAAACCCATAATCATCTGGCTGGGGTGGTTTGGCGTAATCGATCGCATCATCCAGTTGCACGACATAATCACAATGGGAATTCGATTTAACAACTTTGCCCAAACGCATCGCATTCCTCTGACTCATGATTGGGTTGCATCCAGAATACGCGAGAAACGTTGAAATTGAACAAGTGTATTATATGAGGAACGATCGAGCCTTGTTAAAGTGGGAGTATCACAACCAGGTGTTACAAGCCTGAAAAAACTGTTGGCACAGATACAGCAGACTATTCAAACTCTAAGGCTAAACCTGGCATCAAGCGTTGGAGGTTTTTAAGAGACTTCGTTTGCCACAAGATTTTTTCTGAACCTTTCAAGGTCAGATGAACAGTTCCCTTATCTCGAATTCTGACAACAAACATCGAGAGCATACTAATGCCAGAACTATTCAAAAACTCTAGATCTCGCAGGTCGATCGTGAAGTCAGGAGATTGTTCTGCCGCATTGAGCAAAACATCCATGACGGGCTGATACTTTTCCATCCCGTCTAATCTTAGAAAGCCACGAAAGAAGACGGTTGCAGATTCAGGATCATACCGAATGCTGTAATCGTCAGTTTTGATGTCCACAGCTACTACCCCGCCTTGAACGTTAAATTACCTAGAATAGCGTGTGTTGCCAAACCTACACATCCAAGTAGACCATGACTTCTACTCGCGTAAAGCCAGACAGGGAACTCGTTGGCTCAAACTTCCAGCCAAACCGCGCACCATAATCATTCATCATCGTCAAAATTCCCATACTAGATTCTCCAGTCCCACTGGCAGCCTTTTCTAGTTGCTGCATATAATATGTGTCCAGATCAGACCCCAGAAGCTCTTGAATGAATTGTTGATAGTGATCCACAAGTACCTGGTTAGTATAATTGCTGATCCGGAAAATGATCTGACTATCATACAGGTATAGCGAAATGCTAATGGGCAAATTAGTGGAATCTTCGTTGTACTTAACAGCATTTTCCAGCAATTCATTGGCGATGTAGCTAACTGCTGCTTTAACCGTGTCTCTCTGGTTAATTTTGCTATCAGGAATATCATCTCCGGGGAAAAAAGCGGCGAAGTAATCTCCTAAAAAGTCCGCAGATAGCCCATAGTTTGACCAGCGGCGCTTGCGAGGAGCAGAAGTCGGCGAGAAATTGAGGGTTAAATATTCCTCGCAAGATGGAATTTCGTCAGTAAAGTCGCCGTAGACTTGAATGAGCATAGTTTGACTCATGAAGCTGCCTGTTGGGGGAGATCAAGGGGAAAAGATGATTTGGTTGCGCCCTCGCTGCTTTGCTAAGTATAAGTACCGATCTGCTGAGTGGATCAGTTCTTCGGAGGATAGATTTGGATCTGGAATGATGCAGGAAATTCCAATGCTGAGTGTGACGTGTGGATGAACAAAGGATTGAGCATGGGAGATTTGCAACCGAGCCACAGCTTGTTGCATTCGTTCGGCAACACGAATGGCTCCTTCCAGTTGGGTTTGAGGCAAAACAGCGGCAAATTCTTCGCCACCAAACCGAGCCACCAAGTCACTAGGACGATTAACACAATGATTCAGGGCGCTGGCAACTCGCTGTAAGCAATCATCGCCAGCTAAATGACCATAGGCATCATTGAATTGTTTGAACCGATCGATGTCGCAGAGGATGAGGGCAAGCGGCGATCGCTCCCGTGCCATTTGCCGCCACTGATATTCCAGGTGTTCATCAAACCGGCGACGATTGGCGATTTGGGTGAGGGCATCGAGGGACGCAATTTTAGTAATTTCCGATAGTTTTTGAGACCATTGGGTGTCCATCACGTCTCCGTGTTCCATGATGGTTTGAACCACAATTTCCAGATCATCTTTTCGCTTAGAGATAGCTGCAACCAGAGCCTTTAGAGTCGCCTGGGCACGCTTTCTTTCTTCCACTTCAGTCAACAGTTGTTGGTTGGTGCGTTGTAACTCTGCTTCGATGATGTCTCCGTGTTCTGCGGTTGTTGTGAGGGAGAGATACAAATCCTGGTTTGCTTGCTTCAAGCGATCGACTTCTCGTTGCAAATCTGCAATTTTTTCCAAAAGCTGATCTTCGCGGCTCAACTCATCGTCAGGCTGTTCACTGGGTTGGCGGGAGGAGTTATTCTCAACGATGAAGATGGAGCGATCTCCAGCAGGTTGCTGGAACAAGTTCTTTGAGGGCTGGTTGTGAACCTTAAGCAGTGTCAACTGGTTGGCGATCAATCGTGCCAATCGCTGACGCAAAAATCGGAGCCATGTGGAGGTTGCCCAAATCCTACTCGAAGAAATCCCGAATGAGGCTCTTACCATACCCTACTTTTCTCCTATACCCAGTTGTGTAAATCTGCACGGGCTTCGAACTTCAAGTCTTCGTCTAATTGGGTTAATAAAGCGATGGAGCAAAGCATTTTTTCAGGAATTGGAAGTACGAGTGTACGGTTCTAAGGATCGTGGATTAAGTAAGATCGAATATTGAGTTCTCTGGAGGGGCGAGCGCCGTTCGCCCGTACAAGCAAGCATCGAAATTATTTAATTCTCATTCCTAAGGATTATAGAGAAATTGTTCAACAGACAGGACTTCAGAGGACTATATCATTTTGTTAAGCGACCCTTTACTCAGAGTGCCCATTGTTCACTAATGTTTCAACATTAGCAGGGGAATATCATCAAAAGTTTTTTTGTTTATCAATATTTTATTGTCGCTTAATCACAACTAAGGTGATGTCATCAAAAACCCGTTGATCACCGATATGCTGCATCAAGTTTTGAATCACTGCTTGACGAATTTCCAATGCAGAGCGATCGCGGTTTTTCTGTAACACCGTGTACATTTGCTCTAAGCCATATTGCTGATTTTGAAGATTCATCGCTTCGGTAATGCCATCCGTGTAGAGAACTGCAACATCCGCTGGTTGAAGTTGCAGGGTGATTTCGTTGACGAAGGCTGAAATATCCGATTCCAAGCCCAGGGGAAATCCTAAATCTAAGGTGTCGATCGCTTCGATCGTGCCATTTTGACGCACCACAATAATTTCTTCGTGTTGTCCCATGACGCGCAAAGAGCCGGAATCGTACTCCAGCAATGCCAGCGTCATGTTTTTGCGCGATCGCATCCGGCGCGTATTTTCATAAATGATTTGGTTCACCACGCCCAGCAGTTTTCTGGCATCGGTTTCTCCGTTTGCGAGTAAAGTTCTGACTGCCGTTTGCGCCATGATCATGACTACGCCGCTTTCCAACCCGTGCCCCGTCACGTCACCAATGCTGATGTTCACTTTGCCATCTTGCTGCAAAACATCGTAGTAATCTCCCCCCACTTCTGCCGCAGGCTCCATAAATCCGGCAATATCTAAACCTTTAACTGCGTTGAGTTCCAATTCGGTTGGGAGCAGCATTTGTTGCAGTTGGCGAGTGATGGATAATTCTGCCCGCATCCGCAGGTTTTCATCGTGTAATCGATGGGTCAATTGTTCAATTTCAAACTCTGCTTGCTTGCGTTGAGAAATATCAACCACTGTTCCTTCGTAACGCAGCACATTTTGACGAGTATCCAGAATGGCACGAGCCGATTCTGAGATCCAAATAATAGAGCCGTCTTTGCGATAAACCTGAGTTTCAAAGTTTTGAATTTTGCCAACTTCGTGCATCAGGTGAACAAATTTATCTCGATCATTAGGATCGACATAAAGTTGAGTGCCAATGTTGGTCATTTCTGCCATCAATGCAGTGGGGGATTCATAGCCATAAATTTTTGCCAGCATGGGATTGGCTGCCAGGAATTTGCCATCAGGGCTGGTTTGAAAAATTCCTTCTACGGAATTTTCAAAAATGCCTCGATAGTTGGCTTCGGCTTCCCGTAGAGCATCGGCAACGGTGTTGAACGATCGCACGACTTCCGCCAATTCATCCTGACTATCCAAAACAATAGGTTCTTGCAAGTTCCCTTTGACCATGCGCTTTGAGGCTGCGCTGAGGCTGGAAACAACCTGCATCAATCCCTGATAAAATCCAATAAACAGGTAAGTCGCGAGCGCAAGTATCAGTACAACGAAGGCAATAATTGAGGTTCGTTTTTGCTTGAATCGCTCAATTCGAAGTTGCAATAAATAATTCAGTCGTTCTGATGCTTTATTCCACAAAACAAAGCTTTGCTCTAGACTCCGTTCTGCCTGACTGAAGTAGATTTGAGTCTGAGGTGATTGGTTGTCATAAGATAGTCCATTTAATTGCTGGATTAAGACTTTTAATGTTGATGTAATTCGATCTAAATCATCTGATAATACACCTTGTAGACTCCCCTCTGCATTATTGTTAAAGGCAACCTGGAGTTTTCGATCGAGTTCTGTACTCAACCGCTGCAAGGAACCTGTTAGCATTAAAAGCTGCGATCGTTCGGTGGATGTAAATTGTTGTCTTAAGGTAACTTGTTGACTCAGGAGTTGAATTTGAATCAGAATTTCTTGAATTTCTGGAAGTTGCAGCAGAATCGTATCCATTAAATAGTAGGTATCTAAATCAGGATCGAGAATTAGGTTGGATTGATCCCCGACTTGCAACTGTAAGGCATGAATAAAGTTGGAAACTTGTTGATTGAGTAAATCTTCTGTCTCTGGACTGAATTCATGCGATCGTCGCTTCAATAAATCCCAGGTAGTTTGAATTTTCTTGAATTGATCTTGTGTTTTTAACTCCCCTCTAAAAGCCTGATTAACCCGTTCTAATTGCTGCAAATCTTGAGTCACTTCTGAGGAAGAAGGAAGTAATTGAGTAGATGGCTGGGATGTTAAATTTAACTTCGCATTCAGAACTCGATAGCTCAGGAAGCTTTGGGTTAAACCATGAATCGATCGCAGGTATTGATTCCCTGCTTGCTCTTTTTTAGTAAACTGAATTTGACTTTCAATTTCTGCAAACAGCAATGCCATGAGTAAACTTAATGGCAGCAAAAAAACGAAGCTGATCAGTGCAAATTTCTTAGGATACTTCAGAGTCTTCATTAAGTTAGTCGCAGGGTCAAACAGTTTCATTGTTCGTTAGATTGAGAGAACTGGGTTATCGTAAGACCCTGATACTCGCTTAGTGGGTATTTGCGGATTCGGCTTCAGCGTCATCCTGTTTGGGATGAAAGTAGTCGTAGATTTGTTGGGCTAACCGGGCACCAATTCCTGGAACCGCCGCAATTTGTTCCGGCGAGGCTTCCCGCAGATAATCAATCGAGCGGAAGGTTGCCAGGAGTTGCTTTTGGCGGTGAAACCCAAGCCCAGGAATTTCATCCAGACGCGATCGCCGCATTCGTTCTGTGCGTTTTTGACGGTGGAAGCTGACGGCAAACCGGTGCGCTTCATCGCGCAGGCGGCGGAGTAGCTGAACACCGGGTTGCTCGGCTTCTGTTGTTAAGGGTGTGGACTCTCCAGGTAGAAAAATTTCTTCTCGCTGTTTAGCCAAACTCACGACCCGCACATCGTCCAGCAGATTCATGTCTCGCAACACCTGCACCACCGCTGAAAGTTGCCCTTTGCCGCCATCAATCATAATCAGGTCGGGAAAGTCGGAAGTGGCGGAAACGTGGCGATCGAGCACAGAGGCTTCTTCGCTCCGCAGTAATTCTCCCCGCTCTTTCATGGCCGCGTATTTGCGAAACCGCCGACCGATGACTTCTGCCATTGAAGCGAAATCGTCTGAGTGACCCGAGCGCACGGTGGGATTTTTGATTTTGTAATGGCGATAGTGTTGCTTGGCGGGTAAACCATCCATGAACACAACTTGAGAAGCGACCGCATCTGAACCTTGAATGTGGGAAATGTCGTAGCCTTCGATCCGGCGGGGCAGATCGGGTAAATCCAAAATCTCTGCCAGATCTTGCATGGCTTGAGTATTGCGATCGGCAACTCGTTGGGTTCGTGCCAACTCATAGTTCGCGTTGCGCTCAACCATCTCCAGCAGATCGGCTTTCGTTTGCCGCTGCGGATGGACGATCGTGACTTTGCGCCCTTTGGTATCGCTCAAAAATTCTGCCAAAATTTCACTTTCCGGGAGTTCATGCTGGACGAGGATTTCTGCTGGAATTTCGATCGGATCAACATTCTGATAGTGTTCCTCCAAAACTCGCTGTAATATCGCGCCCGGTGTACCAGATTGGGCATCCGCCACAAAACCCAAACGACCCACCAAGCGCCCCGCCCGAATCTGGAACAGTTGAATGCAGGCATGGTGGTCATCAGATGCCAGGGCGATCGCATCTCGCGACACCGTATCATCAGACAACGCAACTTTTTGATCTGCCGCTAGGACTTTGATCCCAGCAATTTGATCGCGAATCCGGGCAGCGGTTTCAAAGTTTAAGTCCTCTGCTGCCTTCTCCATCTGAGTCGTTAAAATTTCGGTCAGTTCCTCAATTCGCCCCTGAAATACCATTGCCACTTTCCGCACAATCTTGTGATATTCTTCCGGCGCAATCAGGCGTTGGCACACACCCGGACAGCGCCCAATGTCGTAGTTCAAACAGGGGCGATCGCGAAACAAGGGTTGGGGGCGTTGTCGCAGGGGAAAGATCCGCTTGACCAAGTTGAGAGTGCGCCGCAGCAAGCCCACATCAACGTAGGGACCGTAGAAGCGGTCGGCTTTTTTGCCAAATTGCTTCTTGCGCGTAATGAAAATGCGGGGATAGTCTTCTGACCAGGTAATGCAGAGCCAGGGATATTTTTTGTCATCTTTCAGCAACACGTTGTAGTAAGGCTGGTGCTGCTTGATTAAATTGGCTTCCAATGCCAACGCTTCTGCTTCGGTATCGGTGACGATGAACTCAATGTCCACAACTTGCTTCACCATCATGCCAATGCGCGGGCTGTGATAGTGGTCATCCCGGAAGTAAGACCGCACCCGCGATCGCAGCTTTTTTGACTTGCCGATGTATAACACCTGATCAGTCGAGTCTTTCATGTAATAAACTCCCGGTTCTGGCGGAATCTCCTTCAACCGAGTTTCGAGCCTTTCCGGGTCTTGCATTAATGGTGGAAGCTTTGCTGACACCCTAATCACTCATAAAATTCAGACGACCCTTCGATCTTACAAGCAAAATAGATTGCCTCCCCTGTGCCCTCTGAATGGGCGATGTCACTGGTCATTCGTCGATCGTCCTTTGCTAAGGAGCCGCTAAGAAATAACTGCTAAGTAGCTGGGCTAGATTAAATGTAGGATGGGTTAGCGATAGCGTAACCCATGCGGGCGTTGGGTTTTGTGTCTCAACTCAACCTACGAGGTTTTAGATTTAATTGTGCCTTCCTACTTAATAGCTAATAGCTAATAGCTAATAGCTATTAGTCAACAGCCAACAGCCAAAAGCCAACAGCCCGTCAAAAGCGTGAAGTTATTTTTTAACAAGCCCTAATGACCAATAACGAATGACCAGTAACAATATCAGTCAATTGCATATGCACTATAGTCTAAGAGAAGTTGTTACATCGGGAAGGTATGCAAAACCCTGTTTCTGATTCGCTCACATTGCTGGTTGCAGGCTTCCATGCGTTGTCTGATCCCTTGCGATTACACACGATCGAGCTACTCAGAAAACAGGAAATGTGCGTGTGTGACTTGTGCGAAGTGTTGGGTGTGACTCAATCCAAGCTGTCCTTTCATCTCAAAGCACTCAAGGAAGCCAACCTGGTGCGAACCCGGCAGGAAGGGCGCTGGATTTATTACAGCTTGAATTTGCCCCAGTTTGTTGTTTTGGAGCAATACTTGTCAGATTTTCGGCGGTTTAGCTTGATGGTGCCTGCGCGTCTTTGCCAAGATAGTCCGTAGTATCCGATTATTGTTCTCAAGTCCTCATGTCCTTCACTTCCCTGGAAGCGCCTACGAATGCCGCGATCGAGTCCCAGTCATCCCAGTTTTTGGTCTGCGGATTGGGGAGTTTGGGACAGTTTTGCGCCTCAGTCCTGCAAGAATTTCAAGTTTCGGTCAGCGCCATCACCTTGACGATGCCTCTGAGTTGGGAAATTCCCGCCTTGCCAGATCAGCTAGAGCCTCTGTTGGTTGGGGATTGTCGTCAATCAGATTTGTTGCAGCAAGCAGGAGTTCAAACGTGCCGAGCGGTGTTGCTGGTCACCAGTGATGAGCGGGTCAACATTGAAGCAGCCTTTGCCGTGCGGTTGCTCAATCCCACGGCTCGTTTAATTGTGCGATCGGCGAAAGAGAACTTGAATGAACTGGTGGGCGATCGTCTGGGTAATTTTGTTGCCTTTGAAGCCACCCAGCTACCCGCTCCTGCCTTTGCGATCGCCGCCCTCGGTAGTGAAATTCGGGGCTTCATCAAACTGGATGACTTCATGCTGCGAGTCGTCAAAGCTTCCATCACGCGAGATCATCGCTGGTGCAATCGGCGCAACTTACACGAACTCAATACCCAAACTCGGCGCGTGTTGAGCCACATTCCCTACGGCAACGCCTCCCTGCCTACCCAGTTTCACCAATGGAATCCAGACGCAACCGTACAAGCAGGCGACTTGATTGCCTACATTGAACTCACCGAAGCTCAATCTCTGCAACCCATTCTAGCCACGCCCCCAGCGACCAAAAAGAGTAAACCTGGTTGGCAGCAGATTGGGTATCGCTTCTCGAAAAACATCCTGCGAACCAAACTGTCTGCTTTGTGGCGATCGACCGCTCAACAACAAACCAAACGAGTGGCGCTTCTAGTCGGTGCAAGCGTTCTGTCCTTGCTGATTCTAGGCACCCTCATCCTCAGCGTTACCCAACCCAACGTTAATATCCTGCAAGCTTTTTATGTGACTGGTGTGATGTTGCTGGGTTCCTACGATGTCGTCTATGCCGCCCTCAGCAGTCAGGATGCCACTCCTTTGTGGATGCGCTTCATGAACCTGACCTATATGCTGGCAGGCACCGCCTCGATCGCCGTCCTCTATGCGCTGCTGACAGAAACACTCCTGGCAGCTAAATTTCAACTTCCCAGAAAACGCCCCCCGCTTCCCCCAGAAAACCATGTGGTGTTAGTCGGTTTAGGGCGAGTTGGGCGACGAGTGGCAGACTTTCTCCAGCAAATCAAACAACCCGTCGTGGGAGTCAGCAATTTGCCCCTGGAACCAACCGTATTGCCGCAACTGCCCGTGGTGGTAGGAGACTTAGCCGCCAGCATCGACAAAACTAACTTAGCCAGCGCCAGAAGCGTGGTGGTTGCCACCGATGACGAAATGGCAAACCTGGAACTGGGACTATTAGCCCACCGCCTCAATCCCGCCTGCGCCCTGGTGATTCGCACCTTTGACCCCGCCTTCAGCGCCAGCATCAGCCGCTTATTGCCCTACGCCAAAGTGTTATGCGCCTACGATTTAGCAGCCGATGCTTTTGTGGCGGCGGCATTTGGTGAAAACGTGCTGAACTTGTTACGGCTGAATGAACAAACCGTGCTGACCACGGAGTACCAAATTGAACCAGGGGATACCCTCCAGGGCAGGCTATTGGGCGAGGTTGCCTATGGCTATGGCGTGGTGCCGATTTTGCACGAACGAGTGGATAAACCCGTGCGACTGATGCCCAGCGACGATACGCGGTTGGAAAGCGGCGATCGCTTAGTGGTATTAGCAACGATCTCAAGCTTGCAAAAAATCGAACGTGGGGAACCTGATCCCCAAACCTGGACGGTGCGAGTTGAAAAAACGTTATCTAAAGATGCTTTGTTTGATAGCGCCAACGCCATCGCCCGCATTTCCGACTGCGGCATTCAACTTGCCCGCGACCTGATGAATCAACTCCCCGCCACGATCCCCGTCCCCCTCTACAAACATCAAGCCGTGCGCCTGGTGCGGGAACTCACCAAAGCTCAAGCGATCGCCCACCTAATACCAACCAATCCAACGTTAATGAGTGCCAATGACCAATGACCGATGACCAATGACCAATGACCGATGACCAGTAACCAATGACTCTTAACCCGTATGCTCAAAGCTAAAGCACCCTCCCCACTGCCCTATCTCGTTGGAGCGATCGTCCTGTTAACGATCGGCTACTTCGGGTTTCGCCCTCACTCCCCCTCCGTTCCCGATGTTGTCAGCACCAGTTCTCCAGCAACGGCTCCAACCTTTCCACCCCCAACCTCCGTACCGACGGGAACCGTGGTGGATGTAGACGGTTCAACCAGCATGGTGACAATCAACCAGAATTTGAAACGAGCCTTCGAGCAGCGCTTTCCCGGAACTGAAGTATCTACCCAAGCCAATGGTTCGAATCAAGGCATCCAAACCTTACTCAGTGGAAGGATTGATGTAGCAGCGATTTCGCGTCCACTTAATGAGGCAGAAACGAGTAAAGGGTTACAAGCGGTGGAAGTGGCAAACGATGCGATCGCGATCGTCGTCAGCACGAACAACCCCTTCAACGGGAGCCTCACCCCGCAACAGGTCAAAGGCATTTTCCAGGGCACGATCGTCAACTGGTCGCAAGTTGGCGGACCCAATAAAATGATTCGGGTGATTAACCGTCCAGCGGTGAGCGGCACCCACCAATCATTTCGGGATTTGGTGCTGGAAGGAGGCAATTTTGGCACCACCACCAACATCACCACTCTCGCCCAGGATGCCACCACTCCCATGCTGCGAGCACTCAGCGATGATGGTATCGGTTACGCCACTGCTAAACAGGTGGTGAATCAAAAAACAGTGCGCGTGGTTCCCGTCGGTGATTTGCGCCCCAATCAGCCCAGCTATCCCTATCGCCGGACTCTGTACTACGCCTACGAGTCTCCCGCCAATGATGTCGTTAAGGCATTTTTAGGCTTTGCCCTCTCCCCTCAAGGTCAACAAGCAATGGAGCAAGAGCCATGAACGATCGCCTGTCTCACGCTCAACTACAAAAACTCGTGGCGGAAGTCGAGCGCCTACAGAATCGGCAGCAGGACGAATTAGAACCAGAACAAGTCCGGGAAATTTTGCAGGAATTAAACCTCTCCCCGGAACTCTTGCCCGATGCCATGATCCAACTGCAACGGCGAGAAGCGCTAGAAGTGCAACAACGCCGCAGACGCTGGATTTGGGGCGGGGCGATCGCGGCGACGTTGCTGCTGGTGGGAGGCGGATTGTTCTTGATTCCACAGCAACAACAAGCCCTGGATCGGGTCACTGTCCAATCGGATCAAATCACACTGCAACAGGATGCCAGTCGCCCTGTAACCACGGTTAGTCGTCCCTCTGAGTTGCTCTATCAAGTCACATTGGATCAAGCTCCCTTCGGCAAAACTTTAAACCTCCGTTGCGACTGGCTCAATCCAAACGGCGTTGTGGTGCAGCAAAATCAATACGAAACAAAACCCATCACCACCTCCGTCTGGCAAACCCGGTGTCGTCATCAACTTGATGCCACTGCCCCCACAGGCACCTGGACCGTTCAATTGTTTCAGGGCGATCGCCGCCTGAGTGAGCAAACCTTTGAGGTGCGCTAGGGCATGGGTGAGGAGCAGCGGGCGATCGTTCTACCAACCCAGCAATTTCTCGGCTTTTGGGGTATTGATCCCCACAGTGCTTCCGATCAGAATGCCATGCAAACGCTGGAGGCGATCGTCGAGCAGGGAGCAGAGCAATTTGAGGGATTGAACTGGATACAACCTACCCAAGCGTCCTCTTCAGCCCAAACCACCTGGGGTTTGGTGCTAGTTAAACCCCAAGGCGCAATCACCGATCACCCCATTTCGCTGCAAACTCCTGTCATCGTAGGGGCATCTGCTAGTGGACTTTGTACCCACGCGGCTCCATTCGATGCCGCAGTCCAGCTAGAACCCGATCGCCTCACCCTCCAGCGCGAACCCTTTGGACGATTCCCCTTGTACTGGATGCAGCAGGGGCAACTCATCTGGTTTTCCTCCCGCTGGCAATGGCTAGTTGCTTTGCAGAACCATCGAGAAATTAGCATTGCTGCGGTTTATGGTTATTCCTGCTTATCCTACGTTCCCACCCCTTTGACCCCTGTAACTGGCATTGCCAATCTGCCAGCGGGCACTCAGCAGTCGTGGACGATTTATTCAAACAACTCAATCCTTTCTGCCCCAACTCCAGCCAAAACCTGGAACTGGCAGGAATCGGCAGAATCGATCACAGACGAAACTAACGCGATCGCCCAACTGCAAACCCTACTGCAACAAGCGATCCACTCCCAAATTTCTGATCTAAACAATGACCCCGTTGGCGTGTTTCTATCGGGCGGGCTGGACTCCTCGATCGTTGCTGCCCTCCTCGTGCAAGCCGGATTAAAAGTTCGTGCTTATACTCTCGATTTTGAAGAGGTAGGCATTTCGGAACATCCTTACGCCGAGCAGGTTGCCGAATATCTCAACATCCCTCTGGTGAAAGTCGCTGCAACCCCCCGTCAAATCCGCCGCGCCCTCATTCCCACCGCTCAAGCCCTCGATCTGCCTTTTGGCGATGGGGTAACGGTGCCGCTCTATCTACTCGCCCAAACTGCTAGCCAGGAGGTTCGCACCATCTTCAACGGCGAAGGCAGCGATCAACTCTTTGCCGGGTGGACAAACAAACCCCTGATTGCGGCTGGAATTTATCAAACCGAACAGCCACAACCCGATTCCTTTACTCGGCAATACCTGCGAACCTTTCATCGCTTTTGGGAGTATGAAGCAGAATTATTCCAACCAAACGTTTTGGCTCAGGTGCAAACCCTCGACCCAGAAACTTGGCTAGAGGACGCATTAGATGCTCAAGCCTGTCCCTCCCTCCTGCATCAACTGCGCCGCGCCACCTTAATGCTGAAAGGAGCACAAAATATTCATCCCCGTGCCACTCAGCTTGGGTTGGCGCATGGGCTGAACGTGAGATCGCCCTTCTGTTTCTTGCCCCTGGCTCAATGGGCATTTCAGCTAACCAGCGAACTGCACCTGCAAGGCTCCTGCGAAAAATACATCCTGAAGCGAGCCGTAGAACCCTGGCTACCGTCAGACATTGTGTGGCGCACCAAACGAGGCATGGGCGTGCCCCTAACAACCTGGTGTTTCAACGAGTTGTGGCATGATCTGAGCACCTGGCTCAATCCCGCTCAATTGCGGCAGGATGGCATTTGGCAACCTCACATTGCCGATCGCATCGTCACAGGTCAGCTTGGGACGATTCAAGGGCGACGCATGGGAGAGTGCCTTTGGCTACTGCTCATGTGGCAAATCTGGCAGCGAACAGTTTTAGGCAAACCTATGCAAACCTTCTCCCTCAACCATCCCTTCTGGCTCCCACCCCTCATCGGACAACTATATTGCCGTTTGCAAAGAAGAACTCACTCATGATCCCCCCATTCCCCCTTTCTCCCGCTCTCGCAGCCGAACTCCTCTCCCAATACGGCTCACCCCTGTACGTGTACGATCGCGATCGCCTACAAGCCACCCTGCATCACATCACCACCGCATTCTCCTATCCCCACACCCATTTCCACTTTGCCAGCGTCACCAATGGCAACCTTTCCCTGCTCAAAATCTTTCAACAACACGGCTGGGGACTCCATGCCAACACCCCCGGCGACATCTATCTCGGTTTGCAAGCAGGCTTCCATCCCCGCCAAATCGTCTACAGCGGCAGCAACTTGAATCAAACCGAAATGACACAAGTTTTGGCTTGGGGCATCAGGACACTGAACCTGGACAGCATCTCCCAACTAGAACTGTTGTGTAAAATCTTCACCTCTCCCCCCTCCCCCCTTCTCCCCTTCTCCCCAACCCCCTCCCCCCAACCCCTAACCCCCAATTCCCTGCACCTGGGACTCCGCCTCAATCATCCCCCCCTGACGGGAGACAGTCGCATTGGAGTGCGTCCAGAGGAATTTTCAACCGCGATCGCCCTTGCTCAATCAGTTGGATTAACGATCAGCGGACTGCACTTCTACCGAGGCACAGGAACCAACGCCACAAAAGCATTTACTCAAGTCATGGACGAAGTGATCGACCTCGCTCAACACCTTCCTGACTGGCAATATCTCGACTTTGGCGGCGGATTTGGCTATCCCTATCATCCCGATGGAGCAGCATTTGATTGGCAAGAATTTGGTCAGCAGTTGAGCGATCGCCTACACAAATTGTCACGCCCAATTGATTTGCTGATTGAACCAGGACGAGCCGCGATCGCAGGTTGCGGCACCCTGCTCTGTCAGGTCGTTTCTGTGAAATGGCACGACCACAAACAAATTGTCGGCACCGATACCACCGTGGCAAACCTCTCCGTCCCAGCCGTACACGGTAGCTACCGAAAAATCCTCCCCCTCCATCCCTTCTCCCCTAACCTCTACTCCCCAACCCCCACTCCCCACTTCCCCACCGATATTTGCGGCAACACTACCTACTCCCGCGACTACCTGGGACGCAACTGCCATCTCCCCAAACTGCAACCGGGAGACATGCTTGCCGTGTTAGACGTGGGTGCTTACGGCTACGCGATGGCTTCTCATTTTCTGCATCGTCCTCGTCCGGCGGAAGTGTTACTCGAACATGGTAGCCATCGACTCATCCGACAACGGGAAGACTACAACGTTTTACTAGCAAACCAGATTGGCGAAAACCTCGGAGGTTTGAGTGTCAACACGGGTGACTACGGCTTAGATTAGTAAAACTTCCGAGGTTTGCGAAAGCCCCATAAATCAATTCCTACCCTCATCCTGCCCCATCCTGACGATTGATGCAGGCAGGATTTTGGCTATGGCGACAAACCTTTTGCCACAGCGTTTCACGGGTGCCGGGAGCGCCGACTGAAAACAGGACACGATCGCCCCCCACCATTTTGATGATTTTTACTCCGCATACCGGGCAAGATTGCATATTTTGTTCGGACATGGGCAAATCGCTTGTGAAGTTCCAAGTATTGTCGCACTCAGCGCATAATATCGTTGCCCCGATTGAATTTTCTAATCTAAAATCTATGACCTCCACAAACCCCACCGCTGCTCCAACCACTCGCACCTACGACATCATTGGTTTTGGCGATGAAGTGCCTGGGGTACTGGCGTTGGTCAGTGCCTCACGGGAGTTTCAGCGACGCACTCAACGCAAACCCCGCAGCTTGTTGATGTTTAAGGGAAATTCCCGGTTGGGCATTGGAGGGCATTTAGTCCGAGGCGGACTGGCATATCTCGATCGCAGCAACGTTCCTCCAGACGTGCGGCAGGCGTATGGACTTCCAACGTTTGGCGATCCCTGCTTTTTGTATAAAGAATTTTTGCAGCGATCGCAGGTGCAGCAAATTGCCCTCAACCCAGTCAAAGCCGATGCTGCGTTGCGTGCCATGTTGCAAGAAGCCGACGTGGATATTGTGAGTCAGCTTGAAATTCGAGCAGTGTTAAAAGATGGGGCACGTATTCGCGGTATCCAAACCAATCGCGGCGAGATCTATCTCGCCAAGCATTTCATCGACTCCACCGTGAACGGAGAACTGGCACAACTCGCTGGAGTGAGTAAACTGCGTGGCTTTGAAACCTTTGGCTTACCAGAATCAGAACTGCCCGTAACGTTGGTGTTTGAAACCGAAGGACTAACCCCGCAACGGCTGAAAGAGGTTGAACTAAGTTACCTCAAACGGTTCGCGAATCCCGCCGATACCGCCGCTCAGAACTTCATTCTCATGTCAGCAGGCAAAAACGAGCGGGTGGCAGAACAGTTCAGGCTAGAGATGCAAGAAAGCTTAAGTAAATCGCGCTTGATGCACATTGGGCAAGATTTTATTGATGTGCGGAGTCGCGCCCTGTCGATCGCCTTTCATGCTTTTCGGGGTCGTGCCCTAACCCTCAAAGGCAGCGGTTTTATTCTTGATCAGGCAAATATTGCTGTTCTTGCCCCCAATCGGTTGTCCTGGAATGCTCTAATGTTCTTCACCACAGGTTCCCAGGCAGAAGCACTGGCACGGGGATCCGCCCGACCCACCCCAACCATGCTGGAGGAAATCAAGTATCTCGATCGCTGGTTCAAAAGCTTGGGAGCAACGGCGGTTCGCGCTTACCCAGAACTTTATATTCGTCACGCTGGCAACATTACCGATGTGGTTAGTCCCCTCAGCGGCGCACAAATGTTACGGGGTGGAGTTTCTGTCGGTGAAGCATTGGGCACCTTTGGCTACCATTTGGATGTGCGCGGCGGCATCGATGGCTTGGGTCCCAGAGCATTGGGGAAAGGAATTAGCAGCATCAGCTTCCACCATCCCCCCTTGTTTAACATTGGGATGCAGCACGCCCTGGTGCAGAGTGTGCCTAATTTAGCCGTTGTCAGTCCAGGATCAGGATTTGAAGGCTACGCCTGCGCCGCCGGACGGATTATTGAATTTAATGCCGCTGTGGGTCAGGGGTTGGGGATTGCCGCCGCGATCGCGCTGCAAACTGGTCGAACTCTAGCCAGCATCAGCAACCTGGAAGTGCGCCGAGTGTTGGAGCAAACCAAACAACTCTCCAAAATCTACGGCAGAGCAGAACCGGTGGAAGCCGCTCGCTTGGCAAAGTTTGAAGACACTTTGAATGACGTGGCGATCGCCTGATTGGACAAGACTTAATTCCGCACTAACCATTTCTGGGCATTTAACCGTTGCAACGTCCAGAAGACCAGCAATCCCAAATCCGACTTGCGCTCATCAATGCGAAAAGATTCCAGCGTACTGGCAAGACTGTTACTCTCGGAGTAGGAAAAACCTTTCTTGCCGTTGATGTCGTCATCAAAAAAGTAAATGCTGAACTGGCGGGGTTGTTTATAGCTACTGTGCCAGCGTCCAATCACCTGGGAGCAAGCTGGATACTGGGAGAAGCCTTTGACCGCGATCGGTTGTTTACCGAAAGACAACTCCACCTCCGTAATCCCCTGTTCTTTTAACCCCGCTTTCAGGGCGGGCAAATAATCTTCCTGAATGAAGTTTGCAAATGGTTTGTCCTCAACCTTCGGGGCTTTCTCTTTTTTAGGTGCAGCCGGTTTAGCTTCTGCTGCCTCTGGTGTTGCAGTTTCCGGAGTTGTTTCTTCTGACATAGTTCTCGCTCCATCCTTCTGTCGTCTTAGCAGGAAAGGTTCAGCCGTGCTGGCAGCAACCTCCATCCAAATAGATTGTAAGTTAGGACTTACGCAAAGGCGTGAATTTTGTCATTTGTCGTTCGTCATTGGTTATTGGTCACTGGTCACTCGTCCTCTGTTCTTGACTAATACGAATGACCAATGACCATTGTCTGGTATCAATTCACCAAAGGTTGAGATGAGATTTGATCTAAATTGAACTTTTGACGAGATTGTTCTGAGGTGGCAACGCCTGAGAGCAAATCTTTCCAGGCAGTGAGAAGCGTATCGTCTTGGGGACGTTGTTGGCGCAGTTGTGCCAGGGTGGTGAGCGCGTCATACCAGAAACCTGCCTGGGCAAAGGCGATCGCATTTTGCAAGGAAGGAGTTCCCGTAAGTTGGCTGGTCAGGGCAGAGGTGGGGTTTTCTCGAATCACCACCGCTTCCACATAAACTCGTTCCATACTGGCGGCTGTTGCTGCGGGAGGCGTGCAATCCAGCGAGAAGAACCAGCGGTAGCGTTTGCCTGGTTGCAACGAAGGGGCTGACTTGGGCAAAGAAATGGCAACAACTCCTGCCTGCTTGGGCAGCGGAACATCTGTTTGATAAATGGTTTCATCAGAGGGTTTGCCCTCATCAGTATCAATGGAGAATTTGGCTGGAATGGTAGTGGCGCTGGCGTAGGGCACATAAACCCAGAAGGTGGGACGCTCGGCAGTGGTATAACCCCAGACATTGATAATAGACGAGTTTTCATAACCCTGGCGAGGCTCCTCCTTAAAGGGAACCAGGGCTGTGAGGGGAACGGTGGGCTTGGGGCAAACTTTTTGAGTATCATTGCGACTGCCGCCGCCCTGATACCGTCCGCCGGGTGCCCGTCCGGATACTTCTCGCCGCACATAGACAACACCGGGCGATCGTTGCGCTAGTTGCATGGGTGTTTGGGCAATGGTGGTAGATGGCATCAGTGAAACACTCGTAACCACGATCGCAGTTGCCAAACTTCCGAATTGAATGGATTTCAAAATAGATTTCATGGTGCTGCTCCTATGCAAGTGAGTTTGTTTTAGGGCTGGAACGGGTTGAATGATGAATCCAAAACGCCACACTACCACCAGTCAATCCCAACACCAGAACCGATGGGACGAAGGGCACCCACCCTCCTAGTAAGATCAAGATGCTGGCGGAAATTCCATACAACACAACGGTAGATAGCCCGATCGTCAGGACAGTCCAGAGTAATCGACGGTGGGAGGACGATCGCAGGTATAAGATCCAGCTTAAAAAGCCCCCCACGATCGCCCATCCTCCAACCCAAATGACTTCTAGCCAGGGTTCCCAGGTCCAGAGCAAAGGGCGACCATCCAGTACGGCGCTCAACAGTTGGCTTAATTTATGGGCATGGATAAATACCCCTGCCAGGTAATCATCCGGTGTCGAGCCGTAGGGTGTTTTGAAGAAGTCTTTTTTCTCCTGGGCTGTCACCCCAACTAAAACAATTCGCCCCTGAATCAGACGCTTGAGTTCTTGAGCATTAGCAGAATTTTCTTGAGATAGGAACCAGCGCAAGGGTCTTGATTCTGCCACTTCATCCAGTTGATAGGTGGCTCGATAATTGAGCAAGATCTGCGTCCCGTTGCTATCAACTCCGGCTCCCTGGTAGGCTCCCGGTTGCGATCGTAACTGGGGAAACATCACTTCGTAGGGTTGCCAGTGATTGAATTTTGGTAAGTTTCCCTGATTAAGATAAGCATGGGGCGCAGTCAGCAATCCCCCTGGCGACTTCGCCATCCGAATTTTTAGGTTTTCCTGCCATTCCTTCGCAAATCCGGATTGGTTGCCATCTAAATGCTGATGCAAATAACGCAACGCAAGTTCTACAGAAAATGCCGTGGGCACCTGGCAGCGGGATTCTGGTTGACTGGTGGTTTGCATCGCTAACAAGTGTCGCCGCACGACTTCGTCTGAGTCCATAATGAAATCACTGAACCCGACCCGGAAACTATCCGGTGGGATTTCGGGTGGAGCCTGAATGCCATAAGGATTGGTTTTGTCGTAGCCAACTTTGCAGATGCCGATCAGGGTTGGATTATCTCGCAGTTGAGCTACCAGAGAAGGATACTGTGATTTTTCGTCCCGATACATATCCAGCCCGATCGCAGCGGGTTGGTATTGCATAACCAGCTTCAACAGGCGATCCAGATTGCGATCGGAAATGGAAACCCCACTCAATGGCTCCTTCTGGCGTTGCAGGCGCAGGTCCTCATCGTCGATCGTCACCACAAACAAGCGCGGATCGGGGCTTTCCTCCGGACGCAGACGAGTCATCTGGTCAAACGCGGCAAACTCCAGCGGTAGCAGCACACCCCAGGCACGCAGTCCGCTAATTAGACTGGTTAGAACTAAGCTGGTGGTGAGGGCGATCGCCAAGGTGCGCCGCAGCGGCAAGGGTTGGGGCGCTGGCGGGGCGCTGGCGATCGGTGCCATGAACTCTTGCCAGGCGGGAGGCAACACGGCGGGATGCTGACAAATCAGTGGCAACCAGGTGGCACAAGGAAAGCGATTTTCCAAGCCCTGCAATCGTTCCCGTGCTTCTCGAACGGCGATGTAGAGTGGGGTTCCGAAAGCGTAGGCACTCAACAAATGCTTCAAAAATTCCTGGGCAACTAAATCCGGCACGGGTTCCCGCATCACGATAATTTGCGGAATGCGTAAATCTGCCAGTTCTCGCGCCAGTCCCAACCCATCACAGGAGTTGAAAATTGCCAACTGTAACCCGTTTTCCACAGATTTTCGCAGGGCATATTTCAATTCGCTAATGGACAGACTATCGGATTTGTTCAAAAAGATTTTGCCGCTGTCGCGATTGGTGTGGCTGGAACTGTGTCCGGCAAAGAAGAGAATGTCCCAGGGTTCGCGCCAGAGTTCATCGTTCAACTGTTTGCGATCGGGTTCCACCAACGTCATCACCTTGGCATTGGGCAAACTGGCAAGCAGCGCCTGATCTGCCTGAGTATCAATCCCTTCGCTGTTGCCAATAATCGACAAAATGCTGATGTATTTTTTGTCAGGCGATCGCTTGGTGGGTGGAGCTTCAGTATTCAGCGCACTCAGGGCAAACTCAGCTTTGGGGTAGCGCTCTAGAAAATCCAGCAGGTTCCACGGCAATTGTCGCAACTGGCTGTCTTCTGTTTGCAAAATGATCCGAATTTCTTCTTGCGGTGACAGATACTCCAACCACTTCTCCCGCAAAGGACGAAACTCTTCTGCTAATAACCAGGTGTTGAAGCGGACTCTCAAAATTTGGGCGGTACTGAGGCAATCGTCCACCAGGGACACGTTTGCTTTCTGGTTCTGCTTGGCGGCAATGCGATAGCGGGAATCAAGTCGCCAGTAGCTATCTCGCCAACGGCTGTAATAAAGCGGCATTTCTGGCAGCGGGGGGAGTTTGCCAACCGCTTCAACCACGGGACGCTCTCCCTCTTGCCCGATTTGCAGCATGACGGTGAAGCCGCGATCGAAATTCCCTTCGATGATTTTCAGGACTACTAACTTTCCCATTGCGATCGCCCTAGCTGAAGTGAAATCCACAAGAGAAACGAACCCACCCTGGCAACTGACCAATGACTAATGACCAACAACCATTCGTGACAATGAGCCTGCAGCTAAATCACAAACGACTGGATATCTTGATTGGCGTTTAAGCAGACACGAACACTAAACTCTTCGCCATCAGTGCCATCGATTTGCAACTCCAAAAAATCTTCGTTACCCGTTGCTTCAGCCGCAATGATGGCTTCTCCTGAAACATCGGTCACAACCATTTCTAAGCCCGTTGGTAAATAAGTTTCCGGCTCGATCGGATGCAGTTGGATGCGAATTTCCGTTTGAGCTTCGGTTGCAGACCGCAGATCAATCACCATTGCGATCGCCACATCGCCCAAATTCAATCGTTTTGCCCGTCGCACCGCCGCCCCACCTCGACGAAAAGCATAGGCAGGACTGAGTTCAGCAGAACGGAATACGTGTTCCACAGTTTGCCAACCATCGGCGATCGCTTGCTGTCCTTCTTGCAGAGCTGTGTTCAACCAATTGCCTAAATTGGTCAAGGTTTGTCCGGCAGCTAACAGGGCAGATTCTACAGGGGTTCCTGCTTGGGAAGCCGCTTGAACCTGGCGCAATTCATACAGATGATCCAGCAGTTCTTCCGGCGATCGTAATTCGTTCAGCAGCAACTCTTCCTCGTTGACAGAAGGCACAAACCCTAAAATCTGAGCTTCTGCGGATAATTCATCGACCTGCACCACAACGTAGCCTACCCGATCTTCCCAGGTTTCTGCCGGAACTTCGCAGCGATCGACATTTGGCATTGCCGGACGACATTCCAACCGACCAACCCCTGGCACCTCCAGATCTGCCACATCCAGACAAACCCGCATGACTGGATCCCAACTATCTGCAACAGAGAGATCGGTGGGAACTTCCATCAATTGCAAATAGTTTTGAGTCACCAGAATTGCCAGGGTGTTTAAGCGGACTTGATCCGCCTTGGCTGGGGTGGGTTGCTGTTGGGCAAACTCCAGCGCGGTACGCCGTGCCCCTTGAGTGATGGGCAAGGTCAACGCAAACTCATAGATACCGTTCGACATAGTGATGAATCCTCATTAGCTATTGACATATCCCTCAGATTCACCAAATTTACGCAAACGGGGCATACATTGCCGTCGGTAGAAGCTACTGAGGGTCGGAATAGACACACCATATTCCGCTGATAACGCTTTCCAACTGGTTTCTGAAAGCAACCGCCGCAGAATCAACACCTGGCACGTAACCTGGGGATAGCCTTCAATGTGAAGTTGACGCAGTTCACCCGTTGCATCTGCCTCTGCCCAGGCTTTCACCTTTTCCCAGATGGGTTCGATGTCGCCTCGATCGTCAGCGAGTCCTTCCGTGACATCAACCACATCGCCATCCTTGTCTTGCCAGGCGGAGATTTCATGAGCACGCCGCTTTTGGCTATCAATGTAAAAATCTTGCAAGCGCCGCTTCAGATAGGCGTTGAGCCAGGTGGAAACACTGCCCAAATCGGGATCATAGCCGCCACAAATGTTTTTACAAAAATATACCCAGGTTTGCTGGAGGGCATCCTGGTAGTACGCCACACTTTCTCGCCACAGCTTATCTGAAACGATCCGAATCACCCTGGTTAAATGACGTTGCCGCGCGGGGCTGCCGGGGGGGTGACGGCAGGCTTCCGTAATCCACTCACGTAACTGAACGTTAATATCACTCATGAAATTAAAAACGTAGAGCGTTTAAGGATTCATTATTTCATCCTTCTTTGCGATCGCACACATAGGTGAGCACTTTACTTGTGCTGCTCCCCGATTTTGGCTGTTGCAAGGTGCCATTTTCGCCATAGCTAAACCGTTTGATGACTTTTCGTTCTTTGTCGTATGCCGTGACTTGTCGCAATCGCTGGGTTTTGCTGGTGCAGTTGGCAGACCAGTTGAGCACGACTCCATGCACAGGCTGATTGACGGGTTCTTCTAAAAAGGCATTGTTTGCCTGAGAAAATTCTCGATACTCCCAATAGAAAACAGTGTCAGCATTGCGCTGAATAGAACTGCTGTCTACCAGAAAGCGATCGCCCACACTATTTTGGGTCACACTTTCCCACTCTGCCGCGATCGCGCTCATCGGTGCAAGCACAACTCCCAACACGACTAATAATTGCTTCATCTTGGCTTTTCCTTAGCGTTTGATGCGTCTTTGTATAGGTATTTTCTAATCTAAGTATCAGTCCTTTAGGCTGTGTTTTAGCACTCAAAAGAGTAAAATTCATTACAACCAATCTCTTTTGCCTCAATGGGGTTAAATCTTGCCGATCGAGTTTCTATTTTTAAATCTTGGTGTTAAAAAAAGTGGGCTATTCGTCTCATTCAAGAAAAAAGTACCGAGAATGAGGGTGGTAGTCGTTGAGGATTCCTGTGATGTTAACCCTAGAAGAAAAACAAGTCGAAATCCAAAAAAATACAGGTTGGTTAGTTGGGCACTGGTTCCGGTGGATAGGAGCATTGAAAGCATTGACGAGTAACAGTTATAAGGCATAGCGAATCGTCAACAGTTGCAACCAAGATATGCCAATTTCTAGAATTCCTAGTTTCACCGCAGGGACAACTTTGGTTGT
>JANRIN010000318.1:0-28132 GCA_033764965.1 Leptolyngbyaceae cyanobacterium bins.302 | reverse complement strand
GCGGTTTGCGAAATTGCCCACTTCGCTCAGTAGGCTTTGTACAATAGCTTCCATTGGGCTACCCATCCGGTGTGTTTGTTGATAATTGCACCTTAGTCGATGGGTAGCTTTCTCGTCAAAATTCAGTCCGGACTATTGCTCAAATAGGCATGGAAAAATATCTTCAAGCAATCATTGAGGATTTTGAGGAATTTAAAAATCTTTCTCTCAAAGGCTCTCAAAATGCAAGTCAGCGAGAAGCTAGGACATTTCATGAATTAGAGTATTTAATTGATGGAATGAAGGCAATTTTCTGCATTGAGAACTACTTGGGAGGAGTCTACTATTTAACTCCAGACGAAATTTTACACATAGCAGATCGTTATGTTATTCAAGAATCTAAGAATACTACCAGAAGACCATTGCCAGAGTTAAGCGATATCCAAGACGGTTTATTTAAGTTAATCTTGTACTCAAATATTGATTCTTTGCAGCTAAATAATCAACCTGTTCTTTTTTCTTCAAAACTTAAACTTACAGGCAAGGGAATCATCGGCAAAGTCGCTTTACCATGCTCAACTTCAGTGTTAGAGGAATTTCTTCTGGCAAACTCTGGTGTGCTGCGCCAAAAAGAGCAAGAGATCATTAAAAAGCTTTTGCTCGAAGTACAAACAAACAAAAATATTGAAATTGAAATTGGAACCAATAGATAACTGCAATGTATAAAGTTAAGAGTCCACTTCGCTATCCCGGTGGCAAGTCTAAAGCCCTCAGCCAAATACTTCCACATATTCCCTTGAACATTAGGGAATATCGAGAACCTTTTGTGGGCGGAGGTTCAGTCTTTTTTGCAGTTAAGCAGTTGTTTGGCAATTCGGTAAAGTCTTATTGGATTAATGACCTGAACTATGATTTGTGTTGTTTCTGGAGATATGCCAAAGATGAAATTGATTTATTAGTATCGCGAGTAGTAGAAATTAAACAAAAGTATGTAGATGGGAAAGAGCTATTCTGCTACTTTACACAGGCTGATCTAAAGCTTGAAGATTTTGATCGAGCCGTAAGATTCTTTGTATTGAATCGGATCACATTTTCTGGAACAGTTGACTCAGGTGGCTACTCACAACAAGCATTTGAGCGGAGATTTACAGATTCCTCAATCAACAGACTTAAACAAATTTCTCCATTACTGGCATCAGCAGAAATAACGAATGATGATTATGAAAAATCATTGTTTTATAATGGAGACAACGTTTTTATTTTTTTAGATCCTCCGTATTTTAGTGCAGCAAAATCACGGCTTTACGGAGTGCGAGGGGCTTTACATACAGCCTTTGACCACGAACGATTTGCTACAAATATGCGGAAATGCAAGCATAAATGGATGATGACTTATGATGATTCTCCAAAGATTAGAGAATTGTTTAGTTTTGCTGAAATTATTGAATGGACAGTTCAGTATGGCATGAATAACTACAAACAGGAATTTGCTGCTGAAGGGCGCGAACTAATTATTAAAAACTATTAGGTGGCGGAGTTTATGACGAAAGGGTGGTGGGCGATCGTTCTGGTGGTCGTGCTGATGGGATGCTCGTTGTTTCAGGATGGGGGAACAAACCCGCGATCGTCGTCTAGCCAATCTCCTCAGCCTCAAGCCAGTGTTCCGGTGGTTCAAACGCCTCAACTTGTCGCACCCAGCAATCCTCCAACCGTGAACCAGGAACAATTAGTCGCGCACTTGCAAGCCCTGGCAGGTGAACGTTATACCAAAGCGGATCGCGATCGTACCCGTACCTACCTCGCCAACACCTTGAAAGATAATGGTTGGGCGGTGACAGTCGAGGCTTTTCAATCTGGGGCGAATGTGGTTGCTCGCCCACCAGGTAAACCAGTGGCAAATGGAACCGTGTTAGTGGTTGCCCACTTTGATACCGTAGCAGGATCGCCGGGGGTGGATGACAACGCGACCGGGGTTGCAGTTGCCTTAGAAGTCTCTCGGTTGCTGAGAACGAGGACATCAAACTATGACCTCGCGATCGCCCTGTTTGATCGGGAAGAACAGGGATTGTTGGGAAGTTTGGCATTCACGGCGAAACCTGCCAATCTTAAGCACCTGATCGGCGTGATCAACCTGGAAATGCTGGGCTACACTTGCCGTACTCCTGGTTGCCAAACCTACCCAGAAGGTTTACCCATTCAACCCCCCAGCGATCGCGGGGATTTTCTGGGGATTGTGGGCGATCAGGAACACAATTATTTATTGCAAGCTTTTCAACTGGCTCGAACGGAGAACTTACCCCCGATCGTCACCATTCCTATTCCGTTTAAGGGAGTGCTCACGCCGGATGTGCTTCGCAGCGACCACGCGCCTTTTTGGGCAAGAAATATTGGTGCCGTCATGGTCAGTGATACTGCGAACTTCCGCAATCCGAATTATCATCAGCCATCAGATACCCTTGACACGATCGATCTGACGTTTTTGACTCAGGCAACTCAACTGGTTGTCAACGCAACCCTGGTGTTGTTGGGTGGTTAAGCTAACCTACCATAAGCTATTCTGCATACGCCAGTCCTGCGATTGCTCAAGGCTTCCTTGGAACCTAAGCTTTGCGCTTGGGGGATCCCTCCACCCCCCCCGATGTGGAGGACGGCTGCTACTTTTGTTGGGCAGCGATCGCTTTTCTTAAGTTGCCTTGATTTGCTTCTAGCAATCGCTGGCTTTCTGCCTTGTCCAAGCCTGTCCAGTGCATGGTGAGAGCGAGTTTGACGTTGCGATCGCTGTTTTCTAGTAGACTTGCAGCTTCTTCGCGGCTAAGGTCCGTCAGGTCACACAGGATGCGGAGGGCGCGATCGTGGAGTTTGGAATTGGTGACGGCAACATCCACCATGCGATTGCCGTAAACTTTTCCCAGTTGCACCATTGTCCCAGTGGAAATAATATTCAACGCGAGTTTAGTGACGGTTCCGGCTTTGAGGCGAGTGGAGCCTGCCAGGATTTCAGGACCAACCAGCAAGCGAATATCCACATCAACGGGCACACTGACTTGCTCAGCAGGAACACAGGCAATAAAAATCGTGGTGGCACCGCGTTGTCGAGCCGCGTGCAAAGCTCCCTGAACATAAGGTGTCGTGCCGCCTGCCGTAATTCCCACCACCACATCCCGATCGCTAATGTGATGTTGAGCGATCGCGCTGGCTCCATCGTCAGCCCGATCTTCTAACCCTTCTGAACTGCGAACCAGTGCCCCCGCGCCCCCGGCAATAATGCCCTGCACCATTTCAGGTGGCGTGCAAAAGGTGGGGGGACATTCCGCCGCATCCAACACGCCTAAGCGTCCGCTGGTGCCTGCGCCGATATAAAATAATCGTCCACCCTGGCGCAGTGCTTTGGCTGTGAGGGTAATCGCTTCCGCTAAGGCTGCTCGTGCCTGGGCAATCGCCGCGATCGCTTTGGCATCTTCCTGGTTAAACAAGTCCACCAATTCCAGGGGCGTGAGTTGGTCTAGATTGTGGCTATTCGGATTGGCTTGCTCGGTGAGTAAGTGTCCCCGTTCTAAGTGTCCCCGTTCGTTGAGTGACATTACAACAATCCTTCCAGTTGGCGACGAATCCGCTCCAGGTCATCTTGGGCGATCGTGCTCTCGGAGTCGGGTTCTACGTCATCCGCTTTGCTCCCATCCACTTGCCAGTCTGTTTCTTCGACGCTGTGTTCGGGGGGTGCCATCAGCAGGCGTTCCGCTTCCGACTGGGGCACAAAGCCGGCGGGAACCAATTGTGCTAAATAGCCTGACCCCTGACAAAATTCTTCGATTTCTGCTTGCTCGATCGCCTCTACTGAAGGGGTGGCAAAATCTTGAGCTTCCAGAAGTAAGGCGTAGCGCGTGGCATCGTCTTCATCTTCAAACATCAGCACCACGTCATGCTCCCCAATTCGCAGGGAGTGTAGCCCTTCGTTGTCGGTTCCCACGTTAAACAGCAATACAAATACCTGCATGGTTTCCTGTAATAAACGCGATCGTTTCACTGATTTTACCCAAGATCAGTAGATCGAAATTTTTTTAAGCAAGGGGTAGAGTACTGACTTTGCGATCTATTGGTGTTGAGTTCGAGGTTAATTGCCGCCACTGATTGGGAGCGTTCTCTTAAACGATTTGATAGGTGAAGCGGAAGGTTGCCCAGGTGTTCACATCGAGACTGTAAGCGTCGGGCAAGTTGAGGGTGGCGGTTAATGCGGTGGTTTGGTGGAGATCTTGCAGAATGGATTGCGCCACATCGACGGGATTGGTTACAGCGGCACCGACGATCGCGCTATTGCCCTGTTTTTGCTGATTCGCCAGTAATGTCAGCGTTTGGTTAAACGGAACGCGGCTCAGAATTAAAAAGGTTTCTGCTAAACCCGCAACTCCTTGAACTTGCCAATCGGTGCCTGATGCGGCACTGGGCAAAAGGACAGAGCCATTGGGGGCGATCGCGGGCGAAACAGCTTCCGTATTTCCTGGCAACGTCTCATCCTGTTCCGGGGTGGGAAGCTGCAACCAGAGCAAATTACTGGCACTGTCGAGGGCGATCGCCAGGGAATAAACCGGATCTGTCCCCAAATTTTTCACCCGATAGCGAATGCGGCTACCCACGGGAAGTTTAATCGCATCTGCCAGTTGGGCAGGTGGCAATTGCGTCGCTGCAACTTTGGTTGGGTTGGGAAACGCGGGGGCGGTTCGGTTAGTTGCTTGCTGCACCAAAACTTGTTCTTTCGGCGCGACCTGTTCCAGTTGAGCCGCGATCGCTAGTTGAGACGTTTGCTGATTCACGGTGAGATGCAGCAGTTTGGTTGCCAGTAAAGTTTGCAACTTGGGAACTAACCGCCGCACCGCCACTTTGACCGCTTCTCCGCCTTCGCCAGTGGTACTCAAAATTACATCTCGACCAGGAGAAAACAACCCATAACTAATAGAGGAAGGAGTTGCGGCAATGCCAGATAAAACGTTGGTGGATGAGGTCGCCAGTTGCGTTGGAGCAGATTGAATTTTGCTGAAGAGATAGTCAGCCGATTGCTCTCCCGCGATCGCCGATGAGACATGGGGAACAGCAGTCAGCGCACTAATGGCATCCACTCGTTCAATCCGTTCCAAACTGCCATCCAACGCCACGGTCAGCCCCACATTTCGCGGCAACACTCGTACCGCCTCCCGCACCTGCTGTCCAATTTGCAAATCTGGATTGATAACAACAGCTTCTGCTCCAGCCAGGACTTTTGACCGGGCTAAAAAGCCCTCTCGCGCCGTGATTTGCAGCAACGGTGGGGATGCGGCATTCTGAGAACTTGCCTCCAGAACCGTAAACAACGAGTTAACACCATACTGCTCCAACAAAGAGGCAGAAAGCCCACCTAGCCACAGTTGCGCCTGGTTATTGCCGTCATCCAGAGCCACGATCGCGCCATCCATTCCCGGAGTCGCAGGCGCGAGAAAATAGGGAGCCAGTTTGGTGTCTTGCTTGTTTGGCGCACGTTGTCCAGTTAATTGGGGTTGTTGCTGCCCAGCAAAGAGTTCGACCTGTTGAATCGCTTGACGAATGCTGGTGTAAATCGTGGTGGCTGGGGTGGCTTGCCAGAGTGACTGGGTTAAGGCGCTGGTAAACAGTCCGGCACTAAATCGATTCCAGCGGACTTCTGTTGCCACTTGATCCAGGGCAGTTGCCGCCAGCACCAAGCCTGGTAACTGATCGGGGAAGGCAGGAGCGAGGCGATCGCGGCTGATGCGGAGCTGACTGAGCAACCGCTCTTGCAATGCCAGTTCTGCTTCGGACGGTTGTGCCATCGACGGATTGGGGTAGGAACGAATCCTTAAATTGCCCTGCAACGGCTGACCGGGATAAACATAGCTGGTGTCCAGCACCGTCGTTACTTTGTCCGTTTTCAGCGATCGCAGCAATAACCCCAGGGTTTCCAGCAGCAAATCATTCACGATGGGTGTGTCACCGGATGGCATGGCATCTGCCATCACTAAACTGTTGCGAGCCGAGTTTGCTTCATCTCCAGCTAACGTACTGCCGAAGCCACTAAAATGAACCACCACCACATCCCCAGCTTGGGCTGGTTGAATTAAATGTTCTGTAAATGCGGTTTCAATGGCATCACGGGTCGCTTGTCCATCGGTTAACACCAGCACATCCGAGGGGTGGAAGCCAAATCGATGCACCAACAATTCACGCTGAAGTTCTACGTCTGTCCCGCAGCCTTCCAAGCTGGAACTGAAGGGATATTGATTGATGCCAATTAACAATGCCAACTTGCGCGATGTGGGAGCAGCCAGTACTTGTTGATAGCGATCGCGCAGTGACCATAGCCCCACCTCACTGACCCCCCACGCTGCCAGTGCGACTCCTGCCCGTTGCAAAAAATGCCGCCGCGTTAACCCCATACTCCTATTCCAACATCAAATGAAAAGCCTGAATAGAGGCGAGAAGGGAAAAGGCAATGCTCCACTCTTCTGCCTTGCTATCCTACTTTCTTGTACCCTATTCCCTAATTCTCTATTCCCCAACTTAACCCTATGAATTATTGGCTGATGAAATCTGAACCCGATGTGTATAGCATTGCGGATTTGCAGCGCGATCGCGAGACTCTTTGGGATGGTGTTCGCAATTATCAGGCGCGGAATTATCTTAAATCCATGCAACCGGGGGACATTGGCTTCTTCTACCACTCCAACACCGCTCCTCCAGGCATTGCAGGACTGATGAGAGTTGCCCAACCCAACGTGGTGGATCCCACTCAATTTGATGCCAACAGCAAATATTACGATACCAAATCCACCCAGGCGAATCCCCGCTGGCATACGGTGACGGTGGAATATGTAGAGACGTTCCCGCAACTCATTTCCTTAGAAACCTTGCGCCAAACCTTTTCACCCGATGATTTATGGGTCGTGCGGCAAGGCAATCGGTTATCGGTTATGCCCGTACCAGACGCGATCGCCAACAAAATTCTAAAAATAGGACGAGGGATTTAGTCGAGTCAAAAGTAGTCATTTGTCATTTGTCCTTCATCCTTTGTCATCGCTGCACTTCGGTCGTGGGTGGGCAATGGGGAGAAATTTTTTCGGAAATCTCCTTGTCATTCATCGTTTGTTATTTGTCCTACAGTGCTAACAACCAATGACCAATGACCAATGACCAAATTTAATAATTAGCGAATTCGTCGTCGTCGTTCTTCAGCTTTACGATCGCGCCAAAACCACTCTTGATCCGTGAGATGTTCGCTAGTTTCAAGCCGTTGCATTGCCCAACTGTTGTACTCCGGATTGATGTCGCAACCCAGCCAGCGGCGACCCAGTTGTTCGGCAACAACCAGCGTTGTTCCTGAACCAGAAAACGGATCTAGAACGGTGTCCCCCCGGTTGGAAGATGCCAGCACAAATTTGCGGATCAATTCTTCTGGCTTCTGCGTCGGGTGGAGTGTTTTTTCTCGCATTCCGTTGCAAGTTGTGGGAATTTCGATCACGTCTTTTGGCTTGGCACCCTGGGGATTGGGCAACCAATTTTGGTGGCGATCGCACTCCTGACCTTTGCCATATTGACTGGTTACTGCCTGAGGATGGTTGGGATATTTCAACGTATGATTTCCGTAGGGAATGCGGATATTATCAATGTTGATTGGGGGGGCTTCTGCCTTGCGAAATAGCAAAATGCTTTCGTGGGAGCGTCCCCAATCCTGCCCTAAGTTTGCCTTGTTTTTGTAGTGCCAAATCAGCCAACGGCAACTGCCAAAAAGCCTGCTGGCAGGTCGTTTCAAATCCGCAAGGATCTCTGAAAAACCCATCACGTAGAAAGAACCGGATGGTTTTAGAATCCGGGCAATTTCTCGAATCCAGCCCATCGACCATTCGATATAAAGCTCTTGAGATTCAAATGTATCCCACTCTGCCTTGCCCAGATTGTAGGGTGGATCAGCAACGACCAAATCGATCGAGGCACTGGGGAGAGACTTGAGCCAGGTGAGTGAATTTCCACAAAATAAAGCACCATTGGAATGCTGATAGGAGATTTCAACGGAGCTTGCTAAATCAGATATTAGGAATTCAGGCAGAATCTCAGCCATTAATGTAAATCGCGACACAAAGATGTAAGCAGCCGCAAATCACGCCTCCACACAAAAATTTGATGTCAGCAAAATTGGAGAAAGCAGATCCCAAAAAGGACTTAAATCCCCCCAAAGTGCTGATTTAGCCATAGTTATTAAGTTTTGTTGCCGAGATAAATCATTTCACTACTGTAGCCACATCATGGTGAGTTTTGATAATTTAAAGAGCAGCTTCTTCTCCTAGTCTTCGCCGAACAGGATTGCAGCTTCTTCTGTTGTTTACCTGAACTATTAAATATGAAAACTTCCAGTTTGGTGCAACTTTCTGCCGCGCCCAAAGTCCCCCCCTTTCCAGGTCAATTTCCTGCAATCAAATCGTGGATCGCGAAGATGCCGGGAATGAGCTTTCCGTATTTCTTGAGTCTAGCTATGGCAGCGATCGGCATCGGCATCGCTGCGGAACGGTCTTCTGCCCAGGTGACGTATTTCGAGCGTCCTATCAGCACCACCGTCGGCTCTGGTGTCGTTTCTACCAACAGCGGCATCGGTCTAAACGTGCGCTCCGGTCCAGGACTCAGCTTTTCAATCATTGGTGGGGCTGAGGATGGAAACTCCCTGACCCTCATCGGTTCCCCCGTGTTTGCGGATGGGTATCGCTGGCAGCGAGTTTCGAGTGGCGGCTGGGTAGCGACAGACTATGTTGATGGCAGGTTTATTGGTATTTCCACTGGGGACGGCTGTCTGCGGGAAATTTCCGCCTGTGGTGGCGATTCGGGGGTTATCATCGATCGCCCGATTAGTGTGCGCCCTCTCCCAATCAATGTGAGTGTCGCCGCAGGACCTTACGTGGCGGCGGTTCCGGGGGGTGCATCCACCCTGGCTCAAGTGCGGCAAATTGTGCCCAACGCCCGCCTCGATCGCGCCAGAGAAGGAGCCTTTGTGAATGCGGGTGGGTTTGCCACCCACGATGGGGCGCAGTCGATGGCTTCGCTCTTACGGGCAAGCGGCTTTGATGCACGGGTGATTTACAAGTAATCGCTATCCTTCGACTGCCATTGCCCGTCCTGCCAACCAGCCCGTTGTCCAGGCGCTTTGGAAGTTGAAGCCTCCTGTAATTCCATCAATGTCCAGGATCTCACCTGCCAGGTAGAGACCTGGACACACCTTACTTTGCATGGTCTTGAAGTCAATTTCTTTCAGTTCAACTCCACCACAGGTCACAAACTCCTCTTTGAAAACGCCCTTGCCAGTGATCTGATACTGTCCTTGAGTCAGTTCTTGAATCAGTAAATTCAGAGTTTTATTGGAGATTTCTGCCCACCGATCGCCCTCCTGAACCCCCACATGGGCAGTGAGTTTTTCCCAAAGGCGACGGGGAATCATCACAGGGCAGTTGGCAACAATCGTTTTGCGCGACAGTTGCGATCGTACGGCTTGCAATTGTTGTCGTAGCGCTTCCGGGTTGGACTGGGGCACCCAATTTACCCGTAAAGTTGCCTGGTAACGCTGTTCATGCAACGCCCTCGCGCCCCAAGCAGAAAGTTTTAGCACTGCCGGACCACTGACTCCCCAGTGGGTGATCAGGAGCGGACCCGTTTGCTCAAAGGCTGCTTTTTCTCCCCCTTGCAGCCGCAGATGCACGGAGTTGACTGCTACCCCTGCGAGTCCTGCTAGCCGTGAATCTGGCACATTGAAGGTAAACAGGGAAGGAACGGGTGGGGTCAGGTGATGCCCCAAGGCTTGGGCGATCGCGTACCCCCGGGGACTGCTGCCCGTTGCGAGAAGCACGCGATCGCAGCGGATCTCCTGTCCAGATTTGAGTTGAATCACAAACCGAGATGCTTGTTTGGCAATGGTTTGCACTAAACCGCCTGTCCGAACTTGCACCCCAGCTTCGGATGCCGACTGCATCAAGCACTGGACGATCGTGGCTGAATCGTCTGTAACCGGAAACATCCGCCCATCCGGTTCTGTTTTCAACTCCACCCCATGCGCCCGAAACCATGCCACCGTATCTTTTGCCTGAAACCGGGAAAACGCCCCTCGCAAAGCTTTTCCGCCTCTGGGATAATTTTGCACCAGGAGCGCCGGATCAAAACACGCCTGGGTGACATTACACCGTCCCCCGCCCGAAATTCGCACTTTTGCCAGCGGTTGCCGCGCGGCTTCCAGTAACAGCACGCGGGCTTGAGGATGGGCTTCGGCGCTGGCGATCGCACCAAAAAAACCAGCCGCACCCCCACCAATTACCACAATGGTTAAAGTCAATTCAATCTGCGGGTAAACATCTTTCTCAATGATCGCTCAAACTTCACCGAACTTACACCTCGCACCTCGCGTAATAGCTAACCTTGAAAGACCCCGTTCACCTGCTGCTAGCAACCTCTCGCACTCAACAAAAAACTTTGTACGGTCGGCGTACAACGGGATTGTTATACAGAGTTGTTGGTGTGCTTTTAAGCACGACATCACGCTGGCTTCCTGGCAACTATGCTGTAAGTCATTGGAATTTTGGACTTGTCCTGATCGTTGAGGTTAGGAAATGCAGACCAGTATTCGTCAGGATGTTCGCCGAGATACTCTACCACCAGCCCAGCTTTCACAAGTGCTTGGAAAACATCTGCGATCGTCCAGAGTCTCTCATACTTGATAGCGTGCTCAATCACGGGTTTCCCAAGATCTCCAATGTACTCGTCCGTCCAACCCTGATTTGCTTCAGCGTGAGCAAAATAGTTTAGCCTAGAGGCTTCCAGCCTCTTACTTTCCTGAGAAAATAGCCATGAAGCTGGATGATCTTCCAGTAAGCTCAATACACCTCCCTTCCGTAGAAGTCTCGCGACAACATTCGCCCAGGCATCAATGTCGTGTATCCAGCAGATTGCACCTTGTCCCGTGTAAACAAGATTTGCTGTTTCGTTAAGTTCAACTGGAGTGTCTAAAACATCACAGCAAAACCATTGTGCAGGCATATGAAGCTGCTCTGTCGTCCATTTGGCATTATTAATGTGAATCTCGCTGATATCTACCCCAACTACTTCTCTAGCACCCTCAAGAATTAGTGAGAGTGTATCGTAGCCACTAGCACATTGAAGATGAATGGCACGGTTACACCATTGGCTCAACACTCCAAACCTTTCTAAATTTCTGCGCTCAACCGGATGCACACCACTCTGTCCAGCCCTCAGTCGTCGAACCCGCTCCTCGTTTTCTTTTGTGTAGCTCTGTGCTGCCTCGTTCCAAGCTACTCGGTTATTCTGATGTCGAAATCGAACTTCATCGGCAGTACTAGCAATCTTTTCACTCCGCGGTTCCATGATTCTTGCCTAAGATGTTTAGCCAACCATTTTATGGTAAGGTTTCAGCCAACTGTAAAAATATTTGAATGCGTCCTTCTATGTAACTAAGGAAATTTCCGCGAAAGATTCTCCCCATTTCTCACCCGCGACTGAAGTGCGGGCTGAGAGCGAAAGTCTACTGAAACAGACTGAGAAAGGGTTGTAGTCCATTTGAATGGACGTCCCTTGTTAGTCCGCAGTTCACTTACGGACGGGCTTGCGGCAAAGATACGGTATTTTCTTCTGTAGAAATCGCCTAAACTCCTGGGCTAATGCCCGATTTTATTGATCTCGCTTCGGAAAAATCACTCATGCCATTGAGCCTTACCTTAGAATGATCGAAAGGTTTCATCCCCAACAAAGCCATGACTGCACTAGCCACAACTGATTCAATAGTTGAGATTCTAACGGCGCAGCGAACATTTTTTGCCACCGGAGCCACCAAACCCATTGAATTTCGCCTGGAACAACTGAATCGGCTCAAAGCAGCAATTTTGGCGAAACAGGCTGACATTGTGGAAGCTGCCAAAGCGGACTTGGGACGACCGGAGTTTGAAGGCTACTTTGAAATTGGGGCGCTGGCAGAGTTGAACTATGTGCTCAAGCATCTCAAGTCCTGGGCGAAGCCACGCAAAGTAGACGTTCCATTACCCCAATTGCCCGGAACTGCCTGGGTGCAACCGGAACCTTTAGGCGTTGTGCTGATTATTGGACCCTGGAACTATCCGTTTCAGCTTTTGATTTCACCTCTGATGGGGGCGATCGCGGCGGGAAATTGCGCCATCCTCAAACCTTCGGAACTGGCTCCAGCCACCTCACGAGTGGTCGCTCAGTTAATTAGCGAGACCTTTCCTCCAGAGTTTGTAGCTGTTCTGGAAGGCGGCGTTGAAACTTCTCAGGCGCTCCTGGCTCAAAAGTTTGACCATATCTTTTTCACGGGCGGAACTCGTGTGGGTCAAGTGGTGATGGAGGCAGCCGCCAAGCATCTCACTCCCGTCACGTTGGAGTTGGGTGGAAAAAGTCCGTGTATCGTCGATCGCGACATCAAAATAGAGGTTGCCGCAAAACGGATTGTGTGGGGCAAGTTTGTGAATGCAGGGCAAACCTGTGTCGCTCCGGACTATTTGCTGGTGCAGGAGGAGATCAAACCCGCCTTGCTGACGGCGATCCAGCAAGCGATTCAAGAATTTTTTGGAGAAGATCCAGCTCAAAGTCCTGATCTGGCTCGGATTGTGAATGAACGCCAGTTCGATCGCCTGACCCAACTTTTAGACGGGGAAAAAATTGTCGTGGGTGGACAAACCGAGCGAGAAAGCCGCTACATCGCCCCAACGATTCTTGATCCTGTGAGTTGGGATGCTCCCATCATGCAGGAAGAGATTTTTGGTCCGATCTTGCCTGTGTTGACTTATCGGGATATAGAGGAGGCGATCGCTGCAATCAATGCCCGTCCAAAACCCCTGGCACTGTATCTCTTCACCCGCAATCAAACACTGCAAGATCGGGTGCTTACGGCAACTTCTTCCGGTGGCGTGTGCTTGAATGATGTGTTTTTGCAGGTTGCCATCTGGGGCTTACCCTTCGGCGGTGTGGGTAACAGCGGCATTGGGGCATACCACGGCAAAACCAGCTTCGAGACCTTTTCCCATCAAAAAAGTGTGTTGAAAAAACCGTTCTGGCTCGATCTCAACTGGCGTTACGCCCCTTACGCGAAAAAGCTCGACACGTTCAAAAAAATCATTAATGCCTGAGAACCGAGTTATTTGACACTAGCTTTCAATAGTTAGGTACTAATGGCATACTAGCTATGCTGGAATGAGAGTCAAGTGCTTGAATGCCAAATAATAGCTTTGAGCGATCGAAATTAAGCCGCCGATCGCTATTAACCCTGGGTGCTGGAGGTCTGGCGATCGCGGGAGTCGCAGGGGGATCGCAATGGCTGCGGCAACAAGCGATCGCCAAATCCGTTCGTGTCCCACCGCTTCCTGACAACTTGCCAACCTACGGCAACGGCATCAGTCCCATGCAGGTTGTGCGGGAGTTCGACTACGGCACTGTGAAGCAGGAAAACGGACGCACCATTCGAGAATTCCAAATTACTGCCGAGAGTACACCGCTGCAACTGAACGCTGCCACCTCTTTCATCGCCTGGGACTACAACGGTCGCGTCCCTGGCCCCACTCTCCGAGCGCGGGAGGGAGAGCGGGTGCGGGTGCTATTCCTCAACAAAGGTGGACACGCTCACACCATGCACTTTCACGGGATTCACCCCGACAGTGTGGATGGCATTCGTCCAGTTAGCAATGGCAAAGCCTTTATCTATGAGTTTGATGCCATTCCTTACGGCGTGCATCTCTACCATTGCCACATTGCCCCCGTGACGCGCCACATCAGCAAAGGGCTGCATGGGATGTTTATCATTGACCCAAAACAGGGGCGACCTCCCGCAGACGAACTGGTGCTCGTGATGAATGGCTACGACATCAATGACGACAAACGCAACGAGCTTTACGCCTTTAACGGCTTGCCCCACTATTACATGGAGCATCCCATTCCGATTTATCAAAATCAGTTGATTCGGCTGTATGTGCTGAACGTGGTGGAGTTTGACCCTGCTTTGACCTTTCATCTACACGCCAATTTTTTTCGCGTCTACCCCACTGGCATGACCCTCAAACCCACCCACGAGAGCGACGTGATCACTATGGGTACGGCAGAACGCCACATTTTAGAGTTTTCCTATCCCTATCCCGGCAAGTATATGTTCCATCCGCACCAGGACGCGATCGCGGAAAGTGGGTGCATGGGATTATTCAATGTCATTCCTGAACGCAGTTGAGCCGAGATAACTGAAAATAATTCGCAAAACAATTGACATCTATTCTCAAATGTATCAGGATGGTTTGCAGGTTTTCTCAAATGCGTCTCGAAACCTTTAGCGGATCGAAATCAAGTTGGTATGACGCACATTCTTCGAGTCAGTCAGGTTAAGCAAGGTCTTAGGGAGCAGTCATGATGGGATTTGTGTGGCGGATATTGCGGTTTGTGATGGTGGTGGCGGCGATCGCTGGGCTGATTGTGAGCATCAAAGCCTGTAACAGCCCACCCGAACAAACCACCGCACCCCAATCTTCAACCGCAGTCAACGCCGAACAGTCAGCTAGTAACAAGCCCAAAATCAATATCAACACGGCGATTCTGTCAGAACTGGACAAGTTAGAAGCCGCGTTGGGAGTGCCAGCCCTGTCTCACAAAATTCAGGCAAGCCGTCCCTACGGCAGCATTGACGACTTGGTGAGCAAAAAAGTTGTGAGTCAGGCGCAATTTGACCAGATCAAAAACCAACTTACGGTGGAAGAAATTGTGCTGACGGGTGTAGCGAAAGATGTGGACTACATGACCAAGTTGGGATTGATGAAAGGGCATATGTTGGTGGCTAATGAATTGTTAGTCCTGAAGCAGCCTGAGCAAGCAGATCCTCACTTGGGACATCCGGTGGAAGAGATTTATGTGGATCTGGAAGAACAGTTTCAGGAGCGTAATGTGCCCGAATTTAAGCAAATGCTGATTGATGTGCAAACGTTAGTCAGAACCAAGCCCAACGATCCTCAAATTCAGCCCAAGTTTGATACCGCAATGAAGGCGATCGATACCGCGATCGCGGCTTTACCAGAAGATCAGCGCTCATCGCCCAATTTCACCATGCAGGTGATTAACGGGATGCTGGAAACGGCAACAGCAGAATATACTGCCGCGATCGCCAACAACAAAATTAGGGAAGTGATTGAGTACCAAGATTCTCGCGGCTTTGTTGCCTACGCGCAAGACACTCTGTTTCAAAAGATCGAACCGCAAGTGACTCAAGCCGATGCCAAAGTTAGTGAAACGCTCAACACTGCCTTTACCGATTTGCGAAAAGCCTGGCCCCAAGCTATTCCTCCCGCAACTCCGGTACTAAGTCCGGATGAAGTGGCAACCAAAGTCAAGAACATTGAAATGACCAGTCAACCATTGCTGACCGCCGCTGCCTCCTAACCAGATTAAATTTATGGATTTCAGTTCCCTACTCCCTACCTTTGTCATTACCCTGCGCGAAGGGGTTGAAGCGGCGCTAGTGGTGGGCATTGTGCTGGCGTGTCTGCAACGAGCTAAACAAACTCGCTTGAATCCCTGGGTTTACGGTGGAGTCGTTGCTGGCATTGCAGTCAGTGCCCTCATCGGATTGTTGTTTGGCTGGATTATTCGCCTACTGGGATCTGCCAGCCCTGTCGCCGAACCCTTGCTCGAAGCCATTTTCAGCCTGATCGCGATCGTCCTCTTGAGTTGGATGTTGCTGTGGATGACTCAACAGGCTCGGTTCATGAAAGCGCAAGTGGAAGGATCTGTGAGTGATGCGCTGAAAACTGGAGCCGCTTGGGGCATCTTCTGGCTGGTCTTTATCGCTGTTCTGCGGGAAGGCTTTGAAACGGTGGTCTTCATCCTGGCAAAATTCGACCAGGGCTTGATTCCGACTCTGGGAGCATTGGCAGGACTGGGGGTAGCAGCGGCGATCGGCGTACTGCTGTTTAAGTGGGGCATTAAGTTGAACTTGAGGCTGTTTTTCAAGTGGATGGGGGTTTTGCTGTTACTGGTGGTAGCGGGGTTAGTCGTGCTCACTCTAGAGCACCTTGATACGGTGATGGCAACTTTAGCCAGCCAAAATCGAGCGTCCGAATCCCTGTGCGTCTACTACGAGCATTTCACCAAAATTCACTCCTGCATTCTGGGACCCAAAATTTGGGATTTCTCCAGAGTGCTGCCCGACGATCGCTTTCCAGGGGCAATTCTCAACGCCCTATTCGGCTATACCCAACGACTGTATCAGGTGCAGGCGATCGCCTACATCTTGTTTCTCGGCATCATCGGCTCCATCTATTTTCAGAGCCTTGCTGGACGGAAAATTTTCCCAATCAAACCGGCATCAAAGCAGGCTTAGGCAGGCAATTCCGTCGTACCGATTCCTGCTACGCTACAGGCAGATTGCAGCCAGGTCACTTCCGTTGGGCTGAGGTCGGGAGACAGTTTATCCAGGATGGTTTGGTGGTAGCGATCGAGCCATTCCCGTTGCCGAGCATTTAACTGATTGGCATCAATCAGCCGTTTGTCGAAGGGAATGTAGGTCAGAGATGCAAAAGCGTACCAGGGGGTTTTGTCTTCGTCGTTGTCCGTCTCCTCCTGGGGTATTTCCTGGATGACGTACAAATTTTCGATGCGAATCCCGCCCCAACCCGGCTTGTAGAATCCCGGTTCAATACTGGTAATCATGCCTGGTTCCAGGGCTTCATTCACTCGCTTGCTGATGCCGTTGGGTCCTTCATGCACGTTGAGAAATGCGCCAACGCCATGCCCTGTGCCATGTCCAAAATCGAGTTTGCTGTGCCACAGGGTCGATCGCGTAATCCCGTCCAGTTGTGCTCCGGTTGTGCCTTTAGGGAACTGCTGCATGGCGCAATTGATGTGTGCCTTGAGTACTTCGGTGTAGCGATCGATTTGTTCCGGGGTGGGTTCGCCGATCACGATCGTGCGGGTATCGTCCGTGGTGCCGCCGGCAAACTGAGCACCGGAGTCGAGCAAGAGTAGTTCTCCAGTTCGCAAGATGGCTGCGGGATTGGGGGTACCGTAGTGAACGATCGAGCTATTGGCTCCACTGCCTGCGATCGTGTTGAAGCTCAACCCTTGAAAATGAGCTTCTTCCTGGTAGTAGCCTTCGATCGTGGCGGCAACATCGGCTTCGGTGATAGCAATGCCGGCTGCAACTTGCTCCTGTACCCATTTCATCGTGCGAGTTTTGGCACGACTGGCTTTGAGGTTGGCTAATTGCATCTGCTCAATTTCGATCGCATTCTTCCGCGCCTTTAACTCCTCGACGGGATGGGCGATTTCCAAAACTTTGCAAGTTTCTTGCTGCCCTGAAGGTTTGACCAATTGATACGTTCCCATTGTGGTGTGTTTAGGGTCAATCAACACTCGCCTGGTCGGCGCAAGCAGGGAGGTTAAAGTGTCCGAGTATTGGTTGTAGGGCATAAGCTTGACGAACGGTTCTAATGCTTGCTGGATGCTCGTTTCAACGCGACTCAAGGTAGTAAACAAAAAGGTTTGATCCGGAGTGACGATCGCGTAGGCAATAAACACCGGATTGTAGGGCACATCCCAACCGCGCAGGTTAAATAACCAGGCAATTTGATCCAGCTTGGTGATGGGTAAAATGTCCGCATTCGATTTCTGCAATTTCTCCTGAACTCGCTGCAATTTGGCGGTAACCGATTCTCCCGTCAACGCCTCCGGCACCGCAAATACAGGCGACAGAGCATAGTCGGAGGCGGCTTCCAGAGTAGACCAGGGTTGTTGCGATCGCACCCGATCGACCAAATTTTCAGCAACCGCTACAAAGGTCACTCCCCAAGGCTCCAGACGTTTTTCCAAGGTGCGAAATTGCTGCACCGACACCGTGAAGGGATCATATCCCAGGCGAAAGGCTTTTCCGGCTGTGCTCGATTTTTGTCCCAATTCTTCCAGCGTTTCTTCCAAGGTTTGGTGTCCTTCCAGCCCCACTTTAGAAACTTGGATCACCGCTGCGTCAGTCTCTAAACCCGCCTGCTCATAGTAACGAGAGTCTACAAATAACCAACTCGCTTCTCGCCCCACCAAAAAGTCTCCAGCGGAACCCGTGAAGCCACTGATCCATTTGCGCCGTTGCTTGGCTTCTGGCAAATACTCATTCAGGTGCTCATCCGCAGAGGGAATCAAATAGGCATCCAGATTGTCGTTTGCCAAGAGCGATCGCAGATCAGCAAGCTTGGCTTGAACGGTGGTTTGGATGGGAGATTGAAGAAGATCAGTCATGAATAGGATAGGAGGGATGGATAGGAGATGGGGGATGGGGGATGGGGGATGGGTGGAGGAATTGGGTATGTAAGAGTTGCTCTGAGCTTGCCTGCCCCCTAATCCCTAATCCCTAACCCCTGTTCTTAAGATCCCAGTTTAAACGCTTCTACAAATAGACTGTAAACGAGTCCAATTTTGAGGGCATTTAGCATTTGGATGGGGAGCGATCGCCGGGTTTCGGGGCTACTACCATAGGTGATGCGGCTGACCAGTTCAGTCAAAGCTGCCAGAATCGCAGACACTAAAATGTCCAGATCGGCTTGTTGTCCTGAAACGGTAGAAATGGCAGTGCCAAAGAAGTTTCCCAGCAAGACACTAATAATCAACACAGACATCCGCCGCCAGGGATTTCTGAGCCACCCACCCAGGCGATTTGCCGTATTGTCAAACAAAGTATTGAGTCGAGTGTTCTGCATATCCCATGCCAGAAGAACGCTGAGATTCATTCGTTCTCTATACCCTACAGGAATAAAGCGCGATCGGACGGTGTAGCTACAATCAAACTCCCAACGGCTGACGATTGGATTGTTTCGCTTCTTTACGCCCCGTCAGAAGATAGGCTTTCATTTCTCCTTTGCCTTTGACATGAATGGTTCCTCGCGCCTGAAAGATGTAACGATGTTTGAGGCATTCGTAGGTGGAAGCGGTGACTTGAATTTCTCCCGGTAAACCGTGGGATTCCATCCGGCTGGCAACGTTCACCGTGTCGCCCCAGAGGTCATAGATGAATTTTTTGGTGCCAATCACGCCAGCAATGACGGGACCCGAATTGATGCCAATGCGAATGTCGCAGTCGTGCCCCCGTTCTAGACTAAACATGGTGATTTCGCCCAACATATCCAGCGCCATTTCAGCGATCGCTTCCGCATGGTCGGCTCTGGGCATAGGCAATCCGCCCACCACCATGTAGGCATCCCCGATCGTTTTGATTTTCTCCAATCCATGCTTTTCAGTCAGGCGATCGAAACGGGAAAACACTTCATTCAGCAATGCAATCAGTTGGTTGGGGGGAATTTTTTCTGCCAACTTCGTGAAGTTCACCAGATCAGCAAATAAGACCGTCGCTTCCGAGAATCCTTCCGCAATGCTGCTTTGTCCTTCCTTCAATTGTTCCGCGATCGGCTCTGGCAAAATATTCAGCAACAACTGCTCAGACTTTTCCTGCTCAACGGTTAGCTGCTCATTTGCCTGACTCAATTGCGCCGTTCGTTCAATCACCCGCAGTTCTAAATCTTTGGAGGTTTGCCGCAGCCGATTAATCACCAGCGCGATGCCCAACAATGCCAGCATCAATAACCCTGCCAGCATGAAAAAAGTGCCTTGCAATCCGCTCCGGGTTTGAGCAATAAAGCTATCGAGGGGACGGGTAATCTCCAGCACGCCTCGCACATCCCCCACCTTCCAATCCTTCTTGGGGCTGTCGGGATGGGTGTTGTGACACTGCACACAACTGGGTTTCATCACATCTGCTTCGGCATAGCGCAACGCCGGACGACCTTGAAAATCTTCCACTCGCACAAAATGATCCTTGGGATGCTGTCGCAAATAAGCCAGGGCTGCTTGCTCAAAATCATCTCTGGCTCCACCCTCCTCTTTGCGCCAGGGAAAGGGCAGGTCACTAAACAGCCGCACAGACATTCCAGGATTTTGTTGACTGATCGATTTGCTCAACTCGATTAAGTAAGTCGCAGGTAGAGGAATTGCGCCCGGAGTGGATAGGTAATCATGGGTGACACTAATTCCGGCGATCGTTTTGGCACGAGTGACCGCATTGCCACTGTAAAGGGTGCGGGCTTCTTTAATCGCCTGGGCGTATAGGGCGGAGCTTTGAATTGCTTGAGACTGAATTAAATCAGAGGAGAGGCGGGACATATTGTATAACGCCCCGGCTAACCCTGCGACGAAAAGAACGGCTAAGAGGAGAATGGTCCGGCGATTGAGTAACTGAACGATAAACCGCAGGATGGGCTTGAGGATTGGACGGATCAGCAGGTTATGAGAACGCCTGCTAGAACTGGGGGATACCAGACTCATTAAATTTCTCCGTTTTAGCACCTGACGCTACTGTTTTCATGAGAGTGGTTTCCTTATCCGGAGAGTTGACAAAAATTTTTGATTGTCAAGCAATTTACTGAAAAAACATAAGAAAATGGCTTGTCTTTGCAGGAAATTCATTAAGATATTTAATTTTCTCCGGCTTCAGTATCGTTTGGTTGAATGTGTGGATCTAGCGGATTGATACCCCTAGCGTGTGTTTCCTGTTTTCAATCCATTCATTACAACCCTGGAGCCTGTTGCATGTTAGGAGTAAGCAAGTCCCCTCTGTCCGAACGGTGGATGCACACGGTTCGGTGGGTGCTAACAGTGGGGTGGTTGATCATGATTGGGTCTTTATTCTGGGATCCCCTGGCTCCTTACCTGGTGAGTTCAGATGCGGGAGTCAGTTTGTTTCGGTTTGATGCTGAACAATGTGTGGAAGTGCAGGGGCAGTGTTTGCGGCAACAACCCGGCACGATCGCCCAGTTCATCTTCTGGTCTCTGGTGGTGCCGTCCTCCATCCTAATTTTGTTGGTGTTTGGGCATGAAACCTGGCGGCGAATTTGTCCGTTGTCTTTTCTGTCCCAAATTCCACGAGCGTTGGGCATTCAACGCAAACGCAAAGTGGAGTCGCGCAGTGGGGGCGCAACCCGATACGAACTCTTCAAAATTCGCAAAGATTCCTGGCTGGGAAAATACCACTTGTATGTGCAATTTGGTTTGCTGACTCTGGGCTTAGCGGCTCGATTGTTGATTCTGAACTCGGATGCGATCGCCCTGGGGATCTTTTTGTTGGCGACGATCACTCTCGCGATCGCGATCGGTTTTCTGTACGAAGGCAAAAGCTGGTGCCAGTATTTTTGTCCAATGGCTCCCGTGCAAATGGTCTTCAACGGTCCGCGCGGATTGCTGGGCACCGAAGCGCACCAGGGACAACGCCAAACCGTGACCCAATCTATGTGTCGCGCAGTAGATAAGGACGGCAACGAAAAAAGTGCCTGTGTGGGTTGCCAATCACCCTGCATTGATATTGATGCCGAACGCAATTATTGGGAAACAGCTACTAAATCGGGTCGTCGCTTTGTGCAGTATGGTTATGTCGGATTGCTTTTCGGTTTCTTTGCTTATTACTTTCTCTATGCCGGGAGTTTTGACTACTTGTTTTCCGGTGCCTGGTTACGGGAAGTAAACCCAGCTGCCACCTGGCTCAATCCAGGGTTTTATGTGGCAGGTCAACCATTCCCCATCCCCAAAATTGCTGCCGTTCCGCTCACGTTAATGAGTTTTACGGCATTGAGTTATGGTGGGCTGAATCTAGTGGAAAAGAATTATCAACGTCACTTTAAGCGATCGCAAAAACCAATTTCTCCCCAACAAGTCACGCACACCATCTTCTCGCTCTGCACCTTCTTTTGTTTCAATGCCTTCTTTTTCTTTAGTAGTCGTTCTCTGTTGGCGGCATTTCCTTTCCCAATTCATTTAATCTTCAACAGTGTTGTTGTTTTAGTTAGTACGCTGTGGCTTTCTAGAACACTCAATCGCAGTGCCGAACTGTATACTCGCGAAAGTCTGGCAAATAGTCTGAGGCGGCAACTGGGTAAACTCACGATCGACTTTTCCCGCTTTTTGGAAGGGCGATCGATGGAAGATTTGAAAGCAGAAGAAGTATATGTGCTGGCAAAGGTGCTACCAGGAGTCAACCAGGAACAAAGTTTGCAAGTTTATAAAGGTGTGTTACGGGAAACCTTAGAGCAGGGAAACGCCGATTCTGCCTCCAGTTTGGAAGTGTTGCGACCCATTCGGCAAGAACTCAACATCAAGGATGAAGATCACTTTGCCTTATTGACCGAATTGGGTAGCGTTGAACCAGATTTAATGGACCCGAAAAAACGTCGCACTCGCGAAAATCAGTTACGGATCGAAAGTTATCGGCAAGCTCTGGCTTCCATGTTGCTGGATTTAGTTGATAGTGGGATGTCGCTTCAGGAAGCCATGCAACGCCAACGCAAACAACTGCAATTCCTCAAGCTGGAATATGGCATGACCACAGAAGAAGAGGAGCAGGTTTTGAGCCAGGTTTTGGCAGGCGAAAAAGTCACCATTTTACGCAAAGCAGATGTCTTGTTGAACCAGATGCAGCAGTTAGCCCTGCGCGATCGCGTGTTGCAAGACCCTGACCTGGATGCTCAAACCTCTGTGTTCAAATTCTTGCGGCTAACGGCGGTGCAGCAAAAGCAGCAAATTCTCACCAAACAAATGTTGGGCTTGCTGGAAGTATTGGGCGATGTCCCGGAAGCGCTGGAATTAGCCGCAGCTACTCGCGCCCTTGCCAGTGCTGTCTTGCCCGACCTCCTGCAAACCCCCGATGGCACATTGACCTGGAAAACTCGCTTAAAGCCGAATGTCTTGACTTACCTGGAAAGTCCAGCTTTCAAGAACCCAGCCGGACTGGCGGCGTTGAGTCAGTGGGCACCAGAATTGACCAGTTCTCAACAAATTCCAGATTCGGCAAACTCCCCCAACGGCAGCGACGCGGCAACCGCAGGTCTAGCTTTAGTGGATGTGTTGGATGAATTAATTTATGAACTGGATCCGCTGATTCAAGCGATCGCCTTGTACGGCTTAAATGTATTGGATCACCCACAAGCACGCACCAAAGCGGCTCAAATGTCTGATGCTCATGGGCATTGGCTGATTCAAGAAACGGCTCAAACGATCTTGACGCAATCGGAATCCCAAACCCTTCGGGACGTGCAGACGTTGCTCGCCCAGGTGAGCATCAATGGCAAAGTTGAAAAACTGTTTTTTCAACAGCCTGTGGTGCGGGTGGGCAGCAGTCCGGTGAACGATATCGTGCTGCCTGCAACGGCTGTAGCAAAGCATCACGCCATTTTTTATCTGGACGGCGACGATTACAGCGTGTTGGATCTGGGCAGCAGTGAGCAGGGCTTATCCGTCGGGGGCAAGCATCTGGAGGGCGATCGGGAGCAACTTAGTCAAGGGCAAGTAATTCGTTTCGGCAGCACCCCCGATCCCGCCATTTTGGTGCATTGGAAGAAGCAACCCGTCCAGACGAAACAACCGACGGAAACCCTGGGCACCCTGGACAAAGTACTGCTGTTGTTTGAAAGCCGCTTTTTTCGATCGCTCAATCCAGATGCCCTGATCGAACTGGGACGGAATGCCTTAGTCAAGGTCTATCTCCGGGGCGATCGACTCTGCCATGCTGGAGATCCTTCTACGTCCATCCTCCTGTTGATTGATGGCGTTGCCGAAGTGGTGATTCAGCGAGGCGAGGCTTTCCACACGGTTGGCATGGTCAATGTGGGAGAAACGGTGGGCGAGATGGGAGTCTTAACCCGCCAAAAACGTTCTGCTACAGTTGTTGCTGCCTCGGATTATTGCCGCGCTCTGGTGATCCAGGCAGATCACTTTGACGCTATTTTGCGCCAAGATCCGGAGGTTTCCCGCAATCTTCTAGTTGTCCTTAGTAGCCGCCTGCAAAGCATGACCAGCAAACTCAAAGCCACGGCAAAAGCTTAATTGGTCCAAGGCACTTGTCGCAGATTACCTGAAGCCTTGCAAGCAGTTTCTTAACCACAACGCTATTACTGGCTAATCTCTATCGTCTTCAGTCTCCATTTCTTCAAACCCTAGCCAAAAAAGCAGCACATCCTCAATTTTTGCCATTTGCTCAGATGTCAAGCTACCCAGTTTGCGTAAGAGCTTTGTATCAGGAATTGTGACTATGTTTTGCCCGTCAAAGGCTCCTTCTCGAAGAAACTTAGCTTCAATCTGCACTTCAAACCTTGAACCACGAAGACTCGTTGTATGTGGAATCAACGTTACTAAGGCGCGGTCTTATTCAAATGCAGGAATGCTAACAACCAAACATGGTCTGACTTTAGCGACATAACCTAAATCAACTAGCCAGACCTCCCCACGCTCAGGACTGCTCATGGGTGGCTTCCCGATCGTCTAACTCTAAGAAAAGTTCTTCAGCATTTAAAACTAAATCCTCATCAGATAGTGGTGGAAAATCCAAATAAACTGTCCGCTTCAAAATTTCTAGCACCAAATCTAGCTGCTCTGCATTTGTTAGGCGATCAAAAGTATTGAGAAATTCTTGTACTGAACCAGTCATTGCTTTCTACGTCCATCTCTGCCGATAGCATAGCAAAGGCTTAATTGAAACAACATCGCTTGGGATAACAGGACAAGAGATTTCATAACCCGCGACGGAATAGCAAGCGCTGAAAGTGTTCTTGAGTTGCTGTTTGAGAGCAAAAGGTTTCGGCAAATTCCTTGCCATTGGTGCCCAAGATCTCACATTTGATCAGGTTATTCCACAGATCGTGAATTGCCTGGGCTAAGGATTCTGGGTTGGATGGTTCGTACATCACAGCGTTGGAGTGATGGAAGGCGTAATCGTTGACGCTGGCTAAGTTGGAAACCACAAACGCTTTGCCTAACTGCATGGCTGCCACCATAACTTGATGATCACACGGGATCTGGGAATTGCGGGCGGGCAAAACCATGAAACGGGAATAGTGCAGAATGTTCATCCGGTTGGCGGCGGATAGTCCCCTGCGAATGGTGACGTTGGGCGGAATTTTTGCCGAGATCGCCTGTCTGCATGGGACGACCAGCACGAGCGGAATCTCTGGCAGAGTGGCGATCGCGGCCAGCAACGTTGGGTAATCCTGCGGTTGCTCACTAATCGCACAAATATATTCCCCAGACTCTAAGGGTTTTGAGGGATGAACTGGAGGCAGTTCCCCACCCCAATGCTGCATCTCAAACCGAGACGGTAAGATGCCAAAATACTCACTATAAATTTGGCGCTCTGCCCTGGAATGCACAATAAATTTGTTCACGGTTGAGTAGGCTAACTGCGCCAGCACTCCTGCAATGTTATGCGGTAGCTTGGGCAAGTAAAACGACAATGCCACATGATCAACTCGAACATTTTGCAGGGTGGCAAACACGGCACACCAAAAGGTAATAGTCGGATGGCTTGTCACTAGGAGACCAGCACGATTGCGCTTGACTAACTGAATGGCTTGCCAACTAGCTCGCAGCGTTGCCAGATTGGGGTAACGAATCAAGCGATCCCAGAAGCCAGTGGGCTGATCGGTGCAAAAATACCACTGGCGAGTTTTGCGATCGAGGGCATCCGATCGCTCCTGCCAATTTTCATTTGCCGAGGTGCAACACACAATACAGGGAACTCTCCCCGCAGTTGGCACAAAACCACGAGGAAACCACACAGGCGTATTCATAATTAGGGGTGATGAGAAAGGGATCTTTCCAAAGCAGAAATTTATGTTGGGCTTTGGAGTGTGGTAGAAGTGCAACCCCTGAATCGCGACTACGGTAACTATCCCTATTTTCACTGATTCAAGGAGCTAACTTCCGTGAAAACCAGGTGAAGTTTCTTAAGTCTTCAAACTACAGGGAAGCGCTCCTGGGTTGGTTAAAGCTTTGGTGAAGCCTGCGCCGCTTGCAGCTTGGAGTAGCGCCACATACTCACGGCTAAAGCTGCCATAAACAGCACTCCGAGCAAACCTGCCAGGGGATTACGATCGATCCCTGTCACCCAGGCAGGAACCCGATCAGTGTACTGAATTAACTTGCCCACCTCGATGATGTAGTTGCCGTAAACCAACCCGGCATGAAGCCCGATGGGCAGACCTAAAAGCGCGTATCGCCGACCCAGATGGACGCGACTGTGCGATCGCTTTGCCCAGACCAGAGCCGCCCCCAACAAAACCAGGGCAGGAAATGTGGCGAGTCGCAGGTGCAACGCCGCAAATAAAACTGCATTTGCCCACAGCGCCACGGTTGGAGTGTAGTCCCGCTGCAATTCATCCAGCATCCAGCCGCGAAACAGCAGTTCCTCAGCAAACCCAAGGGCGAGAGAAACAATCAACCCTTCCACAATAATTTGTAGGGTGTTCCAGGACGGCGATCGCCACTGAATCCAGCCCATGAGCGTTTCAAAGCCGAACAAAAACAACACGCTGAACAACCCCATCCCCAAGCCCCGCAAAACCAGCAAACCGTTTTGGCGAGACAGTTCCAGCCCGTAGCTACGGAATACTTGAGGCTGGCGATGAATGTTGCGCCCCCAATACCGCACTAGCCCAATAAATTGGGTGTACAGAATCAGCAATGTCAAAATACCTGCAAGATTGCGATCGCGCATCAGCCAATTGAGCGGCAGTGCAAAGGGCAACCACAGCGACAGCAGCAGCAGCGCAAAAACGAGAATCCTAATCGGGGCAGGGAAGGAACGGAGTTTACGAAAAACAAGCTTCAAAGTCAATTACTCTATTCGTCGGGTTCGATCGTGCTGCTCAAGCCGTGATTTTTCAACGTTTCGCAGTAAAACTCTGCGTGTTCCTGAGCGCAGGTAATCACCAGCGCCACACCATTGGTATGAGCTTCCATCATAATGTCAACCGCTTGAGGTTGAGTCAGGCTAGGAACGGTTGACATCAACGTTTGAACCACATACTCCATCGAGTTGAAGTCGTCATTGTGGAGCAACACTCGATAGCGGGGAGCGAGTTTGCGGACTGTTGCAGGTTTTTGAAGAGTTTCGACTGACACCGCTCTAACCTCACGTTAACTCTTACGGCTTAACACACAAATGCCTGACAACTGTTGGGCTGTCAGCTTTACACATCTTAATCCCCTTTATAGCATTTCTGGCTAAGGTCGATCGCGAGTATCCCAATCCCTCTTTCAAAGATCTTCCCAGTCCTTTATAAAAAGAAGAAACTGAAGTCTTGATTCAACCTATGCGTTTGTCCTCCCAGTCTGAAAGCTCCTCGAATATCGCTTTTAAGCCGTCTCAAATCGTTTGCCTGGAGCACACCGATCAGCGTCTATTTTCAGAGGTCATCCAAACAGTAGAGGCAACTCAAATTTGCTGGGTGCGCCCATTGTTGCTGATTCAATCAACCTCTTGCTTCTCGGTAGGCATCGAGGAAGAAACTTCACGGCTGTACGATCTTCGCCAGGGAGCCGATCTCCTGCTGCCTGCTACTCTATTTCGCGTTGCATTTGATACAGAAGTAATCCCTTTATTAACAATGCTAAACAATCTGGATGAACTTGATAGTAACCACTCAAAACATCACAGCAAGCTCAATCAGTTAATTCAACAAGTGTGTTTGGCACAAAAAGCTTGAAAAGATGAGCAGGATAGGATTTATCAGAGGCAAAACCGTGGACTTAAGCAAACTACTGGTGTAGGGATCGAGGGGTTCATTCTGGGTCGTTTTTGCCCATCTCCAATCTGGTCGATTGCAATCCCTCGCAACTTCATAGAAAAGTAATCAAGCGTGGGAATCCGTAAATATACGAACAACTTCTACCTGAAAAAGATAATCCTGGAAAGCCATCTCATAAACTTTGAATAAAGAGATTCTGTAGGAATACTGAGAACAATCAGCGATCGCAGCAACACCACACCCTGCATCGTTTTGAAGGGTTGCATTTATAGCCCTAGCCATTGATACCGAGGCGAAGGCACCTCAGAACGTCTACTCAGCATTGGCTTTGCAGCTTTTTCTCGTCCTTAATGTTCTGACCAAAGCTATATGTTGTTTTTTCCAGGTTGAAGTTGTCGGCACTGGTTCCGGTGGATAGGAGCATTGAAAGCATTGACGAGTAACAGTTATAAGGCATAGCGAATCGTCAACAGTTGCAACCAAGATATGCCAATTTCTAGAATTCCTAGTTTCACCGCAGGGACAACTTTGGTTGT
>JANRIN010000305.1:0-77502 GCA_033764965.1 Leptolyngbyaceae cyanobacterium bins.302 | reverse complement strand
CCTAACCATCCTCCTTGGTGGCGCTCCAGCGTGGAAAGATCTGCTAGAAGCGGCACGCAAACACCAGCTTCCGATCGCGCCCACCTATGGCATGACGGAAACAGCTTCCCAGATTGCCACCCTGAAGCCAGAAGAATTTTTGCAGGGGCGATCGAGCTGTGGACGAGTGCTACCCCATGCCCGAGTGACCATTCGAGATGAGGCAGGGAATCCGTTAGCAGCGAATCAAGTAGGGCGGGTGGCGATCGCGGCAAAGTCTCTGATGTTGGGGTATTTTCCCCATGCCTCAATGCAGCCAGAATTTTTGACAGAAGATTTGGGGTTTCTGGATGAAGCAGGCTATTTGCACATTGTGGGGCGGCGAGATTGCACCATCATCACGGGCGGCGAGAATGTGTTTCCAGCGGAAGTGGAGGCAGCGATCCGAGCCAGTGGACTCGTGAAGGATGTCTATGTGCTGGGAACACCCGACCCAGATTGGGGACAAGCAGTGACAGCCGTCTACGTTTCGGCACAGGATGCGACTAGGGAAAAGCTAAAAGCCGCGATCGCATCGCATCTGTGTCGCTATAAACACCCCAAACATTGGGTCGCCGTAGAGGAACTACCCCGGAACGCTCAAGGAAAAGTTAACCGTCAACGGGTGATGGCACTGTTAAATCATGCTCTGCATAATCCGCCAACCACTTCTGCATGAAATCCGGGAGGTGGCAGCGCGATCGCAATCTTGGGTTGATGCAAGCATGGCGCGTGATTGCTTTACTCAGTGGTTTTTCTGCACCATCGGCTGAAAAGATCTGGTAGTGCACCGTGAACTTGTTCTCGTGCCAATTGTGGACGGTCAAATGAATATCCAGACGATCGCCGCAAAACATGGGCTTGAAAAAATCTACGCTGGCATGGACGATCGGTAGCGCCACCTCCGTCTGCCCAAAAAAGGTTTTGAGATCAATGTCAGATGCAGCTAAGGCAGCTTCGTAAGCCTCATGGCACATCGCCAGCACCTGAGCAAAATACACCACTCCTGCGGCATCCGTATCCTGAAAACGCACCGTGCGAGAATAAACAAACGCCACTAAAAACTCACCTTCAACAGTTGAAAGATTTCTCCAGAATGGGTTTTGGCGACTTTTCCACCCGCTGCCTGAATCGTGCGTTTCCAGTGAATCAGCGGTTCCAGATGCACTTCTGCCCCCAGGTAAGTTTCCAGAATCGCCCAGTTTTCGGCGGTTGCCAGTTCTGAGTCCACCACATCAAACACAAACACGCCCCCCGGTTTCAACACTCGCTTGACTGCTGCCAGCACGAGGGTCCAATAGTCGGGTGGATAGTAACAACTCACGCCGGTAGAGATGACTAAATCAAACTGATGCGGTTCATAGTTCAACTGATGGGCAGGTGCAAGTTGCACACCCTTGAACAGTTTCGAGTTGAGCTGAGGTCCTCTGGCATTGAGCAAGTCACGGGCGATCGTGCTGATTTCCTGCCCGTAAAACATGGCATCCCACTCGCGCCAGGCGTAGAGCAAAAAGCCAACGCCACAGCCGATATCCAGGCAACGTTGATTTTTTTGAGGTTTTGCCAGTTGCCAGAATGGGGATGCCAGCTTTGCCTGAAGTAATCCCGCCTTTTGCTCCTGATAAATCGGCATCGCCTTCACTTCGTCGGGCAAGTCCAGGGGTTCGCCAGAATACTCTCGGTTAAAACGAGCCGCGATCGCCGCAATCTGGCTTTCCCAATCGGTGCGATCGCGTAACACACCAAAGCCGCTGGCAGAGGCAGCACTTGCAGAGTCATCGGGGGGCTTACTTGCCATGACGAAACGGGTAAATCACCAAAATAACCTTACCGTATACCGATTGCCCTCAGTCTACTGACCTTTAAGCGCTTTACTAAAATTCTGACGATAAGATTTGTTGGCAATCACCAGAACGGGCCATAACGCCGTTAACAACAGCCGTCCTTCACTAAAGTTAGTGCGTCTAAATCCAGTCCAAAACTTCCAGGCTCCGAAGAGGTAAGCTCCCCCTGCCAACAAAATCAAAATAGTTCCCATGATGAATTCCTTGCTTCAATCAATGCTTTGTCTCACTAAACACCTCTATCCTAATCCCAGGAAATCACTAGACTGCAACCGAAATGTAACAAGGTTTTTACAACCCTCGCCCGAATTGGAATTTTGCCGTTGAATTCGTCCCACTCTGGCGTTCCCCCGTCACAATAAAGAAAGTATGACCCTTCAATGTCAGTAATGAGTCAATGCTGGATGAGCTAATCCCTAATCCTGAGGGGCTTGTAATTCACTATTAAAACCAAATTTAAGAGGAAACGTTATGCGAGCAGTTCTGATGGCGGGGGGATCGGGAACGCGGCTAAGACCATTAACCTGCGATCTACCAAAACCAATGGTGCCCGTGCTCAATCGCCCGATCGCCGAACACATCATTAACCTGATCCGGCGGAACGGCATTGATGAAGTGATCGCCACGCTGCACTATTTACCCGACATTATGCGGGACTATTTCCAGGATGGCACCGACTTCGGCATCCAAATGACCTACGCCGTAGAAGAAGACCAACCCCTGGGAACAGCAGGCTGCGTCAAAAACATTGCGGAACTGCTAGACGATACCTTTCTGGTAATCAGCGGCGACAGCATTACGGATTTTGACCTGAGAGCGGCGATCGCGTTTCACAAATCCCATCGCTCCAAGGCAACCCTCGTCCTGACGCGAGTTCCCAATCCTCTAGAATTTGGCGTTGTGATTACGGACGAAAACTACCGGATTCGCCGCTTCCTGGAAAAACCTTCCAGCAGCGAGATTTTTTCGGATACGGTCAATACAGGCACCTACATTCTGGAACCCGAAGTGTTGAATTATTTGCCTGCCAATCAGGAAGCCGATTTCTCAAAAGACCTTTTCCCCCTGCTACTGGAAGAAGGGGAGCCGATGTATGGCTATATTGCCGAAGGCTATTGGTGTGATGTGGGGCACCTGGATGCTTATCGCGATGCCCAGTATGATGCCCTCTACCGCAAGGTGAAACTGGATGTGTCCTACGAGGAAAGGATGCCAGGGGTGTGGGTAGGGCAAAACACCTACATTGACCCCACAGCCCGGATTGAAGCACCTGTGATGCTGGGGAACAATTGCCGCATTGGTCCCCGCGTTCACATTGACGGGGGCACGGTGATTGGGGATAACGTGACCGTGGGAGCCGATGCCAACCTGAAACGTCCCATCATCTGGAATGGGGCGATCGTGGGCGAAGAGGCGCACCTGCGAGCCTGTGTGATTGCGCGAGGCACCAGGGTCGATCGCCGTGCCCATGTGCTGGAAGGGTCGGTTGTGGGTCCGCTGTCCTCGATCGGTGAAGAGGCGCAGGTGAGTCCGGGGGTGCGGGTGTGGCCCAGCAAAAAAGTGGAACCAGGGGCGATTCTCAACATCAATTTGATTTGGGGACATGCTGCCCATCGCAACTTGTTTGGGCAACGGGGTGTGTCTGGTCTGGCAAACGTGGATATTTCTCCAGAATTTGCGGTGAAACTGGGCGCTGCCTATGGTTCAACCCTCAAGCCCGGTGCCCAGGTGACGGTTTCTCGTGATCAACGCACCATTTCTCGCATGGTGTCCCGATCGCTGATTGCCGGGTTGATGTCCGTTGGGGTGAATATTCTCAACCTGGAAGCCACTGCCATTCCGGTGGCGCGATCGTTGGTGCCGAGTTTGGCGATCGGCGGCGGCATTCATGTGCGCGTTCATCCCGATCGTCCCGATCACATTCTGATCGAGTTTTTTGATAACAAAGGCATCAATATTTCCAAAGCCCGCGAAAAAAAGATTGAAGGAGCTTACTTCAAAGAAGACTTCCGCCGGGCGCAGATTCACGAAATTGGTAACGTCGCCTATGCTAACCAACTACTGGATACCTACGGCATTAGCTTTGAGCGGCACCTGAATGTGGAAGCAATTCGCCACAGTAGCTCCAAAGTGGTGATTGACTATGTATACGCCGTTTCGGGCGCAGTATTACCCCAAATTCTTGCCAAGTTTGGCTGCGATGCAGTCGTTTTGAATGCCAGCCTGAACCAGTCTGGACCGACGAATGCCGATCGAGAAGCGCTGTTGAGTCAGCTTGGGCATGTGGTAGAAGCGGTGAAAGCAACTTTTGGGGTGCAGGTTTACGCCAACGGCGAACAACTCATTTTAGTAGACGAAGCGGGTAGCCCCATTCGGGGCGAAATGTTGACGGCGCTGATGACTGAGCTGTTGATGACTCAACACCCACGCGGCACGATCGTGGTTCCGGTTCATGCCTCCAGTGCTGTGGAACAAATTGCCCGTCGCCATGATGGACGAGTGATTCGCACCAAAGCCAATCCCACTGCGTTGATGGAAGCCTGCCAGACGAGTGGCAATGTGATCCTGGGTGGCAGTGGCGACATGGGCTTTATCTTTCCATTGCTACATCCTGGCTTTGATGCCATGTTTTGCATCGCCAAAATTATTGAGTTGCTGACAATCCAGGAGCGATCGCTGGGACAAATTCGCGCCGATCTGCCCCGTATCAGCCACAAAACCTACACGGTGCGCTGCCCCTGGTCAGCAAAAGGGGCGTTGATGCGGCGCTTGGTGGAAACCCATCCTGTGGAATGTTTAGAACTGATCGATGGGGTGAAAATTTTCGACTATCACCATGACGGTTGGGTGCTGATTCTACCCGATGCCGGAGAACCACTGGTACACATTTTTGCGAACAGCACCGATCGTGGTTGGGTAGACGAAACCCTGCGGGAATATCGCATCCGTGTCCAGGAATTTGTCGATCAGGAACAGGAAGAAGAGGAAGTCTACGCCGAAAGTTCCTTGTATTAATTTGTTAGCAATTCATGTGCTTCGCCCTATCAGCCTTCTGTCTTTGAGCAGTAGTAATTCTGTTAAATCTTGGATAGGAGCAAAGGTAATTTGAATTTAGAGCAGTTGTTAGGATGAATTTAAATCTTGAATTTCCAAGCCCTTTCTATGAGTAAACAGGAACAGTATTTTCGTAAAATAGCTGAGTACAAAGAGAGATTTCGTAACCTTTCAACTGCAACACTGAGAGGGAGGTTAAACAGTAGCTCTTTGTATGAGGAGTCCGCGATCGCCATTCGAGAGTTGATTGAAGAAAGAGAGCAACAATTACTCGAAGAGAGCAGTAAAAAACACATACGCCTCATTCAAAACCTAAATGAGTTACATGGCACTTGTTATTTTGAAATTTTGCCGGGTAAATATGAAGGCAGTTGTTGGAATCAAAACTCTGTGTTTATGACAGAAGAGGTCTTTGGTTATCTTGAGCCAGTATTTGAGCGTAATGAGTCTGATTTTGACCACTATGCATTTATAGAGATTAAAAGAGAGATTTGGTTGTTGATTATTAAAGATTTTCGTAGTTTGATTGAGGCGCTAGAGCAAGCTCAAGATGTCCGAGAACTTGAAGGCAAGATGGGCTTTATCTTCAAAGATTCAATAGATCGTTTTGCAAGCGATTTTCGGTCAAATGCAGTGGACTTGATAGGTGTATTGAGAGAGTTTTCTCAATGGCTTGAAAACCAGTTAGAAGTCTATGATTATCTAACAGTTTTAGGGATATAACTCGTCAAACGCTGAGGTTACGGAGCAACAGGTAGGGTGGGCAACGCCCATCCTATTTATTTGTAAGTTATTATGAAGGGCAACAAAGAGAGGGCATAGCGCTCAGGAGCAGTGTATGCAAGCAATTCTTTTAAGCCGTGAAGAAGTTGCGCGTCGTGCAAAACAACTGTACGAGGGTGGAATCCGTCAAAAGGTTGAGGTTGAAGAAAATATTGGCAAGATGGTCATCATCGACATTGAGACAGGTGATTATGAGGTCGATAAGACTGGCTTGCAAGCCTCCCGCAACCTCAGCAAGAAGCATCCAAATGCTCGACTCTTTGGGATTCGGATTGGATACAACGTTGCTGTCTCCTTTGGCGGTGTCATGGAGCGAGTCCACAAGTGATTTCTGGGATAGTGACAGATAGACACGCAATTGTCGCTCTAACATTCTTGTTGCCAAATGGTTCAACTGTCCCAATCGAGTTTGTCATAGATACAGGATTTACAGGGGAATTGTGCCTTCCCTCAGAAGCAGTTTCCTTGATGGGTTTAACCTTTAGACACGATACTTTTGCAAATTTGGCAGATAATAGCGAAGTGTCACTTCCCCTTTACGAAGCGATTGTCCTTTGGGATGGTATGGAACGGGATATTTTGGTTGTTGCGACAGGCAGGCGACCTCTGATTGGAACCGCTTTGCTGGATGAACAAGAATTGGTGATTCAGTTTACCGAGGGTGGATTGGTGACGATTGACGAGTTGTAGCTGTTAACCCAGCGTAAAGCAGTGAAATGAACCCCTTGCAGCACAAATCAGAGTGGCAGACGAGAAATTGACGGTGGATTTAGTTGATGGGCGAAGTTTAATTGTTCCTCTCTCTTGGTATCCCCGCTTGCTGCACGCTTCTGAAGCGGAACGACAGAACTGGCAACTGTTAGGAGAGGGTTACGCGATCGAGTGGATTGATTTGGACGAACATATTGGTATTGAAGGTCTGTTAGCAGGTAGGCAAAGTGGTGAGAGTCCTCATTCTTTTGAACGCTGGCTAGCAACACGCAGCGCTTCTTCAAAGCTTGAGCAGGTTAACAATTCCAACGCAACGGATGGTTGAGAACAGTTGGTGCTGAGTTGGGGTTACTTGCCGCTGATTTGAGCTGGTATGTCGCAAGTTTTAGGTGAGGAGCATACAAAAGTTGTCAGTGTGCATCCAACCTATCCTCTAAATACTCTGCAATTGCTTCAGCTACATTGTCATCAGGCTTATATACTCGTGAACTTGGGTTCTCGGTATGCAGCTTGTCAAGATAGGCTTGTAGAGCTTCCTCATTATCTCGGTGTGCTAAGACATAATTTCGAAGCTCAAGGGCAGTCATGGCAGCAAAATCTGGTTTTACGCTCATACAAACCTCCATTCTCCGCTCGGCTCAATTTCAATATTGATTTCTTCTTTCGCTAAAATAATCACGTTCCCAGTTCGCTTGTCCAGAGTTACCAGATCAATAGAGCAATACTTGCTGGTCAGATCACAGCAAAGCTGAAAACATTTTAACGTTTGAGCTGTAGTATGCATTCCACCCTTCAGAATCTAGATTGGTTTGGAGGTGAGAACCAGTTGGAGTTTGGCGTGGATCAGATCAATATCTGCCAGCCCCAGATCAACTTCGCCTTGCAGCACGACTCCCGTATTGAGCAAGCGATCGAGCAATTCCAGAATGGTGGGACTGGCGGACTTCTCACCGGGATAGTAGCCACCATTTTTGGGCAGCAAACTTCCTACCTCACCCAAGTCAATATTCAAATCTTTGGGGTCAATGTCGAAAATCTCACAGATCTGAATCACCTGTTCTTCCAGCTTACGCAGGCTTTCCGAGGCACGATCGAGATCTTCATCGCCTAACTCTCCTGCTTCCATGCGACGAATGATTTGAGCTTCCATCAACTGCCGGATCAACTCCACAACAGTCAGCAATAGGGGAGCGAGTCCAGCCTCAGAACTGGATTTGGGCGTGTTAGCAAGAGCATGGATAGGCGGTTCGGAAGCCACTCGATTTGTTAGAACGTGTTCTAACCTTCATTGTGCTGGATTTCCATCATTGCGATCGCTTACAGTCCCAGTAAATCCTCTCCCAGAGAGTCTAATGTTGTCTCTGCTGCTGGATGGGACGCTGAAACTGGATGCGAACTGGGAGGCAGCGATCGTAACGCTTTCAATTCTGTCTCCAAACTGTCCACCCGCGCTTGCAGTTGCCGATTCGACTCCAGCAATTCTTGGGTTTGAGCACTGAAATGGGGATTATTTTCCCACCAGTTGATGCCAATCTCCCGCGCTTTATCCACGGAGGAAATTAACAACCGCAAACGGATATTCAACAATTCCGTGTTCGCAACGGAAACGGAAATATCTCCGGCAATCACAATGCCTTTGTCCAGCACTCGCTCTAACACATCTGCCAGAGTAGACCCCATTGTGGAGGTTTGAATCGCTCTGGCTGAGTCTTTGGTAGAAACGGGAAACGCTTTGGTGGGAATTGCCGCAGTCATGATTCACCTTCCTTCAGCACATAGAGACGGTAGCGTTGTTCCACTTTGCCCTGTTCCATCAACACTTTCAGCGTGTCAACAGTCTGAATACGATCGAGCTTGAGTGCTTTTTCCAGTTCCGTTAGCTTGGCACCTTTGCTTTGGCGCAGGTAAGCCAAAAGCTCATTAGCGTGGGGAATCGCTTCAGTGGACTGATCTGGCTCTACAGTAGCGACACTGGTTTTACGAGATTTGGGTTGAGTAGCTTTGGCATCGGCTTCCAATGCTGCCAGGTTTTGGCTAATCACTTCGGAAGAGGGAAGCGATCCGTTGGTGGATGACACTTCGCTAGCAATCTCCTCGGTCATTGTCACGGGAATTTCCCCAAACCCTTCCTGCACAATTTTGTTTAACACTTCCCACAAGGCTCTAGTGGCATCTTCTAGAGAAACACTCGCACGAGACAGCAGAATATCCGCACACACGTCTCGAAACTCCGCATTCTCAGCCGCCACCAGGATCTCGTGCTCTCGACAAATTTTTGCCAGCATCAAGCACGATCGCAGCCCAGAAGACTTTTCCGCCGCCGTCTTCAACCGAAATGCTCGAACCAGGCGCACGATTAGCAAAGCACTGACGCGATCGCACTCTGTCTTCTGGCTCAAAATTTCTTGCTGAGTCAACTCATCCGGTTCTGGAATGTTGATCGTAATCAACCGATCCATCAGCGCGTCCTGAGTCTCATGCACCCCCACATACTCTTCCGGATTGGAGGTCAGAATTGCCCGAAAATGGGGATTCACTCGTAAATACTCACTCCGGCTATTGCTGGGCGGCAACACCAACAGCTTCTCTTCCAACGCTGACAGCAACACATTATTCACTTCAGGGCGAGAGCGGTTAAATTCGTCGTATACCAGGGTAAATCCTTCCCGGCACGCCAGCGTCAGGCGAGAATCGACCCAGTTCTGGCGCAATTCATCCTCCACCTTCACCACATTGTGGATGTAATTGTCCACAACTTTTTTGCGGGTGTACCCCGTTTGGTTGCCAATCAGGTCAGAGGTTTTGAACTCATCATCGCCATAAATCAGCATCATGGGACGGGCAAGCAAATCTGCCAGGTGCACGGCTAACGTAGTTTTTCCAGTTCCGGCAGGTCCGCGTAAATGGACAGAGAATCCCGACTGGAGATAACGCAGGGCACGGGCAACAATCCGCTCCAGGGAGGGCGTGCTGACAAATCGACGGGGGGCGGCTCGAAGAATGGTGGTCATGGTGAGAATGGGGAGTGGGGAATGGGGGTTAGGGGTTGGGGGTTGGGAATTAAGGGTTGGGGGTTGGGAATTAGGGGTTGGAGGTTGGGGCTTGTAAAGGTCAACTGGTTTGGAAAAATAAGCCATTATGACTAGCAATAACCAATGGCTACTGACCAATGACTACTGACCAACAACCAATACCTCCTAGTCCTGTGCTTGAGTCAAATACACCCGATCGCGCTGGGTAATCAGTCCCTTTTTGATCAGCGATCGCAGGGCATCGACTGCCTGAAATCGGTTGAGGTTGAGGGATGTCTCGATCTGGGTCAGGCGGGCACCCTGGTTTTCATACAGGAAGGTATACACCTCTTTCTCGAAAGGAACTTCCGGTGCGATCATCGGAGGCGTGGCAGTTTGAGGCACACTCACTTTTGCCGCAGTGACGGTTTTAGCGGCGGGAGTGGGTTTAGCAGCCGTTTTTGCTGAACTTTTGGTTGGAGTCGTTTTACCAGGTGAGACGGATCTGGCAGGGGTGCTTTTGCCTGCGATCGGTCTAGTGGAAGCAGGTTTAGGTACGCTCGGCTTTGCAGCAGGTATCGCTGTCACCTTTGTTAGAGCCGATTGGGTAACAACAGGCTCATTTGGGACAGACTGACCCCAAACGTCCTCTCTCAAAGTTTGCCGAAATTGCTGCAACTCTGCCCGAAACGTCGCCAGGTTAGCAAATAGAGCCTCAACGTCTGCTTCACGACTTGCACGACTTGCTTGTAAGTCTTGCTGGACTTGTTCGGCGCGGTGTTGGCGGGTCAATTCCAGTTCAGCTAAGTAGCTCTGGACATCCATCCGCAAGTTTTCCATGAAGTCGGCAAGGGACTGCCGAGTTTCGAGGTTGACGTGCATCCGTTGGTGTTGACAGTTTATTAAAAAGGTTTGAGTTTCAGCTTGCAGCATTGCCAAGTCAGTGTTCATATCTAAGCGAAGCGATCGCACGTTGGCTTGTAATTCCGCATGAAATGCCTGCAATTCAGCCTGAAACATCTGCATATCCAACCGGCGCTCGGACTCTTGTTGGCTCAATGCGTCCCGAAATATCGCCAGATTGCTATGAAGCTGGGCTGCCATTTGCTGGCGGGCTTGCCCAAAATCGACCAGCGTTTGCTGAACATCTTGCTGACGTTGGGCTAGTTCGTGTTGACGGTGTAGTCTTCCTGCAAGCCAGGAATCCTTTAGAGACATGACTCAAACTCCCTCGTGATTGGGAATGACGACCAGGAAATTCTGGGAGAATAACCTATTGATGCGAGGCTAACTGATATGAGGTTAGGGAATTTTCCCTTTACCCAACTCAAGTGATGGAAGAAAGGGGGGATTTGCAGGTAAAACGATCATAAGTAGGTCGCACAAATCCCCCACACCCGACTAGGCAGCAGGAACCGCTGCTTGAGTGGTTAAACCAACCGCTTCGGCATACTTCAAATAGGTTTCAACCGATGCAATCACAACACGAGCCTCGATCGCTAGCAATTCAATGCCAACCAGGGATACGCGAACCCAAGCATCAATCACAATGCCTTTGTCCAAAATGCGATCCACCACTTCAGCCAAGCTAGAGGAAGAGTTTACTTTTTCAACAGCCATTTTTTCTATTCCTTGATAGTAGTAGCAGGAACTCGTTCGCTTCACCCAATGCATATTGAATGTCAGGGGCTTCACGTCCGATCTCAGAATAGACAGCTCGCTTCCAGGATTAACTGAGCACAAACACGGAATCTCAACCTTGGGCATTGCATTTAACTAGGGGAAATACTGATTTTGTCATTATTTCCTTCCAAAACCAGAGTGCTTAACATCCCTTAGCACCTCCTGAAATAGGGTGATAGCAGTCTTTTCTTAGATCATCTCGGTGATATTACAGTTTTCAAGCAAGTCAATGTAAAAGAGCTTTAAGCACGCCCCCTTGAGAACTGGTCAACTGCATCCCAATCGACTTTGAAGCCCGCTAATTCGGGGATTGAAGAGTACGGTACGATTTGTAAAGCACTTCTTTGCTGGCTCCAAGTCACGTAGTTCTTCTATTGATGGAATCTAATGAAAATTGCCATTCATAACACCTTCTATGGAGGACAACTTGCCGAAACCGAGCTGTCTCGCAGGTTAATACTGGCTGCAAAAAGCTTGGGATGGGATGCGGTTGAAGTTGGTTCCTCGGAAGCAATTTGGCACTATCATCCAGATTTTGTCTTGAATTTACACTTCAAAACACCAAAGTTAACCGCGTATCCAACCTATGGATGTCTTTGGCACCCAACTGTGTTGGTGGAGACGGATGAACGTTTTATTCGTAATGTTCTAAGCTATGATGCCTATCTTTCTTCCTCACCTTATACAGATGATTGGATTCACGATCGACTTTACAACACTGCCAAGAATTATTTTATTGCGCCCTTTTTTACCAGTTGTAATACAACAACTTATCAACAGCCTCAACTCCAAGAGCCTCGCTTGATTTACGTCGGCAGTAATTGGGATGGAGAACGCTTCAAAGACTTATTTTTGGATTTAGAGAAACAGCATTGTATTGATATTTACGGAAGTCAGGTTGGATGGTCTTACCTATCGTCTGCCTACCGGGGAGGTTTGCCGTTTGATGGGTTGAGTGTGTTGAGTGCATTGAACCAAGCAGGAGTAGGGTTATGTTTGCATCGGGACGAGCATACGCAGGAGGGACTTCCTTCCATGCGAATTTTTGAGATTGTCGCTTCTGGCGCGATCGCAATTTGTAGCAACCATGCTTTTATTCAAAACCACTTTGGGAACACGGTTTTATACGTCGATTCAACCTTGAGTGCAATAGATCAAGCTGCTCAAATCAGAAGCCATATGCAATGGATTAAAACTCATTCAAAAATTGCTTTAGAGATGACAGAAGCTGCACATCAAATCTTTATCGAAAAGTTTTCGTTAGAGCAATTATTGAATAGCCTTAAATCTTATCATCAAGATCTAATTAAGAGAAAAGGATTGACTATTCCCGATTGGCAATCTCATCGTCTGGGAAATAGACCTGTAGAGCTAATTCTAAATTTGAATCGTGGCAATCTAAATCATCTTCAAAAGACACTTAAATCAGTGCAGCAGCAAACTTATAAAAATATTTCGATTCTACTGATTAAGGATCAAAATTTTGAGCAAATTACTCCAAGTTTAGACCACTATCAAAGTACTCTTTCAATTCAACTGATTGATAACCAAGACACTTCAAATAACAGTCCTTTTTGGGCTGGTGTACAGGCAGTTTCAGGGCAATACTTGGGTGTGCTCACAAGTGGGGTAATCCTCTATCCCAATCACATTGCGACCCTTGTTGCCCTCCTCGATCGCTTTCCCAGTCTTGGCATGGCTTACGCTGAGGTAATTCAAACCTCCCAACAGCATCAGTATGCAGTTGCGGCTGCGAATGCTTTTGATGTGTTTGACCAAGCAACATTAGCCGCGAATCAACCTTCAGAAATGGCAGAATTCTTGCCTTTTAACCACTTGGCAACGAGTTATAGTTTTTTGGCACGATCGTCCCTCATAGACGATTTACTCCGACAAGATCCGAAGCTTGATGCCCTGGAAGATCTTTTTCTCCTGCTGAATTTGGCAGCACGAGGAAGCGCCATGTTTAGTTATGAAGCCACTTGTGAAATCGATGCAGAACTGCTAGACCTTGCTCCAGCCAACTCTCCTGAACGTCTGAGGCAAGAGAGATCTCTGCGACGAATGCAGACGATGATGAGCGATCGAGAATTTCCCACGGGTCGAGGGTGGAGTACTACAAAGTCACTGCGGCTACGACTGCAACAGAGTAAAACAGATCTACAACAGGCACAGCAACGAATTGTGGCAATGGAAACGAGTAAGTTTTGGCAACTCCGCAAGCAATGGTTTCAACTGAAACGAAAACTTGGTTTAAACACAAATAATGAGTAGGGGTGAATTGCTTTTACCTCTACTCATTATTTCATTCACTAGGGTAGTCTAATCAACCTTATGTAACCACCCAGTCGATCGCAACTGATAGCCAATGCCCAAAACGATCGCGCCGACCAACAACAGCATCCACTCCGCTGGTTCTGGCACCGCAGAAACCGGACTCATCGATGTGGGTTGAGGCAACTGCTGGTCTTCCACTTCACGGTTGAAGCGATCGCGTTGTTGTTCTGCCTGCTTCAAATCTTCTCGCTGGCGATCGTTAACGAGCACAATCATGGAGGAGTAAGGCGTAACCACACTGTTCTGCTTGGCGATGGCATGGATTGCATCCAGCTTTTCCGGTTGATTCGATTTTGTAGTGCGGCTCAAGTGCGTAATCCATTGACGGGCGGCTAACGGGGCAAAGCCTGACTTTTCAGGAGCGGGGGGAGTCGTCGATCGCAGTGACCAGGCGTATCCATCCACCACATTAATCGTAGATTTCCCTAACGTGGGCTGAGTTCCGATCCGCTGCATCACCTCTTGAACTTGAGTCGTGCTGCTGCCGCCACTGTCTTGCATCGCTTGCAAAGTGGCATCATCGTAGGCGGGTTGCAGTCCACCTAAATGCACCAACCACAAAGGCGCGGGCATGGTTAATACACCCTTGCCATCTTCTGTCATTTCATAGCTGCCAGAATCGGTGAGCAGTAAGACGGCATCGTAGGCAGTCTCTCCCCGCAATGCAAGAAACTGTTGCAGCATTTGCCGGGGTTGCAACGTGCCGAAAAACACCACTTTTTCTGGATCAAAGTCTTGCCAATTCTCAAAGCGTTTTGGTTGCATGGGACTTGTCGCCGTCAGGTACAAATCAGCCGAGTTTTGGGGCAACACTTTTTCTTGCAACCAGTTCATGGCTTGCACAACGTCCGCCCGATGAGCATTCATGCTGTAGGAATCATCGAGCACGATCGCAAACCGTTTCCCTGTGGGCAGTTGATAGGCATCGGTAAACGGCACCGCTTGCACTTGAGTGTTTTCTGCTAGCACAACTTGATGGGTTGTGGGTTGGGCATTGCCTGCTGGAAGAGCATCCGGGAGCCATTGCTGGTTGTCACCCGCTTTGCCGTTGACAATCCGCTTAGTTTGGTTCGTCCAGTAAAGGTTGCGGCGTTCGTGGAGTTGAGGCAGTTGCCACTTGCCATCCTGCTGCAAGACTTTGTACGTCAGCCACAGGTGCATTTCGCCCCGTCCTTGAGGGGGAATCGGAAACGCCCGCAGTCGATAATTCCGGGGTCCCACTTGCTCCAGCAACGCTGGGTCAACTCGACGATTCACTTCCTGGTTATAGACCTGCTGTGCTGCCCCGCGCGGAGCGACTGTATAAGGAAAACTCTTGGCACGATCGCCCGTTTCACCCAGCCATAACCCAGTGACTACAGCACTTTCCGGCAGGGAGAAATAATACAAAATCTCCTGCTGATCCAAGGTTTGGTTGCGATAGACCTCATGCAGTTCAATCTCTGCCCAATCGCCCTGAGGTTTGACGCGAACTTCTTGTTCCGCCAACCAAACTCGCCGCTCGTTGATATCGAGCAATCCCGCTTTGGCTTCCCAGCGCATGAATGTAGACTGCATCGCCGTTTGGATGGAAGGCAATTCGCCCCGCAAAATGGGCGTGTCAAAAAACTGAGCATAGAGATTAGCCGCTTTCTCCGGATCATCCATCTTGCCACGATACCGAAACGGAGACGTGAACGCACTGTGCCAATCTTGAATCGCCTTAGCTTGAGCTTCTGAGAAATTCAAGAAATGTCGATAGATGTCGTAGACATGATTGTCGTTGTACCAGGGGTAGCGGTAGGGTGCGAGATAGGCATTCACCAATCCCTGGCGGATCAGATCGGATTTTTGCACCAATGCTTGACGCGCTTGCTCCGTCTCAGGTGGCTTCTCCAGCAATGCAAAGGCTTGATTTTGAGGTTGCTGCTGAAAGGTGAGAAAAACTCCAGCCCAGACTGCCAGAACAGTGGTGGTTAAAGCGGCAGTCCGCCAGCGACCGTGCTCTGCGGCAAACTGGTTCAGACTTTTGCGCCATGCTTGAAAATAGACGATCGTCATTCCCAGGGGCATTGTCCACAGTCCAAACAGCAGCACAAAAAAGGGCAGCAACACCACGGCATAAATTACCAGAGGAATAGCAACTGCTGACGCAAACGCAACGGGCAGCAAGTAAAACCCAAACAACATGACGAGGTAAAGGGCGATCGTCAGCATCACACTCAAGCCCGCCACGTGCCACCAGGCAGACGTGTCTGTTTCTTGCACTTCCTTATGCAGCCAGAGGGCAACGGCAACGGTTCCCACCGCAGCCACTACTAACAACAAGGTGGTGCCAGAGGTCAGATCTCGTAGCCAGAAAAACCGAACTAGGCACAGAATGAGGAGAGGTGCTTCAACCCCATAGAACAATTGAAATGGAGGCAGCAGTTGTCGCCATTTGGGAATGGCAGCGGCGATCGTGCAAAAAGTCGGCAGTAACACCAATCCCACAAAAGGCAGCAACAGGTTAAGAGGAACTTCTCCCGCCAGAGCATCACTAATAATTGCAGGTGCCAGGAAGGGTAGATAGCCTGCATAAACAATCAGTAATAAAGCGCTATTAAATACCCAGAAGAAGGCAGAAAAAAGCGGATGGGCAAATGCCTTTGACTTCATGACAACTCTCCTTGCAACTGGCGATCGATGGAATGGTGAAGCGTGTTCAGTAAGGTTTGAATGTCTGGTTCTTGGGCAGTGTGCGGTTGATCAAACAGGACAGATACCATCACCCAGTTACGCTCTCGACGAGTTACTTCTCCCCAGAGGCGAGTCAGAAAATCACCCGTAGTTTGTTGGGAGGATTGAAACCAATACGCCGCCGAATTTTGCCCTTCGTTGAGCGATAGCCAGCGTCCAGCGATCGTGTCTGATAATTGTTGAGATTCAATCCGGTTCACGCGATAGCCAGTACCCATCAAACAAAGTTCCGGTGCATGGTGAGCACGCCAGGTTGGGGCATAGACCAGCAACCAGGAACCAGTGATTTCTCCCGCCTCAAACTGAACTTTGTGAGCAACGCTACCGGGATAATCGGCAAAAAATTCTTGCTCCACTGGGGTCAGGGGGATGGATGTGGTATTAATTGCACTTGGCAGGGACAGATTCGCCAGGTTAGGAGCGGGAGCGGTGAGCGCAGATGGGGTGGGAATCAAGGTAAGACTGAGCAGACTGGTAATTAAGACTCCTTGGGTGATCCGGGGAGGGAGCGATCGCCAAAGGATGTTTTTGAATGATTCCGATCCTTGCAACGTTTGTTGGCGGGGCACCCACCGCAGCAGGAACAAACTGACTAAGCAAGCAGTGACAAATCCAACCAGTCCCAAAGGCGTGTGCAAGAGTTCGGCGAAATCCCCTTGCTGACTGTTGACCAATATCACCAGAGTCAACACACGCCCGACATTTGCCAGCAGCAGCAGTCCCAGATTGCCCCCGAAAACCAGCAACCAGCGGAATCCCAGCGATCGTCCTTCTAACCAGGTGGCAATCAGGAGAAACAAGGTTCCTGTCCACAAACTTTTGACCCCGCTACAGGGCAAATCCACCGTAGCAACGCTGTTTTCCAGCACAATTATATGCTCAGAGGAGATGGCGGAAATGTGCAAGTTCGTGAGCAGGTATTCCACCAGATGAGCCGTCAGAATTCGAATTGGTAGCCCTAAACCGGAGCCAAACTGCATCCCAAAGGGCAGCAGGCACGCGATCGCAATTGCCAGGGCTAATCCGCGTCGCCAAATCGTTAGCTCAAGGAAAAGTCCAATCAATCCGTAGGTGCCAATCAGAAATAGCACCACTGCCAGATGATCCAGAGTCAGCCAGCCGCGCAGGGCGATCGCGGCGACTGCACTTCCTAGCATCAGCACCACGGGCAACAGTGTGAATTGAGGACTGAAAGAAAACTTTAAGCATCGACGCTGTCGTAATGCGAGTCCCCCCAACCCCAATCCGCCTAGTCCCAGCATCAAAATGTTGAATTGAGCGGCTTCCTGCAACGCTTGACCCAGCCATTGCATCGCTGAGACATGGGGCAAAAACCAACTGACTAAGATCAGGCTACTGATGAAGATTTGTCGCCAGTTGATTTGGGCAAAGTCAGGTCTAGCCCGCGAAATTGGGCTTCCACCGATCGTCATACGGCTCCTCCTGGTAACTGTAGGAATGCTTGGCTGTAGGAATGCTTAATGGCGTTCAAGCAGCTTTTATTTTTCGCTATCTAGGTAGAAAACCCTGAAAGTGTGGTTAGATTCGATACCAGCACTGCCAGTTCCAGGAGCTTTAAAGAATCTTTATATAAGGGAAGATTGAGGCAATACAGCGTATACCTGACTTTTGTAGAATGGTTAGGGCAGAGCAAAATCCATTTTTGGTTACCCTAACATCCATCACCTATCGCCCTGACATGGGAACCAGTTCAACAGATTTGATCACGTTGTCATAAGTAGCTTGCAGCTTGTTGGATTGAAATGAGGCAAAGGGACCGGTGAAACCCAGGGTGTAAACCGTCTCATTGCCAAATACCATCAAATGCCAGCGGTGAATATCAGTGGGAGCTTTAGCATCGGGCGTTCCTGGCTTGTTGGGCGCTTCTTTACACCGAAAGGCATAGGCTGTTTTGTTGCCCATCTTGACGGTTACAGGAACGACTTCGGTATAGTTGCGATCGTCCTTCTTTGATTTCAAATTAATCTCATACACCGTTTTCGAAGCGACTCCCTTCATCGGTGCAGCGTTAATATAAATCAACGCCGATCCGCCATCCATCAATGGACCATTCCAGGTTGTGGTCATGCCTTTATCGGTCAAGTTAAACTCCGTTGGAATCTTAATCTTGAAGCCGTTGTACGTGTCTGCGTACTCTGTACTTTGCCCCGAAAATCCCTTGAAGGACTGCGGTGTGCTGGTTGAATTATTGTCAGCAGGCTTACTGTCGTTATTGTTGTTGCCGGCTGGAGTGATGTTGATGTTGATGCCAGGAAAGGCAATTAGGGTTTCTTGAGCCACTCCAGGAGTTGCAAGGGCGATCGCACTCAGTAAACCAGCCACCACAAAAGTTTTCATTTTCATATCAGTAGCTAACTTTGCTTAGAAACTACAGCTACAGAATTCCCTCGCTCAAATAGATTTGAACAACTCAAACCAAGTCTAAACCGTCCTAAGGTCAGGAATGAAGTGATTCAAGAGGCACTAGGTGAAGTAACTGGACATTCGTTTAAGTTTCAGGTGTAACCAACATCTCAATCGCCCCAATGCGGCGGAATAGTTCAGTATGGTTGGTGCATTACAAAGGTGTTGCTATCCGGTGATAGCAAACGTCATTGCGATCGCTCTTTCTAAAACTCCACTTCTTGCGGCGCACGGGGGAAGGGGATGACATCGCGAATATTGCCCATGCCAGTCATGAATTGCACAAGACGTTCAAAGCCCAGCCCAAAGCCTGCATGGGGAACGGTTCCATAACGGCGCAAATCGAGATACCACCAGTAGGGAGCGGGATCGAGTCCGACTGCTTGTAGACGGTTTTCTAAGACATCCAGACGTTCTTCCCGCTGCGAACCCCCAATGATCTCGCCAATTTTGGGTGCGAGCACATCCATTGCGGCGACGGTTTTCTCGTCATCGTTAAGGCGCATATAAAAAGCTTTGATTTTGGCGGGATAGTCCGTGACGATCGTCGGCTTCTTAAAATACTCCTCGGCTAAGTACCGTTCGTGTTCCGATTGCATATCCAAGCCCCATTCAACTGGATATTCAAACGTCTTACTGGATTTTTCTAACAACTGGATGGCTTCCGTATAAGTGACACGGGCAAACTCATTGTTAATGATGTTGTCCGCCGTAGCGAGGACAGATTTATCGATGCGATCGTTGAAAAATTCCATGTCCTCGCTGCACGTTTCCAACACATACTTAAAGACGTGCTTGAGAAAGGCTTCTGCCAGTTCCATATCGCCTTGCAGGTTGCAGAATGCCATTTCCGGTTCCACCATCCAGAACTCAGCTAAGTGGCGGGACGTGTTGGAGTTTTCGGCTCGAAACGTAGGTCCAAACGTGTAGACATTGGAGAATGCCATTGCCATGATTTCGGCTTCCAACTGTCCGCTCACCGTGAGATAGGCTTGCTTGCCGAAAAAGTCTTGGCTGTAGTCAACCTTTTTGTCCTCGGTCAAAGGCACTTTTGCCAAATCAAAGCCCGTCACCGTAAACATTTCCCCCGCCCCTTCACAATCGCTGGCGCTGATGATAGGGGTGTGCATCCACAAAAAGCCCCGTTCCTGGAAAAAGGTGTGAATGGCGGCGGCAGCAGCATTCCGGACTCGAAAGACGGCTCCTAAAGTGTTGGTGCGCGATCGCAAATGGGCAATATCTCGCAAAAACTCGAAAGAGTGGCGTTTTTTCTGCAACGGATAGGTTTCTGCATCGGCTTCGCCAAACACCGTGATGGAATCGGCTTTAAGTTCAATCCGCTGTCCTTTAGCGGGAGACTCCACCAACGTTCCGGCAATTTCCACCGAGGCTCCCGTACTGATCCGCTTGATCGTTTCGGCATAACCAGGGAGATCCTGGCTTACCACCGTTTGCAATCCTGCCATTGATGACCCATCATTCACTTCCACAAAGCTAAATTCTTTTTGTTCTCGTTTAGTCCGAACCCACCCTTGAACCGTCACAGTTTCGTTGGGTTGTCCGTTATGGAGCAGATCAGCAATGCGTCGAGTCATAAAGCAGAGGGGAATAGGGGATAGGGGTTGGGGATTAGGAAGTTGATTAGCAATGAATGTGCTCTGGCTCATTATAAAAGAACGTGCTGGGTTGGCGGGGGCGATCGCTGAACAACCCGTTACTTTTGGGTAAGGTGGGCGCTGCCCACCCTACCGGGAATTGCTGTAACCTTAGAAACCGCTTAGTTGCAATCCTGCACCCACTCTCACATCATTCGTCACAGGTAAGTAGGTCGCATAAGCACGGATAGTCAGCAGATTTGAACCTTTACTCTGGGTATCTTCATAAGCAGAGTTCACGACAGGCATACCCAAACTCATGTAGAGGTTGGAATCTTTGTAGCTGACATGATCCAACAAGGAACTTCTCACGAAATTACCACCCACCTCGTAGAGTAAGCTACCAGGTTGCAGAACTGATGCCAGATCAAAGTTGCCCAGGTAGGGATTAACAAAAATCAGCGTGCCCCAAGCATCTTTTTCAGATACGGTTTGAGTCACAGTAACATCCTGAACTACACGATCGGTGCTGATATCCGTTCCGACCAGTTGCGAGACTGTAGATTGAGCGAGCAGTTGTATAGATGAGTATTGTGTGGTGCCAGGTTGAATAATAGAGTTAGCCGCTACCAGGTCTGAAGCGATGAACGATCGAGTGCTGGAGCTAGTGGTTTCACCTCGACGCTCTGCTGTTCTGCGATAATCAGATGCAATGAATGTGGAACCATCAGTCCGGGTGACAACTACATCCGTGATGTCTGTGGAGACCGGAGTTTGAGCGATCGTATCAAGGCGGAAGGTATCGACATAATCATTGGTGGTTTGGCGCGTGAAGGTTGTCGTGAAATCCTGCCCCCAGTTGGTTGTGGTGAAATCGTTAAAGGTCCGTTGCTCAGAAATAATGTCAACTCCTGATTTGGTAACGGTTTGAGTCACGACTTGAGCCGCTACTGGAACGTGGTAGACTCCCCCGCCAAACCGCATTCCTGCAACAAACTGGTTGGGTTGGTGCTGTCCCTTAACTGTCTTAAACAGGGGCGTATTGAGTTGGGCAAACAGTAGTGCATAGAAATTGGGCTGCCCTGGTTTATCGTTTTGAGGCGCACCCCCCACCAATACATTTAAGCTGGATGTCCCCCGTTTGGTGTTCAAAGGGATGCGTAACTGCCCGGAGAGAGTGGGGTTGCTGTCGTTTTTGACATCTCCTGCAAATTGAAAACCTGTTTTGAGAATCAGGTTTCCAGAATTCGCTTTGTCTCGATGCAGGATGGCGACAGTCTGCAATGGAAATAGAGCACTTAAATCAGAGACAAAGTTTTGCTGAGATTGAGTGACTTCCTCAGTCTGAAATGGTTTTGAATCGGTAGATGTTTCAGTTCTTTGCCGACTCTCTACAGTACTCCAAGTCTTTTTCCCTTGGAGCGAATGTTGAGTTTCCACAAGCTCCTGGCGCGATCGCTGCTCCAAAGTTGATGCTGTGGTGATCTCAGTTGTCGTTTCAGTTGTGGTTTGGTAGTTCCCTTCTCCAATTTGCAATCCTTCCGCATCTGAGAGTTCAGCCGTGGTGCCATTCCAGTAGAGTTGAGCGCCATAGGTTGCTGGAGTGCCTTCGAATAGCACCTGACCACTGCGATCGCGAACGATCATCCAGTTGGCGCTGGTTGTCATTCCCCCTTTAATGAAAGCATTGCCAAACTCAGTTGGATTTAACTCAGAACCGTGAGCCTCACCAGTAAACGCATTGTTCGGGAGAATCCCGTTTAATCCAGATGTTCTTAAAAACTCAGGATTTGTGGAGAAAGTCATCCGCTCTTCCGGTAAGGTGAAGCCGCGTTTGACCGCATCGCCAGGTTGGTCAAACCGATAGTTGGTTGAGCCATAGAAAACCGCAGTCGCCGCTTGCCCGTTTGGCAGGGTGACTGACAGTTCACGGGTTTGCCAGTTGGTAATGGTCACTTGGTTGCGATCGAGGCTTTCGATTTCAAGGAAGCGATCGCGGTCAATGGTTCCTTCTTTGCCAGTGAAGGTCACTCCATTGGGCAGTGCGCTATCATCGGGAGCTTGCAGTACCATTCCTGTGCCATACAAAGATGATTCAACCGGAATCGCACTCGCCGTCACCGCAGACAGCACCGTCACCGCAGGCAGAACACAGGGCAACAGTTTGGAAATTTCACGAGCCAGTTTAATCGATCGTCGAGTTGCAGATTTTGTCTTCCTGGATGCGGATTCAGTTTGATAAGTTGGGCTGGCATTCAAGCCAGCGGCATCAGTGCCAGAAGCATTTGAAACACCAGAAGCCTTAGTCGTGACGTTTTCAGGTTGCATAGTTGATTAATCCTTTAAGGGGGCTTACATCACTAATCATGGCTATTTATTTTCTCTACCGATGTGATAAAGAGCCGATGAAGTTGTGAGCTTTTGGTCTTTAACTTGCGACTGTAATCTCTCCTTAGAGTGATATTGGTATGGAGCTTGAAGTGACTTGTAGGGTTACTGAAATGTGACGACGGTTACAACAACGCCCTCATCCCTTACTGCATCCAAGTTCCAGCTTCATCAAAAATTTGATCAGGCACTTTCCGGAATCGGTGGCTAAATCGGTGGCTAAATGGGCAACCCGCTGCTCAAGTCAGCTCTCAGGTGAAATTATTAACCTGCGTTGAAGAACAGGCAGCATCGAGCCTATATCTGCTTTAATGACGCTGTTACTTTTTCCGTTAATGCGGAAATACGAGTCTGTGAGGAGATGATTGGGATGATGAAAATAAAGCGAACTGGTAAAACCGTTATTTTTGCTGCTGGCGGGGCGATCGCTGCAACTAGCCTGCCTCTGTCCGCTCTGGCACAACCGATTAGTCCAACCGATCCGTTGTGTCGTCAGGTGGCACGTCCCCCCGAAGGATTAGCCATTCGTCGCAGTCCTTCTACCAGTGCGGCTCAAATTGACGGTGTGGGGCTGCGGGAAAGAGTGCTGATCACGACGAATCCAGCCACCACCAGCAAAGATGGGGCTGGGCGTACCTGGGTGCAAATTTCTCAACCCTCTCCCGGCTGGGTCTCCAACGGGTTTAATCCGACTAACTTATCGGTCTGTTCTACGACTCCCCCCCCTCCCCCCAGTCGGTGTCGTCGCGTGATTAATCCGCCGGATGGCTTGGTGATTCGGCAAAGCGCCAGTGCCACATCCGCGTCTGTGGGAGGCATTGGCTTGTATGGACGGATGACCCTAACCACTGCTCCAGCCACGACGAGCCGAGACTCAGCGGGACGCACCTGGGTGGAAATCGAGGCTCCGGCTAGAGGCTGGGTCTCGAATGGATTAGGTGGGCAAAGCAACATTGGCATCTGTCCGTAGTTGCAACAGCGACAAAATGGCTGAACTTCGAAGGCTTTGCGCCCTCCGAAGTTTGGCAAAAATTCGCGTTGCACTCTCTGGTAGGATGCTTTCTAAGTCTTTATTCCAGAGAAAACCGTCGTGCAAGGCACAACAACTCCCACTCCTCAACCCGCAACAACGAATGATCCAGCCGTATGGTCTCAGTTGTTACAGCAACTCCTCGATCGCCAGTCCCTCTCTCCCGACCAAGCCTCGCAACTCATGCAAGGGTGGCTGACTGAGCAAGTTCCGCCCATCCTTTCTGGAGCCATTCTGGTTGCGCTTCAATCCAAAGGCGTGTCTGCCGCTGAGTTGGCAGGTATGGCGCGAGTGCTCCAATCTCAATCTGCCTCCCTCCCCAGTCCCCAGCCCCCAATCCCTAACCCCCTGATTGATACCTGTGGCACGGGTGGTGATGGAGCCGGAACCTTCAATATTTCTACGGCAGTTGCGTTTGTGGCAGCGGCGGCAGGAGTGGCTGTGGCAAAGCATGGCAACCGTTCCGCATCCAGTCGGGTTGGCTCTGCTGATGTGTTAGAAGCGTTAGGGGTGAATTTGGGCGCACCTCCTGAAAAAATTCAGGCGGCGGTGTCAGAAGTGGGCATTACCTTTTTGTTTGCTCCGGGTTGGCATCCAGCAATGAAAGCAGTGGCTCCGATGCGGCGAGCTTTAGGCATTCGGACGGTATTCAATTTGTTAGGACCGCTCGTGAATCCCATGCGTCCAACCGGACAGATAATTGGCGTTTATGATCCAGTTCTGCTAGAGCCGATCGCCCAGGCGCTGCAACAACTGGGAACTCAACGGGCGATCGTGCTGCACAGCCGCGAATGCGTGGATGAGGCGTGTCTCGCAGACATCACCGATCTGGCAATTTTAGAGCATGGCGCAGTGCAAACAACGGAGTTGAATCCAGCCGAGTTGGGATTGGAGCAGGCAAGTTTAGGTTCGCTGGCAGGAGGGGATGTACAACACAACGCCGCGATTCTCAAAGCACTGTTGCAAGGAAAAGGCACCACTGCCCAGCAAGATGTCGTTGCCCTTAACGCCGCTTTAGCCTTTCAAGTCGGAAATGTGTTGTCAGATGCCTCAAGCCCTTATCTAGAAGGCATTTCCCGCGCCAAGGCAGTCCTGAGCAGTGGTGCAGCCTGGGAGAAGCTGGAACAGTTGGTGCGGTTCCTTCAGTGATCTGAATCACTCGTTCGTGTGAGCAAAATAACAACTCATCATTGATCGAAATCGCTACCACTCGTCCTTGGGGAGTAGATACTATAGGAGACTTAGCGAAAGCCAAGTCATCAACAGGGAACACACGACTAGCCGATTGGTTTCTTTCGAAGCCGTCGGTTTTTTATTGCCAGGGATTACCTCCTTATTCTTTGCGCTTCATCACCATCCGGCAAGAGGGGTTTCGCCCTTTGCCAGTGAAGCGCATCCGCCAGACCGCAAACCCTCCACTTCATAGAAATCATCCATTTTTCTTGAGGGCGAAATTATTAAGAAGTGTAATAGTAGGAAGTGAAACTCTCAGTTTCAGGAGGTGAATCTCACCTCCTTCTTTATGGTCATTTTTCTCTATGCTCCGACCCACTATTCTCATCTGGTATCGCAACGATCTACGGTTGCACGACCACGAACCCTTACATCAAGCCATTCATACCCAGGCGGTTCATATCGTTCCGGTATACTGCTTTGACCCACGCCAATTTGGGCAGACCACTTTCGGGTTTCCCAAAACAGGGGCATTTCGGGCACAGTTTTTGCTAGAAAGTGTGGCAGATTTACGCCGATCGCTCCAGCAGGTTGGCAGTGATTTACTGGTGCGATCGGGTCATCCTGAACAAATCATTCCCCAACTCGCCCAGCAACTCGGCGTAACCGCTGTTTACTACCATGAGGAAGTTACGTCTGAAGAAATTCGGGTAGAGGATGCGTTAGAGCGAGCATTGAAATCAATGGGGGTAGAACTCCAGGCGTTTTGGGGGCATACGCTGTACCATCCCGACGACCTGCCCTTTGATTTGCGGAACATTCCTGAACTATTCACCACTTTCCGTAAACAGGTAGAAAAATCCGCTACGGTGAACCCAACTTTTGCCACACCGTCTAAGCTTCCTCCCCTGCCAGAGTGCGATCGCGGCGAGATGCCGCAACTTGCTGATCTCGGTTTAGACGCGCCCATGTTTGATCCTCGTGCCGTGCTGAAGTTTGCAGGTGGGGAAACGGCCGGACGCGATCGCTTGGCTGAATACATCTGGCAGCGCGATCTACTGAAGGTTTACAAAGAAACGCGCAATGGCATGGTGGGGGCAGATTACTCCTCTAAGTTTTCGCCCTGGTTAGCGCTGGGCTGCCTCTCTCCCCGCTTGATTTATGAACAGGTGCAGGACTACGAACAGCAGCGTATCAAAAACGAGTCAACCTACTGGCTGATTTTCGAGTTGCTGTGGCGGGATTATTTCCGCTTCATTGGTGCCAAGCATGGCGATCGCATTTTTCGCTTGTCTGGGCTGCAAGGAGTTGCGATTCCCTGGAAGGAAGATTGGCAGCGCTTCAACCTCTGGCGCGAAGGCAAAACGGGGTTTCCCTTAGTCGATGCCAATATGCGAGAACTCGCTGCCACCGGGTTTATGTCCAATCGGGGACGGCAAAATGTTGCCAGCTTTCTAACGAAAAATCTGGGAATTAACTGGCAGATGGGTGCGGAATGGTTTGAGTCTTTATTGATTGACTACGACGTGTGCAGCAATTGGGGTAACTGGAATTACACGGCTGGCGTAGGGAATGATGCCCGTGGTTTTCGCTTCTTCAACATCATTAAGCAAGCGAAAGATTATGACCCAGATGGTGCTTATGTCAAACACTGGCTCCCAGAACTAGCAAACGTGCCTGCTCAAAAAGTTCACGAACCCTGGAAGCTGCTTCCTGTCGAGCAAGACCGTTTTGGCGCAAGACTGGGGGTTTTCTATCCCAACCCAATTGTAGACCTATTCAAATCTGCTGAAGCAAACGAAAAAATCTACAATGCTGCACTGAATAAAACACCTCAAAGAAAACGCAGATAATCAAAGCTAAGAAGCTTAATGCGGAGGGCACTTTTGAATGGAGTAGATACAGCAGTTAGAAATCGGACTCATCTGTTTCAAAATATTTAGCTCATTTGAACTAATCCTTACTGTTCTCAATAAGCTTTTCTAGTTGCAAATTGAGCGGCTTACGATCGCTGCAAGCATGATTGTTCCGTCGTTAATATTTAATGTGCCAGTTGGGAGTGCGGAATCTGGATTTCAAGGCTCTTTCTGCAACAGGTGCAAGATTTCAGTTAACCAGAAACGTGCTTCGTGGAATGGCTGATTCAACTACGATGACTGGCAGATACGCGATCGTCTCAGTGACGTTTCTTTGAATTCCTAAGAAACTTAAAACGAGCGAGTAAGCGAGTCCAGAAAGAATCTAGCTTTCTTAGCAGGTATTGGGGCAAACCTTTGGAGATGCGATCGAAGCGGTAGTAGAACAAAATATCGACGATATCTTCCAGGCTCAAGGGTTGCAAATAAGTCACCATCTTATCCAGGATTTCATCCCGGTCTTGTAAATATCGTTTGCGACACAATTGCTCTGATAGATTCCAGGTTTTCAGAAAAACTTGGTGCATTTCAGTTTGGTAGGGCTGAAACGTGCTGATTTTGCCATCCAGGTATTGCTGAATGTAGCGACTGGCGATGTCTGCCCCTTGCATTCCATGTCGAACTCCTTCGCCACCCAGAGCATTCACGGTAGACACTGCATCCCCGATCGCGATCGTGTTGCCCTCGTAGTAGACATCTTGCAAGCCAGAACTGTATTTCAGAGTTGCTCCATGCACTTCTATCAGGTTGTAGTTTGTGGTGTGGAGATAATCATCCAGAATCAAATGAATGTAGTGCTTCAGGGGTTCCATTTTGTGAACAAATTGATGATCCGCTTTGATTAAAGCTGCCCCCACCTTGAGCCGATTGGGTTCCATTGGAAAAATCCAGGAATAACCCTTGGGCATCCAGCGATAGCCCAGAAAGAATGTGAGCGCATTGGCACAGCGCTGGTAAGTGACCTGATCGACTTCAATCAAATACTCAATTCCAGTGCCGACGAGATATTCTTGTTTCGTGGCACTTTCAGCTTGAATCACCGCCCGAAACGGTCCTGTCGCATCGACTAATACTTTGGCATTAACCACGATCGCGGTCTTGTCTTGCATCAGCTTGACCTGGGTTTGTCCATCCTGTTGCTGATGGGAAACATAGCGGCATCCCATCCAGACTGCCCCACCCTGTTGCCGCACCTCGTCTGCCAAAAACTGCCGCAGTTTGCCAAAGTCCAGCACCGCACCTAAGGGCTTTTCGGCTTGCCAATGTCCAGTCTTATTAGAGGTCACAACCACGAATTGATGCCAATAGCTACCCACCACGCTTTCGGGCAATTCGTAGGTGCTGAGGGTGGCGATCGGGGTTCCGGCACTGGAGAAACTGTTGACCTCAAAGTTTTGATGCCGCTCCACCAGCAACACTTTGCGTCCAGCTTTTGCCAGCGATCGCGCACATTGCCCTCCGGCTGGACCACCCCCCACCACGACCACATCAAACTCTTGCATGGATTCCGTTCCGCTCACGTCGCTTGCTTCATATCTCTATCTACTATGGCTCAAGTGATGGGTTCAAGTTAACAAACGTTCCAAATTCGAGCGCCTCTTTGAAATCAATGCCAGGATAGGGATGATTTTTGCTGTGTCATCGTTGTCATGGAGACTGTGTATTGGCTGTGTTTTGCGGTTGGCGGGGTGTTTGTCCTGCTGGCAATGCTTGGCGGAGTAGACGGAGCTGATTTTGCGGATCATGATGTGGATCTTCATGTAGGCGAAGATGTGGAATGGGCTGAAGCTAAGGAGCGATCGCCTACATCTCCCTTCTTGCCTCAACGTGCTCCGTGGTACAGCTTTTTCAGCATCATCAAAACCCTCAAATTCTGGACATTTGCCCTTTGCTTCTTCGGTTTGACGGGCTTGGTGCTGTCTCAGATCGCAGGGGGATTGTCACCCACCTTGATCGCGATCGTAGCTGTTGGGATGGGGGTGCTGTGCGGCAGCCTGGTGGCTGGCAGTTTACGCCTACTGCGCCGCAGACAGGTTGACAGCCTCATCCGTTCTAGCGACCTGGTGGGTTTAACCGGAATTGTGGAAGTTCCCTTTGATCAAACAACTCGCGGCAAAGTGCGCCTATTGGTTAAAGGCAGCATGATTGATCTGATCGCGAATACCGATGATGCCAAGTTTTTGCAAGCGGGCGATCGAGTGTTGGTGGTCGGGACAGAACAGAATCGGCTCTGGGTGGTGGCAGATCGGGAACAGTAGGGGGTTGGGGATTGGGGGTTAGATCAGGAGTTGGGAAGAAGGGGGGCGCGAAACGTCCGTACAAAAAGGTGAGTTTAACAGTGAATTAGCCATTGATTTAGAAGAGATTAAAGCGTAAATATGTATCAGCCCATGATTGAATCAAAACTAGAATTTAATTCTTATCAGAATCTGGATGAAGTGATTGTAGAAGTTGCTCAAGCCGATGGCTCCACACCAGCATCGCCGGAAAATTCTGGTTCTGCGTTCTCACCCATTCCAGTCATTGGGCTGTCGATTCTCGGTGCCATCCTCTTCATCTGGTTTGTCAAAAGCTTCATGCAGATCTGCAATCCCAATGAAATCCTGGTGCTGTCCGGGCGAAAGCATCGGATGCAGGATGGGCAGACGGTTGGCTATCGGGTAATTTTTGGGGGACGGACGATCGTCATTCCCATTTTGGAAACCGTGAAGCGGATGGATCTGACGACGATGCCGGTTCCGGTGGAAGTGAAAAATGCCTACTCCAAGGGTGGGATTCCGCTGCACATTCAAGCGATCGCCAACGTGAAAATTTCCAGCGATCCAACCATTGTGGGGAACGCGATCGAGCGATTTTTGGGACGCGATCGCTCCGAAATTGCGCGAGTGGCGCGAGAAACGCTGGAGGGGAATTTGCGGGGTGTGGTTGCCATGCTCACGCCTGAACAAATCAACGAAGGTCGGTTGGAATTTGCTGAACGCATTGCCCAGGATGTTTCTCGCGATTTGTCCAAACTCGGAATGCATTTAGACATCCTCAAAATTCAAAGCGTCGCCGACGATGTGGACTATCTGCGATCGATTGGGCGCAAACGCATCTCTCAAATTGTGCGGGATGCCGAAATTGCCGAAGCCGAAGCTGTGAGTCAGGCAGAGCGGGTAGAAGCAGACTGTCAGCAGCAGGCAGAAGTGTCAAAATCTCAGGCGCTAGGGGTAATTCAACAAAAGCAAAACGAACTTCGCAAAATTAAAGCCGAACTGGAGCAGCAAGCCCGATCGGAAGAAGAACGCACCAAAGCCGCCGAGAAAGAAGCCCGCGCCAGAGCAGAACAGGAGTTGCAAACGGTGCGCGCCGAATTGGAACGTCTCCGGTTAGAAGCGGATCAAGTCTTGCCAGCAGAAGCGGACAAAGAAGCCAAAACCTTTCAGGCAAAAGGCGCAGCGGCGGAACTGGCAGAAAATGCTAAAGCGGCGGCATTGGTCAACGATATGCTAACCAAAGTGTGGCGCGAAACTGGCGTAGATGCGGCTGAAGTCTTCCTGATTCAGCAGATTGAAATGGTGCTGCAAGAAGCCGCCAAAATTCCTAACCGGATGCATTTGGAGCAAATTCATGTAATCGACAATGGCGACGGGAAAGCCCTCGCTAGTCTGCTCAATGTCTATCCTGAGGTCGTTCGTCAGTTCCTCGATCGCGTGGATCAAACCCTTGGCATCGATGTCGCCGCCACCTTGAATCGCAAGAAATAAAAGCGGAATCAGGAGTAAGGAATAAGAGATAAAACTTTTACCTCCCTACTCTTCATTCTTCCATCCCCCTCTTCCCCATCCCCCTTCCCCTATCACCCATCCCCTATGTTTGAAACCCTCATCGCCCTCATCGCTATTCTTGGAGCCGGAGCCGGAGCCACGACCTTCGTCATTCGCAACTTGTATTACATTTGTCAGCCGAATGAAGTTTTAATTTTTGCCGGAAGCTCTCGGCGATTGGCGGACGATCGCCCCGTTGGATATCGTCTAGTTAAAGGGGGCAGCAGCATTCGCATACCATTGCTGGAACGCGCACTGCGAATGGATTTGAGCAACATGATTATTGATTTGCGAGTCTCGAATGCGTACTCCAAAGGTGGCATTCCGTTGACCGTAGAGGGCGTGGCAAATATCAAAATTGCTGGTGAAGAACCTGCTATCCATAACGCGATCGAGCGGTTGCTGGGCAAAACTCGCGACGAAATTGAGCAAATGGCAAAAGAGACCCTGGAAGGGAATTTGCGGGGTGTGCTTGCCAGTCTCACGCCGGAGCAGGTGAACGAAGACAAAATCGCCTTTGCCCGTAGTCTGCTGGATGAAGCGGAGGAAGATCTGGAAAAACTAGGCTTAGTGCTGGATACATTGCAAATTCAGAACATTTCCGATGATGTGCGCTATCTGGACTCGATCGGACGCAAACAGCAGGCAGATATGCTGCGAGATGCCCGGATCGCTGAAGCAAAGGCGAGATCGGAGTCTACCATCCAAACAGCAGAAAACGAAAAAAGTACTGCTCTGAGTCGGCTTGAACGCGACATCAAAATTGCTACAGCGGATGCCGATCGGCGGGTGAAAGATACCCTCACCAAACGAGACGCGATGGTTGCAGAAGCGCTGGCTGAAATTGCCTCTGAACTGGCACGGATTCAGGCAGAAGTGCCTGTGCAGCAGGAGCGGATTAAGCAAGTCGAGCAGCAATTACAGGCAGATGTGATTGCTCCCGCAGAAGCCCAATGCAAACAGGCGATCGCCAAAGCACAGGGAAATGCGGCTCAAGTGATTGAAGACGGCAAAGCCAGAGCCGAAGGCACTTTGCAATTAGCGGAATCCTGGCAAGCAGCGGGACCCAATGCTCGTGAAATTTATCTGCTGCAACGACTAGAAACCCTGCTCAAGACGCTCACGACAGCCGTTCCGGATGTCACGGTGCAAACAGTCACAGTCGTCGATGCTAGCGGTGGTTCTACCGCCACCAAGCTGGCTGCCTTCATGGAACAACTGCGGCAAACCACAGGTATTGATGTGGCTGAAACCGTGCAGAACTTGACAACTGCTCAATCGAAATCTCTGCCTTCCGAAACTCAGCAAAATAGTTAGGATAAAGCATTAGGATTAGATGTGTGTTGTCATGACGATCGACCTTAAAACTGAATTGGGTCCTTCCAATCTATACACGTCCGACTTTTACGCTTGGACACAAGAACAGGCTGAACTCCTGCAAGCCGGACATTGGAACCGCCTGGATATTCCCAACTTAGTAGAGGAGATTGAGTCGTTGGGAAAGCAAGAAAAACAGGAACTCAGCAATCGCTTAGGAGTTTTATTAGGACATCTACTTAAATGGGAGTTCCAATCTGCATCTCGCTCCAAAAGTTGGTTTGCGACGATACGGGAACAACGGCGGCAAATTCTCAAGTTGCTGAAGAACAATCCCAGCCTACAGCCATACTTATCAGAAGCGATTCAAGATGGGTACGAAGATGCTCTTGATTTAGTCGTGCGCGAAACACCCCTGAATTATTCAGACTTACCGCAAACTTGCCCCTATGAGCAAGAACAGGTACTGGAAGGCACCTTCCTGCCGGGTCAACCCTTGGAGTCTGATGCAGATTTTGTTCTTTAGATCGATCGCTGCCAGCGGGGATTGGTCAGGCTGGTGAGGATGTGATCCTCCCATCTGCCATTGATCAATAAATAATCACGGGCATAGCCTTCCACCACAAACCCTAACCGCCGCAAAACATTACCACTACGTTGGTTGCGGGGCATATAGTTTGCCATGATGCGGTGAAAGTTTTGATCCATAAAGAGATAATCGATCGCCGCTTTGAGCGCTTCTGTCATGTAACCTTTTCCCTGTTCCTGTTCAGCTAAACTATAGCCCACGATGCAAGAATGGGAAACACCCCGTTGCATTTGATGAAAATTGATTTTGCCCATGAGTCGCTGGGGCGTGTCTTGATGAAACAGACATAACTTTAGACTTTGTTCGTAACTAAATTCAAATAAGGCTTTTTCGACCTGTTCTTGCCAAAACTCTGCGGTGTAGAATCCGGGGCTACGGGCAGGTTCAACCGCAGTCAAAAAGTCTTTATTTTCTAGATAATAATGGAGAATCGCCGGAACATCTTTGCGGGTCGCCATTCGCAAGATCAACCGATCTGATTCAATCGTGGGAGATTCTAGAAACACACGCGATCGCCACTCCAACAAAACATTACTCGCCCAAATATCCGGTAAAAACACAGGAAGGATTAAGCTCTGATTCTTTCAAGCAAATCATAAAAATCAGACCAATCATCTTCCTCCGTGATCTTCTGCCAAACAGCTTCGATTTCAGGACGAACTGGAACCGTGAAAGGATTATTAGTTTTCAATCGAGTCACGATCGCAGTTAACTCTGATTCTGGCAAGCTGAGTAATACATTAAAGTACTGCATCTTCCAGGCATTCCAAAGAACACTCAAGTCATCATCCAGAATTTTCACATCCGGCAAAATCTGTTCGACAGCATCTCGCCACTCCGGAGAAAACTGTCGCCGCAACTGAGCAAAAAAGCTGTGATAACTGATTTGTGACTCTTGTAAGAATCGAATTGTCAAAGACAATAATTCATCGGCAGCAGGGTCAGTCAGTTCACCCAACCCCAGCTTATTCAACATCCGCTGACGATACGTACGATCGTAGACCTCACCAAATTTTTCCAAGCCATGCCCTAGATCTCCTGCATCAATCACACGGCTCAGGGGTGCCTGTAACATTTCCAAATTCCAGCGGCAGGTTCCCGGTTGATTGGCGTAACTGTAGCGACCAAAATAATCAAAATAGGCAGCGGTGAAACCAGGGTCATACACGGGTAAAAAAGCAAACGGTCCATAGTCAAAACTTTCCCCCGTGATGGACATATTATCGGTGTTCAACACGGCATGACAAAAACCCGCTGCCATCCATTGTGCTGCCAATTCTGCGACTCGTTCGACTAATTCGGCATACATCAGCGCATAGCGATCGCGGTTCGACTGGAGATGGGGATAGTACTGCTCAATCACATGATCCAGCAAGATGGCAATCATATCTTTGCGATCAAGGTGATGCAGCCGCTCAAACGTGCCAAACCGGATGTGCGATCGTTGCAGTCTGATCATCACAGACGATCGCGTTGGGGAAGGCTCATCGCCTCGCCACAATTGCTCTCCCGTTTCAATCAAGCTGAGGCAACGAGACGTGCGGACTCCCATGCGCTGCAAGGCTTCTGCGGCTAACACTTCTCGCACCCCACCTTTTAGAGTTAATCGTCCATCGCCACCACGGGAATAGGGAGTCGTGCCAGATCCTTTAGTGCCGAAGTCATAAAGTTCTCCATCGGTACCGCGCACCTGACCATACAAAAATCCCCGCCCATCTCCCAGCGCCGGATTGTAGACCCCAAATTGGTAGCCGTGATACCGCAGTGCTAGAAAGGGTCGGGGTTGATGTTGAAATTTGCCAAAGGCTTCAATGAAGTCCTCATCGCTGACTGTTTCAGGATCAAGTCCCAGAATTGGCAAGAGATCATTATTGCGAAACCGGAGGAGGTGTATGGGAAATTCCGCTGCTGCAACTATGTCATAGTAGTCATCGCCTAACAGTTCTAAAGCCGATTCGTAGGCACAGAATAACAGCGGATTGGCGCGGGATGAAGGAGCAACTTCAGACATTGATAGATCTTGTCAACAGTTCCCTTCATCCTATCGCTTTCTGCTGGGTTGAATTAGTTATAGCAATTGACCATTGGGTGATCTTATGCCACAGAAGATTGTTGTTAAGTTCCAGCACGATTCCGAATGGCTTCTGGAATGTGATAACGATCGCCCAACACATCCAGCAACGGACCATGCACATCCAGCTTGACAATACTGACAGATGCGGTCAGGACATTGATGCGATCGCGATAGCGTCCCAAATCAATGCCCAGAAGATTGCACAACACAATGCGAATAGTGGCTTTGTGAGACACCACCAGCACATTGCCACTGGCATGATTTTTCTCAATTTCTGTAATCACCAGAGAGGCGCGGCTGGCTAATTGAATGGAAGTTTCGCCATCGGTGGGTGGATTCCAGGCGGGTTCGGTTAACCAATGAATGTAATCTTCTTCGTACTGGGCACGCACTTCATCCGGGCTGAGTCCTTCCCATTTGCCGTAGGACAGTTCCCGTAATCCGTCGCGCAACTGCATCTCCTGCCCGATCGCCTCACAAATGGGGGTAGCCGTGGCGATCGTTCGTTTCATCGGACTCACATAAACCGCTTCCCACGGCAGTGCGGCATACTTTTCGGCAAAGGCTTTTGCCATTTCCACCCCGGCATCCGTGAGTTCCACGTCTAAATCTCCACAATAGCCCCCCGTTTGGCTAAACGTAGTTTCGCCATGTCGCAAAAAATAAAGTTTCAGACTCATAACACCTGATATGGATTGTACAAGCCTCCGAAATTTTTGAAATTTCGGAGGTTTAGAGCCTTAGACCTTGGCTAATTCAGACACAACTTTTTCGGGATGTGCCTGCACGTATTCTTTCAGTTCGATCGAAACGGGTTGACTATGCCAGATGCCCTTGGCGTAATCCCGAATGGAGCGATCGCTGGAGAACTTGCCCATCCGCGCCGTGTTCAAGACAGACATCCGCGTCCATCGTTCCTGATCCCGATAGGCAATGCTCACCTGCTCCTGACAATCTACGTAAGAGCGATAATCCGCAAACAGGAGATAGGGATCGCCATACATCAAGTTATCAACCAGCGGTCTGAATAGCTCCGTGTCACCGTGGGAGAAGAAGCCAGAAGCAAGGCGATCGATCACCAGTTTGAGTTCTGGATCGGCTTCATAGTACTCACGGGGATTGTAGCCCGCTGCTTTCTTGGCATACACTTCTTCCGCCGCTAACCCAAACAGGAAGAAGTTATCTGCTCCCACTTCCTCCAAAATCTCCACGTTTGCACCATCCAGCGTGCCGATCGTCAGTGCGCCGTTCATGGCAAACTTCATGTTGCCTGTTCCGGATGCTTCCTTGCCAGCGGTAGAAATTTGCTCCGATAAATCCGCAGCGGGATACACACGCTGGGCAAATTTGACGTTGTAATCCTTCATAAACAGGACTTTCAACTTACCGCGCACATCGGGGTCGCGGTTCACCACATCCGCGATCGAGTTAATCAACTTGATAATTAACTTCGCTAGATAGTAACCCGGTGCCGCCTTGCCCCCAAACAGGAAAGTACGGGGAGTAAATTCTGCATTGGGATTCGCCTTAATGCGGTTATAAAGCGTGATAATGTGCAGCGCATTCAGGTGTTGCCGCTTATATTCATGAATGCGTTTGGATTGAATATCAAATAACGAAAGCGGGTCAATATCCAGGTCGTAGAGTTGTTTGATGTAGTTCGCTAAATCTTGCTTAATGGCTTGCTTAATCTGGCGAAACTCGGTGCGGAATCCAACATCATCCACATAGCTCTCTAGTTTACGCAAATCATCAAGCTGCTTCACCCATCCATCACCAATCCGATTTGTGATCAGTTGACACAGGCGAGGATTGCTCAAAACCATGAAGCGACGGGGAGTTACGCCATTGGTAACGTTCTTAAACTTCTCTGGATACATTTCCGCGAAGTCATGCAGTACATCTTTTTTTAACAACTGTGTATGTAAAGCCGCCACTCCGTTAATAGCAAAACTTCCTACACAGGCAAGATGCGCCATCCGCACGTAGCGCTCTCCACTTTCATCAATCAAGGACATCCGGCTGATTCGATCCATATCATCGGGATACTTAATCCGCACATCGTCCAGGAATCGCTTATTAATCTCAAAAATAATTTCCAGGTGACGCGGCAGTAACTTGCCAAACAAGTCGAGGGGCCAGCGTTCCAGGGCTTCGGGCAGTAGGGTGTGATTGGTGTATGCCAGAGTGCTAGTGGTAATGGTCCAGGCTTTGTCCCACTCCATGCCGTGTTCATCCATCAGCAACCGCATTAACTCGGCAACTGAGATCGAGGGGTGGGTGTCGTTGAGTTGAATGGTGAATTTTTCGTGGAATCGCTCCACAGAAATCCCTTGCTGCTCCATGATGCGAATCATATCTTGCAAGGAGCAGGAGACAAAGAAAAATTGCTGCTCCAACCGCAGGATTTTGCCCTGGGTCATGTTGTCGTTGGGGTACAGCACTTTGGAAATGGTTTCCGATTCCATTTTCTTGAACACGGCTCCGGAGTAATCGCCAGAGTTAAACGCATCAAAGTCAAAGGACTCGGTTGCTTGAGCCGACCACAGGCGCAGCGTGTTACAGGAATTCACCTGATACCCCAAAATCGGCGTGTCGTAGGGAATGCCGCGCACGACTTTATCGGGCACCCAGCGATGCCGCAGCCGATCGTGCTCATCCGTGAAGGTTTCAACGTGTCCGCCAAATTTGACTTCTGCTTCCCACTCTGGACGCACCACTTCCCAGGGATTGCCGTAACTGAGCCATTTATCGGTAATCTCGACCTGCCAACCATCGCGGATGTCCTGGTCAAAAATGCCAAACTCGTAGCGAATGCCGTAGCCGATCGAGGGAAATTCCAGCGTTGCCATCGAGTCTAGATAGCAGGCAGCCAGTCGTCCCAAACCACCATTGCCCAGACCAGGTTCTTCTTCCTGCTCCAAAAGCTCGTTGAGATTGAGTCCTAGCTCCTCCATTGCCTGTTTCACGGTGTCCCAAATGCCCAGGTTGATCAAGTTGTTTCCAAGATGGGGTCCCATCAAGAATTCGGCAGACAGGTAGCAAATGGTGCGAGATCCGTTATTGCCGTAGGTTTCAGCCGTGTTCAACCAGCGTCGGAAGAGTCGATCGCGCACCGTATACGCCAGTGCCATGTAGTAGTCTTGCTGGGAGGCGATCGCGGGAAACTTGCCCTGAATGTAAAACAGGTTATCGAGAAACGCTCGCTTCAGGGTTTCAATATCCAGTCCGGTGCGATCGTCCTCAACACGTACCGTTGGGCATCCAGGGGGAGTTTGATCAATCTGCATGGGTGTTAGATCCTTCTTCTAAGGAATATGGATGAGGGTGGAAGCGGGGCACAGCGTCTTGCCATGCCCTGGCTTGCCCAGCGAAAACGCATCTCGCTAATAGGGCCACTTCCAATGAACAATTTCAGGCTTATCGATTCCATACTCATAGGCGTAATTGCGGCATGAAATCTGTTCGTCTTTTAGCAGTTCTTTCACATGGGCACCTGCAACCTTCAACTGCGGGACTCGATCGATCACATCGATCGCCAAACTAAAGCGATCGATCTCATTTTGGATCGCCAGTTCCATCGGTGTATTGATATTGCCCTTCTCCTTATAACCCCGCACGTGCATATTGTTGTGATTATGCCGCCGATAGGCTAACCGATGAACTAGCCACGGATACCCGTGGAAGTTAAAAATAACAGGCTTGTCCAGGGTGAATAAGCTATCAAAATCGTTGTCCGTCATGCCGTGGGGATGCTCAGTTGCAGGTTGCAACTTAAACAAATCAATCACATTAATAAACCGAATCTTGAGATCCGGGAAGTTTTCCCGCAGGAGCACCGTTGCTGCCAGCGCTTCCTGAGTTGGAATATCTCCTGCACACGCCATCACCACATCCGGTTCTGCCCCCTGGTCATTACTCGCCCACTCCCAAATATCAATCCCCTTCGTGCAGTTCTTAATTGCCGTATCCATATCGTGATATTGCAAGTGCAGTTGCTTATCCGACACAATCACATTCACATAGTTCGTACTCCGCAAACAGTGATCCGCCACCGAAAGCAACGAATTCACATCCGGCGGTAAATAAATTCGCACCACATCTGGACTCTTATTCGCCACCACATCCAAGAAACCGGGATCTTGGTGCGTAAACCCATTATGATCCTGTCGCCACACGGTAGAAGTGATCAGCAAATTCAAAGAAGCAATATCATAACGCCACGACAAATGACGACAAATTGACAACCATTTAGCGTGCTGATTAAACATGGAGTCGATCACATGCACAAATGCTTCGTAAGTCGAGAAGAAGCCATGTCGCCCAGTCAGCAAGTAGCCTTCCAGCCAGCCTTCCAGTGTGTGTTCGCTCAACATTTCCATCACCCGACCATCGGGCGACAGTTCGCTGCCATCCAGGTCTTCCGGCAAAAACTCAGCAATCCAAAACTTCTTACTCACCTCGTAAATCGCTTGCAGTTTGTTAGACGTGTTTTCATCCGGACCAAATACCCGGAAGTTCGTCATATTGCACTGCATCACATCCCGCAAAAATACTCCTAGCGGTTTAGTGTTTTCTGCCTCGATTTGTCCTGGTTGCTCAACAGCAATTCCATACTCCCGGAAGTCGGGCAGTCTCAAAGAACGCCGCAAGAGACCACCATTAGCGTAGGGAGTTGCACCCAAGCGCTTGGTGCCGGAGGGTGCCATATCCTTAATTTCCGGCAATAATTTCCCGCTTCCATCAAACAGTTCTTCAGGTTTGTAGCTCCGCATCCATTCTTCCAACTGCCGCAAATGGTCCGGATTGGAATGCATTCCCCCCATTGGTACCTGGTGAGCACGCCAAAACCCCTCTACCATGTGCCCATCCACCTCTTTGGGACCCGTCCACCCTTTGGGAGTCCGCATGACGATCATGGGAAAACGGAAACGGGTCGCAGTTCCAGAGCTACGAGCTTCCTGCTGAATGCGGCGAATTTCAGCAACACAGTGATCTAAAGTGGCTGCCATTGCCTGGTGCATGGATTCTGGATCAGAACCTTCCACAAAAAATGGTGTGTAGCCGTAGCCTTGAAACAGATCTCGGAGTTCGTCGTGGCTGACCCGCGCCAGGATAGTGGGATTGTTGATCTTGTACCCATTCAGGTGCAGAACTGGCAGCACTGCCCCATCCCGAATGGGATTGTTGAACTTGTTGGAATGCCAGGAGGTGGCTAGTGCTCCCGTTTCCGATTCTCCGTCTCCCACCAGTGCCGCCACAATCAGGTTGGGGTTGTCGAATGCGGCACCGTAGGCATGGGAAAGACTGTAGCCCAATTCGCCGCCTTCATGGATGGAACCGGGTGTTTCGGGGGTGCAATGGCTCCCAATGCCACCAGGGAAAGAAAATTGTCTGAAGAACTTGCAGAGTCCTTCTTCGTCTTCGCTTTTGTCAGGATAAATTTCGGAGTAGGAGCCTTCTAAATAGCAGGGGGCTAGAAAGCCGGGGGCACCGTGTCCAGGACCGACGATGTACAACATCTCTTGATCAAACTTTTTGATCACTCGATTCAGATGGGTATAGAGAAAGCTGATGCCGGGGCTAGATCCCCAGTGCCCCAATAGTCGCTGTTTGATGTGTTCTGGCTGGAGGGGTTCTTTCAGTAAAGGATTGCTGCGAAGATAGATCATGCCTGCTGCCAGATAGTTGGAGGCTTGCCAGTAGGCATGAAGTTTTCGCAGTTCTTCAGAGCTAAGGGGAGTGCCCTGAACGGTCGATCGCGCAGTTCCAAAGGCGCTAATGGAGGACGTATCAAGGGCTGGTCTGGGAGGAGTTGCTACCATAATTTACTCTCAAAATTTGCTGAAGAACTTCAGGCGATCGAAAATACGGTCAAACTCACTTTTCAACGAAGGCTGAAGGTGCAACACAAAGCTTTGAACTAAGATGGGGGTTTGGATTGGTGTTGAATCCACCTTCTTCTCTAAACGCTTCTGTGCATACGCTACCGAGTCCCTCCACGAATTGAAGGTTTTGATAGAGTTTTTTTAACAAAAGCTTTTGAGGAAAAGCCGACTTGACTCACCACAATGTATCTGCCTGTAGTGTCGAGGGAATGCACCTCAGGAGGGTTATTTGGGATATGGGCAGTGTTCAGCCTGAACGGTTAGATGAGTGGCGTTGCTGCTAGCTCACCTAAATTGGGCTTATGCTAACAGGCGAAGTCTGTAAAGCCGTGTAGCCTGGAGTACGGCGATCGCTAGGGTGCCAGTTGCAACGTCAGGACAACCGTTTGCAATCCCTTGGGAGATTGTTGACAGTTCACGCTACCCTTCTGGACTTCAATTCTGCGACAACACAGGACGATTTCCGTTGCAAAATCTCGATTTCCTATAGGCGCAAACCGTTGAGCGGTGACAGACAAATGTGCCTGGTTAGCGTCGTACTGGGCTCCCAAAACCACAGGAGAGTCAGCGTCGGAGTAGCGTAAGCCGCGTGCCAACAAATCGGTTAAAACTGCTTCCAATAATTCTTGATCTGCCCAAACATTCGGCAGGCCTGGTTCAAATTCACAAATGAGACGGCTGGAAGCACCTTCCTTGAGGAGATGCCGACTGACGGAAACCAACATGGGATGGATAGGAAGAGCTTCCAACCGTACCTCTACTATGCCTGCCTCTAATTGTTGCAACAGCATGACATCCGACAACAGATCACACAGAACACTCACCTCTTCCTGGATGGAGTTGATACTGCGCTGTTGCTGCTGAGTCGCGGACTGCGCCAGATCCGAAATTTGTTCGACGTGCAGCCCCAAGGATTCCAACGATCGCCCAACCCGCCGCTCTAAAGATGCAATCACTTTCTTCTGAGCTGCAAGATAGCGACTTAGCTGCTCATTCTGAGCGTAGAGTTGTTGCACTTTAGAACTGGATTGGGTAGGGGCGCAGGACTGAGACATAGGGTCCAACAACTTTGCTAAAGGTCTCCACTCAAATATTACTCTGCTTGTTAAGACTTGTAACGAGTGATTGGCTTGTTTTTAAGAATTTTAGTTTTTCTTAATATTGTTCTCGCATTATTTCATATTTTTTGACGGCTAACGATGATCCAGGTTTGCCTGAGCATTACGGCGTAGCATCCAGGGTTTAATGCGCCGCAGTGCTGATCCAGTAAATCGGCGCTCATACTCCTCGTCTGATAAATTCGCCAATTCACTTAACGCGGGTGCCGTATTCCAGGGATGGGGATAAAACTCCGTGACATTGGTAGGCTGGGCAAAACGCTGATTCCAGGGGCAAACATCCTGGCAAACATCACACCCAGCAACCCATCCCTGAAGTTGTGTCGCGATCGCCGCTGGCAATTGCTCCGCTCGATTCTCGATCGTGTGGTAGGCAATGCAACGATTGGCATCCACCACGTGAGGCTGAGGAATAGCTCCAGTTGGGCAGGCTTCCAGGCAACGGGTGCAGGTGCCGCAGTGGGCAGTATGAGGGCGATCACTGGGCAATTCTAAGTTTGTTAACACTTCTCCAAGAAAAACCCAGGAGCCATACTCCCGCGTAATCAAATTGCCGTTTTTCGCAATCCAGCCCAAACCCGCCTGCTGTGCCCACACCTTATCTTGTACAGGTCCCGTATCGGCATAAAAACGAGCTTGAATCTGGTCTCCCTGAGCTTGCAACCAAGTGGTTAGAGCTTTGAGTTTCTTGTGCAATACCTTGTGATAATCCCGTCCCCAGCCGTAGCGGGAAATCTTGGCGGTTTCATGGTTTGTGGAGTGGGCGATCGGCGTGTAGTAATTGAGTGCCACACAAATAACCGACTGCACCTCTGGCATCACCGATCGCAGGTCTTGCCGCTTTGGGTTTGCCATCCATGCCATGTCTGCTTGAAAGCCTTGCGTTAACCAGGTTTTAAGGCTGGCGACTGCCGCAGTTAAATTACCTGGAGCGCTACTTGCTTCTACTGCATCACTGTTTACTGCTGCGATCCCAACTTGATGAAAGCCCAAATCCAACGCTTGCTGCTTCAGGCGAGCGGCTAAATCTGCCAGCCATAGATGAGAATCTGGTGAGGACATTGATAAAGTAGGGGCGGGTTTTGTCGTCAAATCCATTGGAGAGTACCGATTGATCTGCTAAACCCGCCCGTACAAGTTGCGGATTTATTCAATCCTCGATCCTGAATGACATCCTCTATTAAAAATCCTTCTAGGGAAGTAAGCCTTCAGTCGGCTTCCCCCTTTATTGTAAATTTCAGGAACTTTTTTGGTGTTGTGAACCATGTCGATGCTGGCTCGTGAATCTGACAAAGAGATGGCTTTGGTCACGATCTCTGGAGTTGAGGAACCTGTGCTCTCTCAATACTTCACTGCTCTGAATGCAGGAGAGTTTGAGGCAGTGAGCCAATTGTTTGCAGTGGATGGAATGCTGCAACCGCCCTTCGATGAGCCGCTGGTCGGGCGCGACGCGATCGCTGCTTACCTAGAAAGGGAAGCGCAGGGATTTTTACTCCAGCCCCAGTCGGGTACAGCCGCTCAACAGGACGACAGCATCGAGTATGAAATTTTGGGCAAGGTACAAACCCCGTGGTTCTCTGTCAATGTTTGTTGGAGTTTTATCCTCAGTTCGACGAAAGAGATTTTGCTGGCGAAGGTGAAATTGCTGGCTTCGTTGAAAGAACTGTTGCCGTTACGGGACGCGGCTAAGTCTGTCTGAAGCTTGCATATTAAGAAACCGATCGAGGTTATAGGAAAGCTTGTGTGTTTTGGGAAGCTGGCTTAGACTTGTGTCCTTAAATGCAGGAAGTTGTTCTTGCTGCAATTGATCAACGACCTCCAGCACTTTGAAACCGTGAGTCTGCGCCGCTTAATCCCATTTTTTGACACTACTGCCCAGGATTGGGCGATCGAAGCCAGAGTACTTCGCTGGTTGACCTTTGTTTGGCTATTTATTGGATTGGCGATGGTCTTTTCTGCCTCCTACGCGATCGCTGATGCCGAACATGGAGACGGACTCTACTACTTCAAGCTGCAAATCTTTTGGATCTTGGTGGGGCTGGTGGGGTTCAATCTACTGGTTCATACCCCGCTGCGGTTTATCGTCGGTTTTGCCGATTGGATTCTGCTGATTATTCTGGGCATGATTTTGGTAACGCTGATCCCAGGCGTGGGGGTGCTGGTGAACGGTTCGTCTCGCTGGTTGTTTATCGGTCCGATTCCGCTGCAACCCTCAGAGTTGATCAAACCCTTTCTGGTACTGCAAAGTGCCCGGATCTTTTCCCAATGGGATCGGCTGCGCTGGTCAGTGAGGCTCACCTGGTTAGGGGTTTTTTGCCTGGTCGTAGCGGCGATTTTGCTCCAGCCCAACCTGAGTACAGCCGCCTTGTGTGGCATTATGCTGTGGCTGATTGCCCTGGCAGCAGGCTTGCCCTACAGCCAGTTGGGCGCAACCGCTCTGGCGGGTTTGACGATCGCTGCTCTAAGTGTGAGTTTGCGGTCTTACCAACTCAAACGGATTTTGTCGTTCTTGAATGCCTGGGCAGATCCCCACGGCAATGGCTACCAACTGATTCAGAGCTTGCTTGCAGTTGCTTCTGGTGGCTTGTGGGGTACTGGCTTTGGGTTATCGCAGCAAAAGTTGTTCTACTTGCCGATTCAATATACCGATTTTATTTTTGCCGTGTTCGCAGAAGAATTTGGCTTTATTGGCTGCATTCTGTTGCTCCTGTTGCTGGCAGGTTATACCACTTTAGCGGTGCGAGTTGCTTTGAAAGCCAAGAGTTCGGTACAGCGTTTGATCGCGATCGGGGTGACGGTACTGCTGATTGGACAATCGTTGCTGAACATTGGGGTGGCAACGGGAGTCCTGCCCACCACGGGCTTGCCGTTTCCGTTTATGAGCTACGGCGGCAGTTCCATGATTTCCAGTTTGATTGCAGCAGGGCTGTTGATTCGCGTAGGGCGCGAAAGTAGCGAAGCCAAGGTGGTGCAGCTTGATGAACGGCGACAAACGCGATCGCGACCCACCAGTACCCGCGCCTCAAATCGATCTCGTTCCTTGCCCCGGCGGGCGACCTGATCTCATTCAGATCCCGATCTCATTAAGATAGAGAGGATGATTGTGCGATCGTGCCCGAACTGGAATGTTGAATACCCTGCAAACTCAACTTTATCAACTGGCTCAGTTCTCGAATGAACTGGTTGCCAGCCAACTGAGTCATCTCACCTTGGTCAGCCTTGGGGTGATTTTCCTCGCCGGACTGTTGACCAGTCTTACCCCCTGTATGCTCTCGATGTTGCCAATTACGATCGGCTACATTGGCGGCTACGACGAAACCAAAACTCGGCTGCAAGCGGCGACCCAATCCACCTGGTTTGCTTTGGGGCTGGCAACAACGCTGGCAGGACTGGGGATTTTGGCGGCAGTTGTGGGGCAGATTTATGGACAGGTGGGTTGGGGCTTGCCCATTATCGTGAGCGTGATTGCCATTTTGATGGGGTTAAATCTGCTGGAAGCGCTTCCTCTGCGCCTGCCTGCTTGGGGAGGGATGGACTGGATCTCGCAAGAACTGCCAGAAGGCGTGCGATCGTATCTGATTGGGCTAACCTTTGGCTTGGTGGCTTCCCCCTGTAGCACCCCTGTCCTGGCGACTTTGCTAGCGTGGATCTCATCAACACAAGATCCCATTCTGGGAGCCGCCCTCCTGCTGGCATACACAATCGGGTATGTGGCTCCGCTGATTTTGGCGGGGACGTTTACCGCATCGATCAAGAAATTATTGGAAGTCCGGCGTTGGTCGGGTTGGATTACGCCTGCCAGTGGCGTGATGTTAATTGGGTTTGGGATGTTTTCCCTGTGGTCAAGATTGGGCAGTTTTTAGGCGGAAATAGAAACCATGACAGCAAAAGAGATGGTTGGCGCGATCGCCAACCTCAAACGAGTGCCCCAAACTTTTTTCAAACGAGAACTGATCCCCTTTCTGGCAGATCTGCGGCTGGCGATCGCGTTGTTACTGGTGATTGCCGTCTTCAGTATTTCCGGCACCCTGATTGAGCAAGGGCAGTCGCTCCCGTTCTACCAGGCAAACTACCCAGAACATCCCGCCCTGTTTGGCTTTCTCACCTGGAAAGTGCTGTTGATTTTGGGCTTAGACCATGTGTACCGCACCTGGTGGTTTCTGGCACTGCTGATCCTGTTTGGCTCCAGCCTCACAGCCTGCACCTTTAAGCGCCAACTGCCTGCCCTGCGCTGGTTTTCTCGCACCTGGAATTTTTACACCCAGCCGCGCCAGTTTCAAAAGTTTGCCCTCAGCGCTGAATTCGATCGCCCTTCTATTGACGCACTCATTCCCTTGCTGGAACAACGCCGCTACAAAATCTTCCGCCAGGCAGATTCGCTGTACGCCCACAAAGGCATTGCCGGACGTATCGGACCCATTATTGTGCATGTCGGGATCCTGGTGATTTTGCTGGGCGGCATCTGGGGTGCCATGACGGGTTTTATGGCGCAGGAGATGATTCCCAGTGGGCAAACCTTCCAAATTCAAAACATTACGGATGCGGGACCGCTGGCATCGGTTCAACCGTTGCAGGATTGGTCAGTAAAAGTGAATCGCTTCTGGATTGATTACCTGCCCGATGGCAATATTGACCAGTTCTATTCCGATATGTCGGTGCTGGATCGGGAGGGCAAGGAAGTGAAGCACAAAACAATTCATGTAAACGAGCCATTGCGGTATAAAGGCGTGACTTTGTATCAAGCAAATTGGGCGATCGCGGCGGTGAAAGTGCGGCTGAACAACAGCCCCATTTTTCAGTTACCAATGGCAGCGTTGGATACGGGCGGTAGAGGACAACTCTGGGGCACCTGGCTACCCACCAAACCGGACTTGAGTGAAGGCGTATCTCTGGTGGCAAAAGATTTGCAGGGCATGGTGCTGGTCTACGACATGACCGGCAAGCTGATCGCGACGGTACGGGCTGGGATGTCTACGGAAGTGAACGGCATTACCCTCAAGCTGTTGGAACTGGTGGGCAGTACTGGTTTGCAAATTAAAGCCGATCCCGGTATTCCCATTGTGTACACGGGCTTCGCACTGCTGATGGTGGGAGTCATGATGAGTTACATTTCCCATTCCCAAGTGTGGGCATTGCAGGCCAATGGACAATGCTTCGTGGGGGGACGCACCAACCGTGCCCAAGTCGCGTTTGAGCGAGAAATGCTGGACTTGTTCAACCAGTTGAGTGATCCATCTCACCAAAACGCGATCGCGTGAGCTTGTGCTTAGAGGGCAGATCCCTCAAATAAACTGCGTTCTTTTCGACAAAAATTGTCTTAAATACGCTATATATAGCGTCAGCCTGCGATCGCATTTCCGCCACCAGGCAAACTTCGCTAGGATAGAGCAGCATGGGTACAGTGACAGCAATGGTACGAAATGGGGTTGGCATTCGCACCGCCCAAACCCGGACTGAGCGGTTAATTGGGCAGATTCATGTTTACGATGGAGCGGGCAAGGGCAAGTCTCAGGCGGCTCTAGGTGTTGTGCTGCGATCGATTGGGCTGGGAATCCATAGCGATTGGCAAACCCGCGTGCTGCTGCTGCGGTTCCTTAAGGGACCGGGACGCACCTACGACGAAGATGCGGCGATCGAAGCGCTGCAGCGGGGCTTTCCTCACCTGATCGACCAGGTGAGAACCGGACGAGCCGAGTACTTTAACGCCGAAGAAATCACCAAGTTTGACCGATTTGAGGCGCAACGAGGGTGGGATGTGGCAAAGGGGGCGATCGCTTCTGGGCTGTACTCAGTCGTGGTGCTGGATGAACTCAATCCAGTGCTAGACTTGGGTTTGCTGCCCGTGGATGAAGTAGTGAACACCCTCAAGCGCAAGCCCGATCACATGGAAGTGATTGCCACCGGACGAGCAGCTCCCCAACCCTTGCTAGATATTGCAGATTTGCATTCAGAGATGCGTCCCCATTACCATCCAGTGGGTAAGGCGCAGGGAATTGACGGGATTGAAATTTACACGGGAGCCGGAAAAGGCAAATCCACCAGTGCCTTAGGGAAAGCATTGCAAGCGATCGGGCGCGGCATTGGACAGGATAAATCTCATCGAGTGCTGATCATGCAATGGTTGAAGGGCGGCATTGGCTATACCGAAGATGCAGCGATCGATGCGCTGCGACAAAGCTATCCCAATCTGGTGGATCATCAACGCTGTGGACGGGATGCGATCGTCTGGCGGGGGCAGCAGCAGGAGCTGGACTATGTGGAAGCAGAGCGGGGCTGGGAAATTGCCAGAGCGGCGATCGCTTCTGGGCTTTACAAAACCATCATTCTGGATGAGTTAAACCCCACCGTGGATCTGGAATTGTTGCCAGAGGAGCCGATCGTGCAGGCACTCTTGCGAAAACCCCGTGATACCGAGGTGATTATTACGGGACGCTGCAAAAATCCACCCGCGTATTTTGATCTTGCCAGCGTGCATTCTGAAATGATTTGCCACAAGCATTACGCCGAAAAAGGCGTAGACCTGAAGCGGGGTGTGGATTTCTAGGGATTTTCTACAGCTAAGATTCTAGCTTCAGCACTGCCATGAACGCTTCTTGAGGCACATCCACAGTGCCGATCGACTTCATGCGTTTCTTCCCTTTTGCCTGCTTCTGCAACAGTTTTTTCTTCCGGGAAATATCGCCGCCATAGCACTTGGCTAACACGTCTTTCCGCAAGGCTGGAATGTGTTCGCTGGCAATCACTTTGGCGCCAATCGAGGCTTGAATCGGGATCTTGAACTGGTGGCGGGGAATCAGTTCTTTCAATTTCTCAGTCAGGGCACGACCCACCCCATATGCCTTGTCGCGATGAACGATCGTCGCCAGGGGATCAACCGGATCGCCATTAATCAGAATGTCTAGCTTCACGAGGGGATTTTCGCGGTAGCCGATGAGTTGATATTCCATGCTGGCATAGCCCCGCGATCGGGACTTCATCTGGTCAAAAAAGTCCGTTGCGACTTCGGCTAACGGCAATTCGTAAATCAACGTGGTGCGCTCGGTGGTGAGATACTTCATATCTTTGAACACCCCACGACGACTCTGAGCCAGTTCCATCAAGGTTCCTACAAAGGATTCAGGGGTAATGATATCCACCTGAACGTAGGGTTCTTCCATCTTTTCGCGATGTTGGGGATCGGGCAAGCGGCTGGGGTTGTCGATATAAAGTACTTCACCTTTCAAGGTGGTGACGCGATACACCACAGAAGGAGCCGTGGTAATCAAATCCAGGTTGTATTCCCGCTCCAGACGTTCTTGCACAATTTCCATGTGCAGCAAACCGAGGAAGCCGCAGCGGAAACCAAAACCCATCGCACTGGAGGTTTCTGGCTCGTAATTCAAGGCGGCATCGCTCAGCTTCAGTTTTTCCAGTGCTTCACGCAAATCCTCGAACTGGTCGGCATCTGTGGGAAACAGTCCACAAAAGACCATTGGTTTGGCTTCGACGTAACCTGGCAGGGGTTCAAGGGCGGGAGCGGTTGCCAGGGTGATGGTATCTCCCACTCGCGCATCTTCCACGGCTTTGATGGCAGCGGCAATGTAACCCACTTCTCCCGCATGGAGTTCATCGACTCGCACCTGGTTGGGGGATAAAACGCCCAGTTCATCAATTTGATATTCCTTGCCAGATGCCATAAGGCGAACACGATCGCCCTGCTTCACCTTGCCATCCATCACGCGGAAATAAACGATTACACCCCGATAGGGATCATAGTAGCTATCGAAGATCAACGCTCGTAACCGCTCTGTTACCGTATCTTGAGGCGGCGGCACCAAGTGCACAATGGATTCTAGAATTTCGGGAATGCCCAGTCCTTCTTTGGCTGAAGCCAAAATTGCCTGACTGCAATCTAAGCCCACGATGTCTTCGATTTCTTGTTTGACGCGATCGGGTTCGGCTCCGGGCAGATCAATTTTATTGAGGACGGGAATAATTTCTAAGTCGTGTTCCAGCGCCAGGTACACGTTTGCCAGGGTTTGTGCCTCCACGCCCTGGGACGCATCCACCACCAACAGCGCTCCTTCACAAGCCGCCAACGATCGTGACACTTCATAGGAAAAGTCAACGTGTCCAGGGGTGTCAATCAAGTTCAAGACATAGTGCTGCCCATCCTGGGCGGTATAGTTCATGCGGGCTGCCTGAAGCTTGATCGTGATGCCCCGTTCCCGCTCCAAGTCCATGTTGTCCAGGAATTGTTCCTTCATTTCCCGCGCATCTACCGTCCCTGTAGCTTGCAAGAGTCGGTCTGCCAGGGTGGATTTGCCGTGATCGATGTGAGCAATGATCGAAAAATTCCGAATCCGAGAAACGGGCACGTCAGTCATAGGAGTGGCTTAATCCGTAATGAAATCCAATAAATCGTTGAAATTATTAACCTTAATCTTAGAGGAAAGCACTCATTTAGGCTTTCCTTGCCCGTATCTCAGGCAAACAGCACGTTTTGTGCCTGCTCCATATTTTAACGGGTCTGCTGTTTTGCTAGGGCAGTTTTACCAAAGTATCCCTGTGGCAGCAAGGCACAACTCCAATTCTGAATATCTGATGTGTAATCCTGGATGAATGAGTGGAGCCTTGTACGATCATAGAGGGGTTTGTGAAGGGGTGCCGTAAAGTGGGAATATGGATTGTTTCCATTAGGTATCTTGTGCAACCTCGCCTCGGTCCATTCTCCATCTAGCTTTTACCTCTGTTTTTTATGAATGATTCTGTCCTTTCTTCTCATTCACCCGCTGAAAAAGTAGAACTTTCTGTGCGTCTAGACCCAGACTTGCTGGAGCAAATTAAGCATCTCACGAATGATCCCAGCAAAGTGATTGAGGTGGCGGTGCGTCAGTGGTTGCGGAATGAGTCACGCCGGGATGATGAGTTGACTCGATCGCTACCCCGGAACCCGCCTGTGCCACCCAGAGGGGAATGGAACGACTAGATAACCTGGGTGGGGGGGTGCGATCGTGGCATTTGAGGCTAGATTGGTGATGCGTGATGGGGGACTTCTGCCCGCATGATGTTGCTCCAAATGATTTGCCTGTGTTCTCACAGTGATGTGTTTTCACAGTTACTTAATGAATGCCGATCAGTGAATGCTGGACACCTCTCCTGTGAACGATCAATCAAGCTTATCGACAAACTCAAAGCTGACTGCAACGTTAGGTTCTGCGAGTCAATATCCCACTGAGTTGGTGTTTATCCATAACTCAGAAGGCAGGTATTTGTCCTTTTTCTGGAAAGAGGCAAATGCCTACGATCTCCAGGCAGATCAGGTGGTTGGCAGTAACCTCGATGCCACCTTTAGCCCGATCGCCCCCAAGCCTTACCTGGCTCGCATTCAAGAAGTTTTATCGACGCGACTGGCACAACAGTTTAGTACACAGTTTTGTTACCAGGATCAACTGATTCCGCTGGACTTGGTGATGAGTCCGGTGTTGCTCCCCGACCAGGTGCCGACAACCGTGATGGTGGTGGGGCGACGGCATATCCCCAAACCCGATCGTGTGCTTCCCACGTCTCTGCAAAAAGAGAGTCCTGCTGCCAGCCCTGCAGTAGCAGACAAAGAGCCAGAATTGACTATCAGCGCCGATCGCCACCATAAACTGCTGACCCAAATTGCCTGGAATATTCGGCGAACGTTAGACCTGCCGACGATCTGGCAGCAAACCGTAGAAGGGTTGGGGCAGGTGCTGGGAGTCAGCCGTTGCATTGTTTGCCCTTATAAACCAGATGCACCCACGGTGAAGGTAGCAGCCGAGTATTGCCGGGGACAAATTTGCCCCATGGTGGGGTTAGAGTTTTCCACCACGGACGATGCCGACTTGCAGACTGCGATCGCCACGCTCAAACCCATTAACGTCCGCAGCCAACGCAGTGAACCTGGCTCCACTGAGATGGATGAGCCGACCACATTGCGGAGTTTGATCGTGCATTCTATGCTGATCATCACCACCTCTTACCAGGATCAGCCAAATGGCTTGATTGTGCTGTACCAGGATGACCAACCCCGCCGCTGGACGGAGGTGGAACTGGAGTTTATGCAGGAGTTGGCGGATCAGGTGGGCACTGCGATCGCCCATGCCAACCTGATCGCCGCCAGCCAAGCCCTTGCCGACGAACTGCAACGCGCCAACCGCACCCTGCTGCAAAAACAACGGGATTTAGAAGAAGCTCGCCAGCAGGCAGAAGAAGCCTCCCGCTTGAAGAGTGAGTTTTTAGCCAATACCTCCCACGAAGTCCGAACTCCCTTGAATGGGGTATTGGGATTTCTCAAGTTGATTCTAGATGGCACGGTGGACGACCCAGAAGAGCAGTTTGAGTTTGTCCAATATGCTCACCAGTCGGCGTTGCACCTCTTGAGTGTGCTGGATGACATTTTGGATATTGCCAAGCTGGAAGCGGGCAGACTGCAAATTGAACTCGATCCTGTGAAATTGAGTGATCTGCTGAATGCGGCGGAAGTGTACGCCAGCAGTAAAGATCAAGTACGGGATGGGCAACTCAGCTTTGAAATTCAAAAACCCCCCACCGACGACGAAATTATTCTCTACGGCAACTATCAGCGCTTGGTGCAGGTGATGTTGAACCTGGTGGGGAATGCCATCAAGTTCACTCACGAAGGCGGCGTGACGATTAGCGTGGAAATTATCAAAAAGAAAGTGGCAGTGCGCGATCAAGAGTTGCCAGGCACCGTCAAGATTCGAGTGGCAGACACGGGCATCGGCGTTTCCTTGGAAAAGCAAGACCGCCTGTTTCAGTCCTTCAGCCAGGTAGACGGTTCCCGCACGCGGCGCTATGGCGGCACAGGTTTGGGGTTGGCAATTTCCCAAAGTTTGGTAGAAGCAATGGGCGGCGTGGTGAACTTTTACAGCATGGGTGAGGGGTTGGGTTCTACTGTGACGTTTACCGTCCCGTTGTATCAGGAACCAGTGATGGTGACGACCCAACCCACCGATGCCCTCGATTTGCTGCTTTAGTGAGAGTCGTTTAGACGATCGCCCAACGGAATTGCAGCTTTTCCCAAATTCCCATGTGTGCCGCTCAGGGTTCAAACAACAACCATGCAGCAGTCTGTATCCGTTCGTGTGGGGTTGTGTTGCGGGGCAGGTTGGGCAAATGTATGACGGTTTGAGCACAGGGGGGGACGATCGTCCCCTGTTTTGGAGCGTATCGATTGAGAACCAGGTAGCGCTGATGAATGCCTAATTCGTCTAGGGATTGGGTGAGTCGCTGGGCTTCCGCCAGAATCGCGGTTTGAGCTTGAACAACGCCAATAAACTCGGTGTGCTGTGGGTCTTTTAGCTTTTTTTGTGCCTGGATGACTCGTTGCCGCAGGGTACGGAGTCGTCCCATCAGTTCCACATGACCCAGCACCGCTTGATACTTCATCCACAGTTTGAAGATCCAGGCAAGCCACTCGGTCATGGCGGTAGGCATTTCCAGAAAGCGGAGCAGATGTCCGGTGGGAGCCGTATCCAGAATGATCAAATCCTGTTGATTGCTTTCCAGCAGTTCCATCACGGTGATCAAAGACAACATTTCGTCAATTCCAGGCAGAGATTGGGTCACGATTCTGCGCCAGCCTTCGGGACCGTAGGCAACTTTAAGCGTGGTCTCCCCGTCGCTGGATTCGCCACTCATCATGCTGGCAAGTTCCCACAAATACTCCTCCCGAAATTGCTCTAACACGCGATCGGCATCAACTTCTTGCCCACTCAGGTTGGGAGCCAGAGCGATCGCCCCATGCCCCAACTCCACTCCAAACGCATCCCCCAGGGAGTGCGCCGGATCGATGGAAATGACACGAATGTCACGATCGGGATGGTGAGTTGCCATCCCCCAGGCGATCGCTGCTGCAACAGTCGTTTTCCCTACGCCGCCTTTGCCCCCCACCAAAATCAAACGTCGTCCGGCTGCGACAAAATCCTCAAATCCAGGTGGAATCCGTTCTGGCGGAGCGGTGGGGACAAATGGGGGAACAATAGGCGGCTGAGTCAGGGGTTGGATTTGGGCAAACAAGCGATCGAGGGCAGCAGCGCCGATCGGTTCTGTGGCTTGTTGGGGCAGGGTGAAAACCGGAATCTGATCCGCCAGGGTGAGAAAATCGGCTAGAAGCTGCTGTTGCTCGATGGATTGATCGGATGGGGGTTGGGGGCAGGCTGCGCCACGCTTCGCAAGGGGGGTTAGGGAAAGGGGAATGAGGTGGTTGATGATGAGTCCGCCGCAAGGAATTTGTAAGGTGTGGAGGGCAGTCAGGAAGCGGCGAGTTTCTAACAAGCTCATGGGTTCGGCGATCGCCACGACGAAACAGGCGGTTTGGGTGGGATCTTGCAGGAGCGATCGACCAGCAGCAAGATCTATTTTCATCTGGGATAGGAACTCGTCGGCATTGTCGCTAGTGGTTTTGCCTGTGAAGCTTTGCTGGATGACGCGATGCTTTTCCTGGAATAAATCAAGGGCGGCGAGAAATTCCTCCAAAAAATCCATCAATCCCAACAGGTTCAGGGTATGTCCGCTGGGAGCCATGTCCACTACGACGCGATCGACGACCTGTTCTCGTAGCAGGCGCTGAATTTCCAGAATGCCCATCAGTTCATCCAATCCGGGCCAGCTCAAATCCCACACCGGAGAGAGGTCTTCCCGCTGCACAAAGCTACCCCGCTCGACCAGCAGTTCTAAGACCTGTCCGTAATCTGCTTTGAAGGCTTGCAGTAGGTCTACAGCGTTGAGTGCCTGAATTTGCAAATTGGGTAAGTCTGGGGCTGGAGTGGGGCGATCGGTGACAGGCTGCTGCAACACGTCCCCCAGGGAATGGGCTGGATCGGTGGAGAGCAGCAGGATGCGATCAGCGGGAAATTGTTGTGCCCATGATCGTGCCAATCCGCAGGAGAACGTCGTTTTACCAACGCCCCCTTTACCGCTAATCAGGGCAAGTTGTAGTGTGGTGTAGCGATTCATGGCGTAGCCTGTTGTATCGATTGATTGAAAACAATTCATTGAACTGAGAGTACCCCGGTTGCCCAGCCGAGTTGAGCTTATGAGGATGACGAACGCTTGAAAAATTCGCAGGTAAATTCCGGCGATAGCTGCTAAAATCGTTTGCAGATGATTAAATAATTCATTTGTACTAAATTGCTCACCGACGGAGGGAGCCTGTATGAATACCTGTATTTTGATGGCGGAAATTATTCAAGAACCTGAACTGCGGTTTACACCCGATAATCAAACTCCCATAGCTGAATTGTTGGTTCAGTTTCCTGGCTCCCGTCCCGAAGACCCACCTGCCACTTTGAAAGTCGTGGGTTGGGGCAATTTAGCCCAGGAAATTCAAGCGAATTATCATGTGGGCGATCGCGTGGTGATTGAAGGACGCTTGACCATGAATACGATCGATCGTCCCGAAGGATTTAAGGAAAAACGGGCAGAACTCACCGCCCAACGACTGCACCGTTTGGATGGAGTCTCTTTGCAATCGACAGTAACAACGGCAGCAGCTAGCTCTCCGGCTCCACCTGCACCCCGCACTAATGGCACTTCCGCTCCACGATCAACCAGCACCCCCAAAGCGAAGGCGAGCGCAGGCAAATTTGCTGCTCCTGAAGCAGTTGCAGAACCTAACCTGGACGATATCCCGTTTTAACTAAGCTACCGTGGCTGAGACCACTTGCACAGTAAAAGGGATTGCTGAATGATGAGATGACCAATAGCAGTACGGGTGGGTTTTGTTCTAATCATCACCGGATTCAGTCAACTACAAAGGATTACCCCGACAAAACCATTCCTGAATTCATTAACGCCAAGCAAAGCGATCGCAACCTGGTAGTGCTGCGATCGCTTTACTGTGTTTAGGTCATACCGATTTGATTTCGACACGCTACAGATTGAGATCCCCCAGCCTGCGGCTTCCCCCTTGATAAGGGGGATTGAGGGGGATCGGTGCAAAGAATGTGTCGCTTCACTGTTTAAATCGGTATCAGGTCTCTGGTTTGCTGCTGAACCATGCCAGATAGTTTTAACTATCCTAGACGTGGCGGTGGTGGATTTGGTGGATTCGGTGGTGGTGGATTTGGTGGATCTGGTGGCTGTGGATCTGGTGGATCTGGTGGCTGTGGATCCGGCGGCTGTGAATCCGGCGGCTGTGGATCTGGTGGCGGAGTTATGCTACCAGGTCGGGATCTCCTATCAGAGGGTCTAGGTCGTGGCGGATAAGGGCGGGGATACTCTGGCTCTGGTCGGTAAGGAGGCTCAGATCTGGGTTCCCACCGTTCTTCGATCGGTGCTTCCAACTCCGGTGCGGGTACGGGTGCGGGTTGGGGCACAAAAGACGGCTGTGCGCTGATGGCAGGGAGTGGGGACAGATTCGCGCTACACGCCAGACTGTTGGCAACCCAGCCTAACCCCTGGGGAGTTGCCCCAAAAATCCAGCCCGAATCGATATTACGCGCCAATGCCAAAAAGGAGCTTCCGTTTGCCGCTTCCCCCAGCACTTTGCCATTGACGGGTTCGGAGCGTAATCGCCACGCTGTCACATCCACAGGTGTTTTGATCAGGCATTCTGTCGCTAGAAACTTCGGGAAAGGGATGTTGTCCTTACGGGCGCGATCGTGCATTCGTGGGAGCCATTTCCATAGATTCAATCCGGCAACGAGCCGGGGCAATCGACTGAAGGGGTGGGGTGTACGGGCAGCCAGGGTGGCGATCGACGTTGGGCGATCACCAGGTTGACTGAAGTAAAAGTATCCAGTCGGCACTTCCACCGGATCGCTCAGGCGACTGCTGGTCGCGTTTTGCACCGCCCGCACATCCGTCTTGCCTTCAAACACCATGACGATCGTCAGTTGCTGCTGCGGCAGGTACGTTGTGGCGACCCAGGTGCCTTTGAGTCGAATTTCGGCACTATCGGTATGGATCACCACCTGGCTGGCGCAATGGTTATTCCAAATGCCCGTGCCCTGGAGTAAGGAAGTGATGTTGCCGCTGCTGCGATCGAGTTTGGAATTAGGAGATTTCACCAACTCGCCATCCTGAAACAGATAAATTACTTGACAACCGTCGATATACAACCAGCCTTCTCCTTTGGCATCCGTTTTGACGCGATCGCCAGTCTGAAGTGGGTACTGTTTGTCGTCCCGAATTACAGGCAACCAGTTGTTGGAGTTGGGTTTGCCTGCCCACAGGGTTGACAGGTGCCGCTGAATTTTAGGCAGGTTTTCCGAAGCTGAAGGCTTTGTATCCTCAGAATTTGTCGTGTCCGTGGCAGCAGGGATGGTCGGAGTTGCCACCGGATTCGTACATCCAGCCAAAACTCCCAGCAGTGCGCCACCGAGTCCAAGAAACCAACGCGATCGAGTGTGCATCATTGTCCGAACTTCCTCATAATTAAGTTTTGGATTTGATTAAGCTGTGATTCATGAACTGCCATCCCGCCATCAGTCCGAGCGCCAGCATCATGCCGGACAGGGCAGAATCCACGATCGCCAGATATTGAAACCACTGTGGGTGCCGCTGCATCAGCGCTGCCCACCACCCTAAATCGGCATAACGCCCAAGAGAGGATTCGTACATCTGGCTTGTCCAGACCATGACCAACCCGGAACCCTGGTTGGTTAGGAGGAATACTGCTTGAATCCAGGCAAACACCAGCCCAGCCAACCCCATGCGCCAGATCCAGTGATCGCGTAGGTAAGTAGGAGTGATCGACAACTTGGCGGTTTTAGTTCGGGCTGATCTGGCATCCTCGACGAGAAACGGCAGTTGTCCCCGATCGCGCACGGCGACACTCAAACCCAATCCCGCCACAAAGCCCATCGGAGCCACCAGGGGCGCATTCGTCAACAACGAACCCGCTGAGATCGCCAGGAGCAAATGAGCCAGCCCAAAACAGACCGTCTGTACCCCAACGACACCCAACGGAAACGATCGAGACGATAGCTGCCGGGTTTCTGCCCACACCATGCCAAAAGTCAAAGCGGATCCCAGCACCGCTCCCGCCCAAAAGTGATGCAAAAACTGAATGAAAGAAGACAAATAGAAAATAGGCGAAATCACTGCCCGCAAGATGCCTAAAGCGGCTCCCGCTCCCACTGCACCTGCCCAGACTCGCTGCCGCACCAGCTTGCGCCGACCCAAAGCAGTTATTGTCCAGTGCAAATTTGTTTGATGAAACTGGCGCTGGGCATCGAGTAATGCTGGAAACTGGGAAAAAATCACCCAGGCAGGAATGGCGCGTGCGCCCAGATCCGTGCTGACATTGCGAGAAATCGCCACCACTCCACATACCTTACCAGTCCGACGATTCAACAATGGAGAACCACTGGAACCGTAGTGGAATTGCCCGTCTTTCAGCTTGTGCAGGGAAGCCCCACCTCGAAAACTTTCGCCCTCAAACCCAGACGTGACCGGATCGCCATCGGGATTATCTTGGGGGTAGCCAAAACTGTAGAGGTGATCGTCCAACTGCGGCATCGACTCATCCAGCAACACACAGGGGTGCTCCGGCAAGGGCGAAGAGAGCGTCAGCAGCGCCAGATCCAGATTCGGATCGGTCAGGCATTGCACCACCTGAGCCGTGTAAAGTTGCTGGGGTGCTGCCCACCACACAGAGATAGGCAGGTCGATCGCGGCTTCTACCACATGGGCACAAGTCAAGATCAACCCAGGGGCGACAAAAAACCCTGTTCCATGACCGCTGGTTGTCGTCAAACGCACCGTACACCGTTGCAAAAGTTTTTCCAGTTGTTGATCGGTCATCATCTGCTCCCTGAGTGAATGCTAAAAGAAGTCAGCTTGCGTTACGGCTGAAGATCCCATTCCATCGATAATTCCAAATTTGCTTTCCCGGCTCCCTTCACAATTAGGGCAGTCAGTTGCCCCGATTCCATGCCGATTTCCAGCCCCAACTTGACGGTGATGGTTTTGGGCGCAACCTCGCGCTGAATGGTTTGCAGGGCTTCGGCGAGATCTCCGGTGAGCGATCGCACGATCGTCGTAATTTCGCTAAACGGACGGGTATGGGCAGCGACGCGCTGTTCTCCCAGTGGAACGGCTTCAACGCGAACAACAGTGCCATCCGACAATGACACTGGAATAATTTGGGTGGGAGTTTCCATAGAGCTTGAATTTTCTAGGACAAGAATCTATGTCCACTATGGAAAGGTGACTCCCAGGCTGGCATTACCCTCCCAGGTACTTTTCTCGTAAAAAACGAAAATATGACCCAATCGGGTGAGCCGCCGCTTGCACATGAACTAGGACTGAGGCTTTAGCCGATATAAATCAAATTCTTGAATGGAAGTTTCTTTTTGATAGTTTTCATTCAATGCTTGATTGAGCTTACGAATAAAGTTTTTATTGTCTTCTGTTTGAGCCAGATCTTGGGCTTGATCTAGTTCCGTGTAATTGTTCGGTTTGATGATATAAAGAGGCTGTTTCTGAAGAATACGATCGAGTTCTGCTAAAGCATTGACACTGATGATATTGGGTAAATCCGGTCGCAGCAATAAGAATGAGGGAAAAGCATAGCGCGTCGGAATTTTAGCATTTGTTAGGAAATACACGATCGGCGCATTATCAACCACATAAATATAATCATCTGCTTTAACTTTGGAATTCAAATATTCCGCAATCATCGCCGGGGTATCTTGCCAGTGCTTCACTCCTTTGATGTGAGTAAAGTAAGCATATCTCGCGTTAGCTCTCAAGGTACTAAACACGACTGTACTATCCAGTAAAGCAACTAAAAGAGCCGCTAATATCAGATATTGTCTCAATTCAAATTGTTCGGTAGTTTTAGCCACCGAAAAAATTAGGCGAACGAGGAGATAAGCCGTGATCAAGCTGAGGCAAGCTGAAAGTTGGAGAAAATAATGCACATAAAGATACCCTCTGAAAACAACACAAATCCCCAGCAAAATCATAAAAAACCAGAGGATAGAACCAGAAATAATCCAACGCTCTTGTTGTGATTGAGTTTTTACCATCAGCAGATAGGCGATCGCAGAGGGAATAGAGAGCCAAAAGAACTTATATGTCTGAATTTGATACGCGATCGCTTGTACTAAAGGCGCAAAGGAAAATGTAAGATTAACAGTCCGTAGTTTGTTCGCCGTGAAATTAGCATAAACATAGTCACTCAAATGACCGTTCAGCCAAAAGTAAGTTGAAACAATCACAAATGGTAAAACAAACCCCAAGGCTAAGAAGAAAACTTTTTGCAAAGTCTGTCTATAGTTGTAATTCAGTTCAGATTTTTGAATAGAACTCAAGAGAAGAATCAAGCAAAATGCTAGAAAATCAAATAGAACAACATACTTAATTTCAAAGCCAATTCCAAATAGAAAGCCAATAATGATCAAGAGTATTAAATCATTCCTTGAAGTTAATACTTGAACATTGACTAGATGCACGAAGAATAGATAGACAGCGATCGTGACAAAAGTGGGATAGAAAATTTCTGTGTTTGCAGCTAAACCTCCGTTACTCAGCGTTAGAACAGCATAAAAACTCCCAGCCAGTAATCCAATTCCCGTCCCATTCGGTTCAATTAAACGTCCAATTTTGTATAGAAAAAAACAGGTGGTAGCAACGAATAGGCAAGCCAAGAGCCGAATGGATAAAACAGCATGACCCAGCCCAGCGATCGCGATCAGAAAGATGGCATAAATTCCAGGAGGTTTATTATCCCAAATGGTTGTGTAAGGCGGATTACCCTGTGACCATGCTTTGGCAACTAGAAGATATAAACTTTCATCCCAACTAATCACGGATTGATAAAAGCTAGACCAGCGTAAGCAAACCACTAGAACTAGAAAGAATATAAAAACCAGCCAAGGCTTTTGACTCAGATAGCGGCCTGTTCTATGAATGCTGACTAACATTTTCTACATCCTTCATCACGACACAACTTCGTTCAGATCTAGCAGGGCACATTGATAGAATAGAACGGTCTTGGAGCATCATCGCCCTTTATTATCTGGAGAGCTATCTTATGTCTGCTTTGTCCTCTGCACCGTTTTCCACAGAAGAAATTGCGGCAGAGGGGATTAAACCAGAGGAATACGCAGAAATTGTGCATCGCCTGGGACGGCATCCCAACAAAGCAGAACTGGGGATGTTTGGGGTGATGTGGTCGGAGCACTGTTGCTACAAAAACTCGCGCCCCTTGTTGAAGCAATTTCCAACCCAGGGCGATCGCATTCTAGTCGGTCCGGGAGAGAATGCAGGCGTGGTGGATTTGGGCAATGGGCTGCACCTAGCATTCAAAATTGAGTCCCACAACCATCCGTCAGCAGTGGAACCGTTTCAGGGAGCGGCAACCGGAGTGGGTGGAATTTTGCGCGATATCTTTACAATGGGTGCCCGCCCGATCGCCCTGCTCAACTCCCTGCGCTTTGGTTCCCTGGAGGATGCCCGCACACGAAGATTATTTCAGGGGGTGGTATCGGGCATTTCTCACTACGGCAACTGTGTGGGAGTGCCAACCGTGGGTGGCGAGGTCTACTTTGATCCCGCCTATGCAGGTAATCCCCTGGTGAATGTGATGGCGTTGGGTTTGATGGAAACGCCGGAAATTGTCAAATCAGGCGCAAAAGGCATCGGGAATCCGGTGTTGTACGTTGGCTCCACCACGGGACGAGACGGGATGGGCGGTGCCAGCTTTGCCAGTGCCGAGTTGAGCGATGCGTCGCTGGACGATCGCCCTGCGGTCCAGGTGGGCGATCCCTTCCTGGAAAAGTCTTTGATTGAAGCCTGTCTGGAAGCTTTCAAAACTGGGGCAGTGGTGGCAGCGCAAGACATGGGGGCGGCGGGAATCACCTGTTCCACGGCTGAAATGGCGGCGAAAGGGGGCGTGGGGGTGGAGTTTGATCTGGATCAAATTCCAGTGCGGGAAACGGGTATGGTGCCTTACGAATATCTGCTCTCCGAATCCCAGGAGCGGATGCTGTTTGTGGCAGAAAAAGGACGGGAACAGGAGCTGATTGATATTTTTGAGCGCTGGGGCTTACACGCCGTTGTGGCTGGCACGGTGATCGAAGCGCCGATCGTCCGCATTCTATTTAAGGGAGAAGTCGCCGCAGAAGTTCCAGCCACCGCTCTGGCAGACAATACCCCGATTTATCATCGAGAGCTTTTAGCCGAACCACCCGCCTACGCTCAAGCCGCCTGGACGTGGAACTCTGCCGCTCTGCCTGCTTGCACCGAAAAAGGTATTGAAATCAACAGTCAATTTCTGACCTGGAATGAGGTTTTGCTGACCTTGCTGGCATCCCCCACGATCGCCTCCAAGCAATGGGTTTATCGTCAGTACGATCATCAGGTGCAAAACAATACTGTCGTGATGCCCGGTGGAGCCGATGCCGCGATCGTTCGAGTGCGTCCCCTGGAACCGCCCCAATCCCCCTTGCGCAGCGTGGTGCAGCCCGCCCCCAATCCCTCTACCCCCACTCCTGGAGTTGCCGCAACCGTTGATTGCAACTCGCGCTACGTTTACCTGCATCCCTACGAAGGCGCGAAATATGCCGTGGTAGAAGCCGCCCGCAACCTGAGTTGTGTCGGGGCAGACCCCTTAGCGGTGACGGATAACTTGAATTTTGGTAGTCCAGAAAAGCCGATCGGCTATTGGCAGTTGGCAGAAGCCTGTCGGGGCTTGGCGGAAGCCTGTGAGGAACTGAAAACTCCGGTCACGGGCGGGAATGTTTCTCTCTACAACGAAACCCTCGACTCTCAAGGAAAGCCCCAACCCATCTATCCCACGCCAGTTGTCGGCATGGTGGGCTTGATTCCAGACTTGAGCCACACCTGCGGACAGGGATGGCAAACCGAGGGGGATCTGATTTATCTGTTAGGCTTGCCGATCGCGGCGGATGCCTGCCCTGCTGTTACTTTGGGGGGTTCCGAGTATCTGGCGACTGTGCATCGCACGATCGCGGGTCAGCCGCCCCTGGTGAATTTCGACCGGGAACGACGAGTTCAGCAAGCCTGTCGAGATGGAATTCAGCAAGGATGGATTCAGTCTGCCCATGATTGTGCCGAGGGTGGATTCGCTGTTGCTCTGGCGGAGTCCTGCATCAGCGGGCAGAAGGGCGCAATCATCAACTTGGCGATCGCAGCGCAATCCTCCCAACGCTGGGATGAACTGCTGTTTGCCGAAGGAGGTGCCCGGATTCTGGTGTCGGTGCCGCGATCGCACCAGTCCACCTGGGAAGCGTATCTGCAAGACCAGATCGGCGATGAGTGGCAACACCTGGGTACGGTTACAAGCCCAGAACACGGTTTGACGATCCAGGCGTTTGATCAATCCTTGATTAATGTGGCACTCGCCGACTTGAGCGATCGCTGGCAGGGGGCGATCGAGCGGGCACTCACGCCTGGAGCCTGACTCCGCTCTCACATGGCTCATTCAACGGGTTGAGGTCACAAGCTGCAAACTGGTTAGGATGGAAATTCAGCCTTGCAGACGGAAAAAGTCTCGCTGTTGGGTAAACTCCATGTTCCGATTGTTAGGATGTGACCATAGTTAATGGGAAGATTAAAGAACCTTAACGTTACATTTCTAAACTTCGTTTCAAGGGTCTGCTCATTTATCCTTCAATCGCTTGGAGCCAATTTAATCCATGATGCTCAATGATTCTGATTTGACGGGTGCTTCTCTCGCCCTTGACAGTTCCAGGCTAAATCCGGTGCCCGAGCGCCTAGATAAACCGGAAGAAGCCTGTGGTGTGTTTGGGGTGTTTGCTCCGGGTGAAGCGGTGGCAAAGCTCACTTACTTTGGTCTGTACGCTTTACAGCATCGTGGACAAGAGTCGGCTGGGATTGCCACCTTTGAAGGCGATCAAGTGCATTTGCATAAAGACATGGGCTTGGTTTCCCAGGTCTTCAACGAATCTGTTTTAAGTCAAATGCCAGGAACGCTAGCGGTTGGGCACACGCGCTATTCCACCACGGGATCAAGTCGGGTGGTGAATGCCCAGCCTGCGGTGGTAGAAACCGTTGCGGGATCTCTGGCTCTGGCGCACAATGGCAACCTGGTGAATACGCCTGCCCTGCGGGAAGAATTGCTACAAAATAACCATAATTTGATTACCACGACGGACTCTGAACTGATTGCTTTTGCGATCGCCGAAGAAGTCAACACGGGCAAAACCTGGTTGGAGGGAGCCATCAGCGCATTCAACCGCTGCCGGGGCGCGTTTAGTTTGGTGATTGGCACCCCGGATGGCATCATTGGCACCCGTGACCCGAATGGCATTCGCCCGCTGGTGATTGGCACCCTGCCCAAAGACTCCCACACCGACCCCACGTATTATGTTCTGGCATCTGAAACCTGTGCCCTGGACATCATTGGAGCCGATTATTTACGCGATGTCGAACCGGGTGAACTGGTTTGGATTACAGAGGAAGGACTCGCTTCTTTCCACTGGGCAACCCAACCTCAGCCGAAATTGTGCATTTTTGAAATGATTTACTTTGCCCGTCCCGACAGCGTGATGCAGAACGAGAGTCTGTATAGCTATCGGATGCGAATTGGGCGGATTTTGGCAGAAGAATCCCCGATCGAGGCAGACATCGTGATCGCAGTGCCCGACTCTGGCATTCCAGCGGCGATCGGGTACTCTCAAGCCTCTGGTATTCCCTACGCAGAAGGGTTGATTAAGAATCGCTATGTCGGTCGTACTTTCATTCAGCCCACCCAAACCATGCGGGAATCGGGCATTCGAATGAAGCTGAATCCGTTGAAAGATGTGTTGGCGGGTAAGCGAGTGGTGATTGTGGACGACTCCATCGTGCGCGGCACCACCAGTCGCAAGATTGTTAAAGCGCTGCGGGATGCCGGAGCTACGGAAGTGCATATGCGAATTTCGTCCCCTCCCGTAACCCATCCTTGCTTCTACGGCATTGATACAGATTCTCAAGATCAATTAATTGCTGCGACCAAATCGGTGGAGGCGATCGCAGCGCAAATTGGGGTCGATTCTCTTAACTACCTCAGTTGGGCAGGAATGCTGACAGCAACTCACGAAGATCCCAACCATTTCTGTTCCGCTTGCTTCACGGGCGACTACCCCGTTACAGTGCCAGAGTTAGTGCGGCGTTCCAAACTCATGCTTGAGAAAAAAGTCACGCCGCTAGAAAAAGTCCCGACTGGTTGAGCTGGCTACTCAATATTGGCGATTCGAAACCCCATCTGGCATTCAAACTGAGTCATTTCGTGTTCATCATGCTTTTGCAGGGCTTGTCCACAGCGCAACTGCCCACCCGACCACCGGGGTTGACCACTTTGATCAGCCATTAAACAGGTCGAACACACATGACTCGGAGGAAGCAGTTGGTTCTTGAACAGGATGACCAGCATTCAGCACCTCCAGGAAAAGCTCAATTCCCCATGAATACCTTCGTCTAAAACCATTCTACGCCAGGAATTTTGACGAACCAGGGGTAATAACAGAGCTTAATATGGGGTGCTGGTTTTGGTCGTATCGCAATTGACACTCTCCCTGTTTTCGCTCTCCTTATTTTTTCGTTGCCAGCCTCTTCCGCTTCTCAAGCTGGAAAAGTTATCATAAAGGGCTTGCGTCATTGATTGTTTACAGTGCTTATATCGAGTTGTGTGCATCCCCTCGTTGCTCAGGGGTCGTTGTCTCGCCACTTAGCCTGTAGTTGTGTTGAAGTGTTTAGTTGTTTTGAAAGTGTTGCTAAGAGGTTTCTGTGACCCAAACGAACTTAGATGTGCTTGCTCAAACCGATCCGGCGATCGCTGAAATGATCAATCAAGAGCTTCAGCGGCAGCGTGATCATTTAGAGCTAATTGCCAGCGAAAACTTTACGTCTCCTGCTGTGCTTGCGGCTCAAGGCTCCGTGTTAACTAACAAATACGCTGAAGGGTTGCCTGGAAAGCGCTACTACGGCGGCTGCGAGTTTGTTGATAAAGCTGAACAACTGGCGATCGATCGTGCCAAAGAAATGTTTGGGGCTGCCCATGCTAATGTCCAACCCCACTCCGGCGCTCAGGCAAACTTTGCCGTCTTTCTTTCGTTGCTGGAACCGGGTGATACGATTTTGGGCATGGATTTATCCCACGGTGGACACCTGACTCATGGTTCCCCGGTCAATGTATCGGGTAAATGGTTTAAGGTTCAGCATTACGGCGTGAGTCGTGAGACAGAGCAACTCGATTACGACATGATTCGGGATTTAGCAGTTCAACATCGTCCCAAGTTGATTATTTGTGGATATTCCGCCTACCCACGAGTGATTCAGTTTGATAAATTCCGGGCGATCGCGGATGAAGTCGGAGCTTTTCTGCTGGCAGACATCGCCCATATTGCTGGGTTAGTCGCCACGGGACATCATCCTAGCCCCATCCCGTATTGTGACGTTGTAACCACCACCACCCATAAGACACTGCGGGGTCCGCGGGGCGGTTTAATTCTGACGCGGGATGCCGAACTGGGCAAAAAACTGGACAAAGCCGTCTTTCCTGGAACCCAGGGTGGACCGCTGGAACACGTCATTGCCGCCAAAGCGGTTGCCTTTGGGGAAGCGCTCAAGCCAGCGTTCAAAACCTATTCAGGTCAGGTGATTGAAAATGCGCGGGCGATGGCGACCCAACTGCAAAACCGGGGCTTCAAGATTGTGTCCGATGGCACGGATAACCATTTGATGCTGGTGGATTTGCGATCGATTGGGATGACAGGCAAAGTGGCGGATCAACTGGTCAGCGGGGTCAACATCACGGCGAACAAAAATACGGTTCCCTTTGACCCAGAATCGCCCTTTGTCACCAGCGGTTTACGGCTCGGTTCCCCAGCCATGACGACCCGTGGCATGGGCACCGCAGAGTTTACCGAAATTGGTAACATCATTGCCGATCGCCTGCTGCATCCAGATGATGAGACGATCGCCCAAGAGTGTCGTCGTCGCGTCGCTGCCTTGTGCAGTCAGTTTCCGCTTTACCCCCATCTCCAAATTCCTGTGCCTGCTTTTGCTTGATGCAATCGAGCCTGCTTGGGGCAATCCCACTGGGTTAATCTATTTAGTTCAAGGGATGCTGCATAGCAGTATCCCTTTTTTCATGTCGAATTTATTCATATCGAACAGACTCCTGCGATCGCACCGGAATCTCGATGACAAAGGTGGCACCCAGTCCCGGAGACGAACAGCATTTCAATATCCCACCATGCTTTTCAGTCACGATTTGGTAGCTGATAGAGAGTCCTAAACCGGTTCCCTTCCCAATGGGTTTGGTGGTAAAAAATGGATCGAATAGGCGCGATTGAATATGTTCTGGAATGCCGTAGCCATTATCGGCGATCGCAATGCGGACGTGAGCCTCATCGACCATTTCTGTCCGAATTGAAATCGTGGGTGATAGCAGGTAATTGTTAACTGGATCAGCAATTCTTAAGGGTTCCAGGGCATCGATCGCATTGGTGATCAGATTCATAAAAACCTGATTTAACTGTCCCGCAAAACATTCCACAAGCGGCAGAGCGCCATAGTTTTTCTCAACCGCGATCGCCACATAATCTGCCTTTGCCTTCAACTGGTTTTGCAAAATCATCAAGCTGCTGTCGATACCTGCATGGATATCAACCTGTTTCACAGCAGCTTCATCCATGCGAGAAAAGTTGCGTAAAGACACCACAATTTGCTGAATGCGTTCTGCGCCTAACTTCATGGACGCGAGTAGTTTGGGCAGATCATCGGCTAAAAATTCGAGATCGGTTGCAATGATTTCTGCTTGAACTGCGGCAACAGGCGTGGGGTAATAGGTTTGATACACCTGGAGCAAGTGGAGTAAATCTTGAATATAATCGGCGGCGTGGCTGAGGTTGCCGTAAATAAAGTTGACCGGATTATTAATTTCATGGGCAACACCCGCGACTAAACGCCCCAGGCTCGACATTTTTTCCGCTTGAATGATTTGCGCTTGATTCTGGCGTAATTGCCTCAGCGTTTCACTAAACTGTTGCGCTTGAGCATGAGCCGCATCAGCCAGGGCTTGATTGCGAACCTGGCTTTCCTCCAGTTCTACTTCTAATTGTTGACAACGAGCGGCTAGTTGCGCTTGAGTGGCGATCGCCTGTTGCAACTCGGCTTCCGTTGTCGCCAACTTAGAAGTCATGGCATCAAACAAACTCAACCAACAGTCTTGCTGCCCATCTGCTTTGAGCAAACACGCCGAAACATCGAATTGGGGCAAACCAGAATGACCCTGGGTAAAATTTCGGGGATGGGTGGAATCGGTATTTAGCATAACCGAATGTCCTTACGAGTATTTTATAGATGTATAAAAAGATTGTATGACCGGGTGCGATCGCCTAAGGCTCAAACCAGGCTCCGTACTTAGCCGGATCAAACCCTTCAGGAAACAAGGTGTCTTGGGTATAAATAGCTCGTCTCAGGTTGGGATTGACTAATCTGGCAGATCGACAATCCGCCCCACTCAAATCTGCGCCTTGCAATTGCGTGTTAACCAAGGTGGTGCGGCGTAAAATTGCGCCAGATAAATTGGTTGCAGTCAGATCCGCGTCAGTCAAATTCACACCGTTGAGCTTGGCTTCGCTCAGGTTTACTCCTGCCAGACTCACCCCTACCAGGTTTACCCCATTTAAGTACGCCCCACGTAAGTTAATCCCAGTCAAAATGGCATCTTTGAGGTTTGCTCCACTCAAACGGGCACCACTCAGGTTTGCCCAACTCAGATTGGCTCTTTGCAGATTGGCACCCCGCAGATTGATGCCTAACAACGTGGCTCCACACAGATTAATGTCTTGCAGATCGGCTTCGCGCAAGTTCACCCCATTTAGATTTGCGCCCCCCAGCTTGGCACTTTTGAGCCTTGCCCGCACCAAAAGCGCCCCTCTCAGGTCGGCTTTCGTCAAGTCGGCTTCGTTTAAGGTGCCTTGCGTCAGTTTGGCTGAGGTGAGGTCTGCGCGTTGCAAGAAGGCTCGACTCAGTTCAGTTTCAGTTAAATTCGCCTGACAAAGAACAGCCGAAGCGAGATAGGCAGAGGGTAGCTGGGCACCCGCCAAATTTGCTCCTGTTAGAATAATATTGACTAAGTTCGCGCCCTGTAAATTAATGGCTTGTAAATTGGCACCACTAAAATCTCTTACACCCTCTAGATACTGTTGCAACAGTTCGTAATCATGCATAACTGAATTCCAGGATCAACTGGAAGCTTAACCTGATCTAAAAATTCCCTCTTTGATCAAAAGCAGGAGATTTTTGTTTGATTTGACACAAACTGTAATGGCGTGCTTCTCCGGAGTTCGTCATCCAGACGGCAGATTAATTTTTTTAGTCTTACAGTAACGTAGAAGGCAAGAGTTCCAGGGGCGATCGCATCATGCTAACCAGTATTCCAACTGTGCTTGCGCTTGATTTTGATGGGGTGGTGTGTGACGGGTTGAAGGAATACTTCATCACGGCATGGCGGGCATACTGCAACCTCTGGCAGCCAGAGAGCGCCACCCCTCCAGAGGGATTAGCCGAATCTTTTTACCGCTTGCGTCCCGTGGTGGAAACGGGGTGGGAAATGCCAGTCGTGATTCGAGCCGTGCTGAGGGGCGTTCGAGAAGAGGATATTTTTGCAAACTGGACGACGATCGCCCGACAGATCACTACAGAGGAACAACTCACCCCAGCGGAACTGATGGCACAAGTCGATGGCACACGAGATGAGTGGATCACGTCAGATGTAACCAGTTGGTTAGGTCAACATCAGTTCTATCCCGGCGTGATCGATCGCCTCAAAGCCATACTGCAATCTGAGATTCATGTCGTCATCATCAGTACCAAAGAGGGGCGATTTATTCAGCAACTCCTGGAACAGCAGGAAGTAGATCTGACGGATCTGCAACTGTATGGTAAAGAAGTGAAACGCCCCAAAAGCGAGATTTTGCTGGAATTGATGCAGGCTTTTGGCAAGGATGCCGTGTTCTGGTTTGTAGAAGATCGGCTGAAAACGCTACAAAGTATCCAGAAACGCCCCGAACTGGAAGAGGTTCAACTCTTTCTGGCAGACTGGGGCTACAACACCGCAGGCGATCGCGCTCAGGCAATGCGTGATCCCCACATTCACCTGATTTCCCTGGAGCAATTTGCCGATGATTTCTCCCAATGGCTAACCTGATCTAGAGCTTTCGCGATCGCTTCCCGTTGCCGTTCCCATCGCCACTCCAACCCCTATCCCCCATTCCCCACTCCCCACTACTTCTCCAATCGCACCGCATACCACTGCATATACTGACCAGGAGCAACATCAAAGTCACAGTAGGCTTCTAACAAATACCTGGCTTGTTCCTGGACTGTAGAAAACTGTTGTAACTCCCTGGGTAAATCATCTTGCCGCGTCGCTAACACCGCTTCTAATTTTTTCAACAGTTCGTCAACCGTCAAAAATTGCTCAGGCTGATTCGGTTCTAGCAATACGAAGGTGTCACTGTCGTACAGTCTTGGATCTACCATATCTAACGCTCCAGTTTCTCGATTACTTTGAGCATAACCAAGTTTAGAACCCCATTCACAGCAGCAAAAAAGTGATTTCAGATAATCGTGGGTTTTTTTCCGGATCCAGAGGTTCGGTCTGCGAAAACATAGGACACTCTCGCTTGAACTTTCGACTTCCGATTCAGCATTGAAGTGGATTGGAGCAGTTAGCCAAACTCTTGTGCCAGTTCGTGAGGAGTTAGTTCAAACCATGAGCCTTTGTGTAGTATCAGGCTACCTTTTTATCCTGCTGAAAGCCCTACTCATAGTCAGTTCAGCACTCTAACCCCTGCTTTTTGCGGCGCGGAGTATCCACTCCGGACCTAAAAGTGTCCGAACTTTTGTGGTGCGCTTTAATCAAAGCAGGGTACATTATAGTTACGAATAGCTCTTATGATTAAAGAGAGTATTAGTAAGTTGAAATGTTCAAAATAAGTCCTATTTCCGCATAGTTCTTTGGAACATTTTAGGTAGTTCTTGCGACATTAAATGTGAAGCACACAGCAAACACAGAATTTAGTGAGGGATGTCAGATGAAATTTTCTTCCAACGTTTCAAGGGTGATCGCAGCGGTATCTGTGCTGACAACCGCTTCCATTTTTGTCTCTGGTAGCACTGCCTCAGCTCAGTCGGTGAACCAAAATACCAATGTTAATGTTGTTGTCGTTGATACCAACAGCCAAAAAGGGTTTGATGGTGCCTACATTGGTGCCGGACCATCTTTCAGCGTAACCAATGGGGGTCAAGCGAATACTTCGGCACTCTTTGGTGGCAACATCCAAGGTCGGGTTAACATCCCCAATACTCCCGTATCTGCCCGTGCAGGAGTGTTGTTTGGTCCCAATAACACGGCGATCGTGCCCATGTTGACCTATGACGTTCCTGTTGCGAAAAACACGAACGTTTATGTTGGTGGCGGCTACTCCTTTGTGGAGGACAAGCAAAGCTTTGGGGTGAAGAAGAACACTCCTCTGGGCAACAAAAATGCTCCAGTGGTCGTGGTCGGTGCTGAACACAGCATTACTCGTGATTTCGTAGTCTACGGTGATGCCAAGCTCGGCATCAAAGCTTACGAAAACAGCCCCGCTTCCGCCGTCAACTTCACAGCCGGTGCAGGCTACCGTTTCTAACTCTAGCTAGAAACCACAACTGAATAAAACTGGAGGGGCTTTTGGATTAACCAGAAGCCCTTAACTGTAAAAATCCTCTTAAAGCTGCTTCAGATTCTTGCAGAACAGGGTAGGGTGCAAAGAGGAGAATGTTAGGATGGGACTATTCGCCAAATTCCTATCGATTTACTGGGAAAATTTTGTCTTGAGTTAGAGACAACTCCAGCAGTGTTTAGGCTGCTCATGGCGAGTATTGGCGTGAGTCCTTTCGTTTAACACCTACGATCCTTTATTTGTGCAGTTCCAGATGGTCAATACTTCAGCACCTCCAGATGTTCAGAAAGTTTCAAAAGTCGAGGGAATCAAAGAGCGCAGCAACTTTTTGAGAGAACCCGTTGCGTCCGAACTGCTGCTGGATACGACTCATTTTTCTGAAGATGCGATTCAAATTTTGAAGTTTCACGGGTCTTACCAGCAAGACAACCGGGATAACCGGGTGAAAGGGCAGGAAAAAGACTACCAGTTTATGCTGCGGACTCGTAGCCCCGGTGGATTTATTCCACCAGAGTTATATTTAACGCTGGATCGACTATCGGACGAGTATGGCAATCACACGCTCAGAGCCACGACTCGCCAGGGCTTCCAACTGCACGGAGTGCTAAAGAAAAATCTCAAGGCAACGATCGCGGCGATCGTCCATAGTATGGGATCGACTCTAGGTGCCTGTGGCGATTTGAACCGCAACGTGATGGCTCCTCCGGCACCCTACAAAAATCGTCCAGAGTACCAGTACGCTTGGGAATACGCTAATACGATCGCCGATTTGCTCACACCCCAGGCAGGCGCTTACTATGAAATTTGGCTGAATGGGGAAAAGGTGATTTCTGGAGAAGAAGCTCCTGAAGTCGTGGCAGCCCGTCAACGGAACGGCAATGGCACGGTTTTTCATGATTCGCCAGAGCCGATTTACGGTACGCAATATATGCCCCGTAAATTCAAGATTAGCGTCACCGTTCCGGGCGACAACTCGGTTGATTTGTTCTCTCAGGATGTGAGTCTGGTTGTGATTACGGATCCGGCGGGAGAATTGCAAGGCTTTAACCTCTATGCCGGGGGCGGTTTAGGGCGGACGCACAATAAGGAAGAAACCTTTCCCCGTGTGGCGGATCCGATTGGCTATGTAGACAAAGCGGATGTATACGATGCGGTGAAAGCGATCGTGGCAACGCAGCGGGATTATGGCGATCGTGCCGATCGTCGCCATGCTCGGATGAAGTATCTGCTGGAAGATTGGGGCGTTGAACGGTTTCGCGCCAAGGTGGAAGAGTACCTGGGCAAAGCGATTCATCCCCTGAAGCCGACACCAGCATTCAAGTTCCTCAACTTTCTGGATTGGCACGAGCAGGGCGACGGCAAGCTCTTCCTGGGCATTTCGATCGAGAATGGGCGGGTGAAGGACGAAGGAGGATTTCAACTAAAGACTGCCCTGCGAGAAATTGTGCAAACGTTCAATTTGCCCATGCGCCTAACTCCCAGCCAGAACGTATTGCTGTACGACATCAATCCGGCAGACAAAGACACGATTCAGCAAATTCTCGATCGCTGTGGGATTCAACGTCCAGAGGCGATCGATTCTTTGGTGCGAGATGCGATGGCGTGTCCGGCTTTGCCCACTTGCGGCTTAGCCACCACCGAATCTGAGCGCGTGATGCCCAGCGTCTTGGAGCGAATTCGAGCCTTGCTGGATAAGGTGGGGCTGGCAAATGAACACTTCATCACCCGCATGACTGGATGCCCGAATGGCTGCGCCCGTCCTTACCTGGCAGAACTCGCCTTTGTCGGGACAGGTCCAGGAATGTACCAGGTGTGGGTAGGTGCGTCTCCCAATCAAGACCGCCTCGCCAAAGTGTATTTGGAGAAGATGCACGTTGACACGCTGGAAACGACTCTGGAACCCGTGTTTGCCTTCTTCAAAAACGCGCGGCAGGAGGGTGAAAGCTTTGGGGATTTCTGCGATCGCGTGGGCGTAGAGGCAATTCAAACCTTTGCTGCTACTTATCAACCAGGCGATTTTGCCACCGTATTAGAGGAACCGATTGCTGGTAGCCCATCAGCCAGCAGTAAAGTTCGGCGGCGCGTAACGGTGCGGGAAGAGGTCTACACTCGCTTGCAAGAAGTTGCCCTCAAACAAGGCAAACCCATCAGCCATCTGGCAACCGAAGCGATCGCGGCTTACCTGGAGACATTAAGCTAACGCCGTTATGCTGCAACGAGTTGTGGTTGATCCAGCCCAGATGCAGCCACCGACCATTCACCTGACCGCCGAACAGCACCATTATCTAACTCGCGTGTTGCGGTTAAAGGTGGGCGATCGCTTTATCGTCATGGACGGACAGGGACACTCCTGGCTCGCCCAATTAGAAGCACAACCAGAAGCAAAACCTGAACCCTACCCAGCCACCATTCTCGAAGCCATTCTCGCCCAAACCGAGTTGCCCATTGCCATTACCCTCGTCATCGCCCTGCCCAAAGGGAATGCCTTTGATGATGTGGTGCGGCAAGCAACCGAGTTGGGAGTGAGCCAAATTCTGCCCGTGATCAGCGATCGCACTTTACTCAATCCCAGTCCGCAAAAGCTCGATCGCTGGCGACGTATTGCCCAGGAAGCCGCCGAACAATCGGAGCGCCAAATCGTTCCCGCCCTGCTCGACCCCATCCCTTTTGCCAATCACTTGCAACAGATTAGCCATCGCTCCCACTGCGATCGCTATTATCTCTGCACCCCCCGCCACTCCGCCCCTCACCTTCTCGCCCAAATCCGCTCCCCATTCCCCATTCCCCAACCCCCATCCCCCAACTCCCCATCCTCCATCCCCTCCATCTCCCTCGCAATCGGGCCCGAAGGCGGTTGGACAGATGCCGAAATCGAGCAGGCAATCGCAGCGGGCTATCAATTAGCTTCTCTCGGCGATCGCATCCTGCGAACCGTGACCGCCCCGATCGTTGCCCTGGCTCTGGTTGCTGCGGCATCTGAATCTGAGACTGCATATTTGGAACTCCCCTGCACTCTTCTAGAATTGTGAAGATAGTTGGAGCCCAGTATGAACATTGAGGTTGAAGTTGTAGAAGCATTGAAGCAGATTGCTCTGGATGAAGAGATCAAAGCATACGTGCTTCAGCATCCACCCTTGTATCACGCCTTGTTGCAAGCAGCTTTACGCTTCATTGGAGGTGAAACATTAGCACAGTGTACAGAAACTGCAAAATCTTTGAATCAGCAAGGGTTCGCTGTCACGATCGATTACATGGGCGAAAGTACTCGTGATGCTGAAATGGCAAATCAAGCCACCCAGGAGTTCCTAAATGTGATTCAAGCGATCAGCGAACAGAATCTAGATTCGTCCGTGTCGTTGGATCTATCCCACATTGGCATGGTGGTCAATCCTGAGTTAGCTTACAAAAATGCTTGCCTTCTTGCCAAAGCAGCAGAGGATGCTGGGCTTGAAATGATGATCAGTATGGAAGGAACTGACCGTACAAGCTTGATATTAGAGATTCATCAACGCCTATGTGAAACTTTTCGTAATGTTGGGATTACCCTTCAAGCTTACCTACACCGAACGCCAGCCGATCTTGAAAGCGTATTACAACGCCCTGGCAAAATTCGCTTAGTGAAAGGAGCTTACGCCGCTCCTGCTCATCTGGCTAAATCTCGTGGTGCAGACCTTGATGAGTTCTACCGCCAATTAATGGAAAGGCTTTTAACGAGTGGGCATCCCTGCTCGATCGCCACCCATGATCCTGCTTTACTCGATTCGGTTCCGCTAAAATATGCCCACAACTCAATTCAAAAGCAGGGCATCAAACAAAGCAATATTGAATTTGAAATGTTGAAAGGAGTCACTCCGGAGCGATTGCAAGCAATGAAAGAGCATGGGTATCAGACTCGCGTTTACTTACCCTACGGTCAAGAGTGGCATTTATATTTGTGCAATCGTTTGGCTGAATATCCTGCAAACATTTACCACGCTATTACTGATGCCGCAAAGGATAAGTACAGTCTGTGACGTATTACCTTCCACACAACCCAATCATGGTGCGCTCAGGTACTCTCCTTGATGCTGAAACCAAGCCACTAGCGATCGCGCTTGAGCCAGGACGTGGTTGAGTAGATCAGCAGTGCCAGCCAGATGCAGCTAAACGTAACCAGGTGAGTGCGGGTAAATGGTTCGTGGTAGAGCAGCACGCCCAGCAGTAACTGCAACGTGGGCGCGAGATATTGAAAAAAGCCCAGAGTTGACAGCCGTAGGCGCTTGGCAGCATTGGCGAACCACAAAAGCGGCAAGGATGTGACGACTCCTGCCCCGACAAACAGGGTGGTGATCCAGGGACTGGCAGTAAAGTGTCCAGTGCCTGTAGCCAGTCCATGACCAATGATCAATAGGGCGATCGGTGCCATCCACAGCGTTTCCACTGCCAGCCCCACCATCGGCGCAACGGGCACAATTTTTCGCAGTAGGCCGTACATGGCAAAGGAAAACGCCAGACTTAAAGCAATCCAGGGAACTGTTCCCAGTTGCCAGACAAAATTAACAACTCCAACCACTGCCAGCACCACGGCAATCTGCTGTCCCCAATGGAGCCGTTCTTTCAGCACCACAAAGCCCAGCAGCACGCTCACCAGCGGGTTGATGAAGTAGCCCAAACTGGTTTCCACCACGCGATCGGTATTGACCCCATAGATGTAAAGCCCCCAGTTGACCGACAGCAGCAAAGCAGTGAGCAACAGCATCGCCAACTTTTTGGGAGCGTGCCAAAGTTGCACAAATTCCACCCCTCGATGTTGCAGAGTCAACACTCCCAAGAGGAAGATTAGCGACCAGAGCACACGATGACTGAGCACCTCGATCGCGGGAATTTGCCCAAAAAACTTCCAATAAATCGGAAATAGTCCCCAGGCGGAGTAGGCTAAAACGGCATAAAACGCCCCGCTTTGACTGAGCACGGAGGCGGCATGATCGAGAGAGAACTTTCTACCCAAAACTCTGATTATCCTGACACGAAGCCCTTATTCTAGCGATCGATGCAATGGCAAAACTTCGACCAACCAGGTCATCCCGAATCAGCCCAGCCTTGAAGCGTTATCCTGTAGCATCTGGGTAAACTCCAACAAAAGACTCCTTTTGGCAAACCCTCTTGTCGAGCAAAACTATGTTGAATCAGGTTGCCGCCGCCTTTGAACGGCAAGACTACCAAACCGCTGCCCAATTGCTGCGAGAACTGGTGAAGCAGTCCCCCAACGATCCCTGGGTCAAGCTCTACATGGGGCGCTTACAGGAAGTGTCTGGCAAACCCAAAGCGGCTGAGGAAATTTATCGGCAACTCTTGCGAAATCAGACCAACCCAAAATTGGTGGCTCAGGCACGTCAAGGGTTGCAACGGTTAGAGACGATGACCAGGGAGCGGCGGCAACAGGCGATCGCCCAAGCCACTATCAACCCAGAAAACCAGGAATTAGGCTTTTTGATCCTGGAAGCAATTCCCAACGAGCAACGGGCTGAACTGGCAAAACGCTTTGCCCAAATTATTCAAACCGATGCCTATACCGCACGGGGACTGTTACCCGGTCGGGGTTGGCGCTTGTACCGCACGGGCGCGATCGGCGAACTGGCAGTGTTGGGGCAAGAACTGCGTCAGGCTGGCATTTCCGCCTTCTGGCAAGCCCTCTCTAGTCTGGCAGCGATCGAAGTTTTTCAGGTGCAGTATTTTCAAACCTTACAGCCTCAAGTTACGGTTGTTTGTCAGAATTCAACGAATCAGGTCGGCGTGTTGACATTGGATTGGGCAGACATTCAACAACGGGTAGAAGGATTGCTGCCGCTATTTTCGCAGGTGGTGGATTTGGGCTATCGCGATCGACTGGAATGGAAGGAACAGATTGAAGACTACGCCCACTTTTGCGATTTACATCTGCCTCAACGTCGTTGCATCTTGCGCTTGCACGACGATCGCTACCACTTCCAGCAAGGTATTACAGCTCAACGCAACCATGACACATTGCGCCAACGCTGGAATGAATTGACTCAAATTCTGTTTCAAAAAATTCCGCAGAGCGCAGTTTGGTCAGATTTTACGGCTTTCGCTGAAAGTGCGGTTGATTTTGCTGAATCGATCGATCGATTGCCGTCTCACATTCATTTACCTCGCGCAACGGATTGTTATCTCGACCCAGCATTTCATCTTTATAGTGGCTTGGCGTTCCTCAAACTACAGTCCTAGGGTGTGTTTTAAAGCCTTCTAGTCATCTCAGTGCTGAGTGGAGATCCCCCTAAATCCCCCTTCAAAAGGGGGACTTTGAACGGTTCGGCTCCCTCCTTTTTAAGGAGGGTTGG
>JANRIN010000295.1:0-62339 GCA_033764965.1 Leptolyngbyaceae cyanobacterium bins.302 | reverse complement strand
ACTCGGGGGTCTTCTAAGTTCGTAAAATGCTCTAATAGCGTTGCAGTCGGTGAAGTCATGGGGCAATCAGCGATATGGATACATGGGTTAAACCAGTATCTCACTCGCTCCCTTCCCATAATTTAGATGCGTTTGCCCTGGTTGGGGTGCAGTCTTTAGAAGAACTAGCAGCAGCGTCTAACTTTAAGGGAACGCGCAATTTTTGACTTCTACCATTTTCTGATTGCCCCTCTGCCATCCGGCGATGAGATGGGGCACAATGGAACAGGATTTGCTCACACTTAAGAGTCGATTCTGTTGCGTGTAAGGGATTGATGTATGTCTAGTTTAGTGAGTCGTCGTCGTAATACCCCGTGGATTCATCGCTGGGCGCGTCCTATTATTGGGGCGATCGCGTTATTGGGTGCAGCCAACACCGCCTATCTGACCATTAGCAAACTGGCAAAAGCGACGACCGTTTGCCCCACAAACGGCTGTGAAAGAGTCCTGGAAAGCCCTTATGCCACAGTGTTTGGCTTACCTTTGGCGCTGTTTGGATTGTTGGCATACATTGCAATGGCGGCTTTTGCCCTGGCTCCACTCCTGGTTGATGTGGAGAAAAATCGTCCCCTGCGAAACAGTTTGGAAAAAACCACCTGGTGGCTTTTGTTCTTGGGCGCGACTGCCATGACGGTATTTAGCGGCTACTTGATGTACATTATGTTTTCCCAGTTCGTGTCGAAATTTGGCGCAGGGGGAATTTGTTATTACTGCATTGCCTCAGCGGTTTTTGCGGTTTCCATGCTGGTGCTGACATTGCTAGGGCGTGACTGGGATGACATTGGGCAGTTGTTGTTTACAGGGGCAATCGCGGCAATGATTACCCTCGTCGCAACTTTGGCAATCTACGCACCGATCAACAGTGCACAATCCCCACAAACACCAAACGGCAACACAGGTTTCCCCATTGCCAACACGTCAGGTACAGCAGAAATTGAATTGGCAAAACACTTGAAGCAAGCCGGAGCCAAAATGTACGGAGCTTACTGGTGCCCTCATTGCCTCGACCAAAAGGAACTCTTCGGGAAAGAAGCGGCTCAAGTTTATCCCTACGTAGAATGCGCTCCCGATGGCAAAAATTCTCAAACGGCTCTTTGTGAAAAGATTGCCGCCAAAGCCCAGGAGCAAACTGGGCAGGCGTTTGGTTTCCCAACCTGGGAAATTAATGGCAAGTTTTACCCTGGCACCCAAAGCCTTACAGAACTGGCTCGGATTTCAGGTTACACGGGTCCGCAAAACTTTAAGAATTAATGCCATAGAGTCCTGCTGGTAGTTGACCAATCCCTCATGTCTCGCTCAAGTTCTCTACGATATTACGTTCTTACTCGGTTGCTGCTGGCTCCTTTGATGCTGTGGCTAATTGCTAGCCTCGTTTTTCTATTGCTGAGAGCAACTCCCGGCGATCCGGTAGATGCCTTGCTGGGACAGCGGGCACCCCAGGCAGCAAAAGAGGCATTACGAGCACAATTAGGGCTGAACAAATCCCTGATTGTGCAATATTTGGACTATTTGGGTTCTCTCTTACGGTTTGATCTGGGCACCTCGCTTATCAGTAAGGATCAGTCGGTTTGGCAGATTATTCAAAAGTTTTTTCCTGCTACGCTAGAATTAGCGGTCTACAGCATGGCGATCGCCCTTCTGGTCGGCATTACGATCGGGATCCTCACCGCATCTCGTCCCAATACGCCGCTGGATGCCGCAGGTCGGTTATTTGGCATCATCACCTACTCAGTGCCCATGTTCTGGTTTGGCATGGTGCTGCAACTTGTTTTTGCTGTGCAACTGGGTTGGTTTCCTTTGGGCACGCGCTTTCCAGTCACCACTGCTCCGCCTGCAATGTTCACGGGGCTGTACACCATTGATAGTTTGCTCCAGGGTAATCCCAGCCAATTTTTCATCGCGCTTTACTACTTGACTTTGCCCTGCCTGACGTTGGGATTGCTGATCAGTGGCATTTTTGAGCGAATTGTGCGGATCAATCTCCGGCAAACCTTGCAAGCTGATTACGTGGAAGCGGCACGCGCCAGGGGCATTCCCGAATCTCGCATTTTAATCTCTCATGCCCTCAAAAATGCCTTGATTCCAGTTATTACAATTCTTGGCTTAACCTTTGCCGCGTTGTTGGGAGGGGCAATCTTAACCGAAGTGACTTTTTCCTGGCCCGGACTGGCTAACCGCCTGTTTCGAGCCATTGCTCAACGGGATTATCCAACCGTTCAGGGAATTGTGGTGTTTTTTGCAGCGATCGTTGCCCTTGCCAGCATTGCGATCGACATCATGAATGCTTACGTTGATCCACGAATTCGTTACTAGAAACGTTATGATTACGATAAACATCCGCTTCAGTAACTAGCCACGCTTCAGGAACTAGAGAATTTGTCGATTACCTTAGTTGAACCAGCCATTGCTCCCGTCAGCTCAACCATACTCGATAACGGGCTGACGGTGATTCATCAGCAAACCCTTGCCACTTCTGTTGCATCGGTGGATGTGTGGGTCAAGGCGGGGGCAGTGCGAGAACCTGATGAATGGATGGGCGTTGCTCATTTTTTGGAGCACATGATTTTCAAGGGGAGCGATCGGATTCAGCCTGGTGTGTTCGATCGAGAAGTGGAGTATCGCGGTGGAGTCACCAATGCGGCAACCAGCTACGACTACGCCCACTACTTCATCACCACGGCGGTGCAGTATCTGGACGAGACTCTCCCTTACCTGGCTGAAATTCTCCTCAATGCCGCAATTCCAGAGAGCGAATTTGCCAGAGAGCGAGATGTAGTCCTGGAGGAAATCCGGCAATCCTACGATAATCCCGACTGCATCGCCTTTCAAATTCTGAACGAGACCGTTTATCAACGACATCCCTACGGACGACCCATTCTGGGCACCGAAGAAAGCCTACTTCAGCAAAATCCAGACATAATGCGGGCATTCCACCGTTCTCACTATCAGCCCGAAAACATGACAGTGGTGGTGGTGGGCAATTTATCTCAAGCAGAAACATTAAAGCTGGTGGAACAGAATTTTACGTCTTTTCTGTCTCCTAGCTTTTGCCCTCGATCGTTGCAAGAAGCGGAGCCACCGATTACAGAAATCCGGCGACAGGAAGTTTGTATGCCTCGGTTGGAGCAAGCGCGGTTGTTGATGGGGTGGATGGGTCCAGGTTTAGGCTCGCCCTTGCAAAGTTTGGATACTCAGTTGCAGGAAGCCTATGGACTAGATCTCATTTCCGTTTTGCTGGCAGAAGGAAGAACTTCTCGTTTGATCTGGGAATTGCGGGAAGAGCGCAACTTAGTGCAGGCGATCGGCAGTGGTTTCTCTTTACAGCGAGACTCTGGACTGTTCACCATCACAGCCTGGTTAGAACCGGATGATTTAGAGCGGGTAGAAGCGATTATCTGCGATCGGCTCTCGGAACTTGCCGCAACTCCAGTGACAGAAGCCGAACTAGAGCGATGTAAACGCCTCCTGTGCAACGACTATGCCTTTTCCACAGAAACCCCTGGTCAACTTGCAGGGCTGTACGGTTACTATAGTTTATTTACTGATCCTGCAACCGTCACTACCTACCCTGAGCGCATTCGAGCCATTCAACCCGACGACATTCAACGCTTGGCAAACCAGTATCTCTCCCCGTATCACTATGCCGCGACGATCATCCGTCCGCTGGAGTAATCAACTAACTTGACGATGCTTGATTCGACCCTGACCCAACCTCTACACAAAGCCATCCTCAGTAACGGTATCGTGGTATTGGTGACTGAAAACCCGACCGCCGATATTATTGCGGCTCGGTTATTTATCCGGGCAGGTAGTCGCTGGGAACCCCCCCCGCAAGCAGGACTATCTCACCTGGTATCGGCAGTGTTAACCAAAGGCACCGAAACTCGCTCCTCACTAGAGATCGCCGAGCAAATTGAATCTGTCGGAGCTAGCTTAAGCACGGACTCTACAACGGACTATTTTTTAGTCAGTCTTAAATCAGTGTCGGCTGATTTTGCGGAAGTTTTAAAATTAGCCGCCGAATTATTGCGATTGCCCACGTTCCCGCCGCAAGAATTGGAACTGGAACGCCGCCTCACCCTGCAAGCCATCCGTTCTCAACAGGAACAACCCTTCACGGTTGCCTTTGATCAGCTTCGTCAAATCATGTATGGCAATCATCCCTACGCTTTATCCGGCTTGGGAACCGAAGCGACCGTATCGAGTTTGACGCGAGAGGATTTACTCAACTTTCATCGGCTGCACTTTCGTCCTGATAACTTAGTCATTAGCCTGTCTGGACGCATTCAACTGAATAGCGCGATCGCGGTCATCGAGAAAATCTTCGGTGATTGGCAAGCCCCAGCCGAGCCGCCTCCGTCCTTGCAGCTACCAGAAATTTCCTCTCAACCAGTTCGCCAAGCCATTGCTCAGGAAACGCAACAAGCGATCGTGATGTTAGGGTATCTTGCTCCCGCGGTAGTAGACAGTTTAGCGAGTGCCATCCCCTCAGAGGAAGCCTTACCCTATTCAGACTATGCAGCCCTCAAGCTGATGAATACTCATCTGGGCAATGGGCTTTCGAGTCGCTTATTTGTTGAGTTACGGGAAAAGCGGGGACTGGCTTACGAAGTTTCTGCATTTTATACGACTCGCCTCGACACCGCTCAATTTGTGGCTTACATGGGTACGGCTCCTGAAAATGCCGCGATCGCTCTGGATGGGTTGCATACAGAACTCGATCGCCTCTGTACCACTCCCCTCACTGAACAGGAACTGCAAGCCGCCAAAAACAAGATCCTGGGACAATACGCTCTGGGCAAACAAACCAATGCCCAGATTGCCCAAACCTATGGTTGGTACGAAACTCTGGGATTGGGAACCGATTTCGATCAAATATTTCAAGCTCAAATTTCAAGCACGACTAGCGATTTTGTTCAGCACGTTGCCCAGAAATACCTGATCACGCCCTACGTTTCCTTAGTCGGTCCGGCTAGTGCAGTTGAAGAACTGGCTGGCGATTTTTGAAAATTTCCTGATATCAATGAATATACTGGGCTTCAGTGTGAACAACAGCCTCGCAAAGCCAGGGTGATTACCGAGTACTTTTGACACTTACAAAAGCTACTGTTGATGAGTGAAAGTCTCTAGCAAGACATCCCGAAGCCCGATAAAGTGGGAGGCACCGATATGAAACTTAGCGACCTCAACACGGAATCTACGTGTATTCAGAGTGCTACGAACCTCTGCCCCGTAGACCTTCCGGTAACCCCTGTTGTTTCCCGTGAAACTCTCGTTCCTCTAGACGATTCATTCTCATCCTCTTCATCCAATTCAGCCCCCAACTCGCAAACCTTACAGAATCAAGCCAGCCAACTGTTAAATCTTGGCTACGAGCAATATCAGTCTACGCAGTATGAAGCTGCAATAGATTGCTTCAAGCAAGCCTACGCTGCATATTTAAACCTCTCAGACACTCAAGGACAAAGTAAAGCTTTGGGTTATCTGGGTCTTACCTTTTACAGCCTGAAGCACTACAGCAAAGCGATCGAGTACTGCCAAACCGCCCTGGTATTTGCCAATCAAGCGCAGGATCAGCGCGGAGCGGTTAAAATCCTCAGCACAATGGGTAATGCCTATCGCCATTTGAAAGATTCCGATCGGGCGATCGAGTACCAATTGCAAAGCCTGACTTTAGCCAGAGAAGTCAGCGATCGCCAGAGTGAAATGGCGGCTTTGAATAACTTAGGATTAGCCTACAAAGCCATTGGTCATTGCGAACAGGCAATCTTCTATGAAGAGCACAGTTTAGCCATTGCCCAAGAATTGCAAGATCAGCACGTTGAAGAACAAATTCTCAAGAATTTGGGCAATGCTTGCTATTCCCTGGGCAACTACGTGAAAGCGATCGCCTACTACGAACAGCGCCTTGCTCTAGCCAGAGATCTGAGAGATTACCGCTTAGAAATCCAAATTCTCCGCAATCTCAGCAATGCTTACTATGCCTTGGGAGATTATGCCCGCTCGATCAACTGTGGTGAGCAACGATTGAAACTAGCCCGCACCCTGCAAGACCCACGAAGCGAAGAACAATCTTTAGGTTGCATTGCGGTTGCCTATGATTCTATGGGGGAGTACGCAAAAGCGATCGAGTACTATCAGCAACGGTTAATTGCGGCTCATCGTTTGCAGGATTGGCGCATCGAAGAGCAAGTGTTAGGGAGCCTGAAGGTGGCTTATTATGCACTAGGAGATTATCTCAAAGCGACTGAATACGCCAATCAGCGGCAGAACTTGGTGCAAAACTGAATTTATTCCTTCAGAGTAGATTTGCGGTATTCTTCCCATTTCCAGAAGCATCCAGACACAAAGTTTGTGGTCACGTGAGCCGTCATGGGTACTAACAAATTGTGGGTTGCCAGAGCGCTGACCCCAAAAACGCCCCCCACGATTGTCGCCCAAACCACGTAGGGCCACTGCCGCAAACTACTTAAATGCAACACTCCAAAACAAAGGCTAGAAAAGAGAATAGCTGTAGCATCGTAGCCAAAGGCAGGCAGCATCACCCCTCGAAACAGCAGTTCTTCACTCAAACCAGGCAATAGCCCCAACCAGATCAAGTCAGGCAATGCCAAGGGTTTAAGCACCATTTCTAAGTAGTAGTCAGCACTTCTGCGGTAAGCCCCCCAGAGGGCATAGACCCCTGAACTCGCCAGGGTAACTCCTAATCCAAGCCCCACACCAATTAACAAATCCTGCGTTAACCATTGCACTGGGAGCAACAACGTTGAGCCAAATTGCAGCCAAAGTTTGCTCACCAGCATTAAGAAGACGGCGGTTAGCCCCATCGCAATCAGAACTTGAGTCCGAGTCAGTGGGGTAAATTCAGGTTCGTTTAAGTTTGAGTCGGGCACAGAAATAAAAGAACTCACGGCTAAATGCTAACAAGCTTTCGGGACACGATCGCGATCGCGCTCACCCAAAACTGAGTTGTCCATCAGCAACTCTGATCATCCATCCCATTTTTGTAGAGGCGAGATCGTGGGGCGAAGTGCTGCAGGATGAACTCCAGCACGATCAGCCGCTAGCATCCCCACCGCTTCTAGATAAGAGTTTACTGTCACGGCTGAGATTCCCAACTGCTGTGGGGCAACCTGCATCGTTGTTTGATTCTCTTTCACCGCTAAAATCAGTGGCGCATGGGAAACCCGCGATCGCTGCCCCCAACTCATGACAGCACTCCCGCCAAATGCTGTCGCTGGAACGACTACGGCATCCACTTGTTCTGACAGAATAACTTCTGCTGAGGGAGCAGCCGTTGCTGTTAGATACTGTGGCGCACGACTCAGCCCCACCAGAACACAGGGCAAAAAGGTATATCCCAACTCTTCAGCAGCGGAGCGGGGAGAAAGGGTGGGGTCGAGGGGCAGGGGAGCAAGGGCGGGGGCATGGGCGCAGGGAATCTGGAACTCTCGCACCACCAGATGGCTGATAACGGCTTCGGCTCCTGCGAGTGGATCAACCCCCTGCCCTTGACGATAGTTTTGCAACGCCTCACTCCCCAAATCATCGGGAAATCGCACGACGATCGCGATCGCCTCGGCACCTGCCCGATGAATAGCAATCTCTGCGGCTCTCAGCAAACTATCTGGATGTTGAATCGTGCCCCAGGTAGCCCCAGAGGGTGCGGTTTTGAGTTGAACCTTGAGGGGGGTATCAGTGACGATGTAATCGGTCAAGTTTAAACCCAGCGTGGCACGAGTGGCATCGGCGACTTGCAAATGGCGCAACCGTAGATCTGGCTCAATGCCCTGATCAAAAACCAAACCAATGCGATTTTGATGTACGGGATTTAGGTTCCAATTCCCGGCTGCAAATTGGTCTAGCCCATACCCTTCAACGTATAAGGCATTGGGCAGATGCCAATACAGCATGGCACCATTCAGCACATTAGGATGGGTGATCAGCCGATCGGATACCTGAGCGATCGCTCGTGCCACGGGCAACGCATCCCCCGCATAGCCTCCAATGGCGGCACCAACCCCAGTTGGGACAATCAGAACCGTTGTGTAAAGACGATTCACGCCTCTTGTTGTGCGCTAGTTGTGACGATCGCCTCCACCACGGCAACCTGTTGTTCAAGGTTGACATCCGTCACCGCCCAGCGCAGAGGTTCGCCCCGCTTCTGTAACTCCGCCTCGATCGCCTGTTGCATTTCAATTGGGGATTGTTGCAGATCAATTTCTGCCGTAATAAAGTGAGTTGTCATAGAACACTCCAGGATCGCTTAATTACACTGTTCTTAATCGCGCTTTCCTTAACAGAATACCGCTACTGGCTATTTCGTAGGCTGTCCAAACTGGAGACTGTAGACCGTGTCCTCTTTTTCCGTTTCCACTTTCAAGTCGGATCGGGGATAAGAAACACACAGTAGAGCATAGCCTTGTGCTTGCAGTTCGGGGCTGATCCCCATCCCCTCACTTTGTTCCACCTGACCTTCTAGCAGTTGAGCAGCGCAGGTTGTGCAAACTCCTGCATGGCAGGAACTAGGTAAGTTCAATCCAGCCGCATCAGCAACGGATAAAACTGTTTGATCTTCCGGCACCTGGATTGTGTGAACAGTGCCTTGATGATGAATTTCAACCGAATACGTATTTGCCATTGGGGTTACATACTTGAGCTAAGAAGACAAAAATAACGGTGTGTACCCGTCTTAAAGGCTTTTTTCCCAAAAATCCAGCATACCAATTTCAGGTAAATTGCTCATATAGATTGCTGACGGAAAATACCCAGGACTGAAGTAAACCCATGCAGGAAAGTGTTTCCACCCACAGGACCAATCTCCCCACCACAAAAGAAGCCACTTAAAGGGGTGTTGGGCAGATAACGGGAAAACAATTCTGAATCAAAATTAGACTGTCCATACAGCCCTTCTCCGCGCCCCACGCAGACAAACATCAAGGCACCGATCGCCGAACTGGTGTTGCCTGGATTACTTAACCGGTAGCGGCTCAACAAGGTTTCTAGGTCATCCGCTGAGGCTTTAGCATCGCGCAGATGAAATTGAATTCGCTGCCCCGGACGAATCCGATCGCCGATCGCGATCGCACCCACCCTGGGATCAACCCCAATCAATTGCCGAATCAAAAAATCGCCTTGCTCCAGATTCTCTTTAAACTCACTCTGCGCTACCCCAACGTACAGGGAATGCTGCGCCAACAATCGGTCTTCCTCGCTCAATTCCTGAATTAAATCCTGCAACATCTCCAGAGGAGTTCCCTTTTGAGACACCAACGCACCTCCGCCAGACGACTCCATCCCGGCTCCAGCTTGACTCTGCAATGCCAGCACGATGTTGCGTTCTCCTTCCGACACCACATAGGGCTGCCCGATCGGACGACACCCCTGAGCCACGATCGCATCCAGCCTGATATCACCGCTCAAAGCAACGCCCACCAGTCCGCCACGGTGCAACTGATAATCACAAAATAAGCTTCCTCCGCTACCACCAAAGCCACCCGTCGCCAACCCTCCCACTTTTGTCGAACTCGAATAGGCAAAATCCAGCCCTTGTAACAGGTCGTTAATTCGGTCAAACCCAGCATCTGCCAGGATCACAAATTGGGGACAGATAGCGGGAGAAACCCCGACCAAGTCAACCCACGCCCCTGGGGGACTATCCAGATCCGGTAAAGTTTCAGAAGAAAGGTGAAAGGTTGTTACCTGAACTCCGGGAAGGTGCGCCAGCGTCAGGCAAAGCGCAGGTTCTCCTTCAATCTCACGCGGGCGATCGTACTGCCCTACGCCCACAACCCCAGAACCACCGCAACCAATAATGGGAATGTCGGGCAGTTGCGCTTGCAGCAAAGGCATCAAACGGGAGTACTCGCTCGCAAAGGCAGAAGAGATAAACAGAAACCCCAGACTGACAGGGTGCTGTAAGGCGGCTTGAGCACGTTCTACAACCTCGACGATCGCAGACTCCAGAGATGGTCGCGTTGATAGTACACTCACCCACTTCATTGCACTGTCTGCTTGTACTGCCATCGGTGTTTCTCCTTACCTAGCAATTACAACAAGGAACTACAGCAGGTTTTTCAAATGCCCCACTCGGAAGAAATAACCCTGGAACCCGCCAAAAGTTTGGTTTTTCTTTACACTCCCTCAAAACACCTTATTGGTAAGTAGGTATTTAAGCTCATTACAGGGGGTTTCAGCGTTTAATGCAAACGGGGCAACCTGTCAGCTTCAAGGGATTTAGCCCATACGCCTATCCACGTTTGCCTGATATCAGGATAAACTGGTATTAACATTATGTTACGTCGGTTGCAAGTCGAAACGATGCCAGATTCTTGGCTACAAATCTTAAATGATTCGACTGGAGCAACTCTCTTGGCGGCTCTCTCCTGTATCACTTATTACATAAGATGATTACTTCCAGGGGGTTTAACGATCCGTTCTCAACGGTTGTTGATATTCCTGGAAGGTGGGGTAAAGCCTTAAACTCTCAAACATTCAAGAACACATTGACCGGGACGAAAATTCATGAGTGACATTCAGCAAAAAATTCAGGACGAATTGCAAGAGGCTCGTGCCGTTTGCGATGTGAAGGGTGGTTCATCCCCTGAGTGTGCAGCCGCATGGGACGCTGTAGAAGAATTACAAGCAGAAGCCTCTCATCAGCGGCAGGTTAAACCCAAGAATTCCTTTGAACAATACTGTGACGATAATCCTGAAGCGGCTGAGTGCCGTATTTATGACGAATAGTTGAGATGGCGATGGGCAAAGTTTGGAGCATCATCCTTGCTTTGCTTCAAGATCGGCTAGTTTCGTGTTTCGTTTGTATTCAGCTCTCACAAAGAGCGACTTGAGTAGCTTGAATGCCAATTGGCAACTAGCTACTTATTTTTTGGCAGTTTTTTTTGCCATAATAGACAGCGACTTGTGCGTTCGAGGCTATGCAAAATCCCCTCTGGCTTACCAACCTGGTTTGGACTGATTACCGACTGGCAGTTCTGTTTACAGTCACCCTGCCGTTAATTCTGCTGATTTGGGCACTGGTTCGAAAGGCACAACCCATCCAGCATTTGTTAATGATTTATTGGCGGGTTGCCAGCTTACTGGTCATTACGGTGTATTTATTCATTGGAGCTTATCCAGTTGGGTTTATTTCAGGCTGGCTGGCTCGCATTCTGATTCCGCTGGCACTCTGGTTTTGGGTTGATCTAAATGAAGAAATCGCGGAGTTGCCTAAAGCAGCTTTGAAAACGGTTTTTACAGCTTGGCGGTGGGCAGTGAGTGTGTATTGCGTGCTGGGGGCGATCGCCCAGATCTTTACACTGCGCTGCGCTTTCTTGTCTTCTCAAGCGATGGTTGCCGATCCCTTCTGCCGTGTTTGGTTGGAACCAACCTGGATGTTTCGGCAAATCTTTAGTCCTGGTTCAAAGCCTTATACTCTAGGACTTTTAGCCGCGATCGCGCTCGGTATCTACGTGTTATGTCTTGGATATTTTGTTTTCATTCGCCTGGGTAAACAGGGGCGATCGGCGACAGGACAGTGAAACAACTTTTGCGCCTAGAACAATACACCTTGAAAAAGCCTGGAGAGGTACTGCTGGTTGAGGCAGACATTGATGGGGAAATCGATCAGGTCATGGTTTTTAAGGGGTTTTCGAGCTCGCTTGTGCGGCAAACCGAATTTGATCCTGATATCCCTGTCTTGCCGGAGAATGCAGTGATTGTTCGCATCGATCGCTTATACAGTCCCTACCTTCCAGATAATCCTCGCTACATCCAGCAGAATTTGTCCTGGCAGGAGATGCAATCCCTGCTGAACCAGTTCGGTATTTGAACAGTTATTAATATCAAGTGTTCATGAAGGCTAGGGAGTTTTTCATCCCAAAGAGGCTTCTTCCTTACAATGTCAATGAGTATTCTTGCTACAGGGTATTAAGAAAGTGCTATCTTCCTGTGTGTGTAGTGTGAGGAATGGTATATGGTTTCATCCCCAATCAGAACCCAGGAAATGAATAGCCTGGAATCGAAGTATTTATTGCAAGCTGATTTAACAGAGCAGCATGACACATCACTCAAGCAGAATCACTCCTCTGACTTAAATTCCTGCTCCCAGCCTGCAAACCTGACTTGGGGATCGCTTTCGTTACCAGACACTCGACTCTTTGGCACAGATGGGATTCGGGGACGGGCAGGAGATTTGTTAACGGCTCCCTTAGCTATGCAAGTGGGTTTTTGGGCAGGCAAGGTGCTGCAGGCAGAGGGTACTCGAATTGGACCGATCGTGATTGGTCAAGACTCCCGCAATTCCAGCAGTATGTTAGCGATGGCGCTTTCCGCTGGATTAACCACGTCTGGTCTAGAGGTGTGGGATTTAGGATTGTGTCCGACTCCCAGCGTTGCCCATCTCGCGAATGCCACAGAGGCGATCGGCGGTGTGATGATTTCCGCCAGCCACAACCCACCGGAAGACAATGGCATCAAGTTTTTTGGAGCCAACGGCAGCAAACTCGCCCTAAACCTGCAAGAGCAAATTGAGGCTGCTCTACGGGGAAACTGGCGATCGCCCGATCTTTTCAGCAGTCAGTGGGGCAAGCATTACCACCGTCCAGAGTTGCTCAAAGACTACCAGACCGCCTTACAAGCATCTTTATTGACCAATCATTCGTCCCTGCCTTTGAGTGGTTTGCGAGTTGTGCTGGATCTGGCATGGGGCGCAGCGGTGGAACAAGCACCTCTGGCATTCAAGGCATTGGGTGCGGAAGTGATCTGCTTGCATGAACAAGCCGATGGCGATCGCATCAACGTGAACTGTGGTTCTACCCATCTCGGACAACTCAAAGCCGCCGTTCAAGCGCACCACGCTGATCTGGGCATTGCTTTTGATGGAGATGCCGATCGCGCTTTGGCTGTAGATTCTCAGGGACGATCGGTCGATGGCGATTACATTCTCTACCTGTGGGGGTCGGCGCTGAAACAGCAAAATTCTTTACCTGGCAATGCGATCGTGGCAACAGTGATGTCCAATCTGGGCTTCGAGCGTGCCTGGGAAAAACAAGGCGGCACCTTGATCCGAGCCGCCGTGGGTGATCAGTATGTTCACGCCGAAATGTTGAAGCACGGAGCGATGTTAGGGGGTGAACAATCTGGTCATGTGTTGTGTCGTCATTATGGGGTGAGTGGAGATGGATTGCTCACCGCCCTACATCTTGCCGCATTAGTGAAACAGTCCGGTGTGTCTCTGGCGCAATTGGTTGACCAAAGTTTCCAAACTTATCCCCAACTGTTGAAAAATGTGCGGGTTGAAGATCGGACTCGTCGCCTGAATTGGAAAGACTGTGAGCCATTGCAAACCGCGGTCGCTGAAGCAGAAGCAGCAATGGGCAATCAAGGAAGAGTCTTAGTGCGGGCTTCTGGCACCGAACCCGTGATTCGAGTCATGGTTGAAGCGATGACTGATGAGCTAGTCACTCATTGGACAGAATCCCTGGTTACAACCGTAAAAACTCACTTTGTCGAATAGCCGCCGTTTGGTCATTGGTCATCGGTCATTGGTTATCGGTCATTGGTCATTGGCGAAGGACGAGTGACCCATGACCCTTTCAATAGGTCCAGTGGATTGGGAGATCAAAGGTTGAACTTTTGTGAGGCACGATGACTCTTGGGGCAACCTGATCTTAGGCACTTAGGGTCGTGACGTAAATAACATCCGGAGTTGGTCATGCTGAACAAGGGGAGCGAAGTGAAGCATCTCTGCGATTCTTCGCTAACCGCTCAGAATGACAACTTCTCGATATTAATTGTCATCCCTTAATCTGGTAAGTGTGCGTCTTGTCACTGCAAAAAAGATTTAAGCAGCACAAGATCAAGAAAAGGTATACGTATAAGCCAGGTTACGATCGCTCATTGCTTTAATGGTGTCAGCCATAGGACAACTCCAAACTATTCCTGATACCATTCAAAAAACTCGTGCATCGCACTCAACGAGAGTGGAGAAACCGCCATGCGGCTAGGACAGGAACCCGGATTTGGACAGGACTACGAGCGCTGCTTTGATGAACTCAATCGAGCGATCGTGCAGTTGGGAGGTAAGGCTGATCCCGCCCAGCTCTCAACCACAGCAGAATTGATCATTCAAACCATGTCTGGTCAATGGCGTTATTTCCACACGCCAGAGCATATTTTTGAGGTGGGTGGTCCCGGCGATGCGGCGGAAGTGCTGGCAGCGCTGTTTCATGATCTAGTGTACGTTCAGGTGGATCAGGGCGTAAGTGTAAACATCAGTCGCTACATTGCTCCCTTTGTCAAAGAAATTGGCGGTCAGTTGGTGATTCTGGAGCGCTGGCAATTACCCAACGATCCCATATTTGAAATGATCACCCAAATTTTTGGATTCACCGCAGGGCAAACGCTGCTACCACTGGCGGGCCAGAACGAGTATTTGAGCGCGGTGATTGCTGGAAAGTGTTTGGAACACGCTCTACCACTCAGCGCGATCGCCCAGATCGCCTCCTGCATTGAAGCCACGATTCCTTTCCGTCCTAGAACCGAAACCGGGAAAACCGTGGGCGATCGTTTATTCGATCGCCTTTTGCAGGTTAACCAGTCCTTTGAGTTGGGCTGGGGTGAGGAGGAGGTGCGTGCAACTGTGAAGCGATCAATTCGGCTTGCCAATCGGGATATTGAAAACTTTGCCTACGAATCTTCCGCAGAGTTCCTTGACAACACCTGGAACCTGATGCCAGAAACCAATCATGATTTGACCAGTGCCAACGCCTATACGGTTTCGGGCTTCCGGGTGTCTCTGCAAAAGATGGAAGGCTTTATGAATTTTCTCAAGCCGGAAGTGGTCTTTCAACGCTATCTGGATGAGCCGGAACCTGCCCTCTACGAAACTCTAATCCGTCGCACCCAGAAGAATCTGGACATTGCCCGACTGTACCTTGGGAGCAAGCTGTTGTCGATCGCCGTGATTGAAGCACTTTCCCAGCGCATCGGGCAAGATATCCCCCTCGCCACGATGATGGGTGAACTCCCTGGTCGCGGTTTGGCGATCGCCCAATTGGAAAACTTTTTGCCTAACATCCCAATTACAATTCCGCCCGCCAATCCTCTAGAGCAGGAAGTATTGGAATTGCTGGAGAAGGGGCGATCGCGCTCCTCTAGCTATGACGTGAAAAACTCTCCCGTGGCAACTTATATTATTAAGTCGATCGGGTTTCCCGAAGCTCGACGGTTGCTCTTGCAAGCGAAAGAATTTTTCAAACGCAGCTTAACAGCAGAAGAATTTTTGGCAGCTTGTGATCCTTACCTTGTAGATATGATTGTGCGGGCAGTGTTGCAGGTTTTTGAGAGTCGTAAAACGGCAATGGCAGGCTTACCGATCCAGGCAAAAGTGTCGTGATCTATCGTAGTCTGGCTAGAACCCCGAAGGTTTAAGCATCGAAATTTGGGATGGGCACGGTCAAGAACCTTTGCCCATTCTACGAAGAAGGTAAATTCTTGATTGGAAGCCTCCTTAAGCCACAACTTGATGCCCAGAAGCCTCGATCAATTGTTTGAAAGTTTCCTCCGATGCTTTCGCTTCGATCGTTACAGTCTTCGAGTCCACATCCACATCTACCCTGGCATCGGGTTCACTGGTCAAGATGGTTTCCTTCAATGTTTGTGCCTTTTCCGCGCTATCCAGAGTCGGAACAGTAATTTTTAGTGCCATCGTATTTTTTGCTGAATCACAATTGCCTCAATTGTTCATGCGATCACGGCAAAGTTCATTTCTCCTCAGGTAGATTCTCACCCAGTCGCCAGTCCAATGTGAGTCATTTTTTGTGAGTTATTTTTCATAACGGATTAGACGACCCCATGTAAATTCGGGCAATGCCTTCCTTAATCACATCCACAAGTTGTTCGCGGCGCAGCATAACGTGGCTATACATTCGATCGCCCCCCAACTCTGGCTGGCGTTGCTGAATGGCGGTCAAAATTTGCTGATGTTCAGCACAGGTACTCTGACGAAATGTCTCCTGTTCCATTGAGATAAACCGCAAAAAGTGAACTCGCGCATTCAGCATCCGCAGCAAGTTGAGCAATTCCGAATTTTGCGCCAACAGCGCCAATCGTTCATGAAATTCCTCATCAAATTGCACGCACTCCATCGGCGAACTGGTGGCAAACTGGCGAGTAGCATTCTCCCAAAACTCAGTGAGTTCAATCAGTTCCGCATCACTTGCCCGCTGGGTCGCCAGCCGAGCACTCATCACCTCCAATCCACACCGCATTTCATACAAGTCATAAATTGTTTTGGGATCTAGTGGACGACCCGCAAATCCACGTCTGGGAACGAACTCCAGCAAACCCTCTGCCACTAGACGATTCAGCACTTCTCGCAGCGGAGTCCGGCTGACATCCAGGGATGCGGCTAATTCGGTCTCGTTCAAAGGTTCTCCTGGACGAAACTTGTAATTCATCGCCATTTGTCGCAGTTGACTGTAAATCCGGTCAACACTGCTACCTTTCCTGGTTGAGTTTGGTTGTGAAATTGTCATACGTGCCATCCCGCTAAGTGAACCGTTCAGCATCCTGGCGATCGCTCAATCGAGGCTGGGACATCTGATATCAATCGTTACAGAACCCTGACAATCGACCAAAAGTGATTGAACTCTCCCTAACCATTCGGTATTCTTTATTGTATACAACAGTGTACGCAAGAAAGTTTGAATTCTTGAATACAATTTCTATTATGGCTTAACTGCTCACTCGTTGAATTCAAGCGTCCTGGATTTGTGCCTGGTTAATATTGTCTGTTGAAAATCATTCTGCTCTCGGAGGCGACAACCATGCTGGTCACGAAACAGCCCATCCTCAAACGCTTCTGGTATCCCGTGATGCCGATCGCCCAACTTGCGATAGACAAACCCCAACCTTTTCAACTGCTGGGACAAAAGATTGCGCTCTGGCTAGGCAAAGATGGCAAACCAGCAGCGGTTGCGGATTACTGCTGCCATCGATCGGCGCAATTGTCGAAAGGTGTGATTGTCGATGGCTGCCTTCGCTGTCCCTATCATGGTTGGAGCTTTGATGCTGAGGGTACTTGTGTCAACGTGCCTCAACTCGATCGCGAAATGCTGCCCAAAACTTACAGGGTTCAGGGCTATCCCTGCACTGAACGGTATGGGTATGTTTGGGTCTGCTTAGATTCGGCACCGCTGCATTCGATTCCTGAGATTCCAGAAGTAGCAGATCCCAGCTTTCGCATGATCCATGAGTTTTATGAAACCTGGAAGGTAAGCGGCTTGCGGGTAATTGAAAACTCCTTTGACAGCGCTCATGGTCACTTTGTTCATGCGTCTTCCTGGGGTGATCAAAGTAATCCAGTTCCGCCGCCGATCGATGAAATCACTGAAACAAACACGGGCTTTGTGATGAAGCATTGGGTGGAAGTGTTGAATCCTGACTTGCAAAAGAAAAACCTGGGAATTGGGGCAGAAAAAACCATTCGCACCAACGAACGCACCTGGTATATGCCCTTTGCCCGCACCCTGAAAATTCACTATCCCAATGGCTTGATTCACCTGATTTTTAACGCCTATACCCCGATCGACGATCAAACTTCCCAGTTGGTGCAGTTCTGTCTCCGAAACGACACGGAAGCCGACGCAAAAGCGGCAGATATCATCGCCTTCGATCGTCAAGTGACCCAGGAGGATCGGGAGGTGCTGGAAACAACGGACTTTGACGCGCCTCTATCTCTCTCCGAAGAGCAACACATGGCATCGGATAAGCCGGGAATTATGATGCGTCACCGTTTAGCGGCATTACTGCGAGAATACGGCGAAGTCGAGCAACGATCGCCACGATAGTCATTGGTCAGCAGTAAAGTGCGAAGTGCAGAGTGCGAACCCCGAACCCCGAACCCCAAAACCCGAACCCCGAACTCACTAGAAAGCAATGTTAGTTACTCAACAATCTGTATTAAAGCGATTCTGGTATCCTGTGATGCCGATCGCTCAACTTTCAACCACCACGCCTCAAGCCTTCGAGCTATTGGGGCAAAAGCTGGCACTCTGGCTGGATGCAACGGGACAACCCGTAGCCGTGCGCGATCGTTGTTGTCATCGCACGGCACAACTCTCGAAAGGCATTGTGAGCAATGGTTGCATTCGTTGTCCTTATCATGGTTGGTCATTCAATGGACAGGGAGCCTGTATTCAAGTACCCCAACTTCCTCCCGAACAAAAAATTCCTGCCAGCTACCAGGTAGATTCCTTCAAATGTGCAGCACGCTACGGGTACGTTTGGGTTTGTCTGGATCCAGAGCCACTCTTACCCATTCCTTACATTCCTGAAGCCGACGACCCAAATCATCGCCAAATCCACCAGTTTTATGAAACGTGGCAATGCAGCGGCTTGCGAGTCATGGAAAATTCCTTCGATAATGCCCACTTCAGCTTTGTCCATGCCGCATCCTTTGGTAATTTGGAGCAACCCAAACCCGCCACTTCTGAAATAACACCACTGGAGTTTGGCTTAGTCGTGAAAGCGGAGGTGCCCGTCGTCAATCCGCCTGCCCAGCAAAAGAACCTGAGACTGGACACCGCCTTCACCACGCGCTTTGTAGAATCTACCTGGTATCTGCCCTTCAGCCGCACCCTCAAAATCACCTACCCCAACGGCTTGATGCACCTGATCTTCACCGCCGCCACCCCCATTAGCGATCGCGCGTCCCAAATTGTGCAGTTTTGTGTGCGAAACGACACGGAAGCCGACGCAAAAGCCGCAGATATCATCGCCTTCGATCGGCAAGTTGTCCTGGAAGATCAAGTCGTGCTGGAGTCCACTGATTTTGACACACCCTTAGAGGTTACTGTTGAGCAACATATGCCATCCGATCAACCTGGCATCATCATGCGGCGCAAGCTGGCTGCTCTACTCAAACAATACGGAGAAACAGAGCAACGATCGCACTCCCAACCTCTCCCTGAAGCCCAATCAGCCAACGTTGCCGAGTTCTAAGGAGACTTCCAATCAAGAACTTACCCTCATCGTAGGATAGGCAAAGGTTCCTAACCGTGCCCATCCTAAGTCAGGTTAGCAGATGGGCACTCAGGCTTTGCCCATCCTACCTGGGTATTTTGTTGGCTAGAAATCTCCTAAGAACCAATGACCAATGACCAATGACTTTTTCCTATCAAACGTCCTGATTCCGGACAACGACAGTTACACCGCTGTTGATGTGCAAATTTCCGGTACGCAACTTCAGACCATCGCGCCCGCAGGTTCCCAACTGTCACCAAATGAACTCGATCGAGCCGATTCGGTTACGATCGTCCCCGGAGACGACAAGCTGCTACTGCCAGGATTTGTCAACGGACACACCCACTCCTCCCAAATCTGGCAACGGGGATTGGTTCGCCCGCTGCCCTTAGAACTTTGGTTAGCGGATGTGTATGACGCAGCCCCGAAGCTGGATCTGGAAGAAATCTACCTGGGTGCATTGAGTACCGCGATCGACACGGTGATGTCGGGTGGCACTTGCGTCATGGATCACGTCTTGCTGTCCTTTGACCATGAGCTAGAGAGCATGGCAGCAGTAGTGAAAGCGTATCGTGAGGTGGGAATTCGAGCTTTCATTGCGCCTCTGATTATGGACTCAGCCATGATCACAGGATTGCCAAAGGGACGATCACAACCGCACTCGCCCTATCCCCGCTCAACCTCAGCCATTCTCGAAACGATGGCAGCGATCGTTGCGGAGTTTCATCGCCCAGAGGCAGGCATCCATGTTGCAATCGGACCCACCGGATTTCATCGCTGCTCGGATGAGTTGCTAATCGGTTGTGCCGACCTCAGCGATCGCTATAACCTCTGTCGTCATGCCCATTTGCTGGAAACCAAAGCTCAAAAACTTCTGGCATCTGAAAAATACGGGAGCAGCGCTGTTGCCCATCTGAAGCAGCTTGGCTTTCTGGATCATCGAACTTCCCTAGCTCATGGCGTTTGGCTGGAGGATGCCGATCTGGATATTCTGGCAGAAACGCGCTCTACCCTGGTTCACAATCCGGTGAGTAATCTCCGCTTAGGCAGCGGCATTGCTCCAGTTTTGAAGGCATTGCAAAAGGGAGTCAATGTGTCGTTTGGCTGTGATGGCGCTGCCAGTAACGATGCCCAAGATTTGCTAGAAGCGATTAAGCTCGGCACGATGCTGCACACAATTACTGATCCGGATTACCAAAATTGGCTGACTCCTCGACGGGCGATCGCAATGGCAAGCTTGGGAGGTGCAACAGGAGTCAACTTAGCGGCTCAAATCGGTTCTCTGGAAATGGGTAAAGCCGCTGATGTGGTGCTGTATGACCTCAACCACCTGTCGATGCTGCCTCGTACTGACCCGATTCAACAACTGGTGCTGGGCAGACCTACTCAAGTCGTTGATTCTGTTTGGGTCAAGGGCAAACGATTGGTTGCGGAGGGGAAATTACTCACCGTTGATGTTGAAGCGTTGCGTCAGGAGTTACTCAGTCGGAGCCAGAGCGATCGCTCCCACCCATTCCAGACCATCAACCAGATCGAACCACACTACCGCACCTTACTTGCTCAGGAATGAGAATTGTTACTTCAATTCGGTAGCATTAGCGTATCGCGCCTATCTCTGTCCGGCGGTTGCATCTGCACCAGGATTTGGGGTAGGTGGGGGCAGGGGCTGAAGGGTCACATAGCTATTTAGCAACATAGAGTTGGGAACAAAAATTTGCTTTCCATCCTCAAAAGTCAACTGACTCACAAATAATGATTTTCTCAATCTCCCAGGCATAGTCATTTGTCCCATTGAATTACTCAGGGTAATTTCACGATCGTCCTTCAAACCACTCCATTTGGAAGAATAGATTAACACCAAACCTGCGATCGCGTTGGCAACGATGGAATAAGAACTCAGGACAAACAACAATCCTAAAATTACCAATACGCCTAAAAAAGTTGGACTACCAAATCCAGGGAGATAAGGCAATGCCAAAATACAACCCACTGCCAGGATTAAAAGCGTTGCCAACGTCACTGTGGGATGACTCCATTCTGGGTCAAACCAGGGAGAACCTGCATCATTTCCTAACTCAGTGATGATGAATTTAGTGATAACGATCGCCAAAAACACGAGCCAAGCAATCACAATTAAAATTACTAAGTTAGGTAAGTATTGCAACAATGATGCTGTTAAATCTTGAAACTGATTAATAATTCCATTAGCTGAAAAAGTCTCAGGAAAAACTGCACTACCAATCCAAAATCCTACTAGAGAAAGGGCTAGAAATCCCAGTAACGTGAATGGTATAATTCCCCACTTCACCCAACGGTTGGAGTTTAACCATTGGGGTTGAGCTACATTACGTAATCTTAAAAAACCCTTGAGAATAACCAGTAAAAGTAATGGAAGCAGCAGTAGTCCACAAAATATTGCTAATGCTAATTGCTTTCGACCTTGATTGAGTTTATAGTCATCAATTGCTGTATCAATTCTGGTTGCAATCTCTTCCGCAACTTGCTCTCTGGGTACGCCAAACGATTTCGCATCACTATTACGAACTGTGACAAGCAATCTATTATTAATAGTCCCAGTTTCATCTTTAACATTAGTGCCAATAATGGTGACTCCGCTATCAGTTCGAGAAGGCGTAGTATATGAAATTGATCGCTGATTAGGAGGTAGGGTCGTATCCATTTGAACAGAAGAATCATTGGCAATTTGTTGCAGGCGATCGCTAATCACTTTTGCGCGTTCTTCAGCCGAAACCCCATCAGGAATTCCTTGTCGAACTCGAAAAACTTCTTTGCCATCTAGCATCACTGGAAAGCCATCCACTTCATTTCCAAGGGGCTTCACTTGAGCATTGACGGGCAGGATGACAACGAGCAAGACTGCTGTCACAAAGAGAGCAAACCAAACTTTTAGCCGCTGCATAAAGGGTTGAGAGAAGCGTTTGGAACTGTGCATATTGCCTGATTCATTCAGGAACGATTTATTCTATATCTACTTTTTTTCTATGTTTCACTTTTTTGCTTAATCGCTCTGGTCAGAACGCTTAGGTCCAGGAGAAGTGGCAAAGCCGATACTGAGTAGGCATTCTGATTCGCCTCTGCCACGTTACACATGGCTACGGCTATCGCAGGAGGCTTAGACCTGGTGCGTTTGCAAATAGGCAGTGATGAGGGTTTTCGTTTCAGCCAGAAGTTGGGAACGAAAAGAACGATCGCGCCTTAAAGCCAACCACAGGAGTTCATTCGCCACATTCAGGGTCGTGGTGGCGATGAGTTCACATTTTGCTGGCGGGAGGGCAGGATTGCGATGAGCCAGGAACTGAGCAAACTCCGCCAAAATTCGGCGGTCGTACTCAGTGGGATTTGAGGCATCCGCAATGGTCATCAAGTCAACCAAATGGGCTAATACCACTTGATACCCAGGATGATCCGTTGCGAATTGGTCAAAGGCATCTATAACTCGATCGACATACTCCTGAATCGGCACCGCTGTCAACTCAGCCTGAAGTTGCACAAACAAGTGATATTCCTGCTCAAAATAACGATTTGCCAGTGCTCTGAGGAGGGCTTCTTTGTCAGGGAAAAATTGATACAGCGAACCCACTGGGACTGCTGCCCGCAGCGCGATCGCCCGTGTGGTGGCTTGTTCATATCCCACCTCAATAAACAACTGCTCCGCCGCATCCAAAATGTGGCTCACCCGTTCCTGACTGCGAGCTTGTTTGGGCTGTCGGCGGATTTTGGTGGTTTTAGAAGAATCCTGCGTCATAGACAAATCATTCATAGAACAGATTGACAGAGGTAATTGACAAAACGTGAACGTTGTTCGTATTATCTAAACATGAACGTTGTTCATGTTTATCTTAACCCTAGGTGGATGTGTCTGATGAAAACGACAACCTCTCAAACGATGAATATCCCAGCTATTTCCCAACTTCAAGATGAAACTCGATCGCAAACTAACCCGCACTGGGCGATCGACCTCAAGGGACTGTTGCAAACTCTTAAAGGCACCAAAGCCTTTGTGACGATGTTGTTTGATGACAGCGGTAGCCTGACCCCAGTGGAGGAATTAAGTACAAGCTTGGTGGACAGTCCCGCCTTTCAGCTTGCGGTTGAGCAGATGAAAACTTCGCCGGATATTGCTGAACTGATCGCAGAACGCTATATGGCTCCTCCCCATCATTTGGATGCCCTGCTGCAATTGCCCACCAACTCTCTGGGCTATGTGTATGCCAGCAGTATGAAACAGGCTGGATTTCAACCGTTGATGGCACCTGTGGCGATCGAGTCCGACACCAGCTACGTCGAAAACCGCTGGCAACAAACCCACGACATCTGGCACATCGTGACCGGGTTTGATACCAGCGAGATTGGTGAAATTGGCTTGCAAGCCTTCTACCTGGCGCAGTTTCAACTCCCGTTGGCAAGTTTGTTGATTGCCAATGCGCTGATTTCTGCAACGGTGCTCCAGCCAGAAGCGTTGTCTCCCTTACTGGCTGCGATCGCCCAAGGATGGGAGATGGGACGGAACGCCAAACCGTTCATCGCTCAGAAGTGGGAAGAAGCCTGGGAAAAGCCTCTGGCAGAATGGCGCTCAGAACTGAATGTGGAAACCCTTGACTCATTGCTGCCGTCAGAAAGCTGAGTAAAACCACAAGTAGGTGTTGTGGATGAGTGGATGGGTGGATGGGTGAATGGGTGGGTTTGGCTTGTGCAAGTGGCAACGGCTGTAAGTGTTTGAAAAACGATGCTGAAATGTCGTCTTTATTGGCGTGTTGTGCGCCTTACTTATCCCTGGGTGCCCTTATGCGTCATGGGTTGGCGCACGATCACGTCTTCCGGCATTCAGCGGAACGTAGCACAGGTAAGGTTTTGGATTCTGTTGAATCGCATTGATTTTGCCAATCTCCTGGCGATCGCGTTAGACCTCATCCAACCGGAATATTGGGCATAGTTGTTTGAGAGAAGATGGAAGCGAAAAGAGCGATCGCATCTTGCCTAAACTTCTATGCTTCAACGACCCAACCCAACCCAATTCAAACAAAGCCTTGCTGAGTTCTTTAACGAACGGAGGCATTACGACGATGAAGGCGATTTTCATCCCCGCATTGCCCAGCGCTTGATTGACTATGCCTGCTTGCAACCGGGGCAGAAAGTGCTAGATATTGCAACTGGAACAGGACTGGCAGCGATCGCAGCGGCTCAACAGATTGCCCCCGATGGGTGGGTGGTGGGAGTTGATTTATCAGAAGGAATGCTCAACCAGGCAAAACGCAAAATTGAAACGCTGCAACTATTCAACATCTCGCTGGATCTCGCTGATGCTGAAACGCTTTACTTTCCTGAACACTGCTTTGATGTAGTTCTCTGCTCGTCTGCATTGGTTTATCTAACCGACATTCCAACGAACTTGAGGCAGTGGCATAAATTTTTGAAGCCCGGTGGATTGGTTGGGTTTCATGGTTTTTCAGAAGACTCATTTGTTGTTGGTGTAACGACGCAAAAAATTGCCCAACGCTATGGCATTTCCCTTGTATTCAATCAACCAACGGGAACCGAGCAACGCTGTCGATCGCTGCTGCAAGCGGCTGGATTTGGAAACATCACCGTTTATACTGAGCAGTTTGGCGATTACATTTCCCTGGAAACAGCGAAGCAACTCTGGAACCCAGGCTCTAAAAATCCAATGATTCATCCCCTACGCCAACTATCCCCGCAACAACTGGAGCAGGCAAAACAGGAATATGTTGCTGAATTAGTAGCGCTACAAACCGATCGCGGCATTTGGAATAATATCCTGACCTTTTTTGCTTTTGGTCAAAAAATAGAAACCTAGCTCGGTCTACTTGCCAAACCGCCATTCTGATAAGCGTTTCTGAGCAACTGGATCGAGAGAGTGGGCGAGAAACCGTCCAGTTTGTTTTTTCGCCGGTTTGCGTTTTTGCCGAACTTGGAGTGCAGTCGTATCCACTTCAGCGGCGAGTTGTTCCGCGGACATACATTCTGCCCCATAGCCGACGACTGTGAGTTGTTGGGCGCGATCGTTCGTGGCAACAATCAGCCGCGAGTGAAACTTGCGTAAATCATTGCGAAAGGCAGAACAGGCTTTTTCGATGTAGGTATCTGCGGTTTGCCCAAAATCTGTGTAGCACACCGACAAGTAACTGGTAATCACTTCTCGATTGCTGGGACAGTCGCGATACTGGGCATCAAATACAATGCGGGTGTCGTAGCCCTGGTAAGCGCTGTAGTTGATCAAAGACTCAGTCAAAACCCGTCGAGCTTCTTCCAACCCTTCCGTGTCTCGAATTTTTTTCAAGTCATGCCAAGTCCCAACGACGTTGTAGCCGTCTACTAACAAAACTGCCACTGGAGTGGAACGAGACATGGAAGGCAGGACGAAAAAATTTGTGGATAGGCATAACTATAAGCATAGTTTATCCCATCCGCCGCACTGTTTGTTACAAAATCCTTAATCTTTTGCGTTCGGAGTTTGCATCAAGCGCTGCCGCAGTCGTTGAGGGTTGCCCTTGTCCACGACCTTGCCCCGCTCCAATAAAAACGCACCGTCACAATAATCGAGTTCATCCAGCCGATGAGTCACCCAGAGAGCAGTCAGTCCGCGTTCTTTTACGAGGCGTTGCACCTGAACCACCAGTTCTAATTGACTGTCTGGATCCAACAGGGCAGTTGGTTCGTCCAGCAGTAACACTTCACAATGACGGGCTAAGGCTCCCGCGATCGCCACTCGTTGCTTCTGCCCACCACTGAGCGCATAAATGGGACGACGAATCAGGGACAAAAGATTGACTGCCTCCAGGGCTTCGTCTACCCGTTGCCGAGTTTGCACCGAAGTTAAGGATTCGCTGGCAAGCCCAAATGCGACATCGGCTCCAACCGTCGGCATCACCAGTTGATGATCTGGATTTTGGAACACAAAGCCCAAACGCGGCAACGGTTTGATAAACCCGGATTGAGGTTGGAGCAAACCCGCCAGCAGCTTGAGTAGGGTCGATTTGCCGCTCCCGTTGGTGCCCAGCAGCATCCAAAATTCGCCTTTGGGAACCTCCAGGGTACACGCCTCTAATACTGTATTACCTTTGTACCAGCGGAAATTCAGGTCTTTTACCTGAATCCCGATCGCGTCTGCAACAGAACTTGAATCGATCATTCTGCTAATGCAAAGAAGCCAGGAGGTCTACCGGAAGAGGTCGCAGTGGAGGATTTCTCGTACATTTGTACAGCCGCGACTTCACTGCTCAACACACTGATTTTCTTGCCTGGTTGGTGTTCGCAGGTGAGTTCGACCAAACGCTGCTCACCAGAACGCACAGCATCGATCACTTGATGATAAGCACTTTCGGCATCTTCGGCGGCTTTCCGTTGCACAGAGAGCGTTACGGGGGCGCTTTTTAGACTTACGTCAATTATGAACATGGGATGTCGGAACGATGAATTGTGATTGTCAATGATATCCTCTAGTATGGCAAATCGCCGGAGTGTTTAGACTAGAAGAATGAGTGTTAAGCTCTGTAAAGATGCTTTCTTCAGCTCACTCGTTCCCCAACGCTGTATTACCCGTATGCTAGACCGCTCACCTAACCAGCCTGTTGTCCCCGCCCACGCGCCTGAAGCCCCTTCCAATCTTTCGCAAAGCGGCTCAGTTACTTCAGTCCGCCCCATGAGTGCTGTATCGGCTTCTGCTCTGACATCTTTGGCGTATACTGATGCGTTTTGCGATCGCCACATCGGTCCAAACGCTGCCGACATTGCTCAAATGCTGAGGCTGTTGGGGTTTAACAGTCTGGATGAGTTGATCGATGCGACGGTGCCGCAAGCGATTCGGTTAAAGTCGCCGCTGAAATTGGAATCGGGCAAAGCCGAGTACGAACTGCTGCAAGAACTGCGGGAGATTGCCCAGGAAAACCAGGTGTTTCGATCGTTTATCGGGATGGGATACGCCAATTGCATCACGCCGCCCGTCATTCAGCGCAATATTCTGGAAAATCCTGCCTGGTACACCCAATACACCCCATACCAGCCTGAGATTGCCCAGGGACGGTTAGAGGCGTTGCTGAACTTTCAAACTCTGGTGACTGACTTGACGGGTTTGGAGATTGCCAATGCGTCCTTGTTGGATGAGGGTACGGCGGCGGCAGAAGCGATGTCCATGAGCTACGGGCTTTGCAAAACAGCGGCAAAAACATTTTGGGTGTCGGAGGGCTGCCATCCTCAAACGATCGCCGTGGTCAAAACTCGCGCTCAAGCATTGGGGCTTGAGGTGATTGTGGGCGATCATCACACCGTTGCCTTTGATCAACCTGTGTTTGGTGCCTTGCTGCAATACCCAGCGACCGATGGAGCAATTAACGATTATCAGGCGTTTTGCGATCGTACCCACGCCGCAGGTGCCCTGGTGACGGTGGCAGCGGATCTACTTAGTCTCACTCTGCTCAAGCCTCCCGGTGAATTTGGGGCAGATATTGCCGTGGGGAATACCCAACGATTTGGGGTGCCGCTGGGCTACGGCGGTCCTCATGCCGCCTATTTTGCCACCAAAGAAAGTTTCAAGCGCCAAATTCCAGGACGGTTAGTGGGAGTCTCCAAAGATGTGCATGGACAGCCTGCCCTGCGGCTTGCGCTCCAAACTCGTGAGCAGCATATCCGGCGGGACAAAGCCACCAGCAACATTTGTACGGCGCAGGTGTTGCTGGCAATCATTGCTGGGATGTATGCGGTGTATCACGGGGCAGAGGGCTTACGACGAATTGCCACTCGTGTGCATCAAATGACGGTCATTTTGGCAGAAGGTCTGCGCCGACTGGGTTACAACCTGAAACACCAAGCCTTCTTTGATACGTTGACTATCGAGGTTGGTGCTGGGAAAGCGGCTGAGTTCATCGCCAGAGCACATTCCCATCAAATTAACTTGCGGCAGCTTGGAGATGGGGCGATCGGCATTGCTCTAGACGAAACCGTGTCTTCTGATGATTTGATTGCTCTGTTCCAAATTTTTGCCGGTTCCCATGCCGCGCACTTCACCCCGGAAGATTTGCTTGCCGCAACAAATACCCCCTCGATTCCAGGCGCACTACACCGAACCAGCCCTTACCTGACGCACCCTGTTTTCAATTCCTATCACTCCGAAACCGAGCTATTGCGGTATATGTATCGCTTGCAGCTCAAGGATTTATCACTCACCACGGCAATGATTCCCCTTGGTTCCTGCACCATGAAGCTGAATGCCACCACGGAAATGCTTCCCGTGACCTGGGCAGAGTTTGGACAAATCCATCCCTTTGCACCTGTGGAGCAAACCAAAGGCTACCAGATTTTGTTTGACCAACTGGAGCATTGGCTGGCAGAAATCACTGGGTTTGCCGGAATTTCGCTGCAACCCAACGCCGGATCTCAAGGGGAATATGCGGGCTTGCTGGTGATTCGTCAGTATCACGAAGCGCGACAGGAGCAGCACCGCAATGTGTGCCTGATTCCCACCTCAGCGCATGGCACCAATCCCGCCAGCGCTGTGATGGCAGGCATGAAAGTTGTTCCAGTGAACTGTGATCATGACGGCAACATTGATGTATCGGACTTAAAAGCCAAGGCGGAGCAGCACAAAGACGTTCTGGCAGCGCTGATGGTAACCTACCCTTCCACGCATGGCGTGTTTGAGGAAGCGATTCGGGAAATTTGCGACATTGTTCATGCCAATGGTGGACAGGTTTACATGGACGGGGCAAACCTGAATGCCCAGGTGGGAATTTGCCGTCCTGGAGACTTTGGGGCGGATGTGTGCCATCTTAACCTGCACAAAACCTTCTGCATTCCTCACGGCGGCGGTGGTCCCGGCATGGGACCGATCGGCGTTGCCAAACATTTAGTCCCCTTCTTACCCACTCACCCAGTGATTCCAGTGGGGGGAGCGCAGGGAGTAGGCGCGATTTCGGCGGCACCCTGGGGTAGTCCCAGTATTTTGCCGATCTCCTGGGTTTACATTGCATTAATGGGCAGCGAAGGGTTGACCAAAGCTACCCAAGTCGCGATCCTTAACGCCAACTACATTGCCAAGCGGCTAGAAGCACACTATCCGATTTTGTACAAAGGCAAGCATGGCTTTGTAGCGCACGAGTGCATTATTGATTTGCGCCAGTTTAAGAAGACTGCTGAAATCGAAGTGGATGATATTGCCAAACGGTTAATCGACTACGGCTTCCATCCGCCCACGGTTTCCTGGCCCGTTGCCGGAACCATCATGGTAGAACCGACGGAGAGCGAATCGAAGGCAGAGTTGGATCGATTCTGTGATGCCATGATTGCAATTCGTGCCGAAATTCAAGCGATCGCCGATGGCAAAGTCGCTCGTCACAACAATGTGCTGAAGAATGCACCCCATACGGTTCTTGCCCTGACTGAAGATTGGGATCGTCCCTATTCCCGCCAGGAAGCGGTTTACCCCACCCAATGGACTCGTGAAAACAAATTCTGGGCTGCTGTGGGACGAATTGATCAGGCTTACGGCGATCGCAATCTAGTGTGTACCTGTCTGCCGATGGAGGCTTACGGCGAATAGGCGTTAGTTGTTAATAACGAATGACCAATGACTGATGACTAAATTCATGACAAACGACCAACACCCATTTTCAGCGTTAAAGTAAGGCTTCTAAAATGCCGCTCCCGAAATAGATATAAGCCCCTACAACCACCGCTCCACTGACGACTAGGGCAACAAAGAATTGCCAAAATCGAACCTTCGTTAGTCCCACCGCGTAACTGATCAAATCCTGAGAGATTGGCATGATAACCATCAAAACCAAAACACTATGGTGCTTATTTAAGCGCTCAGTAAAGCGATCTAGATTGTCCAGACTGCTGTGACCAATAAATCGAGCTGCCACTTTACGACCCAGTTTGCGAGAAATCCAGAAGTTGATGCAGCATCCCATCACAGAGGCTACAAAGCTCAACAAAAAACCAATTTGTTGACCAAACAACACCCCGCCCGTCACAAACATTGAACTGGCACTGAGGGGGGCAAAAATCATGCTGATGGTACACAGAATTACAAAGGCGATCGGTGCCCAAACTCCCAATTGTTGGATGAATTGATGCACATTATCTAACCCGATCGCGCGGAGAGTGAAAATTGCCAGAGCATAGAGCGCAACAATCAGTAAAAGCGCAACCAGTAATTTTTTAAGTTCGGGGCTAATTTGCCAACGATTTCGCATCTGAAATGGTCTGGAAAAAACAACTTCAGCTAAAAAGAGCTATTCATTACCCAGGGAACTACGCCTTCATCAATCTTAACGGGACTACCACCAGCCTCAACCACCCAAAACGCCAGAAAAACCCCAAGCATCATGCGTTAGAGTGGATCTAGCGGTTACGATCGTTCTCCTCTAATTTCAAGGCTAAACATGGTTGTTACAACTGACATTGCCCCAACGCCTCATACTGACGAGCTAACCTGCATGAACTTTTTCCCGGTTTCCGCTGCCGCTTGCTTGATATCTTCCGCTCACCCCGACCCGCTTAACTGAGATGAATTCTCTTTTTACTGCTGAACGTCTGTTATTTACCCCTGCTCCCTCACAAGCTGACGCAATTCCAACGATTTTTGCGTTTCCCAATGAATATAGTGTGGGTATTACCAGCCTGGGCTATCAAGTGGTTTGGGCAACTCTGGCAGGGCGCAGCGATGTGCAAGTGAGTCGCTTGTTTACGGATGGACATGAGTCGTTGCCCTCTGAGCCGGAACTGCTGGGTTTTTCCCTCTCCTGGGAATTGGATTACGTGAATATCTTCAGTCTGCTGGAATCCTTGGATGTGCCCTTGCGATCGCAGTTCCGTTCCGAAGTGCATCCCCTGGTGTTTGGCGGCGGTCCAGTGCTAACTGCCAATCCAGAACCCTATGCCGATTTCTTTGATGTGGTGCTGTTGGGCGATGGGGAATTGCTGCTGGGCGAGTTCATTGAAGCTTATAAGACAGTGCGCCATGCCGATCGCAAAACGCAGTTACACCATCTTGCTACCATTCCAGGCATCTATGTTCCCAGCCTCTACGAAGTGAGCTATGACGGTGCAGAGGGGGCAGTCGTGGCAATTGTGCCGATCGCGTCTGAGGTTCCAGCACAAATCCAAAAGCAAACCTACCGGGGCAACACGCTTTCCGCGTCAACTGTTGTTACTGAGAAAGCTGCCTGGGAAAACATTTACATGGTGGAAGTGGTGCGGAGTTGTCCGGAGATGTGCCGTTTTTGTCTTGCCAGCTATCTCACCCTGCCGTTTCGGATTGCGGATGTGGAAGCGTCACTCATTCCAGCGATCGAGCGCGGCTTGCAAGTCACCGATCGCTTGGGGCTACTCGGTGCCTCAGTGACCCAGCATCCCGAATTCGAGAGCTTGCTGGATTACCTGAACCGTCCGGCATTTGATCATGTGCGGTTGAGCCTGTCTTCGGTTCGTACCAACACGGTGACACCCCAACTTGCTGAAACTCTGGTCAAGCATGATGCTCGTTCGATTACGATCGCGGTTGAAAGCGGTTCCGATCGCGTCCGGCAAATCATCAACAAAAAACTGACCAACGATGAAATTGTGCAGGCGGCTTTAAATGCCAGAGCAGGCGGATTGAGCAGCTTGAAGCTCTATGGCATGGTGGGGATTCCTGGAGAGGACATGGATGACCTGGAACAAACTGTTGGCATGATGAAAACCCTTAAAAAAGCGGCTCCAGGTTTGCGGTTGACTCTCGGATGCAGTACCTTCGTCCCTAAAGCCCACACCCCGTTTCAATGGTTAGGGGTCAACCGTCAAGCCGAAAAACGCTTGCAATTTCTGCAAAAATACTTGCGCCCTCAAGGGATTGATTTTCGTCCTGAAAGTTACAACTGGTCAGTGATTCAGGCGTTATTGTCAAGGGGCGATCGGCGTCTGTCCCATCTACTTGAACTCACCCGCCACTATGGGGATTCGTTGGGCAGTTTCCGCCGAGCCTTCAAAGAGTTGCGGGGCAAGCTCCCCAGCTTAGAATTCTACGTCCATGAAAACTGGGCATTGCAACAAACTCTTCCCTGGAGCCATTTACAGGGACCGTTACCCCAAGCCACTCTGATTAAACATTTGATGACGGCCACTCAGGGATTGGAGGCTCACCCAATGGCGACGTTTGAAGTGACATGACTTTCTAAAGACATTCAGCTATTTCTCTGATTAATTGACTTGATTCAATCTAGGCTAGTCCTTTTTGGATGGTTAACGGTGTCATAATACACATCTCAATTCAGAACACTCGCGTTATTGTTAATGTAAGGTCTTCCAACACCTCAGTTTTCTGTTGACCGATCGCAGCACAGTGCTACTCCTCAATATTCAATTCACCCACAATGACTGACTCATTCCACCCCTCTGAGACTGCCAACGCTATGAGAAACCGTCCCCAAGACTTTCTAAGTTTGTCCGCTGATTCTGAAATTTGGGAAAGTCTGAAGCAGGCGATCGCTGCAAGCTCTGGTTTCCAACGCTGGCAACTTGAGCAGAATAATCATGAGACTCCAGCAAATTCCAACCTGGATTATTCGATCCGTCGCTATTTACGCGAGACACTTGAAACCCTTGCCTACTAGCCCAACATAGGCTTTTGCTTGAAAATTCAGTTTTTTAGCAAATAGAGGGTGATTGAACTAGCAATCACCCTCTATTTATTGCTGCTGAATGAGTGCTTCTTTGCCTTGGGACTTGAAATTGCCGTGGCAGGAGCAAAGCCTGCTGATCCCGACCGCTCTACTTCAGAAAGTCGGGTACGTTGATGCCTTGATTCTTCAAAACTTCGCGCAAGGGTCCGACTTTCTCGAGCACATTCTGCACAGGCTTTTGATATTTGGAAACCTGGTTATAGGTCTTGATCGCCCGCTTCACATCAAGGTGAATTTCATCTGTAGGATAGTTTTGAATCACTTCCAATACGGTCAACTTGTTGTCCTGAGCAGTCGAGGAGATCAACGCTGTTCGTAGTGCTTCCCGATTTCCTTCATCGTTGGGAGTTTGAATCATTTTGCCCAACTCATCCAGCAGCAAATTGGCGACAGAGTTGTTTAAGCCTTTGTCGAGAGTGCTTTGGCTAATTTCTACAGGCTGATTCAACACTTGCCGGACTTCTTCCGGGTTGCTGTTGGTGCGTTTCAGGTAGCGTTCCAACACAGGCGATTTTTCGCCCGTTTCAGCAAACTTAGTTAATTCCACAACGGATAAGCGCTGACGCAAAATGCCATACCGAAACACAATTTCTTCTGCGGAGTGGGCTTGAGGTACGATCGCCAGCAGACTCGTAGCCGCGATCGCCCCGATTCCAAGCATTTGGATCCAAGATTTAAAGCGTTGCATATCAACTCCCAGTTAAAAATTCCATTTCGATACACGCTAACATAACCCCTCTAAGACTTGCAGACTGGCGATTTCGGTGAAAGTTCCGACACAATGAGGGTGTAATTTATATTTCAGAGATCTAAAGAAATTTGTATGGCAGTGTTTGATGGGATTGAATCAGTGTCGAGTCTGGTTGTTGGTGCAGGTCAGGGGATTGGTTTAGAGTTTGTCCGTCAACTGTTGAAGGATGATTCAGGAACCCGAGTGTTTGCCACCTATCGCGCGGCTCCCAGTGTGGAGTTGTCTACCCTGGCAGCGCAATTCCCCGATCGCTTAATTCTTGTGCCGATGGATATTACTGATGAGGTTCAAATTGCAGCGGGAATTGAACACATCAAGCACCATACGGCGCGATTACATCTAGTGATGTATTGTGTGGGAATGCTACACGATGAGAACTTGCAGCCAGAGAAAAGTCTGCAACAGGTTCAAGCTGATTCTTTGCTGTCCTACTTTCAAATCAACAGTATTGGTGCAGTCTTGTTGGCAAAGCACATACTTCCCCTGCTCAAACATGGCGATCGCAGTGTCTTCGCTGCCATTTCCGCAAAAGTGGGTAGCATTGGCGATAACGAACTGGGAGGATGGTACGGTTACCGGGCTGCAAAATCCGCATTAAATATGTTGATGCGAACGGCTGCGATCGAATACCGCCGTAAAAGCCCCCACACGTTAATTGTGCTGCTCCACCCTGGCACCACCGATACACGACTTTCCAAACCTTTTCAGCGCAATGTGCCCCCCGAAAAGCTGTTTCCTGTAGAACGGACAGTTGCTCAATTGCTCACTGTGATTAGTGGGTTGCAACCCGGCGACAGTGGTTCTTTCTTTTCCTGGGATGGCAGTCGCCTGCCGTGGTAATGCTGCTGATACGTGGAACCGTTGATTCTGCAAGTACGTCCTTGATGTAGAAACCCAGACTGTAAGAATCCCCTTGTGGGGGGTAGATTGGGGAAAGGATGTAGTGTTATTAGTTATGTTTCAGTTTTGTGTAACTGGAAAATTATGAATTTGTACCTATTCCTATAAAGTAGTTCTATCTCATCCATTCGTTAATTTCGCTACCCAGGGAGTCTTTACCGTTGCCGCTTCAATCGCCACGCTATTCAGCCATCGATCGACTGCTCTGCCTTAGCAATGGTCACGGAGAAGATGTCATTGCCGTCAGGATTTTGCAGGCGCTTCAGTTATTACCTACCTGCCCCAAGCTTTTTGCTTTACCCCTTGTGGGCGAGGGCACCGCTTACCATAATTTGGGGATTCCCCTCATCGGTCCGGTCAAGTCCATGCCCTCTGGTGGATTTGTGTGGATGGATGGACGACAGTTTGCAAGAGACGTGCGCGGTGGGTTAGTGCAACTGACTCTGACCCAGTTTGAGGCGGTTCGCCAGTGGACAAGAGAGGGAGGCAGTGTTTTAGCGGTTGGAGATATTTTTCCTTTGTTACTAGCGTATCTTAGCGGTGCGCCCTATGCCTTTGTGGGCACTGCTAAGTCTGAATATTACTTGCGAGATGGTAGCGGCAAGCTTTTCCCCCGTGCCTGGCTAGAAGGATGGTCTGGTTCAGTTTACCACCCCTGGGAGCGCTGGATGATGCGGCGATCGCGCTGCCGAGCAATTTTTCCCAGAGATAGTTTAACAACCAAGGTCCTACAAAAATGGGAAATTCCTGCCTTTGATCTGGGCAATCCCATGATGGATGGATTGGAGCCGAAAATGACTCGATCGCTCTTGCCCGATTCCGTTTCGGTGGGTGGGACTCGCACCACCATAGAGCCTTATCCTTCCTGGCGATCGCGCTCATCTACCGAATCCCTTGCTGCCGCTACTTCGACTCATGATGAGCATGACGATTTGCGGATTGTGTTGCTTCCCGGATCGCGCATTCCCGAAGCTTACGAAAATTGGAAATTGATGCTGCAAGCGATCGACGGACTACTCAAAGTTTTTCCAGGAAAACCAATCACGTTGCTGGCTGCAATTTCGCCTAACCTGAGCTTAGAACCATTGAGTTACGGGTTAGTTGAGTATGGCTGGCAAACTCATCAGGGAAGTCAAAATCGTTCCTGGCAATTGCAGTCGTTTTTGGATTCGCAAGCGCCCTGGTTCATGCAGCAGCAAGCCACCCTAATCCTTACCCAACACGCCTATGCCAATTGTTTGCATTTTGCTGATTGGGCGATCGCTATGGCAGGCACGGCAACTGAACAGTTTGTCGGCTTAGGCAAACCCGCGATCACTCTGGCTGGCAAAGGTCCGCAGTTTACGCCCAAGTTTGCCGAGGCTCAAACCCGCTTGTTGGGGCAATCCGTGACCTTAGTGAATCGACCGGAGCAAGTGGCGATCGCGATTCAAACCCTGATGCAATCTCCGGAATTACTGCAACGCATCGCCGAAAATGGGCATCGCCGTATGGGAGAACCTGGAGCCGCCGATCGCATTGCTAAATGCTTAATGCAGGAATTAGGAGGCTGACACAAATAAGCCTGAGAGTCATTGTTATTGGTCATTAGTCATCAGTCATCAGTCATTGGTCACTTGTCCTTCGTGGCTGGACAGCGACGCAACTTTTATTGAATTGCGTGTTGCTTCAAATCATCCAGAGTCACGTATTCTAAGGCTGAGGCGTGAGTAGATGCCAGGACAACGGGGGGAGCAATACCATCATCGAAAGCCTCTTTCCAGCGGGAGGCGCACAAGCACCAGCGATCGCCGGGGCTTAACCCTGGAAAATTGAAGGCTGGAACGGGCGTAGACAAATCATTGCCCTGGGCTTTGGTGTAATCCAAAAACTCCTGCGTCACCTGAGCACACACCACATGGGCACCAAAATCTCCGCCGCCTGTATTGCACGTTCCATCCCGGTAAAACCCCGTCATGGGTGAGGTGCAGCAAGTTTCCAGGGTTCCTCCCAACACATTTCTGGCTTCGGTCATGACGATCCCCTCGTGGTAGATGGTTGCTTCTGTAGCCTACAAAAGACGATCGCCAAATGCAAATTTAGGAAGCCGCATGACGTTCTAGATCCGCTTCAACCACGCTCGGCATGAGCACGCGATCGATCACATGAATCACGCCATTGTCTGTCAAAATATCGCTTTCCAGGACAGTGGCATCGTTCACCCTGACCCTGCCATCAGAGTGTTCTACTGCCACGATCGAACCTTCTCCCGTGGGAGCCTCATCAATTTGTTTCAAATCCTCCAGACGGGCATCCCCAAACACAACGTGATACATCAACACTCGTTTTAATGCTGGAATATCCGTCATCAAGGTGTGCAATAAATTTCCTGGCAAGCGGGAAAAAGCTTCGTCTGTCGGTGCGAGAACGGTAAACGGTCCCTCGCTCTGCAAAATGTCCAACAACGAAGCGGATCTGATTGCCTGCATCAAGGTTTTAAACTTGCCCGTTTGATCTGCGGTTTCAATTAAATTTGCCATATTATTCTATGCTCAACTGATCCCTTTCATCCTCAAGGTTGAGCCACGGAATCTCATCTGCCGCAAGAGAGAGCACAACCCTATCAGCAATTAAGTACTGTAACGAATGCCACGGGCTTGCAATTGCAACACAAAAAATTCTTCCAATGAGGGACGAGCTAGGTGCATTTCCACCAGTTGGGCACCCAAAATATTCAGACTGGCGATGAAGTCTTGGGGTGAGCCGAGCACCTGTCCTTGCCAGTAACCATCCTTGAATTCCAGGTTAGCCAGACGATTTTTCAACACTTCGGGATTGCCGCCCTTGACCTTGGCACGGTAGGCATCTGAGGTGCCCAGTAACTCTTGAAGTGAGCCAAGACACAGCAATTCACCCTGTCCCAAAATGGCGACGCGATCGCAAATCATCTCCACGTCTGCCAGGATGTGGCTGTTGAAGAAAATGGTTTTACCCTGCTGCTTCAAGGACAGGATAATTTCCCGAATCTGGTAACGTCCTAAGGGATCTAACCCGGACATTGGCTCATCTAAGAACACCAACTGTGGATCGTTGATCAGTGCCTGTGCCATGCCAACTCGTTGCAGCATTCCTTTGGAATATTGGCGCAACTGTTTCCGTTTCGCGGTTGTTTGCGCTAAGCCAACCAAATCCAATAATTCGGGAATGCGCTTTTGCTGGATGGAGCGGGGAATCCCAAACAATCCAGCCGTGAAGCCTAAAATCTCCCACCCGGTTAAAAAATCGTAGAAGTAGGGATTTTCTGGCAAGTAACCAATCCGTTGTTTGGCAGTACGATCGCCCATCGGCTTGCCCAACACCAATCCCCGCCCACTGGTTGGACGAATGATGCCCAGCAGCGTTTTGAGCAAGGTGGTTTTGCCTGCTCCGTTGGGTCCCAACAGCCCAAAGGTTTCGCCTTGCAACACTTGCAACGTGCAATTTTTGAGTGATGGCACTTTTTGCGTTAACCAAAAACCTGCCCGATAACTTTTACTCAACTCATAGGTTTCAACTGCTGTAGGGCGGCTTGTGGAAGGAGTTTCATTGGCAGGAACGATCGCAGCATCCATTGTAGGAAAGGGGTTATCAGGTGTACGGTGAAGAGAATGAGTTTAGTTTGCCAGATTTTTAGGAGAAAACATGGATCGTTCTAAGATTATCGCTATTGTGACGGGAGCGATCGCGATCGGCTTGAGCATCGCCTATCTCCTGATTGTTCAAATTCTCGATTTTCGTGGCATGATGGCACCCGCACCGATCGGGCTGCTGGGCTGACCATGATTATTATCCTCTCACCGCATGACAAACCTGCTTTACGAATATCCGGCGCTTTATCTGGGTAAATTGCTGAAACGCTACAAGCGCTTTTTTGCAGACATTGAATTGGATACGGGGGAGGTCGTCACTGCCCACTGCCCCAACACTGGACCGATGACGGGAATTTGCACCGTGGGGAGTCCAGTGTATGTCTCCAAAAGTAATGATCCCAAGCGCAAACTGGCGTATACCTGGGAATTGATTCAGGTGAATGACACGGTGCCAACCTGGGTGGGAACGAATACGGGGTTACCCAACAAGGTGACGGGTCTGGCACTCGCCCAAAAGCTAATCCCGGAACTGGGAGAATACAGCGAGTTGCGGTGTGAGGTGCCCTACGGAGTCGATCGTAAGTCCCGGATCGATTTTTTACTCACGGGATCGGGCAAGCCTACCTACGTAGAAGTGAAAAGTACAACCTGGGCACAGCAGGATCTGGTGCTGTTTCCAGATACCGTGACCACGCGAGGACAAAAGCACCTGAAGGAACTGATCGCGCTTCTACCAGATGCCAATCCGGTGATGCTGTTTTTTATCAATCGGGGAGATTGTCCCTACTTTGCGCCTGGAGACAGCGCCGACCCAACCTATGGCAAACTATTTCGAGCCGCGATCGCCGCTGGGGTAAAAATTCTCCCCTGCCGCTTTGCCGTTTCCCCCCTTGGCATCCAGTACTTGGGTCTCGCAGAACTGCGTTTGTCCCCCTAAAGCTGATCAGAAACGATCGTTGCTCTCAACCTGCGATCGCGCTCTTCCAATTCAAGGATGATTGTCCACTTTGGAGAGGAAAGGACAATCACAGGGACATCGCGTATTCTTAAAAAGAAGGGGTTTTTGCTCTCCCAGTACCTATATTAGAGTTATGCAGCGTGATACAGTTCTCTCGATTCTAAAACAGCATCAGGCGACCCTAAAAAAGTTAGGTGTACGATCACTTGCTGTGTTTGGTTCTGTAGCACGAGATGAAGCAACCTCAGAAAGCGATATTGATATTTTGGTCGAGTTTGAACCTCCTGTTACATTTGATCGCTATATGGATGTGAGATTTTATCTAGAGGATCATTTAGGGGGAAAGGTTGATTTAGTAAGTTGGAAGTCTCTCAAGTCTCAAATTCGCGATCAGGTAGAACAAGAAGCGATCTATGTCGCGTAATTCGGAACTTTACTTAAACGATATCTTAGTTGGTTGTGAGAAAGTATTGCGCTACACGAACGGAATGGATTTTAAGCAATTTGTAGCAGACGATCGCACATTTGATGCTGTGATTCGTAATCTCCAGGTTATTGGAGAAGCAGTGAAAAATATTCCTGCTGATGTGCGAGATCGTCATCCTGAAATTGAATGGCGCAAAATTGCAGGATTGCGGGATATTTTAGCTCACACTTATTTCCAAGTTGAGAACGAAATTATCTGAGACATTCTTCAAAATAAAATTCAACCTTTGCAGCAAAACATCAACCAGTTGTTGATAGATAAAACGACTGATCGTAAAACTGAATAAGTTTCTGCAAAGCGATCGCCCTTCTTCGAAAAAACAGCGATCGCCCTCATGCTGGGTTTGCAAAGAAGGGAAGTTTTAAAGACTCAGGACAGTTGCCAACGCTTGTGAGACCAAGTGCATTTCTGGCTCAGACAGTTGACCTAATTGCTGAATCAGTCTGGTTTGTGAAACAGAACGAATTTGAAATGTATCTACGCCAGAGGGTTTACTGAGTCCATTATCACTTGTTGGTTCAAGTAGAACCATCCAAGGACGGGTGGCGTATCGCTCTTTCCAATCGGTAATTGGCACAATGACTTTCAATGGCAGAATTCCGATCGCGTCATCGTTCACAATCACAGTGGGGGCGAGTTTTACTAATTTCACTTCCGATGGTTGGATCGAGGTTGACTAGCCAGACTTGTCCTCTAAGCATGAGCGTTTAGGTTAGCGTCATCAGAATCGTCATAAAATTCCTCGTTCGGCAGTGAGGGAGTGTTGCTCTGCCCGAATTAGTTGTAAGGCAGTTTCGGCGATGATGAGGCGATCGCTGATCGGTAGTTTTCCAAGTTCTTGCAAAATGTCGGCTGTTTTCATAGGAAAAACAAAATAGGCTAATTTGATTATCAGCGATCGCAAGAAGTTATGGAATGAGCAGGCGATTGCCCCTCCCCATCAAGCATCGCTCTCCTCCAACAAAAAACGATCGCCCAATCCAGCGAAGGAAGGGGCGATCGTGGGTTTAGTTTAAAGGTGCGATAGTGAAATCCGTTTTAGCCGAACTAAACTGGAACTGCATTAATATACACATATCCAATTGAGCCTTGACTAGCCTGTCGCCAGGATGGTTGAACACCTGGTCGCAAAGCCTCTACCCGTCCGTTATTCCATCCGTAGGCAATGCGTCCCCCTTGAAAATCAGCAAAAACAGTATCACCATCAAAGTATTCTCGACGAGTAGCCATCCCTAGCCAACTGCCAGCGCCGCCCATATCGGTATATAGGCTTCCAATTGTTCCCCAAGTTGCGACTGAGGCGAATCCACTCAAATTGTGAATGCGTGACTTACCGTTGTCAGCAGCAAATTGCTGCCAAACAGCACGTCGCCCATCACGGGGATTAGTAAATGCATTCTCGTTTGATCTGGGATAACCCAAGTTGACAAATCGTCCGTCTAACGTTTTGCCAACCGGACCACCTAAGAACAAGTACTCGTCTAGGTTGCTGCCGAAGACGGTATAAGCAGTTGTTGCACCGTCTTCTAACATAATCAGGACACGGTTTCCTTTAGAATCACGTAACTCCTGTGTCCAGCCATTCCCCCAACGGTAGGCATTTGCAGTTGGAACATAATCGTAGTTGCTTCCAAGAATGCTATCAAACGCGGACAGGAATAGTCCTGGAGCACGAGAACCTGCACCAATTTTACTGCGCATGACTTCAGTAGGTGATGGATCATTGTCATAAATCCAAACAGTACCAGTAGTATTGCTGTTGAGATTGTAACTACCATTGCTGTAGAGGCTGATATTCACACTCTCAGTGTTCTCATATTGCGAGTCATTGAAAACGTTGACGGGAATGTTAATACTGGTCTGCCCTGCTGGAATTGTGACAGAACCGAGCAATGAATTGTAATCAAGCCCATTAGTTGCACTACCGCTCACTGTGTAGAAAACAGTTTCAGCGCGGCTGTTGTCTCCGCCGCTTCGACTGACTGTAAAGCTGCCCGGATTTGGCGTTTCCCAAGAGTTTGTCTCACTAGCATACCAATCACTCACACTTAGATTGATAGTTGATTTTGCAGGCACATCATTGTCATAAATCCAAACTGTCCCACTAGTGCTAGTGCTGCTCAGATTGTAGTTGCTACTACTCGTGAGATTAATGGTGACAGTTTCAGGATTCTCCACGATCGCATCGTTGATGATGTTGATTGGAATATCAATACTGGCTTGACCCGCTGGAATCGTGATAGAACTCGAAAGAGAACTGTAGTCGGAACCATTCGTTGCTGTACCACTGACGCTATAGAAAATAGTCTCTGCCTGGGAATTATCACCACCACTACGACTAATCGTGAATCTTCCAGGATTTGGGGTTTCTCCCCAATTCTTCTCTTCTGCGTTCCAATCAGGAGTTGATAGGCTAATCGTTGATTTGGGTTTGGGTCTCATCGCCAGAATTGCGTTAGCCATTGCATAAACATCAACCCGTTTGTAAGACTGATTGGTGTTGGCGACGTTGTCGTTTTCATCATCACCATCGTAAATTGATACACCTGTAGTTTTTAGCAAGTTGGTAAATTCACTGAAAGTTAAACGACGACCTAATTCCCGTACTGCCAGTTGTTGCATCAAGGTTGCGATACCAGCAATATGTGGTGCTGCTTGGCTGGTGCCTCCCATATCATCAATACCACCACCAGGCGCAGCGCCATAAATCATGGCACCAGGTGCAAAAATGTCAGTCAGTGTTGTACTACGTTGGGAGAAACTGGTGATTCTGTCTGCTGCTGTTGAGTAGTCACTAGAACCTCCTCCCCATGCCCATCCACCTTGATTTCTATCCCAAACTGCACTTACAGCAAGAGCATTTGGATCGGCAGCAAGTCCACTGACACCTTGTGACTGATACCTAAAGAAATCATTACCAGCGGCAGCCACAGGGATAATATTTCTAGCTACTAACTGAGCAAGTTCATCGCTGACATTCCAATAGTTTTTCGTGACGGTTTCATTCTCGCCAGCACCTAATGACATATTGACACTTGCAATGTTGTATCGTGTTGCATTTGCAACAACCCATTGCAGGGCTTGTTCAACATAAGAGAAATTACCTCTTCCATCATCCCCTAATACCTTTAGGTGAATAATGTTCGAGTTCGGAGCTATGCCTACATATACACCGTTTGAGGAAGTTGCAATACTACTAACATGAGAACCATGCCCATCAATGTCGTTTGCAGTCGTATCACCATAAACGTAGTCGTATTGAAAGACGATTCGATCCGCAATTCCATCTCCATTGGTGTCCGTACCAAAAAAGGAGTGACGAGAATCAATTCCGGTGTCTAAGATAACTGTTGCAAAACCACTACCATTAATGCCAACGAAGCGAGAATCAGCACGTAACCTGTCAACACCAATCAGAGAACTAGCTGCTGGGTTAGTTTGGATACTAACAACTCCACCATTGCTTGTTTCGATCGTTTGATCAGTCGTACTAGCTATTTCATCTGAACCTCCTGTTGTTAACCCGTCAATCAATGGTTGAGTAGAAGCTGTCATTTGATAGGGAGTTACATTGTCTCCAGTGTTAGCAACTCGAATGTAGTAACTGCCTGCATCCAGTAATTCGTTGAAAGAAACAGTTGCTCTCTTATCCGTTGACTTACGTTGAAGAACTTGCCCATTGGTATCCAAGAGTTCAACTATGGTAGGTGCCCAGCTTTCTACCGACATAGTGAAGATATTTTCCACGCCTAAAGAAAACTTGTGATAATGACTTTCCTCAGTCAAATTAAGAATCCCGGCATAGCTTTTCCCATTAGATGCAGGCGTAAAGCTTCCTGCTGTTTCTAAAGCGTTACCTGGAACATATGTTGAAGGCATCGGACGTGGAAAGCGTGAATTTGGATTGTTCAAATCTTCCTGTGTTACAAATCCATAAATACGCTGTCCAATTTCAGAGTTGCGCCAGTCGTTGCCGGGATTGATCACCTCGTCCAAACTAGGCGCAAAACCGATCGCGCCTCTTACCTGAAGCACAATATCTTCATAGTCGCGATCGCTGTTGCTATCGACGCGCAAATCTTCAAAGACAAAGGTGCTGCCATTGCCGGTGACATCGGCGATTTGCCCAAACTGGAAGCCTTCCGTTGGGTTTGCCGTCGAGAGTGAGAACAAGGGACGCTGGCTACCATCCAGGGTTGGGTTTTGTGCCAACTCGTAAAACGTGCCGTTGGGCACCAATACCATGCCAAAGCGATCGCCGGCATTCATGGCAAAGGTTTTCACACCCAGGTAATCGCCCGCATTGAAACCGCTCTCAAAGCGGGCACCTTCATTCTGGTCAGAAATGATCAAATGTCCCAAGGCTGAATTACTCAGCACCCGCTGCACCACGGCTTGAATAAACTCAGTGGAACCCGGAACGAACTCATCCAACCCTTCCAGGCTGAAGACACCCACATCCCCTTCATACAAGCCGCCGTCATAGAGATAATCGATGCTGACCTGTCCGGTGTTGCCGACGGTAAACCACCCAGAGTTAAACATAAAGGATGGGTCAAAACCTACGTCAGAGGGTGGTGCGGCGTTGAGAGGATCTAGATTGAGGCTGCTGCGATTGCTGGCTAGAGAATTGAGTGGGTCTTGGAGCGGAACGGTTGAACTCAAAACCCCCGTGGATTCGAGCTTGGGGTCAAGCGGAGAGTTAAATTGAGACAAAAAATTAGCACCAGAATCGGTAGAGCTACCTGACATGAAAGGACTCCGTGAGTGAGAAAATGATTGAGGGAGAGTAAAAGTACGATCGCAAGCCAAAACTCGCCCTGCTAAGGAACTTCAGGAGCGAAAAGGCTCAAAATGACTCAAGTTAAACAGGAAACCTAATGTTAAATTTTATACGTTTGACATTAAAGCTGGAAGGGGTTGGATGAGCTTTTTCCTACTTTTGATGCAAAATTCATAATTGTTTAGAACTTAATAAAGATTGAGTATTTGCTGCTAGGTATTGTTCGCGCTAGGGAAGCCTCGACTTGAATCAGGTTAGGTCATTTAGCAAATATCACGGCGATCGTGCGTCAGTTACAGAGCGATCCTTGAAATCAATTTCAGGCTGCAAGCTAAAGCCTGTTGAAGCAGTTTCTGAAGCTCTTTAAACAATTTGGCAGGTTGTAAAGCTGTCACAGAACTAAGTGATTTCTGCTAATTGCAAGGTATATTTTAGGTCGTCTAGATTAACCAGAATGTCCTCCGTGCGGGGATTGGGATAGAGTTGCTGATGGAGGTAGTAGCCTGTGGGAATGATGCCTGTTAAGTAGTAGTAGTCCAGGTTGAGCAGGTTGCTGACTAACCAGTAACAGGGGTAGACAAAATTAGGTGAGAAGATTTCGATTACTTTCGTGCCGGGTTGACAGAATGTGAAGTTGGTTAAACCGCTGCCATGAGCAGAAATGACAACCTTGGTAGAGGCTAACAAATGGGCTTGCTCTTGTACTGATAAAGACTCCAGGGCAACGGATTGGAATCCGAAAGGTTGCAAGTATTCAATTATTTCCAACTCATTGATGACTCTACGATTACTTGCTTGCTGGCGTGTGATGTAAAGCCGATCGCACTTTTTCTGAGCGGTGCGATCGACACCTAAAACTAGGTTTTGCAACCAGTGACACACTCGTTCAGGCATCCAGGCAGGACTACTGGGATAGGACGGAACAACTAGATTATCGGCTTGAATATGTAAATTTTGATTGGTTTCCAGAATTTTTGATGGTGGAATATTTAGAAGTTCGAGCGTTTCTTGTTGAAAAGGCAAATGAGAACTGACTAAGAAGTAATCAATCTGATCCAGATCGATTCCACTTCGCAGTAATAAATCAAAGCGCGGCAACACATCAAATAACCAATGAAAGTACATATCATTTGTTAATCCAGCCAACACCGCCACTGTTCCCGGAATGGGTTGGGCTGGGGGGAGTGTCGTTCGCTGCAATATCGAGTGGTGACTTGGGTGCTTGTCGGGATGCCCCGGAGTGAGGAGCGGAAATTCTGGGGATAAATCTCCTAACAACTCATTGGATGCGGTGAGGATAGCGTTGGAGGATTGGTCAGGTTTGAGCCAAAAGTGTCCATCGGGCAGGGTGACGACGAAGGTTTCTGGGAGGGGAATTTCGTGTTCCAGGCGAAAACTAAAGTGCAGCGATCGCTCACAGGTTTTGGGTGGGCGCAAAGCAATTGAACTAGCTGAATCCAATTTGACATAGGGCACTGAGGGCTGAGTTGCCGCCCAGGTTTCCGTGTTCAGGATATAACCCGTGGGAGGAGGATCCCCAGAGAGTGGTTCAGATGGGGCTGGATTAGCAGGAGTTGCCATTGGACGCTCGATCCAATGCTGCCATGCTTGCTCGGATGCTTCACACAGTCGATGCAATTGGTTCGCATTCTGGCGTAAAGCTTCTGGGATGGGTAAATTGGCTTGCTGGAGTTGCTCCACCCAGTTGTTATAAGTTTGAGCGTAGTGGGAATGGGTTTGCAATGCGGCTTGAAAATCTCTGGTGGCAGGACTCCACTGGTTTAACTGCAAATACGCCCAACCCCGATCGCTATAAGCAGGGGCAAAATTGGGTTGCAAGTACAAAACTTGGTTGAATTGCTCAATGGCTGCACTCCATTGATAGCACTGTCCCCAACACACTCCCAGGTGATACCGCAATTGAGTGGTCGGTTGCAGATCGATCGCTTGGCTGTAAGCCAAGATCGCTTCACTCCATTGTTCCAACTTCTGCCACACTTCTGCTTGCTGAATGTAGGCTTCTGCGAGATTAGGGTCGAGTTGGGTTGCGGTTTGCCAGGAGGCGATCGCCTCGTCTAATTTGCCCTGAAGCGAAGCGGCAATCCCCAGTTGAAGATAGGCAAAAGCCTGAGTGCTATCCAGTTCCAGCAACTGCTGATAGATGCGCTCTGCCAGGTAGGCGTTACCGATTTGCAACTGTCGTTCTGCTTCTCGATACAGAATTTGCAAAAATCCGTGCATTTCTGCATCGAGAGAGGCTGGCGCAATCATGGTTAGGGCAGAAAACCAAATGGCTTGGGCTTCCGCTGCATCACCTCGTAAAAGTCGAATTAAGCCCAAGTACCAATAATCAGCAGGATTATCAGGGACTTCAGCGATCGCCTGCTCACAGAACGCCGCCCCTTCCTCGTACTGATGGCTCGTCAGGTATGCCAGCGCCGGATGACTCATGTTAGATGACTCATATTAGAAGAACGACATACTGGTGGGGGCGATCGGGGCAATCTCTGGATGATCGCCGCCAATCTGGTTGGTGCGTAAGACCCAAATCTCCGCTCCATGCTTCAGGAAAATGCGGGCAATTTTGTCGCTGGCAAAGCGAGGAAACATGGTGCGCCAACTGCCTAAACCTGTGAGCAAGTTGTGAATTGGGCTATCTTCCAAGGTGCTGCCCAAGTTGAATTCATTTCTATCCCAATCGGAACGCGGTCCGCCCAAGGGTTGCAAATCGTGCTTCAGGTCTTTCTGCAAATTGAGCAATTGATGAAAGCGTTGGGCATCGCGGGGATGTTGCGCTGTCCAGGCTTGCAGCGTGCTCCAGTTGGCTCGGACGGATGTTTCCATCTGATGCAAACAGGCAAACAGAGCCTGGTTAGAATCTTGCGAACAATTATTTGCCGGACCCACAAAGGTGCCTCCCGTGCCATCACCAATGCGGTAACGGGCAGTCATCACTTCCAGACTGGTGAGCATGGAGTTAAGGGGCGATCGCCGTACGCCATTGAAGTCGTAGTAGTCAGTGAAGGCATCCAGCTTAATCAGCAAATCGCAGGTGGGACGAGAACCCGCCCAACCAAATTGACGATCGCCCATGTAGCGCGACCAGTGAAGCGTTCCGGCAACCAAGCCATCGGTATTTTGGGTGTAAACCTGGTGATAGCGAATATCAAACCGCAATTCTTGAGACAGCGGATCGCGGATTACTTTGGCAACACCATAGGCAAAATGCCCAAAGAAGATCGGGGTAGCCGCCGCAGGTTCTTTTTGGGTGCCACCAATACCGCCGTAGGTGTGAACCACTAAAGCCCGATCGCCTTCTTGCCAACCGTCAATGATCGTTTGGTTGTCGCGATCGCCCGCTGTATCCACACACAACACGGAGGAAATGGTGCCTGCCTGATCTGCGGCATTCGCCCAGGATTCTTTCAAAATATACTGACGAGCGGCTTTGCGACCGATCACAATGCGATCGGGTTGGACTCGCAACAAAGCACGGGGCGCGAGGGATTGCACCACAAATTGTCCATTGGCATTTTTTGCCCCATAAATGTACCAACCCTGCTCATTCAAGGACACTTTGTCCAGGTTGCGAGTTGACGAGGGATAGCTGCCATAGGCTTCCGCCAACTGCACCGACGGCACCAACACGGTTTCGGTGGCTGCATCAAATTGCCGCGAAGCTGGGTTGAAATGCACCACCTGGTATTGATCCGGCGCGATCGCTCGCACAAATTGGACTATGCCGTAGTAGCGCCCCGTAATTTGCACCGGAGTGCTGCCAATGTAAAGCGAACTGCCTGCTGGAGCGGTGGTCGTTTGTGCCGCTTCAACCTGCACAGGCTGATTCAGCATCACGATCATGTCATCCACCGGACGAGACCCAGCCAAGGATTCCAAAGGGTCGACCTGTTGCCAGTGGTTGAGGCGATCGGGATGTACTGACCCGCCATACTTCACGGCGTACTCAGAGTCGGCACTGAAATGCACATCTTTGGTAACGGCTTGCACCATTTTTTGCACGATCGGATCATTCATCCAGCGCAGGTTAACCACCTGACCCACCAGATGCTGGTAGTCCTCTGGGGCATGATGCACTTCAAACAAACAGCCTCGCACCTGATGCCGCTCTGCAAGTTGAGGGAGAATCAATCGTCCCATCCATTGCCCTAACGGGCGATACAGCGTGGCATCAACGGTTTGATCGATCGGGTAATAGGCAGGATGCACAAACTCGGCTTGCTGATAGAGGGCATAGTTACTCAGCTTGCGGGGCAGCATTTGCTCATACTCAAACACATCCCCCCGCAAAATCTTGAGGATGGTTTCGATCGTTTGTTGCAGGTGAGTGCGTCCATCCGGTAGCACCGCTTTGGGATCCATGTAACCACCGGGAACCTGATGCCCCACAGGTCCGGCAGAAATGATGGAAATGTTGCCGCGTCGCTTCGCCCGATTCCAATAAGACAGGGGAAACATCTTCCAACGACCGGGAAAGATCAGCGGTCCAATCCGCTCCACCATGTCCAGTTCTCCCACAACATGGTAGAGCTGCTCCAGCTTCAGAATATTATTGTTGGCGCTCATCACCCCACCCAAAGAGATGACATCGATCGGTGCACCCATCGCATACTTCAAGTAAGCGGCTGAAGCCGCAGCCATCTGTCCGCCGCCACTGTAGCCGATGAGTGTAATCGGTGTGCCGCTGCCAGGACGATATCCAGCTTTGACCAAGCCATCAAACAACACCTGAGCAATGCCCTGGTTATAAATCGGTCCATAGCGCTTGTCGGCGGAGACTGCCACGATCAAAACATTCCGCAAGTTCAGCATCAGTCCCAGCAAGTCAGCCGGATTTTGCCAGCGCAATTTGTCGGCTGTTTTCCACAACCACGCCAGGGGACGATCTTCATCCAGGGGTTTGTTCAACACGGAGTACATCATCAACCCGCTCACCAGTTTCATCTCTGGTGGCAGGGCGGGTTTGAACGCGATCAAAAAGTCTTCCACATCGGGAGTATATTCTTCGCCAGACTGGGCAATGCCATCCAGATAGACGACATAGCGAGAGATGGTTGGGGACGGAAGAGAAGCATCAGGAGGGGGCGGATCAACCTCGATCGCGTCGGCTGAAGTGGTATCCAGATCATCCCCAAACCAACCTGCCCACCAACCCAACGTTTCCAGGGGTGCCAGAAAGCCTGCAAAGACGAGCGCAACCACTCCAATCCATGCCAGGTCAAACAACCACTGGAACACCCTGGGTAAACTGTCGTGCCAGCCAAACAGCGTGTCGCGAATGGGACGCAATAAAATAATGGTCAGAATAAAAATAATCCCCATGCCCAGCAAACTCAGTCCCAGCAGAACGGGCTTGGGAATACTGCCGCTCCTTTGCTCTAGTTGCATCAATGAGTCGTTGAGGTTGGATTGCAACACTTGCAGCGGACTGTCGGATGGTTCGTTGCTACCCATTGCTTGCACGACTGCCTGGGTTGCCTGACTGTCTCCCCGTCCAGAGGCATAGAGCAGTTGCCGCACCTCCGGCGAGTGGGGTTGATAGGCTGCCAGACCGATCGGCGTAGCAGGACGGGTACGGGCGGCAATCATAGCTTTTAATTCAGACCGACCATCGACTAACTCGACTCCAGCAACCTGGTTAGCAAGTTTGCGCCCCAGTTGTGCGATCGGTTGCCCGATCGTGTTTTCCAGCAGTTGCTTGATCACCCATCCAATTACTACATAGCCCAGGGCAGAAGATAACTTTGTGTTTGCCACTGCTGCAAAAGCCACCACCATTGCCAGCAAGTTCCAGATCGAAAAGAGATTTTGCAGGGGATAGCCAACGTGAGGTAATGCACTCAAAAAACTAAATAACAGGGGTGCATAGGCGAGTCCTAAAACTTTAAATAATGTCAGTAAGGAAACTTTTGCTGCTCCAGGAAAGAATGTAATTAACCAGGTACTCAAAACCAGAAAAATATAACCGATCGTAAATAAAATTGCATTCAACAACAAACTAAATGCAAAGCGTTCTGGTCTCACCCGATTCACAAATAGGACAATACTCTGCCCGATCGCTAAAGAGAATCCTGCGAACAAAACCACTAACAGCGCCAGCCATAATCCACCAGGAAGAGTTGCTAACCGCTGAAACGCTTCCTGGCTTAACCCAAATGCTCCACCGATTAAATCACTCGCTTGACTTAGGGCAGTTTCATTCATGGGACGTATCCTTGTTACTGTGGCAGTGGTTTACAACTCAACCTTCTAGCAAGCTTTAAATCAACTATCTCATCCTCTGGACGTACTATTTGCCCCTGGCGGCATAGTTCAGTATATCCAGCGGTGGATGCGTTTCTTCTTAAAACACTCTATAAAACGATAAAGGCAGAACCTTTTTTGATTCCTGTCTTTTGATAGTTAAGGACGTGAGATATGAGCGATATAAATGTAGTTTTAATTGAAGATCACGACCTGACCCGAATTGGCTTGAGGACGGCTCTGAAGCAACAATCGGGGATCCAAGTGATGGGCGAAGCTGCAAATGCAACTCAAGGGTTAAAAGTGCTGGAAGAGAAGCAGCCCGACGTTGCTGTAGTAGACATTGGCTTGCCTGACATGGACGGCATTGAACTAACTCAGCGCTTTAGACAACTGCAAGCGGAAAAAGAGAATAATAAAACCAAGATTTTGATCCTGACTATGCATGACAGTGAAGACGCTGTACTGGCGGCATTTGCGGCTGGAGCGGATTCCTACTGTATGAAAGATGTGAGTATCGAGCGCTTAGTGGAAGCGATTCAGTCGACTCAAGCGGGTAGCTCCTGGATTGATCCGGCGATCGCCAGTGTCGTGCTGCACCAAATTCGCCAGGTCACTCCGGCTGGGCGTGCTTCCCATGCGGTAAAAACCGTGGAAATTGGGGCAATGGATGCTGAGTTTGAGCAGGTGTTGGAGAGTTATCCTCTGACCGAGCGAGAACTGGAAATTCTGGAACTGATTGTGTCGGGATACAGCAACGCCGCGATCGCGGACAAGCTCTACATTACGGTTGGAACTGTCAAAACCCACGTCCGCAACATCCTGAGCAAGCTCTGTGCAGAAGACCGGACTCAGGCAGCGGTTCGGGCACTGCGATCGGGCTTAGTTGCATAAAAGACCACAGACATGGAGCAGGAAGAATTAGGAATGGAGAAGGAAAGCTGTTAATCTCTTTCTCAATTCCTCATTTTTCGTTTCTCCTGCTCCATGCGTATCTTATTCCTGCACTCCAACTTTCCGGCGCAGTTTCGGCACTTGGCAACTGCCCTCGCCAATCACCCCGACCATGAAGTGGTATTCGGCACGATGCGCCAGGAAGGGAGCATTCCAGGAGTGAAAAAGGCGCTGTATAAGCCAGCGCGGGATGTTTCGCCCCAAACTCATCACTATGTGCGATCGCTAGAAAGTGCGGTTTTGCAGGGGCAAGCAGTATGTCGCATGGGGCAGACCATCAAAGCTGACGGATTTGAGCCAGATATTATTTACGGGCATTCGGGCTGGGGACCGCCGCTGTTCATGAAAGATGTATTCCCGAAGGCGAAGCTGGTTTGCTATTTCGAATGGTTTTATCATGCTCACGGCTCAGATTCAGATTTTGATCCGAGCGATCCCCTTCAGTTTGACGATGAGCTACGGATTCGGCTGAAGAATGCGCCGATCCTGCTGGATTTGACCAGTTGCGATCGCGGTCTTTGCCCGACAAAGTGGCAGCGACAGCAGTTTCCTCCAGAATTTCACCCAAAGCTGAGTGTCAAGCACGATGGCGTAGACACCAGCTTTTTCCAACCCAACCCTGGAGCCAAATTAGTATTACCCACTGTGAATCTGAACCTGAGTCATGTGAGTGAATTGATTACTTACGTTGGACGGGGGATGGAGCCATATCGGGGGTTCCCCCAATTTATGGAGGCGGTGGCAATCATCCAAAAACGTCGCCCCAACTGCCATGTGGTGGTAGTGGGTGAGGATCGGGTAGCGTATGGCAAGCAACTAGCGGAGGGCAAAACCTACAAGCAACTGATGCTGGAATCGTTGCCGTTGGATCTCTCCCGCTTGCACTTCACGGGACCATTGCCCTACAGCCAATATTTACAGGTCTTGCAAGCGTCATCCGTACACATCTACTTGACTCGTCCGTTTGTATTGTCCTGGTCCATGCTGGAGGCAATGTCGGCAGGATGTTTGGTGTTGGGATCGAGCACTGCCCCCGTGCAAGAGGTGATCCAGGATGGGGTCAACGGGTTGTTAGTCGATTTCTTTTCACCTGGCGCGATCGCTGATCGAGTGGATGAAGTGTTTGCCCATCCCGATCGCATGGCAACGTTGCGAACGAATGCCCGCCAAACCATTCAATCCAACTATGACCTGGCAAAACTGCTGCCTGAACATTTGCAGTGGTTACTGGAAGGGTAGAATAGTCGCGCAGACCGTTGGCAATTGACTCACGCATGGATGTAACCACCAAACCGCGATCGCTCAGTCTCTCAACTCTCATTCTCTTATCGCTGGGTATTGGCATCGTTTTTGGTGTCGTCCTCAACCTTTATTTTCCAGCAGCAGTTCCAGGCTTAGACCGATATTTCCTGGCACCCCTCGGCAAAGCCTTTTTGCGCTTGATTCAGTTTGTGGTGGTGCCGATCGTGTTTTCATCTCTGATTCTGGGTTTAACCCGCATCCAGGATGTCAGCCAGGTAGGGCGTTATGTGGTCAAATTGCTGCTCTGCTATGTGCTCACTAGCTCGGTGGGGGTGCTGTTGGGTATGGTTACGGCTCTGTGGCTGCAACCGGGCAAGGGTATTGATGGCTTGGCGATCGCAGATTCTGGGGTTGTGCATCAGTCTCAGCCGATTTTGGACTGGTTGATTAGCCTGATTCCCATCAACCCATTAGAGGCGTTGAGTACAGGCAACTTGCTGCAAACCATCTTCTCAGCGGCGCTACTGGTGGTTGGCATTCAACTAGCCGGAGAAAAAGCAACTCCCTTTGTGCAATTGATCGAAAGCATCTACATCATTAGCGAGAAAGTGCTGTCGGTGATTCTTTACGTGGCTCCTGTAGGCGTGTTTGCCCTGATTAGCTCGGTGATTGCCACGCAGGGATTTAAGCTGGTGTCTAACTTGCTGTTGTATGTGCTGGGGTTGTGGATTGCCACTTTAATCATGATTAGCTTCTACACGGTGGCGCTGTGGGTTACACGAGGCAAGCCATCCACCTTTTTGCAGTGTTTTTCGCCCTCGTTGTCCTTGGGGTTTGGCACTGCTAGCTCTACGGCAACCCTGCCCCTCGTCCTGCAAAATGCGCGGGAATATGGGCTGTGTGAAGAAATTACGGACTTCGCGATTCCGATCGGGGCTGCGATTAAGCGGGATGGCTCTGCCATTTTGCAAGGTTTCAATGCGTTATTCATTGCTCAAATTTTTCACGTCCCGATCACCACGGAACTGCTAGTCGCGATCGCCACCAGCACGTTGCTCGTCTCCTTTAGTACGCCTGGGGTGCCTGGTTCTGCTCTGATTACGATGACAACCGTTCTGACGGCAGCGGGATTGCCCCTGGAAGGAATTGCGATCGTGGCAGGAGTCGATCGTCTCACTGATGGCATCAAAACTGTTCTCAACATCATTGGTAATGTGTCGAATGCCCTATTTCTCAGCAAATGGGAACGAGTCGAAGTTACCCAACCATTGGAGAGCGAAGCGTAAAGGCTTGATGCAAATATTGCTAAATGTTACTGAAATGATCCTTATTTAACTAGACGTTAAATAGAGTTAAAGGAACTGGATCTTTCAAGGCACAATGCTATCGTTTGAATAGATACAGAAAGAGCGAAGAAAGACTCTTCAAACCCCAGCTTTTGGACTCTGTATCTCCTTCCAAAAGCCCCTGCTAGAGCTAGTGAGAACAGAAGGCGAGTTGTTCAGAACTTTCTTCATCATGTTCTAATCACGCCATTCAAGTGTGGCGTTTTTGAGCCAGTTTTAACTGGTTGACTCTCAACAGAATGTACAACTGATTTCTACTGTAGACCTATCAGTTTCAATATAAGGAGGGAAAAGAGACATTGTCTCCTCACTTGGCAAACGCAGGCTGTATTCTTCGTCCACCTTACTTAGTGCTTGATCTACTTGACTCAAAATAAGCTTTAAAAGCCTGACACAATTCCGTCAGGCTTTTGGCTTTGTAACCCTGGTCGTCAAGTTAATTTTTTCTAGCATTCATGCCTGCTTTTCTAGATAGTTACTAAGCTAAGAAATAGCACTGAATTGAGATATTTATGACTGCAATGATTCCTCATACATCCAAGCAATCTAGCTGGCAGACGATTTTAGTGTTGGTTTTGGCATTTTGGCTCAGTGGCAGTCTTTTGTTAGATGGGTTAGTGATGCCTGCGCTCTACGCGGCTGGCATGATGGCTGAACCGGGGTTTGCCTCTGCTGGCTACTCACTATTTTGGATATTTAATCGGGTGGAATTAGTCTGTGCGGCTGCAACCCTCAGTTGTGTGCTGGTGTTGCGCTATGCTCGCCATCCCTGGAATCGTCCTGGGCTTGTTTCAGTCGGGGTGGCTGGATTGTTGTTTGCGATCGCCCTGATTGACACTTACACGCTCACACCGTCCATGAGTGCTTTAGGCATTCACCTCAACTGGTTGACGGATACAGTAGAAGTGCCTGCTGGCATGGATCAGCTTCACATGAGCTACTGGCTATTGGATATGGTCAAGCTGCTGGCTGGAGGTTGCCTGCTGTGGATCTATAACCGCGCTGCAAATCCGGTTAGTCAGGCATAACTAAGTTCCTCACAAACAAGATTTTGTCGGGTAGATGCCTGTTTAAATCATCGACCGTCTCTCTCATTTCCGATGCGCCAGTGAGAGGGGCGATCGTGCTAATGCAAATCGATTGGGTTTCGCCTTCTCGTAATCAAACTGATACTCAGGTAAAAGCTCGTCTTCAGAATTTTGGGTTTGATCAGAGGGCGCTTTGCTCATAATCTTCACGCTCGTTGCGAGTAGCTAGCTAGACGGGCACTAATGACACGGATATTACCAGATTGTTCAGTAGAAGCAATAAACAGCTATTGATGACCAAGCTTTTTATGCGGACTCATTCATCTGCTGTTGAAGTTGCAGAGCTTCCTCGATCGCTAGCCCTGTTACACGGGAAACGGTTTCAACTGGTAAGCCTTCCCGTAGCAAATTACTGGCAATTTCTCTTTGCTTTCTCGCCTCTGCTCTTGCTTCTGCCTCTCGCTCAATAGAACGATAAATGACGGATTCCTGCATAATGTCCCTCCGCAGTAGTCGATAAATCGTTTCTTCCTCTAATCTTATACCAGCCAAAATCGCTGAAGCAGCAGTCAAATTGGCTTGCATCGTCGGGTCTGAAATCTGCTCAACAATTTGGGCAACTTGTCTCAACGTCGCCTCGGCATCAGAACTTTGACCGAGAATGGCAAAAGGAATCAGTCCAGGGTGTTGTAGAAAGACCTCGGCAGGCTGCTCCCACAAGCAAACAATGTCAAATTCGTGGCGAGTTCGCTCTAACACAAAGCTGTTTTGTCGAATGAGATCAGAACCAGTAGGCTGAAGGTACACTACAACCTGCCGCATCATTTTGTCTGGATAGCGCCTGTACACTCGCACACGGTAATCCAACATCCGGAATGGAATATCCCGTTTGGGGCGAGTTTGAAATTCCAAGTGCAAGACTAACTTATTGGACTCTAGTAAAATTAGAGCATCGGCTCGAATCGGATCGAGGGAGAGTTCAGAAGGTTTTAGCTCTGTTAAGGTAATTGGCTCTCCCAGTAGCCAACTCGCAAAATCAGCAGAGAAGTGTTCGGCAAGAAATCGACAGGTATCGTCATACATAGAGAATAGGCAGACTGAGATCTAAGTAACTTAAATCTGCGTACATTAATTGTCCAGCGGTCTAACAATGGGTTAAAGATTACCAGTTCAAAATTTGGTCGATCGTGCGGTTGGCTTGGGAGGCGTAGCTGCTGCCGAATAGGTTGAAGTGATTGAGGATGTGATACAGGTTGTAGAGTGGCTTGCGTTGTTGGTAGCCGGAGTCGAGTGGGTAGGCTTCGTTGTAAGCGCGGTAAAAGTCGGATGGAAAGCTGCCAAAGAGTTCCGTCATCGCCAAATCCACTTCCCGATCGCCATAGTAAGTGGCAGGGTCAAAAATCACAGGTTCGCCAGCGCTGGTTACAGAGGCATTCCCAGACCACAAATCACCGTGGACTAAGGATGGTTGGGGATCGTGTCCTGCTAGCAATTGCGGAATGGCATCCAGTAAACGATCTTGTTTTGGGAAAGCGCCCCCGCGTCGCCTTGCAAGCTGAAACTGGAAACCAATCCGGTGTTCCTGCCAAAACGTGATCCAATCTGCCGTCCACGGGTTGGGTTGGGGGGTGGAGCCGATCGTGTTGTTCATTTTCCAGCCAAATCCATTCCTGCTGGTGGCACGATGCATGGCAGCCAGATTTCGCCCCATTTCCGCCCAGGCATTAGCACTTCCCCGCCCACCCAATTCCAACCATTCCAGTACTAAATAAGCCGAATTCTCAGCAGTACCCCAACACACCGGTTTGGGGACTCGAATGGTTTGGGTTGCAACCATCTCATCCAGTCCGGCAGCTTCCGCCTCAAACATTGCCACCTGGGAGGCTTGATTCAGCTTTACGAAGTAGGTTTGTTGCCCATCAGATACCGACGCAGCCGCATTGATGCACCCTCCTCCTAGCGATCGCTGGTTTGTGACCTGAAACGGTTGCCCTGTGATCTGGCTAATGTGCGCCGCAATAGAATCCCACATAAATCCTGCAAACCTGGATCATTTCAAACTTGCAATTACCAAAGTCCTGCTGCTGATCCAACAGAGACGCAGTTCTCAAACAACCGCTTATCGCCAACTTCCACAAACGCTTCATCGCCCTTAGTAGAAATAGTGACACTGCCATTGCTGTATCGTGCGCCGGAGGCAGATTCCACTTGAGGCAGTTCAAATACTTTGCTGCCAAAGGTGGCTCGAACAGTTTTGTCGTCTCGATATTGAGCCGTAAACCCTTTGCCATCGTCACACTGATAGGTCGCTGTCGCAATGACCTTGGGCGCAGCTTGTTGAGCCATTGCACTGGACGCGATCGCCATCATATTTGCAGCCACACTAACCATTGCCAGGGAAGAAGCAACGAACCGTTTCATAATTAGCTCTCCGATTAAAATCTTGATGCCAGGTTAGCAACAAAACTCTCAGTTGCAGGTAAATTTTTTCATGCCTAAGCATTCTTGAAAAACTGAATGATCTCGCGGACATGGTTGAGCACTTCGCCATCGGTGCTGAGTTGAGCGATCGCGGTTCTGGCTTCGCGAGACAACCGCTCGTGATCTGCCTGGTTCGTAACCTTGAAATCCTCTTGAGTGGCGGCTAGTTGAGTCAGGTCTTGCCGTAGGGCGGTGAGGAGGCGTTGCTGAGTGGCAGCAAACCCGTCGGCATGATCCAGATTCAGTTGGTAATCCAGATGATCAACCTTGTGTTCCAGTTGCATCAGGCGATCGCGCAGTTCCATCACATCTTCCCGTGGATACCGGAAGGTGCGGCGAATACTTCCTAACCGAGTTGCCAGGTAGCGATACAACTCGATCGCCGGACGCAATACGGTCAACAGGAGTGCTGCCCCAGAACTGACATAGCCAATTGCACTAATGCCAGCGATCGCCAGCCCATACAACCCGATGGCAGAAAGCAGGTGAAGCGCAATAGCAACCCAGAGCGATCGTTGAGCGATGGTTGCCGCATATTGCACCTGTTGAGAGTCGATCTCGATCCCTTGCCGTTGAGATTCCGCTGCATCTGCCAGTACCGATTTTGCCTCAAAGTGAATATTCCACGGCACTGTCACAATCACGATCAACCACCAAAAACTGGCTGCCCCGATTAACCAATCTAGAAAGCTCCCAGCGGGGATATGAAACCATTGCAAAACAGCAAATGCCAACAAAACCAGCAGCGAAAAGCCGCCAGAAAAACTCAGGAAACCACCTATCATTGCTGTGACCTACCTTTTCAAAAACCTGGCTTTAGCTTGGCAATTTTGCTCTAGTGTCACAGTGGAAGATGTGCCAGTTTGTCAAGCAATGAACTGAAGGACAGTTAAAGCGATCGCCGATATTCTTCTAATAAAGTTGGTAAGTAGTCGTAACCATCTACGCCGATTTGTTGCAAAAACTGGGGGCGGTATTTTGTGAGAGCGGCTTGAAAGGCTTCTGCGCCGATTTGAACGGACAAAATGCTTAAAGTTCCTGCGGGTTGTCGCCATTGGTCTGACTCAATTTGATGCAGCAAATACATCCCCAAACAGCCTAAATAAATCGCCGTATCAAATTCTTCCGAACCGTAATAGGCTTCTGCCAGGTAAACGCAATTCATGCCTTGCAAAAACAAATCACCGATCGCCTGGGCAATGTGCAAGCCCTGTTTCAAGGTTTCGATCGCGGCTGCATACTGCTGCAACGCCACTTGGGCAATGCCTAGACTATAAGCACATAATGCCTGACTGGGACGATCGCCTTCCTGCTCCGATAGTTGTAAACCCCGTTGTAAATAATCCAGGAGCCGTTCGTACTGGTCTGCATCCAGGGCTGCCTGTTCACGGGATTGCAAGACCTCGCTACAACCCAGGGTTGCCAAGGCATTGGCTTCCCCCAAGCGATCGCCCAGTTGCCGTGCCAGGATTAAGGCTCGTTGGCTATCACCAATCGCTGCCTCATAGTTCTTCTGCGCCATGAAAGTACGGCTGAGGTGGTTCAGGTTGGCGATTTCACAGCGGCGATCGTTCGCATCTCGCGCAATTTCCAGCGCCCACTGGTGGAGCTGAATTGCTTGCGGATATTGCCCCAGTGCCCGTTGCGAGTAGCCCAGCAGTGTAATAATGCGGGCTTTGCTTTGGGTATTGGGCACCTGCCGCAGGGGTTTATCCAGGTAATCTAAGGTGACTCGCAAGGATTCCCCCGACAATGCCGCGAATAGTCCACCATAAAGCGGGAAATAGTCTTGCTGGGCAAATTGATAGAGAGATTGTAACGCCACTTGAAAACAGCCCTCTGCCAGAGTGGACTGACCCAATTCGTAAAACCGCTGGGATAGCTGACTCCAAACCACTGTGAAAGTCAGGTAGGTGGCGATCGACAGGCGTTTTCCTGCCGAGCGATCGTAGGGTTGTTTGTCCAGCCAACTGACTAAGCCTAATTGCAACCGTTGCAGCACGACCGCCAGCTCAATCCAAACGGGGGTGGCGATCGCGGAGGGAATCCCTGCGTGGGTAATGGTTTGATGATTTGCCAGGTCTTGAAAAATCTGTTTCAGTTCTGCCCGACTCACCGACTTTGCCCAGGTTGCCCAGGGTCCGGCTTCTTCCGCTGGCGCACCAAACCCGATCGCCTGAGAACGATCAAACAGCCAACTCACGACGTTGGCTTCCACTTCCTGCCAGGATTTCACGCCCTGAATCAAGCCCTGGGCAAACTCATCCAGGTCAGTTTTCGTCTCAGGCTCTGCCTCTGCCTGCTGCAAGCGTTGAGCCAATTGCTGAATTTGTTCGCGGGTGAGCACCTGGGGCTGGTTGGGATCGATCGCATTCAACAGGTGAGATAAACGCTCAGTTGGTTCTGCCGTGGCGATCGCCTGCACCAAATTCGCCACCGCTGCACTGCTTTGGTTTTGCTGCTGCCAGCGTTCCCACTCTGTTTGAATCGTTTTTAATGCCCGTTGTTTGCGAGTTGCCTTTGCCTGCTTCAACTCATCGGCACTGAGTAACTGCGCCTGCACGTCATCCAGTTGCACTTGCAAACAGCGCTCAAACAATTCCCCCGTACCAGAGCTAACCTCCGTTTGCAGCATCTTATAGACCTGTTCTTTGGAACGGATCTTCCCTTGCAGCGTGGCTGTGATGATTTGGTCAATGAGGCTCTGATAACGATCGTGCATAGGCTTGCATCGGTTTAGGGACAGCATTACCGTTTCAGCCTAGCAAACGCTTTGCCGTTCAGTCGATCGAAAACTACAGAATCCTTTAATTGCGATCGCCCGATCCCTTAGAGCTAGACTAAACCAATCCCATTTCTGACCTGTGGAGTTTCTCGCTTGGCAAGTATGTCTCCGCTCAATCCAGCTTCGCCCAATCCTGCGACGGCAAACCTGGCAGAACTGCTGAAGGTTGCGGTTGCCCATCACCAGGCAGGACGCTTACCCCAGGCAGAGCAGCTCTATCGTCAGGTTTTGCAACAGCAACCTCAAAACGTAGAAGCCCTTTCACTGTTGGGAGTCATTGCCTGTCAGCAAGAAAAGCTTGAACAAGGGATTATGCTGTATCGGCAAGTTTTAGCCATTCGTCCCAATCACCGCCAAACCCGAGAAAACCTGAGCCTTGCCCTGTGTAAGCAGGCAAAGCGTTTGATGGATGAGGCAACAACAAATCTCAACTTGATGATCAACTTTAGCGCCGATCCCACCCCTTCCCATGTCATGTTGGGTGCAATTTATCAGGAGCAGGGATCGCTAGAACAAGCTCTGTATCATTACCAGCAGGCGTTAACAGGCAATTCTAACGATGCCAATACCCTGAATCGGGTGGGTGTGGTGCTGCAATCTCAAAATAAGTCCAACCTGGCAATTCATTTTCATCAGCGTGCCCTGGCGCACCAACCTAACAACGTAGAAGCTTTGATCAGTATGGCGAAGGCGCTCATGGATCAGGGTAAGATTCAGGATTCATTTCAATACGTGCATCAAGCACTGACTATTAGCCCAGACCATCCCGTGGCTCGCTATAACCGGGCTTTGATGCTGTTGGTGCAGGGCAAGTTTGAGGAAGGTTTCCCGGAATACGAGTGGCGGCTCAAAACGAGTGAGTTTCCACCTTGCCCTTTTGCTCAACCCAAGTGGGATGGCTCTCATCTGGATGGCAAAACGTTGCTGCTGCACGCTGAGCAAGGGTTAGGCGATACGATTCAGTTCATTCGCTATGCCGCGATCGTGACTCAAAAAGGGGGGCGAGTAATTCTCACCTGTCACCAGCCCTTGATGCGGTTGCTGTCTACTCTGCCTGGGATTGAGCAGATTACGCCGATGGGTCAGTCTGTGCCCCAGTTCCATACTTACGTGCCGCTGTTGAGCTTGCCAGGAATTTTGGGCACCACGATCGAGTCAGTTCCAGCGACGGTTCCTTACCTGACAGTACCCGAAACAAATTTTCAACTGCCGCCACCACTGATTACCAATCCTCGTTTGAAAGTGGGGTTGGTGTGGTCAGGGGGCAATTTATACAAGCACAATCAAGCGCGATCGTTCTCCCTGCAAGAGTTTGAGCCAGTGTTGAGTCTGGCTGATATTGCCTTCTATAGCTTGCAGAAAGGCATTCCTCAGTTGGAAATTACGGTTCTGGGCTGGCAAACAAAACTCATCGATCTGAGTGAACAGTTGCATGATATGGCAGATACGGCAGCGGCGATCGAGCAACTCGATCTAGTCATCACAGTGGATACGTCCGTGGCTCATCTGGCTGGAGCCTTGGGCAAATCGGTATGGGTGCTGCTGGCGTTTGTTCCCGACTGGCGCTGGATGCGCGATCGCAGCGATAGCCCCTGGTATCCCACCATGCGATTGTTCCGGCAACGCCAGCCTGGAGATTGGCAGGGCGTGATGCAAGCCGTGGTAGAGGCACTTTGAGCAATCTTCCAGACTTTAACATTACTTCATAGGGCGATTGCCAACCTGACGTGCCCACAAAACGGTAGCTTTAGAATTTTTTAAGGATAGTTTTTTGGTGGTCAATTAAATAAGTGTCAAATATGTGTCCGGAATATAAAAAACTTCCGGCATATAATCCTGGCAACCGAGAGATTATTAAGTTGATGTAAGTTCCGGATTTGCTGGAGTCAGTAATTTCAAGGAACTTGCAGCAGCTTGCTAAAACTTTTTCCAGGTGAGCGCTACCGAGGTTTAACTGTCATGTCTAGCCCCTACTACCGATCGACAAGCTTTG
>JANRIN010000294.1:0-40058 GCA_033764965.1 Leptolyngbyaceae cyanobacterium bins.302 | reverse complement strand
CATGAGGATCATCGGCACTCCCTGGCTGACGAGGAGCATCGCTAAGGCATTTTTCATCTGGCGCGATCGCAAGGCATTAATCCCCGGATCATCTGTCCAGCCCTCAGCACCGCAATTCCAACTATCGTTGTCATTGCCACCGTCGTTGTTGTTTTCCCCGTTCGCTTCATTGTGCTTATCGTTGTAAGACACCAAATCCGCCAGAGTAAAGCCATCATGCGCCGTAATAAAGTTGATGGAAGTAGCGGGTGCGCGTCCTGCCCAGGCATACAAATCGGGAGAACCTTGAAGCCGTTGCGCCATGTCGCCCACACGACCGGGTTCCCCTTTCAAGAACTTACGAATGCCATCGCGATATTTGCCGTTCCATTCCGCCCAGCGTCCGAAGGCGGGGAAGGATCCCACCTGATACAACCCGCCCGCATCCCAGGCTTCCGCGATTAGCTTGCACTTTGCCAGGATGGGGTCAAAGGCGAGAGACTCCAGCAAGGGCGGATTTGCTAGCGGTGCGCCCCAGGGGTCGCGTCCCAAAATGGAAGCCAAGTCAAACCGGAAGCCGTCGATGTGATATTCCGCTGCCCAGTAGCGCAAACAATCCAGCACAATATTCCGTACTACTGGATTGTTACAGTTGAGCGTGTTACCGCAACCACTGAAGTTGAAGTAATATCCCTCCGGAGTCAGCATGTAGTAGGTCTTGTTGTCGATCCCCCGGAAAGAAATCGTGGGACCGTATTCGTTGCCTTCGGCGGTGTGATTGAAGACCACATCTAGAATTACTTCAATCCCGTTTTTGTGGAGTTCTTTAATCAGGGCTTTGAGTTCATCCACCTGCATCCCCAGTTTGCCCGTTGCCGCGAACCCCGCTTTGGGCGCAAAGAAGCCAACGGTACTGTAACCCCAGTAGTTATACAGGGTTTCGCCCGTTTCAGGATTGGGACGACTATTCTCGAATTCATCAAACTCGTACACAGGCATGAGTTCGATCGAGGTGACACCCAATTCCTTGAGGTAAGGAATCTTTTCGCGAATGGCGGCGAAGGTGCCGGGATGCTTCACCGCCGATGATGGGTGTTTGGTGAAGCTGCGAACGTGCATTTCGTAGATGATCTGATCCTCTGGAGGAATTTCCAGGGGGCGATCGTCTTCCCAGTCAAAGTCATCAAAGGAAATCCGGGCGCGGTGCTGGTAGATATTGCTCCAATCGGGCACCACGCCCCACACATCCCGTCCCCCAATCACTTTGGCGTAGGGATCCATCAAAATCTTGCTGGAATCAAACCAGTGCCCCGCTTTGGGATCGTAGGGACCGTCCATGCGGTAGCCGTACTCAATGTTTTCGTAATCCAGATCAAACACAACGATGCTGAAAACATTGCCAATCCGAAACTCATCTGGAAAGGGAATTTCCGCGAAGGGTTCTGGCTCATGGCGTTTGAACAGCACCAGCGTACAGGACTTGGCATAGCTGGAAAAAATCGAAAAATTAACGCCCCCCGGCACCAGCGTTGCCCCAAAGGGAAAAGGTTTCCCTCGACGCAGCTTAAACTCGCCGTAGGTGTGAGTTGGATGGATATCAATGCGTTCCATTGCCGTTGTTCCCCAATGATTAGCTTGCCAAGCTGACTTTGACTTTCAGCGCTTCCAAGCCGGAATCAAGCGTGTCGCGAGTGGTGAAGAAGTCCAGAAATCCTGTAATTGACATGGTGTCGCGAATTTCTTCCGAGATGCCCACCAGAATCACCTGTCCATTTTTGCCGGAGATTTGCCGATACACCGACAGCAGCATCCGTAAGCCCGCACTGGACATGTAAGGCACCTGGGTTAAATCCATCAAAATTCTGCCCCCCGCCGCTGCCAAAGGCAAAACGTGTTCCTGAACTTTAGGTGCCGTGCTGCCGTCAATGTCGCCAATTAGCTCGACGATCGTCACCTGATCGATCGTGCTAGCAGAAGCATGATCGATCACAACCTGAGCCGTTGCCTCATCAATGCTGGTTTCTGATTCGAGTAGTGTGACTTGAAGATTTTTGATGTTGATGTCCATCCATCCTCCCAACCTGACTAGCTTTGCCATCAAAAATTGATTGATATGGGTGTTAGTCCTTTGTCATTGGTCATTTGTCATTCGTTTTTCCTATTTTTCCTAATGACTAATGACCAATGACGCAGAGCATCCATCTCCCACCTATACTGGCGTAATCTGCACTTTAACCTTCACCTGTTCTTTGGTATCAGGCAGTTTCACGGTTAAACCAGCCGCATCAAAGTCGGTGTAGGGTTTTTCATCGATCCAAACGGCACCAATTTTGACGCTACCCGGTGGCAGAATATCCGGTTGCACTCGCAGAATGTTATCCTTGAAGGCTCCTGGCTGGGGCTTGAAGTAGAAGTGCATGGGTTGCTTGGTAATCAGCAAATTGGTGTAAACCGCTGACAGGTAGCATAATTCTGTCGAGTGATAGCCGCTCATGGAGTGACTGCCCTTGAAGCGCTCTGTGCCCACCAGGAAAGGAATACCATTATTTAGCACATTGAAATACACGCTCCCGTCGTCATGATCGAGGAAGAAGGCATTGTAGAAGGCGGTGGCTTCCCGGGCATGACGCAGGTATTCTTCATCCTTGGTGATGCCGTGCAGGATGTGATAGGCGAGGATGGCTTGTTCTTGCTGCCACCAGGCTTTGCGATCGTGATACACAAAGCGATGCTGTTCTTCCCCTTCTGCCAGGTTGCGTTCCACCACGTCGTACCAGCCGCCTCGCTGGCGATCGCTGCCCACGGCAGGCATCGTATCGGCGATCTTCTTCGCCAGAGTGACGTACTCTTCCTTCGGTTTGAGGGAGTGCATCCGCATCAAGTTCCAGGCGATTTTGAGGTTGTGACCAACCACAGCGCGGTTTTGCTGACCCACCCACTGCTTATCGTGCGACCAGTCTTCAAAGAAGCGCTCTTGCACAAAAGGACTGTTTTCAAAGTCAGGGAAGTACTTGGAAATCGTGTCGAAGGTGTCTTCCAGCATTTCGGCATATTCGGGTTCGCCCGTTGCCAGCCAGAGGTTGATCAAGTACGCCGGAGCATGGTCGCCCACAGAGTTCCAGTTTTTCCGCGCCCGGTTTACACCCAAAGATTCACTCTTGGGATCTAAGGTGAGGGGGTCGAGGCTGGAGAAGTAACCGCCTTTTTCCGGATCGCGGTAGAAGTTTTTGAACAGTTTTACTGTGAGTTCCGTGTCTTTTAGAATCGCTGGATCGCCGGTGATGCGGTAGGTTTGAATCGGTCCTGCCAGAGCATAGATCTGCTCGTACATCGGAATCGATTCCCGGTCTTCACTGAAGGCATCGCCGTGTTCAGAAGACAATAGCTTTTGTTCGCGATTGCCTTTCACCTGAATGCCGTGATACCAATACACGATGTCTTCATCCGGGTCGTAGAACCGCATATGGTCGCGCAAGTATTCCGTGCCTTTTTCGGCTCCTTCTAGAAAACGATCTTCTCCGGTCATCAGGTAAGCTGTGGCGAAGCCATACACCAGGCGAGAAATGGTATCCGTTTCCTGAAGGAAGTCGTCTTGTTTCTTGGCACCAGACAGGTTGAGGTAGGTACGATATTCCTTGTAATCGACGGGCAGATTAGGATAACCAAATTGCCAGCGCAGATAGCAATCGGCGATCGATCGCACTTGCTTGGTCCACCAGTCCTGTTCTTCGTGGCGATATTGCCCCACGGTTTCACCTGGAAAGACCAGGGATTTGACTTCAAACTTATGGCTTTCACCCTGGGGATAGAAGATGCCATAGGCAAAGACGTGCTGACCAGGACTCAGGAGTTCCGCAAAGCGAGAGGTTGCATCGTTATAGGGTTCTTCCAGGTTTTGATAAATCCGTCCGTAAGCCGTATCAGTCAGGTAGGCGCGGTACTCCCGACCGTCAGAGGTTTTTAGCCCGAAGGATTTCTCTGTGCGATTGAAGTCAGTCACGTAACCTGCGATCGTATCCGAGAAAGAAAAGCTCATGTGATCCATTGCGCGTTCTCCATAGAAGTGAAAGGTTCAAGCAATCGGCGATCAGGAAATGGGTTATTCGTCATTTGTCACTCGTCATTTGTCACTCGCTTAATTCACTAATGACCAATGACCAATGACTAAGCTGGTAACGGCGGTGGATTTTCTTCATCCACAAACCCTTCGCTGAGTTCAATCACTCTGCCGTCGGGATCTGCCAACCAAACCGTGCGCCAGCCCGGAATGTAGTCATCGAAATTCAGCGGTCCCAGGGTGATTTTGGCAGCATCCCCAATCTCAGCCAATTTCTCATCCACGCTGCTCACTTTAAATGCCAGGTGCCGCACGGAGGGGAACTGGTAGCCATCATTGACCGCAGGCGGAATGGGAGATTCTTCTTTTGCCTGAAAGATTTCTAAATAAAAGGCACTGTCTCCCATTTTGATGAACACAATTTGGTCACCATCCGGCAATTTTGCGACTCTCGCTCGTTTGAAGCCAAAGTATTGGGTATAAAACTTTTCGGTTGCGATCGCGTCTTTACACGTAATTGCAACTTGTGAAAAGATTTGTAACTTTGACATTGTTTCTCTCCCCTCGAATAGTGAGTACTGCCAAGTGAACTGAATGAATGCGCGAAGGTTACAGAAATACTTAGAATCAAGTATCGCTCAGGTGCTAACGTGTTGCTAATATCTCAATGATTTGTTTCGCAAACAAATGGGCATGACCACCACTGCGTCCTGTGACTAAATCATCATCAACGACCACATCTTCATCAGTGTAAATCGCGCCCATGTTCACCACATCTCCGTGCAGATTGGTGTGACAGGTGACTGGGCGACCGCGAACTAATTCTGGTGCAGGAGAAACTAACCACATCCCATGACAAATAATACCTTTAAGAATGCTTTTCTCAGCGAAGGCACGCTTAAGAAATTCTGTGGCGGGAGGGAGCTTTTTCAGGTCTTCGGTGTATCGTAGGCGATCGGACACCATTGCCGAGGGCACAATAATCGCATCAAAAGTCTTGAGTGTCGCGTCATCAATGTCTTCAAAACTTTCGTGACACTCAAAAGGTGCGTGATACTCGTGCCCTTTAAATGTCAGGGAAGGCTGACCCCAGAGCCGAGTCAGGAAGTGCAGATCTGCGCCTTCTTCGGGAAATCGGTAATGGTAGTACCAAATTTCATGCTCGTAAAAGTCACTTTCGATGAGAATTCCAATTTTTTTACCCTTCAGTTTCATAAGCGTTCCTATTTTTAAGCTTGTCTTAAGGTTGTTGAATTTGAGCTACAATTTTGCCGCGAATATGACGCTGCGATAAGCGCGTTAATCCATCTGGAATCTCTTCTAACCCAATGACTTCATGCAGCATAGGATTAATTTTGCGATCGCTCACCAGTTGCCCCAAGTCTCGACCAATTTGCGCTAATTGTTCCTGAGCCGGGCGATCTCCGGATAAGTACGCTCCGCCTAGGGCAATGTCGTGGACTGACAATGCCTTGCCAAAGGATTGGAAATGGTTGAAGTTGGGCAGCGCAGCAACGCAGGCAATCCCGCCACCAAACGCCAGCAGATCTAACCCCAGGGTGGCAGTGTCCGCATTCACCGTATCCACGATCGCATCCACGCCGCGTCCATCCGTCAACTTTTGCACTTCTGCCGCAACATCCTGAGTGTGATAATCCAGCACGTCACTGGCACCTAATTGCCGTACCCAATCAAAGTTTGCCATCGAGCAAGTGGAGATAACCTTCAATCCAGCCAGGGCAGCTAACTGCACGGCAAAACCGCCCACTCCACCCGCACCCGCCTGCACCAGAATGGTTTGCCCTGCTGCAATGTGCAACTTGTGGTGTAAAGCCTGGTAGGCAGTAAAACCCGCACAGGGAAGGGCAGCGGCTTCGGTAAACGAAACCCCCTGCGGCAAGGGAGCGATCGCGTGCGGTTGGGCGATCGTCCACTCGGCAAACGCCCCCGGTTGAGATAAATCGCCGTGGTAGTAGACCGCATCGCCAACTTGCCATTGGGTGACATCTGCGCCGATCTCGTCGATCACCCCCGCCACATCCATCCCCGGAATGTGGGGATAGCTCCACCGGGCAAACCCCCGTTGAGCAAATTTATAATCGGCTGGATTCAGCCCTGCTGCATGAACCTTAACCCGCACCTGTCCGGCTGTCGGTTGGGGTTCCGGCAGTTCCGACACATACAACGTGTCAGGCGATCCAGGTCGATCCAGCAGCAGTGCTCTCATTGACGATCGTTGCCTCAACTTGCAAATGCCGCCGCAGCGGCAGCCGTGTTATTCGATGCTTGAACCGTGGCAACTTTGCCATCTTTCAGCGTCCAAACATGAACCCACTCGTTCTTGTAGGCTTTACCCGTGGGCTTTGCCACCACCTGTTCATACCCCAGCACAACAACCGTGTCATCCTGGGCAATAAACTTTTGTGGCGCAAAGTCGTGCACTTCCAGGGCAGAACCGAGGCTGGCAAAAAACTGAAGCACTTCGTCTTTACCGTTAAATGTGCCGTGTAAGGGAACTCCAGGCACATAACGCGAGTGCCAAACAATCTCCGGTGCCAGGTTACTCATGACCGTTGCCATGTCTCCTTGACCGAATGCGGCGTAAGTCTGTTGCACAATCGCTAAGTTATCTTGTTCAGCCATCATCCTTTCTCTTACTACGATTGATTAAGACTTGTGCAATGTTGTGTATGCCTGTTGCATTGCCAGGATGAAATCCTGTTGCACCCCTTCCACCACTCGCCGATCGTGGGCGATCGCCAGTGCCACTGCTTCCGAACCAGGATGGGTAAATACATCTGCCTTAGTAGGGTTTTGGATAGTCGCGATGATAGTCTCCACGACTGCTTGCGGTGACAGCACAACGCCCATTTTTTGCACTGCTTCAATCAGGGATGGAGAGGCTTCCGGGGGCGGATCTGAGTGGTGTTCGGCTTGAGCGATCGATCCTAGCGCCACAGCAAACAACTCCTCGACCGAACCACCCTCGGTTGCACTTGCCCATTCCGTTTTCACATTCACAGGACAAATCACCGTTGCCTCAACTCCAGTACCCATCAATTCCGATCGCAGCGCGGCAGTAAATCCCACGCAGGCGTGTTTAGTGGCGATATACACACTGGAACCTGGAAAGGCAGATTTCCCAGCCATACTGGAGATGTTGATGATATGCCCACGCCCCTGCTGTTTCATCACGGGCAAGGCGATCGCGGTGGTATACCAGAGCGAGTACACATTCAGGCTGAATAAACTATCCAGTTGTTCCTGAGTGGTATCTTCAATCGAGGCAACATTTCCGCGTCCGGCATTGTTCACCAGAATATCGATCCCGCCAAAGGTGGCGATCGTCGTGCGAACGGCTTGTTCCGCATCGGCTTTTTTTGAGAAATCCGCCTGGATCACCAGGGGAGTACCTCCAGCCGCCCGAATTTGTTCTGCCACCGCCTCCAGTCGTTCCCGCCGCCGAGCCGCGATCGCCACTTTCGCGCCATAACCCGCAAGCATGATCGCCAGCGCCGCCCCAATCCCAGAGGAGGCTCCTGTAATGAGTGCGATCGTCGAATTGGTAATGTCCAAATCAACCCTTCCCTTGTAACTGTTGTACTAGCGTGAACTGATCCCAGTTGTTCCAGAGTTGGTTGATCTTGCCGTCTACGATTTCAAAGATGGTGATGCCATTCACATTAATCGCGTTGTTTGTGGGTTCCATCCCAAAGAAGTTGCCGGTTTGAGTGCCCGTGCAAATCCAACGCGCAATCACTTTGTTGTCCACCGTGAGAGTTTCTTCTACGGTGTATTTGGCATCAGGAATTCCCGCTACAAAGCCACCAATAAAGCCTTTTGCTGCTTCTGCGCCTTTAATATCGTGAGCATTAACGTGTCCCACGTAATCAGGTCCTAGAATCTCGTCAAGCAGATCAAGTTTGTGGTCGTTGTAGACTTCGTAGAACTTCATTGCAACAGCTAGATTATCAGCGGACATGAATGATCTCCTTGTTTGTTTGTGAATTACGGGGAAGTGGAGGTGAGGAAGTGGGGGTGAGGTGAACCTGGTTCCTAGTTCCGGACTCCTGACATCTAAACTATTACCCAGCAGATTGAAGTTGCTGCATCAATCCATAGGTGTCCCAGTTGTTCCAGAGGCGAGAAATTTTGCCGTCTTTGAGTTGAAAAATAGTGATCCCGGTGACTTCGATCGGTTGTCCTGTGGGGTCAATGTTGAGGAATTTGCCCCGATGGGTGGCGGTGCAGTCCCAACGAATCACCACACGATCGCCCACTGCAACGGTATCTTCAACAGCATAGTAGGCATCTGGAAAGGCATCTAGAAATGCCAGAACGAAACCTTTTGCCGCTTTCACTCCTGGAATTCTGCGCCCATTGACTAACCCCATGTAGTCCGGGGCAAAAATTTGATCCAGAAGTCCAATTTTGGTGCGATCGTTGTATGCCTCGTAAAACTTGAGTGCCACTGCCACATTGGAGTTTGCCGGAGCCGCGATCGCAGCAGTGGAAGTCGCCCCAGCAGGCAAATAAGCTTGCACCATAGGAGGCATTTTGACTGGAACAACAAGCCAAACCACTGTCATCATTGCCACCAGCAGACAGGCTAGAAGCTGAAGTCGCTTGGGAAATCGTTGAATCCAGTTCATTTAAGCCACCGTGCCATCGGGATACTGGGTCATTCCGGCAAAGTGAATCGCAATTTTGCCATCCTTCAAAACCCAGCTATCGGCAAAGCGCATTTTAGCTTCTTGACCACCCGCATTCAGGGTAATCGCCTCCACAATCATCAGCGTTTGCGGATCTTCCGTTTCTGCCCAGAAAGCAATTTCAGTTTCCAAACCTTCAATGCCCAAAATGCCTTGCATGTGCTCCTTGAGTTGTTCCCGTCCTTTGTAGTATTTGGGTTCTTTCATGAAGCTGCTAATCAGCAAAGCATCATCCGTGTACTGATCCAATAAAGATTCGATGTCTTTTTTCAGAATCAGTTCAATATGTTCCCGGTACATCTTCCCAAGTGGGGTATCTGGCACATTTTTCATTGATCGTATCCTTTCGTACTAAGGGTAAATAATTCAAATCCAAACCGGGTCTAGATAGGATTCATCGGGCTGAAAATTTAGCCCTTCAGAATCATGTCTGCCACTTTTGCGCCAATCAGGAACGAGGCTGCAACGGTGTTACCACTGGTGACAGTCGGCATCACAGAAGCATCCGCAACCCGTAACCCTTCAATCCCCCGCACTCGGAGCTGGGGATCCACCACCGCATCGTTGTCTTGCCCAATTTTGCACGTCCCTGCCGGATGCCACAGGGTTGAAGCTTGCGATCGAATAAACCCTTCGATCGCAGTGGGGTCAGTTGTTCCTGGCACCACTTCCCCCACATTCATCGCGGCAAAGGCTTTCGTACTGGCGATCGACCGGGCAATCTCGATCGATTTGACTAAGGTTTGCACATCCGCCGCATCCTGTAAGTAATTGGGATTGAGGAGGGGTGCATCTTGCGGATTGGAGGAGCGCAACTTCACTTCTCCCAAGCTCTTGGGCTGCACCAGAATTGCCAGGAAGATGCAAACGGGACCGCCAAAATCAAGCATGGGAGCGAGTTGTGCCGGAACCGCAGGCGTAAAGTTGAGTTGCAAATCGGGAGCCGCATCGGGTGTATCAATGCGAGTATTCACAAACAAGGCATTGCCCGTGAGGAGAGAGGGTTTGGGGCGATCGTCCTGGGTGCGAAACACGATCGGTAATTGCAAATGGTCTTGCAGATTTTGACCCACTCCCGGCAGATCAGCAACCACGGGAATATTCAATGCTTGCAGGTGATCCGCCGCTCCAATACCAGACAGCATCAGCAACTTAGGAGTTTGCAACGCCCCCGCACTCACAATCACTTCCTGATGGGCGTAGGCATGGTGGGTTTTGCCGTTATGCACATATTCCACCCCCACCGCGCGATTTTTCTCGATCAGCAAGCGAGTGGCTTCCGATTTCACATTCAGCTTCAAATGCTTCGATTGCTTCAAAGCAGGATGCAAAAATGCCGTAGCACCGCTGACCCGTTCACCCTTGTCATCCACGTGAAATTGCAGGTAGCCTGCGCCGTTTTCCTGGCGTGCGCCGTTGTAATCCCAGTGCGGTCCGTCGTAGCCTGCTTCCGTGGCAGCGAGCAGAAATTCTTCCGATCTCATGATCGCTTCCGGGCAATCACGAATTCTCAAGGGACCGCCAACCCCGTGATACTCAGATGCGCCGCCTTCAAAATCTTCTAAGGCTTTGAAGTAGGGAAGCAATTCTTTGTAGCTCCAGCCCGTCGCGCCAGCGGCACTCCAATCATCAAAGTTTTGGGGATTCCCGCGCACATACATCAAGGCATTCACTGAAGACCCGCCGCCAACGACTTTGCCCTGGTTGATCACGATCGCGCGATCGGCAAGTCCCGGTTGGGGTTCGGTCATCAATTTCCAGTCATGCTCTGACCCCCACAATTTCACGAAACTGCCAATGTTGTGAATGTTGCGATCTTTGTCCTTTTCTCCCGCCTCTAACACCAGAATGTGAAGATCGGGATTCGCAGTACTGAGGTGATGAGCCGCAACGCTACCCGCCGCCCCGCTGCCAATGATGATGTAGTCGTAGTGTTTTCTTTCCGTCATAGAGATCTCCTAAATTGAGAGATAAAACGACTTGAGACGGCGATCGACTCAGGCAGCTTGAAACACAGCCAGATGGTCTTGAGCGAATTGCTTGAAGGTAATCGGTTGCTTTTTGGCAACATCCGCCACAACGCTTGTCACCACAGCACCGTAACCCATGCGATAAATCTCAAACAGTTCGTTTAGGGAATCTGCCATCCATTCGGGCACCCCCCACTGCACCAGGGTGGCTTTGTAGTCGGCAGGAGACACATCCACGTAGGTCACTGGTTTGCCTAACAGTTCAGACAGTTGATCGGCAACTTCGTAGTAGGAAAGAGCCTCTGGACCCGTGAGTAAATAGGTTTTTCCTTCATGCCCATCTTCCTTCAGAACCGCTGCTGCTACAGCGGCAATGTCACGGGCATCGATGTTACTGATTTTGGCATCTCCAGAGGGCAGGTAGAACTTGCCATCGTTGGCGATCGATTGTCCAAACGCCAGCATATTCTGCCAGAAACCATTGGGCTGCAAATGGGTATAGGCAAGCCCAGAAGCTTCTAATTCCTTTTCGCTCTGTCCGTGCCATTTGCCTAACATTAGCGTGGAATTTGGGTCAGCCCCAAAAGCAGACAGTTTGACGATATGTTTGGTGCCTGCTTGCTTTGCCGCTTCAATGAAGTTGTGCTGCAATTCCACCATGTTGTTGACGAAGGGAGGCAGCATAAACGCTTTATCAATTCCCTGCAACGCTGCTTCCAGAGAGGCTGGATTGTCAAAATCTCCTTCCGCCAATTCCACTCCTGGCAGGTCGGCGATCGCGGTTGCTTTCGCTTTATTCCGCACCAGGGCACGCACCGGAACACCTGCCGCTGAGAGCAGCCGGACAATTTCACTCCCATTTGTGCCTGTTGCGCCAGAGACTAAAACCATTGAACAAACTCCTTGAATTGAAGGGGAATCGTTTTATTAAAATGCGATACGACTACTTATTCCAAGCACAGTGGCATCTGGAATAGTTGAGTTGCCATTGGGTTGAAAAATACGTTGGACACTACCAATCAAATACCACCAGGGAGTAATTTCAGCGACGTAGACTAATTCCAGCACCGTTTCCGCATCCCGAATGGGAGTGGTTGGATTCAGTCGTCGCGTTTCGCGATCGAAGGTGCGAATTCCGTCACTGAAGCGGCTGTAAGATACGCCCAAGCCCAAAACATCTCGATCGCGTCCGGGAATCAATCCCTCATAAGCCAACCCGCCTGTAATGTTGAGGGAAATCGTGTTGATGTCTTGTTTGGGTGTCACCACTGATTTAAAAAAGACATTCAAGCCTTGAGTGCGATCGCGGGGGTTCGGCGACTCTCGAAACACCATTTGATCTGCCATGAAGTAAATCGCGTAGTTGCCCACATCTTCTTGGCGATCGCCCCCAAACAAGGCTCGCGATAATCCATTCACATTCTTCGATTGGCTGCGAAACACGCCAGAGTGAAACTGGAAGCCCAGGCGATAGAAGCCTGGTAAACCCGTGGAGCCGCGCTCCTGATTAGGGCGATACACTGCCTCGAAAATCCCTTCAATCCCTTCTCTGGCGCTGATGCCCGTATTCAGCCCATCCTGGTTGGCAGAACCGCCCGTTGGATCATCAAATCCATCCTGCAATTGCCCAATAAATAACCATTGCGGTCCGGGAGTGTAGCTAAACTGCACCCCCAACGGCGACGAAGCAAAGGGTGTAGACATACCCGTATTGGGAGAAACACCCAGATAGGTGGGATATTGAAAGGCTGTGTTGGTAAAAATTCCGGTAATTTGGGACGCGGCAATTCTCACGAAGGGAAAAATCTTACCCACCCGTAACTCGTATTGGGACGTGTTGCCAAATTTCTGCCCATACCAGACTTCAAACAGCCTTGCGCCGCGCTTAATCGGATCAACAAAATAAGTGCTGCTGAGGGAACCGGCATAATCTCGACCCACACTCACGCCGCGAATATCCACCGCCGTCACATGAATTTGCCCTTCTCGCCACCAGCCCAGTTTAGAAGTGTAGAGATCAAATCCGGCTAACACCACATTGTTAAAGGCAGTATTTTGGCTTTTACCGCCGCCAACGTTGGAGTAGACATCGGAGAACAGAGCCAGGTAAAGATCAATTCCCCGCCTCAAGTCTCGATCGCGAGAACCACCCCAATTCCCAGTGAAAAAGTCTCGTGTCCAAAAATTTTCGGAAGTGTCTTTGGGTCTGATCCCCGCGATCGCCACTCCTGTATCCAGAACCTTACGACCCGTGGGCTTTTTCAGCGATCGCAACACGGGTAAATTCAAAGCATCTGAGGGGGGTGGGGGCGGGGGAGAAACGGGGGCGGGCGTGGTGGGAACCGGGGGAGCATCCGGCGATGCAGGCTGAGGAGTGGTTTGCTGGGCAGTGGTCAGGTTTGCCACCAGTTCGCCACCCAGATCCGCCGCCGCATAGGACAACGGCAAAACATAGCCATCCATCAACGCCGCTTCATCTGGAAATAGTGGTTGCTGCCACAGCCCCAGGGACGGGCAAGAGCCATCCACCGGATCCACCCAAAAGTCAACCTCAGCACAGGTTTGGGTTGGGGTTGTCAAGTCAGCAGCAATCTCAGTCAAAGCTGAAATCGTATCTAGCGGAGTAGAGTCTGGTTCAGTTGCACTCGATTCGGTTGCGTAAACAGAAACCGGTACGCAAACAGAGAAAAATACAACTAGCCCAGAGATGGCACTAGAAGAAAATGGTTTAGGCAACAATTGACGCAATAACAGAAGCATTTCTGGAGGGGCTGTATGGCTCTAAGGCAAGAAGTAAGCGCTTGTTAAACAATAACTTCACAGTTTGGATTGGCTGTTAGCCATTAGCTAATAGCTATGAGCTAACAACCAGGGGGAGTTATTTCTTAACGACTCCTAAGGTCACAGGGGAAAAAATCTGTAACTATTTTGTAGGGAATAGGTCTTGGGCAAACCAGGTAGCTTTACCGGGAAAGTCTTGCACCAGAGCTTGAAATGCTTCAGTGGAAACCGCGCGTTTGTAGTCAGCCAACGATTTCCACTGTTCTGACATCATCCATTCTTGCGAGTTGAGGATGTCTTTTTTGAGTTCAGCAGAAACGAATCCGGGCTGCTGCTTCATGTACTTGCCAATCTCGCTCCAGCGATCGAGAAAGTCGGGTAGCTGGTCTTTGGCAACGGTAAATTGATTTGCCAGCGTTACCAGAGGTTCTTGTGTTCCAGAGTTTTTAGCCAGCAAGAGATGACCCGAATGGACTGGAGCAACCGGTACAAAAACCGCAGAGGCACTGGTGGCAGGCAGCAGAACTCCAACGATCGCGATCGCGCTTGCCACCAACCAGATGACTAATTTATTGATCATTGCAGGCTTGAGCATGGGGGACACTCTAAACGAGGGTGGAATTGTTCAACCGTAGAGAATTCCGATCAAAAAATGGATAAAGCCTTGTAAAGACAGGTTTGATAGTAAATCATGACTAAAATTGTCTACCCACCTGTCCCTACGCTTTCCTGCTGATTCCTACTTCTTCTCAGCGGTAGGAGGTGCTTTTGGAGGAGGAATCACACCCAATTGACTCAGTAAGCCAAACTGATCCAGGTTTGTCCAGCGCTCGGCAATTTTGCCATTCTCCATTCTGAGGATGGAAATGCCTTTTAAGGTAATCTCTTTGCCAGAGGCAGGAACCCCAAACAACGGTGCACCCGTATGCTTACCTTGCACTGTCCAGCGGTGAACCACTTTGTCTTTGTCGAAAATCTCATCTTCAATGGTGAGTTTTAATCCGGGCATGGCACTACGGAACGTTGAAATGATTTTCTTAAATCCAGCCGTGCCTTTTTCTGTAGACAATGGTGAGTGATCCAAGCCGTCTGGGGCAATGTATTGATCCAGCAGGTCGAGTTTGCCCTCATTCCACGCCCCGTTGTAAACCATGACCACCAGATCATTGTTCTTGGATGGGGTAAAGGCTTGGGCAACTTGAGTGTCAGCCGTTGAGGTTTGGGTGGCTGCATCGGTTGTCTGCGTAGCGGTTGTCTTTTCTTGAACAGCACTCTGCCCAGCGCAGCTCATCAGCGTCATTAGCGCGATCGCTGGGAATAGTTTTTTCGAACTCCATCTGACCATTCATCAAACTCCTAATCATCTCGATGTGTGTGGTTGGGGTTGCCAGGAGCAGGCTTGGGTTGAACAACCTCTGCTTTAGCAAAACCTCAAATGCCAAGCTCCTTACGCTTCTGGTGGACGGATTTGCTCCAGCAAGCCCAGATCGTTTTCATTCACCCAGGCTTCTAGAATTTGCCCATCGTTCAAGCGAAAGATGCTGACTCCCTGCAACGTCACTGGCGTATTCCGGGGAGGAATGCCCAGATATTCACCCTGATGGGTTCCCGACAGTTTCCAGCGAATCGCGGCTTTGTCCTGATCTCCAGCTTCGCGATCGACATCGTAGTGAATATCTGGAAACGCTGTGCGGAGTGTTGTTACAAAGTGCTTCAAGGCATCCTGTCCGCGAATCGGGCGAGGAAACAAGGGAAAATGCAGCACAAACTCAGGAGCAATAATTTCAGGAATGGCATCTAAGTTGCCGCTATTCAGGATTTCATTGAAATAACGCTTTGCCACATCCTTGTTAGATTCAGCCGCAGAGCCATTGGGAGGAACTGGAATCACGCCAATTTGCTTCAGCAGACTTAAGGTGTCTTCATTGGCAAGGGACTCAACAATTTTGCCATCCACGATCTTGAGCCAACTCACACCATCAATCACAAACCCTTTACCGCTGGCAGGAATATCCCCTTTCACAGTGTGCAATGGTCCGCCTGTATGGGTGCCGCTGCCCGTCCAGTGCCCAACGACCGTATCCCCATCCACCAGCAGATGCTCCACCTTCAAATGCACATCGGGAAAGGCTCCGTGCAGCATCGTGACCAGGTTTTTGAAGCCATCTGGTCCGTAATAGGGATCGGGGTGGGTAGGAATGGTGAACATAAAGTCTTGCGACATGAGTTCATCGCAAACTTCCAACTTGGCATCGTTGAGAATTTCTTCGTAATAGCGACGGGCGATCGCTAGCTTTGCTTCGGGCGAATTCACGCCGTAGTGATCAATGATCAGTTCACTGCTAACTTTGGTTTTACGAAACAACAAGTCGCCAACATCGGTGTTGAGAATGCGAGAAATATCTTTGAAAGCTCCAAACATAAGCGTACTCCTCCATCGTCCGGTTACAGTTGAGCAAATCCAGGCGCATACTCAAACGGTTTGACCGTCGCGTTATAGCTAACGATTTCCAAACCATAGGAGTTTTTGCTCGATGTTCGCACCGTCCATTGCTGAGTCGCATTCATTGATGTGCGCTTACTCTTCGCTGCCGGAGGTTCCCACCAGCTTGCCTGCCATGCCACCACCACATCTAGCACAGCGGTATCTCCCGAAACCTTGGCATCTACCGACACCACATTATGGTTTTCATCAAAAAATAAGTTGGTGACGCGATCGTACCAGACCTTAAAACTATCAAAGTCCCGGATGTCTCCATCTGGAAACTGCACATTCAATCCCTCATCTGCCAGATAGGGATACACTTCCTCGATCGGAACATGAAAATCAAGCGCTCGATACCAGGCAGCAACAAAGGCATTGATTTGTTCTGTACTCATGGAACTACTTACAGTTGTGGTAGTCAATTTAATCCTCCGATTCAATCAAAACTTCAAATCTGGGCTGCAAATGATTCATTGACCGCAACGCACACCAATCATTTCTGGATGCACGTTTCCTTCCAGTAGTAAATCAATCAAAAAGGGTCCTTGATGTGCCAGCGCTTGTTGAATGGCGGGAACGATTTGTTCTGGCTTTTCAACTCGAACAGCAGCAACTCCCAGCGATCGCGCAATTTCGTCAAACCGAATTTCTGGCTTCGATAAATCAAAACTCAAGGGGAAATCGCGCTCTGGCACTTCAATTTCTTTCCAATACTGCTGAATGTTGTACTGCAAGATCCGGTAAGAGCGGTTGTTGCACACTACAAACTTGGCATCCACGTTATGCCGCGCCGCTGTCCACAACGCCTGAATCGTATACATTCCGCCGCCATCTCCCGTGAAACCAAACACGGTTTTATCAGGATTTGCCAATTTCGCCCCGATCGCGCCCGGAATCCCAACGCCCAACGAACCACCCCGCGTCAGGAAGTAGTGCTTGGGCTGAGTCGTGGGACGATAGCGGGGAATGGCAGGCGAGTTGGTCAAGGCTTCGTCGAAAATAATCGCATCTTCGGGCAGCAAGGCAGCTAACTCTTCCATGAAGCGAGACAGATGCAGCGGCACCTCATCTCGAATGGCGCGATCGTGCTCCAACTCCGACTCCAGCTTGGCTTTTTTAGCATTAGTAATCTCAATCACCCGTTGCTGTGCCGCTGCTTTTTGCTCTGGAGTTAAAACCGTCTCCAAAACATCTGCCAACCGTGCCAGCGTTAATTTTGGATCACTCACCATGCCGATATCAACGGGATGATTCTTAGCAATTTCGTAGCTATTTAAGTCGATGTGAATCACCTTCGCTCCTGGGGCAAACACATCTCCCAATTCTGGAAAGACTTCCGGCACAATGTACGTTCCAGAAACTAAATTCACATCGCCTTTTGCCAGAATTGGCTTACTTTGAAAGCCAAACATATGTCCCGTCGCCCCTTGATACAAGGGATGCGATTGACTCATGTTCAACTCGCCATTGTCTGCTTCCCAAACTTCGGCTCCCAGAATCTCCGCTACACGAGTTAATTCAGCCTGGGCACCCGAAAACGCAATCCCATCCCCAATAAAAATCATGGGCTTTTGGGCTGCTGCCAAGAGTTTTGCCGCAGCAGTCAGGGTTGCATCATCGGGCACCACCCGAGTGGACGGAATCGAGGTCGGTCGGATGGGTTCAACGACAGGATGATCCAAAATATCTTGCGGCAAACAGACGTAGACCGGACCACGGGGTGGAGTGGAGGCAATCTTGATGGCGCGGCGCAACACTCGCAGCACTGAAGCCGGATCAACCACCATCGTTGACCATTTGGTGACAGGTTCCGCCATCGCCACCAAATCCCCCGCCATCTGAGCATCTAACCCCTGATACTTGACTCCAGAATCCCCGCCAATCACCACGAGCGGAGAATGCCCCCGCTTCGCCTGGTAAAGCGCTCCGATGCCATTACCAACTCCGGGGGTACTGTGCAATTGAACGATCGCCACATTGCCCGTTGCCCGTGCATAGCCATCTGCCGCCATCACCGCCACAGTTTCTTGTAACGTCAAAATATACTTCAGTTCTGGATAATCCCAAAGAGCATCCAAGAAGCCTTGCTCAACCGTTCCTGGATTACCAAACATATAGCGAATACCGTCCGCCAGCAATTGTTCAATGATTGCAAAGCGGTACGTTTTACCAACCATCGCTAACTCCTTATCAATTGATTAAGCAATTGCTCAGACCAAAAACAGAGGACTTTCAGTGCATACCTGCAAGACCAGCCCTATCGAGGCACAGTCTGTAGATCAGGTATCAAATAACCTAAAGACATAGTAAAATAGCCGAAAGAACTGTCGCAAAAACCAGCCAGCAAATAATCTCTCACAAAGTATAACTCCAACCAGAAGAGAGAGTTAAAACTCCACACGACTATTTAACAATTAGGACACTGAATCAATTAAGACTTTGATCAAGACACAAACTAACAACGGGTAGATTTTGAAAAGCATTTGAACTTTTTCCGTAGGGAAAGCTTGTGAATTTAAAGATCAAATCATAGACAGGAGGTTGATCAATCAAGCAACACAGTTTTATCTCAAAAATTCATTCATCCATCAAAAAAACTAACACACCTGTTAGCTTTGTCAAGCTTACTCCAGAAGAGGGATCTGACCTCAAGACGCTTTATGCTGGTAAAACTTGAGTTTCGCCCAAGTCGATCGAGGAGTTACGTAACAAAAAGTATTAGTAACTTGTAGGATCGTATTTCGTTGCACTTCAAATAAACCAGCGGGTAACGTTCCTTGAACTCTTCGAAGATAGAAGAATTATTTGACTCACGATCGTTGGAGGTGCAGTTACAGCTTTTTACGCAGAATTGCACCTCTTGATTGATGTATTGGCTCCATTGAATGGGCTACCAACCGTAGCGCTTCAATCCATGCTCCAGGGCTTGAATCATGAGTTCTCCAACCAGTTTCGAATCCTGAGTAGAGCGACCGGTTAAAAATGGGTAATCCAGAATTGTGGAAAGGGTGTGACCAACTCCACCGTGATACTGTCCGTCTGGTCCAACGGCATCGCGCAGAATGTATTCCAGGGGATAGAACGGAGGACCAAAGTTGGCAGAAGTATTCATTGGTTGTCCATCGTAACCATACATCTGGGCAAAACCGGTGCCGTCTTTGTAGTCATACTCGCGGGCATGACCTGTGACGTGCTTACCCCAGATGATGCTCTTGCGATCGGTCCAGTCACGGGCAAACGCCAGACAGGTGACACAGTAACATTCCGCCGCAATCAGCTTACCCTGTGCCAGAAAGCCCAGGATCACATCATGCACGCGCTCGTTATTCACCATGTCCACCATTGGACCGGAACCACCCGGCAACAGCAGCGCATCGTACTGCTCCAAGTCTTTCCAGGCTTTATCCCGTTTGTTGTAGTAAGCTTCTAGTTCATGCCCAAAGTTGGGACTGTTGAAGTAAGGCATGGCTGGGAACCAGGCAGAAAGATTGATCGGGCTTGCCAGCAAATCCGATTTATCAATCTCTGTCGTCCGCTTGGCGTAGTGAGCATCTGTGACGAGTTTGTCTAACGGGGGATCCACATAGGTTTCGTCCATGCTGGGTGGAAGCGCGGGGGGCTTACGACCGTAGGCAGTGGCAAAGTCAAAGGTATAGCCAGCTTCAAGCAGTACATCGTAAGGACCAACGAGTTCTTCGCCCCAATAACCCCATTCAGACACTATGACTAGAATTTTTTTCACAGGCTTTTCCTTCCTTTCTGCTTACAAACTAAACCTCAGCAAAATTCTGTAGCATTCCTGAAAATCATCAATTTAGAAATCAAGAAAACTAATTTAAGAATCAATGCTTCAAGAAATGCTGGATAATTGCAGGATTACTGTCTTAGACATAGTGAAGTGCAATGAAAATCAGCCCATCAAACTGTACTGAGTTCTCATTGTAACTTCGAGATTCTCGCAAAAGCGATCGCGCACCAACGTAGGACTTCAATCAGGATCGATCACCGACTGCACAGAGCATAACGGTAAAACCTACATCAAAGTAGAAATGAATCAAATTGGTACATTATTCAGCTTTTGCGAATGTGTGGTGAATTCTGTTGTAAAACCCCATACAGCACAGGAATATAACATCTTTTTCTGGCAGATATCGGACTTATTTGTTGAAGAATTACTTAAAAATCCAAGCTTCGCAAGAAGTATTTGATCTGGCGATCGCGTAGCTCTTTATACTACAATGTAGTACGAGGTGGGCAGTTATTTGCCCCAGGATCTATCATGAGCTAAAGCTGATTGTACGCCATGACCTACTACGACCCCTACGAGTCTTACAATTCCAGACAACCCCAGGCGCAAGGGCTGTTGAGCGCGGGCTGGCGACCCTACTATCGGCAGGTTGACTTGCAATTTCTGGCGAACCTGGCGCTGCATGACACCAGCGAACTGGCGCACAAATGGTTCAACCTGAATAGCAGCCTCGCTAACATTGCAGGACGGAATGAATATGCCTGGTGGGCGAACTTTCTCAACCTCTTTTCTGCCGATGCTCGCTATCACCTGGATGAGTTTTGGAGCTACATCACGCCCGATCCGCCCTATCCCGACCATCGCTATGTCGATGTGTTAAGCGTGGAAACACCCATCAAAGCAGTGATGAGTCGTGATGTGATTGCGATCGACTATGTGTTCAATCGGCTGCGCGAAATCATTATCCTCAAAATTTTGAAGTTTCTGGGTCGTCCCCAGTTGATTACTCAGTACTATCTCGATCGTCACTTCTACTTACCGATTCAAAACTTCACCACCTGGGAGCGGCTGGACGTAATCAACACTGCCTACGCTCAGTGGCAGGATCCTGACTTGTGGCTGCAAATTGACAATTTGGGCAAAGAGCGACGCATGACGTTGATGGCAAGAAACCTAAAACCGCTGGTGCAAAAAGTTACCCACGGATTAGCCGTCATGCTGAGTGGATATCAGAGCCGCGTGGGGCAAATTCAAGCCGAATTTCCCATCCGCAGTTTTCCCCAGGATGTGCAAACCTTTACGGATGCCGTGCAACAAGCGGTGCTCGATCAAGAGCAATTGGCGGTGTTGGTGAGTGGCGAACCAGGAACGGGAAAAACTGCCTGGACTCAAGCCGTGGCAAAAGAAATCCTCGTTCCTTTGGGATTTGTCACTTTTATTCTGGATCACGATGCAGTGCAAAACTTTGTGCCGCCCACCTATCTTCAGCGGGTGTGTTTGATCATCAACGAAGCAGACAATCTCGCCCAAAATCGATCGTCCGAAGTGGCTCAATACAGCAACAAAACTGAACACATTCTCAGTTTGCTGGATGGCACACTCTACCGCAGTGTTTTAGATGAACTCACAATGCAAAACGAGCAACGGTTAGTAATTTTAATGACATGCAATACAACTGAACGGCTTGATCCTGCCATGCTCCGCAAAGGGCGGGTGGACTTAACCTGCGAGTTTACCCACCGATTTGTATAAAAAAAAAGGATAGATAACCAACTCGGCATCCTCTTTGAGCGATGACCGTTCAACGCAACCAATCTCCTGAAGGACTCAGTACTGGTAGTGGCTATCTATCCTGGCAGTTCATTCACCTGTGATTTAATACTGCCAAATCGATATGTCACGATCGTGTTTAGGAGATGAAGCTGCAATGACAAGTTCAGCCAAGTTTTGTTAGAAAATTGATGGAAGCACTGTTAGGTCTGAGGGAATTCATCCAGCCGAAATGCAGTTGTGATTGAATTGTCATATCCCCTGGCTACGTTTATATCAGTAGGAACTAAGTCGGATGAAAGACAACACTCCCATGAACACAGCCAAAGAACCGTTTAAGCTTAAACAAATCAACTGGAAAAAGCCAGTTCTATTACTCGCACTCCCTCTGGTGGGGGCTGGGGGCGCACTGTTTGGTGAGTATGTGATCACCAGTCGGGCACAGCAACCCGCGATCGCCCAAACGACAACAATTACTCCCGAAGCTCCGGCGATCGTTGCCCAAACCCCCAACCGCAGTAGCGCCGTTCTTAACTCCAATGATCCCAACTTTATTGTAAGAGCGGTGGATCAGGTTGGTCCTGCGGTTGTGCGAATTGACTCCTCCCGCACGGTTCGCAATCGGGTGCCAGCGGTCTTTCGCGACCCCTTCTTCCGCCAATTTTTCGGCAATGTTCCTGATCAGCCGTCCACCCGGGTTGAACGGGGACAAGGCTCAGGCTTTATCATCCGTCCCGATGGCTTGATTCTGACCAATGCCCATGTGGTCAGTGGAGCCGATACAGTAACCGTCAAGATGAAGGACGGACGCGAACTGCAAGGCAAAGTCATGGGATCTGATCCGCTGACGGATGTTGCGGTGGTTAAAGTGCAAGGCACCAGCCTGCCGACGGTGCGCCTTGGTAATGCGGATCAATTGAAACCAGGGGAGTGGGCGATCGCGATCGGCAACCCCCTCGGTTTAGAAAACACCGTGACCGTTGGTATCATCAGCGCCACCGGACGCAGCAGTTCTGATGTGCGTGTGCCCGATAAGCGCGTTGACTTCATTCAAACCGATGCTGCCATCAACCCCGGCAACTCTGGTGGTCCCTTGCTCAACCAGCGAGGTGAAGTCGTGGGCATGAACACCGCCATCATTGGGGGTGCTCAGGGCTTGGGGTTTGCCATCCCCATCAACACTGCCCAACGCATCGCCGATCAACTGGTTGCTAAAGGGAAAGTCGATCATTCCTATTTAGGAATTCGCATGGCAACCCTGACTCCAGAATTGCGGCAACAGATCAACAGCGATCCCGAAAGTAATCTCAACATTCGCGACGATCGCGGCGTGATTGTCGTGGGTGTGATGCGAAACTCTCCCGCCTCCCAGGCAGGATTGCAGATGGGCGACGTAATCCAGCGCATCAACGGGCAAGCTGTTGCCACTGCCGATCAAGTCCAGCAAGCCGTAGAAAAAACTAATGTTGGCAACACAATGCAAGTAGACATCACCCGCAACGGACGTGCCATGACCAAATCTGTTCGAGTCGGCACCTTCCCCGCCTCGGCTCAGGTTCAGGAATAGATCAAGCTCTGGTCATTCGTCGTTTGCCAGAAACGAGTGACCGGGGATAAATCACTAAGGATCGTGGATCTAAATAAATCCGCAACCTGTAGGGGCGGGTTTAGCAGACCAAACTGCATTCTGTAATGGATTGACGGCAAAACCCGCCCCTACCAAACATTGAACTGCTTAATTCCCGTTCCCAAGGACATCCTCAATGACTGACCAACCAACCATCATCGAATTGGGCAATCCAGAATTACGACGAGTCGCCGAACCCATTGCGGATGTCACAAACGATCGCATCCAAAGCTTGATCGACAGTTTGTTAACAAAAGTGAAAGAGGCGAATGGGGTTGGGATTGCGGCTCCTCAAGTGGGCGAATCGGTGCGCTTGTTCATCGTGGCATCCCGCCCCAACCTGCGCTATCCCCATGCACCCACGATGGCACCGATCGCCATGATCAACCCCCGCATCCTGTCCCATTCAGACGACACGGAAAAAGGGTGGGAGGGTTGCCTCAGCGTTCCCGGCATTCGAGGCTTGGTGCCGCGATACAAACAGATTCAGGTGGAATACATCGGATGCGATGGCAACCCATATCAGCAAACGCTGACCGATTTTGTCGCCCGCATTTTTCAGCATGAGTTAGATCATCTGGATGGCAAAGTTTTTCTCGATCGCGTCGAAACGACCCTTGACCTGATGACCGAGCAAGAATTTCAAAAACAAGTGGTTGGATAGTTTTTACTCAAACCAATTGCCACTGGCTTTCATCTCTTTAAACCGCAGCATCAATCCCAGGTTGATCTGTTTGGTGATCCAGTACAGCACTGTAAAACCAACAAAACAGATCACAATCACGATAAAAGGCAGTTTAGAGGTCAGGTCATCAATTGTTGTAATCAAGACATTGCCTGGATCAACCACAAAATCCCAACTGTTGAAACGGCGGAAGCGTCCCAGATACACCCCGATCGCACACAACGCATGGGTGGCTAATTCTGACCAGAGGATATATTTCTCTGCGCCAATCCGTCTCAGGTAAATGCTCTGGTTCATCACAGAGATGACATAAGCCTGGAAGCCAGCAATGATGGCAAACAGATGTAGGGGAATAAAAATTAAGGCAATGATAAACGCAGAATATCCCGATCGCGTCGCCCGAATCAGATGAATGATATCGGTGAGTAAGTAGGGCGCATTCGGCAGAAACGCGAAAAAGACTAAAAAGGCAACCCACCAGAGCAGCGATCGACGGGTGGTGCGGCGGCGGTACAGCAAAAAGCTCAGTGCCAGCGGAATAAATGCCAGAAACAGATTCCAGATGATCCAACCACTATGCCGATTAAAGGCTTCCAGCGCGTTTTGCAAAATATCTCTCATAGAATCAGCGATCGTTCCCTGAATAGTGGGCAATGGTGGATTTTTCACCATCGCAAAAGGTTTAACTTATCCAAATCACGCCTAACTACAATTGCCCAGTCGTTGAATCCGGAGACTGAGCGGGTAAAGTATTTGACTCAGTCGTTTGCACCTGTTTCGCTTTTTGTAAAGCAATTTCACTGTTTTTGCGATATTCCACCACCCGATCTTGAGCCGTTTGATGGCGGGAATCGGTTGCCGGAACCTGTGCCATAAAATCGGAAGCTTGCTGCCATTGGGCTGCCAGGTTTAGCCATTCTGCCGCCGATTGTGCCGTTTGGCTAGACCGAGAAGTGCGCTCTGCCAGCCGTACCGCATCCGCAAAAGCATCGGATTTCGTGGCAACGGTTTGAGGCTGACTTGGAGGCGAGGCATCATCAGACGATCGCGCCCCATCGGTTGACACACTAGCGGGCTGCATCCAGGCAGTTTCGCCATAGCGTTGATAAAATAACCAGCCAGCCAGCAGCAACCCACTCACCAAAGCTCCTCCCAGCAAACCCCGCCAAAACTGGCGCTTTTCCCGCAACCGTTGATTCGACTTAGACGATGAACTCTTGCCTCGTTCCGATCGTGCTCCGTCTGCCCTGCGAATCGACCAATCATCTTGCAATCGCTTCAACAAATTGGGCTGCTTCAGAGTAATTTCTTCCGACCACAACACCTGGTTTTCGCGATCGCGATTGATCTCATCCAGCCAAAGCAGTTGTTGTTCGCGCACAATACGGCTGTAGATATTGACCTTACGAATATTTCGCGGCGCGATGTTTTCCAGGGTGTAGCGAATCCGTTCCACCAAAACTGGCTGCTCTAGTTGATCCAGGGTTTGCCCTTCGCAGAGCAACTGCAACATCCCATCGGCAAAAATTGCCCGTGTCCGCACTCCAGAATCCGTCAGCTTCTCGTTCAAAACCTGAATGATGGCGGCAACACTGCCATTTTTGGCTTGAGTAAAAATGTCGTTTGCTTCGTTTGTCATGGCTTCATTGGGCAGAGAATCACGACCCTGACTTGTTTTTCACCAACGCATAGGTTGTATTACACAAACGTTTTGGGGAACACAGATATTTAAATCTTTATTATGCGGGTTGGTTCAGGATACCTCAAGTTGTGACAAATAAATTACTTTGCAAGTAATTTATTTGTCGAGACAGCGTTGATTTGACTCACGACTGCCAACAACGGAATAACTTGAGTTGGTTGCTAGCGATCGGACAGCAGTTGGCGTAACCCTGTCCAGCCCAAAATGATATAACCGATCGCCAGCAGCAGACTATTCAAACCTGTTCTCAATGCCGATCTCATGGCATTCGATTGGGTTAAATCTTTGGCTTTTTGCTCATCGGTTTTGAGCTTGTTCAATTCTTCCGTGCGTCGGGGGGCAATCTGCGCCTCTAATTCAGCATCCAACGCTTTGGGGTCAGATTTGAGCTTCCGGAGTTGTTCGCGCTTTTGTTGTGCCTGGGTCAGTTGAGCCGCCGGAAGTTGCCCACTATTAATTAAGCGATCGAGTTCTGCCAGTTGAGCCTCAAGCTGTTGCGGTCCCTGCCCTTTTAGCTGTTTCACCTGGCTATCCACTTGAGTCTTCAATGCCTCCGCTTTTTTGCCAATTTCTTCCACTTCCGCCGCTGCCGCATCCCGGGCAGTCATCACGTGCCAGGGCACCACCCACAGGAATAGGAGTCCCAGAATGCTGGCGATCACGAAAATAGTAAGCCGCACCATTGAGGACGGTTGACTGCCTGAAGCGGCGGCGGAGTCAGTCCAGAAGCCCAAACTCACCAGAATAATGCCCAGCATGGGAATGAATCCGCGATCGACGACTCCTGTTGTGAAGGTAAGAATGGTTTGCTTGGTTTGAAAGTCAATCGTGGTAAACAGGGTGAGGTAGTCGATCAGGCTGGTGAGGATGAAGATGGAGCCAACCAGCTTCAGCATGAGGGAGATCCAGGGAGAGGCAGTGATGGCTTTCATGGATAGTGCAGATTTTTGACTTTCCTATACTAGACCACTCGCTGCCCCTCGAACCGATAGTCATAATCCTGACAAATCTGCGATCGTCCTTTCCAATCATCTTGTAAAGTTGGTAGAACGAAATACCATTGGTTGCGCCAGATTCGCTAAGATCTGTGGCAAAAAAGGCGGCTCGTTTCCCGCAAAAAGAGGTTATCCTTACCTGGCTTTAGCATCGTCTAGAGCAAGATGGGTACTTTAAGTTATTTATTTGAGCCAATCCCCGATCGATTGGGACAAATTCTTCAAACTTATCTATTCATCCTATTTTTTACAGTTATCCTGATCTGTTAACGTTTGAACCCATGACTGCTGTGCCCCTTCCTCGACAGCCATCCCAACCTTCCGACCGCACCGGCAGCAATATGCAGCCGGAAGTGACTCCTGTGTTTGCTTTGAAGGAACTGGTGGCACGGCTGAATCGAGAGCAGCACAAAATTCAAGATTTGCTGAGTTCATTGGGGTTTGCGCTCCGTAGTTTTAATAATCTGAACCAATTTCTAGAACTGATTCCGTTGATGGCAAGCCGCGTCACCGATTCGGACGGCGGAGCCTTGCTATTGTTTAAGCCCAACGGACAGGTGCGCCTGGAGCGGTTGCACTGTCAGGATAACCATCTCTGCCAGGATGTCCGGAAGGCACTGGAAACAGCGACTCGCAAGCTGGCTCCAGCATTTGCCAAAAACACAGCCAACAATGGCACCATTACTCCAACAGCGCAAGCGATCGCCGATTTAGATCATCAAGTCAGCTACTATCTGGGTGCCAATGTGCAACTGTTTGGCACAGCTATTTTGGTGAAAAACGTGGAGCGGGGGCGGTTGTACGTTTTTAGCCGCGATCCGCAATATACCTGGACCGAAACGCGCCAAAAATTAGTGCGGTTGGTGGCAGATCAAACCGCCGTGGCGATCGAAAACGACGAACTCTCGGTTGAGCTACGGAAAAAGGAACGGCTCGATCGGGAATTGGAAATTGGCGCAGAAATTCAATTGCGGCTGTTGCCCCGCCAATGCCCTGCCATTCATGGCGTTGATCTCGCGGCTCGATGCCAGACCGCCAGTCGGGTTGGGGGCGACTATTACGATTTCATTCCCGCCAGCTACGACCAGATTCGTTCTAAACGAGACGGGGGCAGCGAACTGGGTAAATGGAGTGTGGCGATCGGCGATGTCATGGGTAAGGGCGTTCCGGCGGGGCTAATCATGACCATGACCCGTGGGATGTTACGGGCAGAAGTGCTGAACGGACACACCCCCGCCCGCATTCTGCAACACCTGAACCGAGTGATGTACGCCGATTTGGAAAACTCCAATCGCTTCGTGACCCTGTTCTACTCGGAATACGATCCCCAAACCCAGGTCTTGTCCTACAGCAACGCTGCCCATAATCCGCCCCTCCTCTGGAGCGCTGCCACCAACACCCTCAAACGCCTAGACACGCTAGGGATGTTGATCGGGTTGGATGCCGACACCCACTACCAGGATGCCCAAATTCAACTGCATCCAGGGGATGTGCTGATCTATTACACAGATGGTTTTACCGATGCGGCGAACCAGAGCGGCGAGCGGTTTGATGAGGAAAACTTAACTGAGTCGTTCCATTGGGCGTGCCAGCACTTCACCACACCCCAAGCCATCCTGGATTATCTCTACGAAAAGGTGCAGCAGTTCATTGGGGAAGATAACCGCAATGCCGATGACATGACCCTGATTGTGATGCAGGTGCAAGCGATTCCGTAACAATCATGATCGGGTTAGAGAATCTTCTGGTATTGTGTTGTCGAGTGCTTGAAGAAGCGTCATTTGCTTGTGAATTTGTGCAAATTTAGGAGTGTACGGTAATGGTGCTCCATGTCATCCAAGATGCAGCCACCTGGTTCAGTCACCTGGGTTTGATCAGTGAGGGGTTGCGATCGCTCCACGTCGAAGTTCCCCTCGATCATCTGGTGTTGGCTCAACAAATTCCCCAGACTGATTTGGTAGGAGATATACAGCGAGCTTTCGACAACTTTGTTAAAACCGGTCAGGCGTGGGCATTTCTGATTGGGCTAGTGCTGGGTTATATGCTCAAAGCTTTTACAACGTTCGGTTAAGTTCGCTGCCTGTTACGGCTACGCAAACCTCGGAGGTTTGACTAAAAATGAGGCGTAATCACCTATGTTGCGCTTTAAACCTCCAAGGTTTTAGCCAAACTGCGTAAGTCCTCATGTGTGTCGTTTGCTTGCTCAAATGTCCTATTTCTTGCTATCGGTGAATCTCCATTGAACACCAATCCTCCATCAACCCCGGATCAGTCTACCTGGAGTCAGCGGTTTGAGTCGGCGTTACATCCTGCGATCGCCCGGTTCAATGCCAGCATCGGGTTTGACATTCAACTGATTGAGTACGATCTCACTGGCTCCCAAGCCCACGCTCGAATGCTGGCTCACACGGGCATCATCTCCCTGGAAGAAGGCGAAACCCTGGTCAACGGGCTGGAGCAAATTCGGCAGGAATACCGTGAGGGCAAATTCACTCCTGGCATCGAAGCAGAAGACGTACATTTTGCGGTCGAACGTCGCCTAACGGAACTCGTGGGAGATGTGGGCAAAAAACTACACACCGCTCGATCGCGCAATGACCAGGTGGGCACCGACACCCGCCTCTACCTGCGAGATCAAATCCAGCAGATTCGGACTCGGTTACGCGAATTTCAAACGGTTTTGCTAACCCTGGCAGAACAAAACGTGGAAACCCTGATTCCGGGTTACACCCACTTGCAACGGGCACAACCCCTCAGCCTCGCCCATCACCTACTGGCATACTTCGAGATGAGCCAGCGAGACTGGACGCGCTTAGGGGAAATTTACCAGCGAGTTAACATTTCTCCTTTGGGTTCGGGGGCACTGGCGGGAACCACGTTTCCCATCGATCGCCACTACACGGCTCAACTGCTGAACTTCGGCAGTGTGTATGCCAACAGTTTGGATGGAGTCAGCGATCGCGACTTTGCGATCGAGTTTCTCTGTGCTGCCAGCCTGATCATGGTGCACCTCAGTCGGCTGTCCGAAGAGGTGATTCTGTGGGCATCGGAGGAGTTTAGCTTTGTCACCTTAAAGGACAGTTGCTCCACAGGTTCCAGCATTATGCCCCAGAAAAAAAATCCAGACGTGCCAGAACTGGTGCGAGGCAAAGCAGGGCGAGTGTTTGGGCACTTGCAAGGCATGTTGGTGTTAATGAAGGGGTTGCCCCTTGCTTACAACAAAGACCTGCAAGAAGATAAAGAAGCCCTGTTTGATGCCGTGGTTACGGTGCAATCCTGTCTGGAAGCCATGACGATTTTGCTCCAGGAGGGCATGGAATTTCGTCCCGATCGCCTACTCGCAGCCGTCAGCGAAGACTTTTCCAACGCCACCGATGTCGCGGATTATCTAGCGGCTAAAGGCGTGCCCTTCCGCGAAGCTTATAACCTGGTGGGCAAAGTTGTGAAAACGTCCCTCGCCCAAGGCAAGTTGCTCAAAGATCTGAGCCTGGAAGACTGGAAAGGACTCCATCCCGCCTTTGAAGAAGATATTTACGCCGCGATCGCTCCCCAGCGCGTTGTTGCTGCCCGCAATAGCTACGGCGGCACTGGATTTGAGCAGGTGCGACAAGCCCTCGCAGACGCTAAAACTCGCCTCAATTTGGCAGATTGACAAGACAGAGGTTTAACTCAGAAGCCACAAATTGTAGCATCGCCCACAAAGCAGCCATACGAAGGCTCTTTGAGTAAATGATCCAATGGGCTTCATCCAGGGTGTAAAGACTTATGCCGAATCCTTCAGGAACATTAACGAAACCCGGTTGATGCTTCACTCGGTCGATCGCTGCTTCCGCCTCTTCGCGCGTGGAATAAACGCCGATCAACTTTTCGTCTGCCTCTCCGTCATTAAAGACGTGAACATGCCACAGCAGAAAAACCTCCATCAACACTCCCAAGTTGAGCATTGAAGATTCGGCTTCATAGTCGGCATAACAACCAAGATAAGCGGCGACGGATCACCTTTTGTCTTCACCAAGATCTCTCGCTTGTCCGCTTCAGCGCAATGTTAGCTGACGCATGTGCCAATAGCTCTTGAAAATACAAATAAATCTAAAATGGCTATATGTGCAAAGGCTTTGTGCAGCATTTTTTGGAACAGAAAGCTAAGTAGGGAGACAAAAATAAACGCCGTTATGTCAAGATCAGGGAGAAGCTCATTTTAGTATCCCTTTTTCAATGACCCGCCCTCGACTTCAAGTAATTTTGAGTCCAGAAGAAGATCGCACCTTGCTGGAACTTAGAACTGCCAGTCATGTACCCCAACGGACAAGAGACCGTGCTGAAGTGCTGCGCTTGAGCCACCGAGGATGGACGACTGAGCAGATCGCTGAGTATTTTGACTGGCGGGTGGAAACGGTACGTGAGACCATCTATCGTTGGAGAAAACAAGGCTTAGGCGGATTGTGGGATGCTCCCCGTCCGGGGCGGTGTCCCAAGTGGCAAGAAGCCGATATGGTGCACTTAGAGCAATTGTTGCAGCAGGAAGCTCAAACCCACAATGCTCAGCAGTTAGTGCATCAATTGCAGCAGGAACGGCAGATCACGTTGAGTTCAAGGCAGTTACGACGGATTCTGAAAAAAAGGGCTACCGTTGGAAGCGAACCCGACAGAGCCATCGACGCTTACAGAACTCGCTAGAGAAACAACGTAAACAAGCAGACTTAGAATTGTTGCAGCAAGCAGCACGAGAGGGATTCTTGAAGTTGAAATACCTGGATGAATCAGGCTTTGATTGCTGGAGTCCCGTCAGCTATAGCTGGTCTTTAATCGGCATGCAAAAGCGGCAGGAACAGACCCCAAGGCATGGTAGACGGGTCAACATCATTGGTGCATGGGAACCGGGTTGTAGTTTCACTTATGGTTTAAGTGTTGGGAGCATCACCAGTGCAACCTACATTGGCTTCATGAAAGAGCAAGCCAAGCAAACTCAGGCATTGTTTAAGCGAACTGGGAAAATTACTGTGATTGTCCAAGACAATGCTCCGATTCATACCAGTCAAGCAGTCCAGCAATGCATCACAGATTGGCAATCAAAAGGGTTGTACTTGTTTTATCTACCCCGTTACAGTTCCGATTTGAATTTGATTGAGGGGGAGTGGCATCAGATTAAAACACATCAGATCCGAGGGCGAATGTTTGAGGATGAATATGATTTGGCAATTGGTGTGATTGCAGGTGTGCAATCTAGAGGTGCGGCAACCGGATGTAAAGTGAAACGCTTCAGATTCAACTCCAAAAAAAGGGGCAGGCAACCTGCTAGGTCCTCGGCTTAACCCCGTTTACTTATGGCTATCTACTTAATACCTCCTGAAGAATAGTTAAGCCACAGTTAAAGTTCCTAACCCTTACTGAAACAGTCTTTTAACGTTTGGCTGTGACAAGTAATAAATTACCAGGACACTCAAACCAATTCCGACAAGTTGAACAATTGTATTTCCAGCAGTCATTTTCTGACCTGGAAATATTGGAAATATAGAAATTATTTCTAACGGAATTGCAATAATGTAAAGCCAGAATGTTAAGTTCAATCCCCAAGTTTGCAGTGACCACAGACCATAAGTAGCAGCTAAGTATAAACATGCAGACAACAAGAAGATAAATCCTAGTAATGGTATCCAAGCTGGTGTATCTGGAATTCCACCAGCGAACGCGAAAATAGCTCCAGCAAACGCCAAGAGTAATCCTCCAATAGCATTGTAGATAGCAGTTAGTACAATTCCCATTGGCTTTCTGTTTTGCATACATACTTTCCCTAAGGAGCTAAAAGGTTTACAGATGACCTTCAAGGCAAAATAACCTTGAATATCAACAGATAAGGTTCGAGCTATTGCCCTAACCAAGGACTAGAGGGCTAACTTTGTATTCAACGTCAGATTTGCTGGATAAGTACCCATTTTCTCGTGATTATCTATCAAATTTGCGGGATAACGCCCTCTGTTAAGGAATTAGACAGAAAATTTGTAGGATAAGTCCGGAGTTTTGAGGTGTTATCCGTCCAATCGGATAGATAATTGCGTATTTTGGGATATTGTTTCGCATTGGTATGGATAGCCTTCCGACTTAAGAAATTGGCAGTCAGGCAGCGATCGCTCCGACTTGAGGTGGTGGATCATCCGGGCTGAATAAGGGATAGTGAAGGGAAAGTTCTGCTTACTCACCCTTTGACACTGCCATGTATTTAGTCACAGGAGCCACTGGAGGCTTGGGTCGCCGAATTGTGCGGTTGCTGAGAACCCGTGATTTACCCGTTCGAGCTTTTGTTCGCTTAACCTCCCACTTTACCGAGTTAGAAAATCGGGGAGCCGAGATTTTTATTGGAGATTTGCAGCGATCGCAGGATATTGAAAAAGCCTGTCGGGGTATCCGTGCCATCATCAGCGCCCACGGCTCCAGCGATGCGTCGGGTGGGGCTGCCAGCCTGGATTATCGCGCCAATATTGATTTAATCGATGCCGCAAAAGCCTCAAACGTCGAGCATTTTGTGCTTGTTTCAGTGTTGGGGAGCGATCGCGGCTACGAAGATGCCCCCACCTTCAAAGCCAAAGCTGCGGTTGAAAAATATCTGCAAGCCAGCGGCTTACCCTACACTATCCTGCGTCCTTCGGGCTTCGCGTCTAACTTGCTGCCTCTGGCGGAACAGTTTCGTCAATCAGGAGTGTATCTGTTAATTGGCGATCCGCAGAACCGATCGTCGATCGTCAGCACTGACGATTTAGCCCGGATTGCGATCGATGCGGTCAACATCGGCAGTGCCCGCAACAAAATCTTCCCCGTGGGAGGACCCGAAATCCTCAAACGGCAAGACATTCCCCACATTTTTGGGCGCGTGTTCAATCGCAAACCCCTCATCCTCAATCCGCCTCTGCTCGCATTTGACGGACTGCGGGGAGCCGTTGGATTATTCAACCGAGATTTAACCACATCTTTGGGCACACTCCGCACCTTGTTAGCCAATGAGTTTTTCTGCACGGCGGAAGAAGTTGCCAATCTAGAACTCACGTTTGGCTTCCAGCTCGAAACCCTGGAGCACTTTCTGCGTCGATATTTGGGAGTCTAAAAGGATTTTTGAACCTGTACGGGCAGGTTTAGCAATAGACACTCAGCCGCCCAAAGGGCTTTGGCAAAACCTGCCCCTCCACAGCTATTGGCTCAATCTGTCCCATCGCAAATGACGAATGACGAATGACGAATTCTACAATTTAGTACAATTGCTCTCGACTTTTTCGCAAAATCCGGTATAAACGAGAGAATAGCGATCGCGTGCAATTATGACTTCATCTCGCGCTTCCTCCACTTTCACGCCGGCAATGGTTCAATCTACCGTGATTGGCACCGTCAAAGGACCAGGCGAAAACGGCAACCAATACGTCTTCATCACGGCAGATAATCGCTACGTCAAAATTGGCGAGTTTGTTTATTACGAAGTGCCGGAGGCGAACAAGCGGGTTCATATTTTGGGTAAAATCTCGGCTCGAAGTTTGATTGACCATTTGCCCGATCGCATCTTTGCCGACACGGAAATTAGCCCCGACGCGATCGCCTCCCTAATTGGCTTCACCTACAACAATCCCGAAATTTACGAAGTGAGCGTCGATGTGATTGGTTACTTCGATGAATTTTTGGGCTTTATGAATCCCCGCAAAACGCCCGATCCCGGCGCGAAGGTGTTTCTAGCCGATGACCCAATGTTGCAACGGGTGCTGAACAAGAAACAGCCCGGAACGATCGGCTCGGCTCACATTGGTGCGTTGCTGCTCCGGGATGCGGGAGCGGTGCCGATCGCCCTGGATGTGAAAGAACTGGTCAGCACCCACATGGCAATTCTGGCAGGGACGGGTTCCGGCAAATCCTACACCGCAGGCGTTTTGGTGGAAGAATTGCTGCTGCCTCATAATCGGGCTGCGGTCTTGATCTTTGACCCGCATGGGGAATACAACACTTTAGGCGAAATGCAGGGACATCCCGCGTTTGCCGCAGAGGATGGCTACGCGCCTATGGTCAAGATCCTCAGCCCAGAAGACATTCGCATCCGCATCTCATCGCTGGATTATGCCGACATTTTGACCTTGCTGCCCGAAATGAGCGATCGCCAACAGTCGATTCTCAACAAAGCCTACGCCCTCGTTCGCAAACATCGGAGTGGGGATTATCGCTGGGATGTGCATGACTTGATTGCAGCCGTGTACGAAGCCGACACCCAAACAGATGAGGAGGGCAACGAAAAAGCGGGTTCCTCCGCCCCTGCCCTGGAATGGAAACTGGAACGGCTGGCGCGATCGCCCTACTTTCATGCTTTCCAGCACCTGGCTCCCAAAGATCTGTTTGAACCGGGACAAGTGACTGTTTTGCAGATGAATGAAATCAGCCAGGATGAACAGCAGGTCATTTGCGCGGCAGTGCTGCGACAGGCAAACAACGCCCGCATGGATAGCCTCAAGGAGCGCATCACTCCTGACGATGAAAACTATCTGCCCTATCCCATTTTTATCCTGTTGGAAGAGGCGCATCGCTTCGCCCCCGCCCACGAACCCTCTCGGTGTAAAGCTGTGATCCGCACCATTCTGAGTGAGGGGCGCAAATTTGGCTTGGGGGTTGGATTGATCACTCAACGTCCCGGCAAACTCGACTCCGACGTACTTTCCCAGTGTATGAGTCAGTTCATTATGCGAATTGTGAATCCCGTTGACCAGGAAAGTCTTAAGTATGGTGTGGAAGCGGCAGGACGGGATTTACTGAAAGAATTGCCTGCTCTCACAAAAGGACAGATTATTATCTCTGGTGCCTGCGTCAACACGCCAGTGCTTTGCAAAGTCCGCACTCGCTTGACCAAACATGGTGGCGAAACCCTCAACGCTCCAGAACTCTGGCAAAGCTATTTCAGTTCCCATCGAGTTCAAGAACGCAAAATCGAACAAGCTCCCCTTGCCACCAGAGGACGATCGCCATCCATCCGTGGAGTCAGCATTGAGTAGGGCGATCGCGCTCAAATCTCGTTGGGATTAACACCGAGCGATCGCAATTGTTCAGCCAACCGATTTGCTCGTTCTTCTGCGGCTTGTTTTGCCTGGAGTTCTTGCTCTATGGCTTGCTGCGCCTCAATTGCCGCCTCAGCGGGAGTGGGAATACGTTCACCTGTGGGAGAAAAGTAGCGGAGTTGGCGATCGCTCACGCCCAGATACAGCCCCAGCTCATTACTCCAAAGCCAACCCTGGGGAGTTGGAGCGATCGCTTCATAGGTGCGTCCTACCAGTTGAAACCCGGCAAGCTCCAACGTTTCTGGGGAAAACCAAAAGTATTCCAGTGTCCGAAAGCGATCTTGATAAAGGGCTTTTTTGAGGGTGCGATCGCTATCTGCGGTTGATGCCGAAAGCAATTCAATAATCAGGTTGGGATATTTGCCGTCTTCTTCCCAGACCACCCAGGAATTACGGGGATGAGGTTGCGTAGGCTGCACCAAGAAGAAATCTGGACCGCGAAAGTCACGATTTTTCAACTGTTGCCGACTAAAGTAAATCGTCAAATTCGCGCCAATGAAGAAATCGATGCGATCGCGCCAAAGAAATTCCAGGCACGCTACCAACAGCGCCAGTTGAGCGTAGTGCAGCGAACTTTCCATTTCTGGCTCATCACTCAAAAGCTGACTTGCATCTGGCATTAACGCCTCCAGATCCTGGGCAGATAATCCCATAACAGCCCTTACTAACTCGGATTCAGACCTTCATTCTACGAATTAATTCATCGCTAGTCGAATTCTTCAGATATTGCTTATGCTTTGCAAGGGGCTTGGTCGTTTTTGTAGAGAAAAACCTTACCTCCACCAAAGGATTTCGATCGCTCAAAGGTTTGAATCAGCTTGAAGGGCTGGGCGTTGAGCGCATCCAGCAATTGGGGTTGAAGCTTGTCTGCTGGCAACCAGGTGACTCTGGTTGGATTATCTAGACTAAAAGCGATAACATAATTCGACTGCACCATGAGTTCCAAATGACCCTTTAAATCATTCGCATCAAACATGGGCATCGTTGCCATCGTGAAATCATCAAATCGACGTTTAAGCAATTCATATTCCAACGTTCCAGCATTCTGATAGTTTGCCGCGATCGTAAATGCAATCTTCAATGGGCACTGAGGATGTGCCTGATCCAACCCTGGCTCAATTTGCTGGGCTATATCACTGAGCAGAGACCGTTCTTGCCGAGTCAGCAACACCGAACTCGCACGAGATAAGCTTGTCTTGTTATACCAAGCCCACTGAAATAGAAATAGGCTGACAAGGACGATCGCGATACAAACAACTCTTCCCAACAGGCGAGTTCCCGTACTTGGGCGGGTTTTCAACGCTTCTGCAATATAAACCACTCCATACACGGTAGAGAGTAAAATCATTGAACCAAAAGCCATGCCAAGAAAATTGGACTTAGTGGCAGGAATCGTAACCAGGAGGTAGGTCACGCCAATCACAATGAGGTAGGGCACCGCTTTCACTAAACTTCGCCAACCGTTCATAGCAACGGCAACAACAATCCAGAGGATGCCAATGAACACTGCAATGCTTCCCCAGGAAACAGGATCGGAGCCGAACATCGTTTTACCGCCCAGCCCATTGATGTAGTAGAGAAGCTGTTGATCCAGGGGCAGAATCACTTGCCACACCTCTTTAGTGGCACCAAATACTGCGGTGTAGAAATAGTCAGCAATTCGGCTAAACGCCAAACCGTAGTAAGGAAGACTAATGAAGAGGGTCGTTGCAACAAAGGGAAGATACTGTTTGAGCGTTGCGATCGTCGGGCGCAAAAACTTGAATGATTTGATTGAAACATCAATCTGTGCATCTCGCTTTAACCCATTAGAAACAACGATCACGACCAACGTTGTTAGCAGAATAGCGATCGTCACTGGACTAATACTGGGTTTAGCGAGAAGCGCTACACCAGCGGCACATCCGGCTAAAAGTTGGGTTGTCAACGGATTCCTGCCTTCAGACCTATCGAGCAGCAAAAACACAGCGCTGGCGGTTAGAAGACCACATAACATATCAGGGCGGGAGTCAATGATCAGATGCCCCATGAGCGGACAGGTGAGGACAAGAATGACGATCGCGATCCGGAATAGCCAACTTAAATGAGCCGTGAGATAAGTCACAAACCACAGAAACGCAATTAAACACACACTATTCGCCGCCGCTGGTGCCCAATCTTGTTGACCGAAGATCGCAAAGCCAAGCAGCGCAATCAGCGTCGATGTTACCGAGTGAAAAGGCAGGACAACCAGATCCAGGAAAAAGCGAGCCAAACCCTGATCATAAAAGCGGTAAAGGCGGCGGAGTGCATCTGAAAAATAGACCACATCATCGTAGGTAATGGGCAAGGAAAGCTGCCCTTGAGCCAGCGATTGCTGAATTTGCGCGATCGTAAACAGCACACTCACCCCCATCACACCCACCCCAACAAGCAGGTTGGTTTGCCCTTTGCTCCTGGCATGATCCGGGTGCTGCGGGGTAGTTTTACTTTCAGGCATACTCAAATCTTCTCAGGCAACATACTTTCAGTGTTCAAACGATAGTACAGGACTTGGGTAGTGTGTTAGATCTGGTTTTCGGCTTTGCTCAACACACTGTGAGTGCGGGTTGAGCGGAGTCGAAACCCACATTTCTAATCCATCACCGTTCATATTTAAGAAAAGCAGCCAAAGGGGGCAATCGTGGAAATTTATCTATTAGATGAATAAGGTTAGCGGTTTCATCAATTTGGGCAGTCTGAGGTAAAGTCATACTTCAGTTATGGGTTCGCTTTCTACCTTTATCAGTTCCGGTCAATCGCGTATGCTCCCAACTTTTACCGAGGGGAGTTGTCAGGCACTGCATCTTGAGTCTGCACTCCAGGACTTACAACTTCATCGTTTTGAAATTGAGTTGAACTGTTTAGGAACAGCTTTAGCTCAGACCTTTGAACAACACCCTCTGTTACCAGGGGCAGTTCTGCTCAATGCTGGTAATTTTGTTGGCATGATTTCCCGGCAGCGGTTGTTGGAGTTTTTGATTCGTCCACGGGGCATGGAGTTGTTTTTGCAGGAGCCGCTTTCAGTACTGTATAGCTATGCTCGGTGTGAGTTGCTGATTCTACCAGGGGAAACGCCGATTTTGGTAGCAGCCCAGCAGGCATTACGCCGATCGCCCGATTTGCTGGGAGAGCCGATCGTGGTGCAGCAGGGGCAGACCTATTGCTTGTTGGATGTGCATGAACTGAACATTGCCCACTGGCAAATTCGCGGCATTGAAACCCAGGTGCGCTACGAGCGAACCCAGGCGCAAATGATTCAAAGTGACAAAATGGCAAATTTGGGACGCTTGGTGGATGGGGTGGCGCACGAAATTCTTGATCCCGTGAGCTTTATTTGGGGCAACCTCAGCCATATTGCAGCCTATAGCCAGTCAATGCTGGAACTGCTGGCGTGGTATGAAAAATGCCTCCCCGATCCGCCGCCCGAACTCGTCGAACTGAGTGCCGATCTGGAACTGGATTACTTAAGAGTCGATTTGCCACGGGCGATCGATAGTGTCAAGGCAGGGGCAGAACGTTTATCGAAGCTGGCAACCAGCCTGCAAAACTTTTGCCATATCGATGAGGTTTATCCCAAGCCCACCAATGTGCATGAAGCGATCGATGGCATTTTGTTACTGCTCAAAAGCCGGCTGGCAAGCGATATTCAAATCGTGAAACATTATGGGCATTTGCCGCCCGTGATGGGTTATCCAGGACAACTCAACCAGGTGTTTATGAATATCTTGAGTAACTGTCTGGATAGTTTGCTGAATCAAGCCGTGAGTCAGCAGCTTGCCAAAGAGATGCGAAGACATCAGACCGAACCCAGCGTCTTAATGACGGTTAAGCCCACGATCGAAATCACCACTCAAGTGCTCACGCTGGCGACGGAAACGGGCAGTGGCGATCGCTGGATTTCTATCCGGATTGCGGACAACGGACCTGGACTTTCTAAGGACGTGCAACGGCAGTTGATCGAGTCCTTTTCGGTGAAACGCCGGACTGAAAAAGAAACGAGCTTGGCAGTGAGTTATCAAATCATTACTGCCAAGCATGGCGGCAGGTTTAAGGTGCGTTCTCACAGTGCCGCTAATTTGGAGCTGCGGCGCTCTGCCTGGGGAGAAGATGCCCCCCAGAACGATTTGATCCAACCCAATGCCCCCGCCACTGGGACAGAGTTTGAAATCTTGTTGCCGTTGACGTGAATTGTCACTCATCGACCCACATCACCTCCCCCTTTCCCCTTTCCCCCTCGCCCCATTCCCCATTCCCGATTTAGAATACCAGGGTTATATATTGGTATTGAGTTATGGCAAGTCCCATCCCAGTTTTGGTCAATGGCGCGGCAGGTAAGATGGGTCGCGAGGTGGTGAAGGCGATCGCTGGGGCACAGGATATGGTGCTGATGGGAGCCGTCGATCGCAGTCCAGAACACCAGGGCAAGGATGCTGGGGAATTGGCAGGCTGCGG
>JANRIN010000268.1:0-32208 GCA_033764965.1 Leptolyngbyaceae cyanobacterium bins.302 | reverse complement strand
GCAACGATTAGCCAGTTTGGGGATGTAGAGCAAGAAAGTATTTTGGTGCTGGCTTGAAGAGCAAACGCAGCCTAATCGGGTCGAGGAAGGCGTTTAACCTTCCCCTCCCACACCACCCTGCATGCGGGTTCGCACAGGGCGATTCATGAAGACGCGCAGACAACACTGAAGGTCTTAAGCATATCCTTGAACGTTCATCCAAAGAGTCCGAATTGATAGCAATCCCTGTTGCTCTAACCACTCATTTGTCATTCCCGTATGCGTTGCTAACGTCTTTGACAAGCGCCAATAGTCTTTACGACTAATGCCTGTCAAAATCGCTACGCCTTGGCTTGAGTGGTTGAGTTGCAAAGGTTATCTGCGTCCGGTGAGCTTGGTCGTTATACTGCTGAGTTTTTGCTGAGGAAGCAACCAAAAATCTGTCTGTAATTAGCAGAAGCTGGGTTGGCGCAAGCCAAGATTTGTAGCATAGGATTGTTGAGGAGAATATTGAATGGGAGCTTCAGGTTATTCGGCTTTTGAAAATGATGATGCTATGGATTGGTTAGCTGAGCTAAAAGATGCTGAAGATACCTCTTTTCTCGTTGGCACTGGACTCTTAAAAGGGGATTGATAGAATAGGCACAGTGACGAGGATGAAGCCATGAACTGTGTCCATTGCCAGAGCGAGAACGTGGTTAAAAACGGTAAGGCTTCCCTGCAAGATGGCATATCCTTGCAGCGGTATTTGTGCCAAGCTTGTCGCCGTCAATTTAATGACCGTACGGGCACCCCGATGTCGCGTCTGCGCACCCCAAGCAGCATCATTGCTGCTGCGGTAAATGTGCGAACCGAAGGATTGGGCATGAGAGCGACCGGACGGGCGTTTGGCAAGTCTCACTCAACGATTGCTCAGTGGGAAGAACGGGTAGCCCAGACGTTAGAGGCATGGTCACCGCCAGCGCCAGCGGGGGCGGATGTGACGGTTGAAGGGGATGAAGTTTACACTCGCGTCGGCGAGAACCTTCCCCCCCTCTGAGTCAGAAGGTTGGACAATCCACTTCATCGAACGGCAGACGCGCTACTGGGTGAATGTACAGGCGGGGCAAAAGAGCGCCGAGCTATTTACACAAGTCACCCAACAGACTTGGGAGTGGACGGAGCCAGCCACGTTTATTCGCTGGTTTACTGATGGCGAACGGCGCTACGGCAACAGTCTGTGGAAACTTGCCAGCGTTTACTTAAGGGCAGGGGACGTGAGCCGTGAGTATGGGCATCGTAAAGTCTGGCGCGAAGGGTTGGAAGTGGCGATGAAAATCAAAGGGTCGCAAGGACATCGTCGAGTCGAGTGGGTAAAAGTCGAGCATCCGTTTACGGCAATCAGCGATGCCTCTGAGGGGCATGCAAATCATAACGAAGCGCAGAATGCTGCCCTACGAAGACGCAGTAGTGCCTATCGACGACGACAGAATTTGTATGCCAAGAATCTGAAGGGGCTACAGCGTGTGCTCGATGTTCAGAAGTTGGTGCATAACTGGGTTAAACCTCATTGGGGACTCGATAAAAACACAACACCAGCGATGAAGATGGGATTCATTAGTCGTCCAGTTTTGATGCTTGAGTTGTTGACTAGCCGTGGCTTTGTTAGCTTCATCTCTTAAAAGACCAGTGCCATCAAATCTCCTACCGTCCAAACTCTTCCTTTCACCGCTGAACAAGTGTTTGCTGCGTCGCCACACACACTTTCGTCTAAAAGTAGAAATTTATCAATGAAGAAATCTTAAGCTAATCCAAAAAATTAGCAAGATTTTCTGCATCTGACAAAGCCAAATTGTAATTTATGGATGATATTCGCCTGCAAATTTATATCCGTGGAGGAATCAATGGCACGCTCATCTTCTAAAGGTTTTTTTCAAGTTTTGTTTGATTTCTCTTTCACGGAATTTATCACGCCGCGCATTGTCGGAGTCATTTACGCGATCGTCGTTGCGCTCTTAACCTTAGCCGCACTTGGCATTATTTTCTCATCCTTACCCCGGGGAATTGGGGCAACGATCGGAGCGTTAATTGTCGCTCCATTATTTTTCTTGTTATACGTGTTGTTTTTCCGCGTTGTTTTGGAGTCGATGGTTGCTGCCATGTATACCGCCAACAACACGGCTCAAATTGCCGAAAACACCAGACCCAGATATCAGAGCGGTAACGACGGTTAACCTGAACAGATTTGAAACGATCTGACATCCCGCACTCGTTGCAGGAAGAGCGGTATCCCTATGCTCCTCCTGGGAAATTCCGTCTTGCTGGGTGATTTGCATCTGCCCTGGAATCGGTAGAATCCGCTTGGATTCTCAAAGCAGGCAACCGACCACCATGATTGAGCTTTACTACTGGGCAACCCCCAACGGACACAAGATCACGATTTTTCTGGAAGAAGCAGAACTGGAGTACGAAATCCATCCCATTAACATTGGAGCGGGAGATCAGTTCAAGCCCGATTTTCTCAAGATTGCGCCAAACAACCGGATGCCTGCCATCATCGATCGCGCGCCTGTGGATGGGGGTGAGCCGATTTCTGTGTTTGAATCCGGGGCGATTTTGCTGTACCTGGCAGAGAAGACTGGAAAGTTTTTGTCTCCCAATTTGCGCGATCGCCACAAAACTCTGGAATGGCTGTTCTGGCAGATGGGCGGGCTGGGACCCATGGCAGGGCAGAATCATCACTTCACCCAATACGCACCCGAAAAAATCCCCTACGCCATCGATCGCTACGTCAACGAAACCAACCGGCTTTACGGTGTGTTGAATCGTCAACTGGAAGGACGCAGTTATATTGCCGGCGACTATTCCATTGCCGACATGGCGTGTTACCCGTGGATTGTGCCCTACGAGCGGCAACAGCAAAAGCTAGAAGATTTTCCCAACCTGAAACGCTGGTTTGAAACAATGGGCGATCGTCCAGCGGTGGTGCAGGCGTATGAGAAAGGCAAGGCAATCAGCAGCGATCGCCCCACCGTGAACGAAGAAAGCCGTAAAATTCTGTTTGGTCAAACCGCCGCTTCTATACAATCTACAAACCCATAAAGTACTTTGCTCCCACGCCAGCCAACCCATGCCCATCTGAGACCCAATCCTGCCTCCACTCCCAACTTCTAACCCCCATCCCCTAATCCCCACTCCCCGATGTATCAACTGCGATACTCCTTCAGCTTTGGTTCCGGCGTTTGCCTCTGGAGTGCGAATCAAGCAGCCCAGGAACTTTTCCAGGACTTACCTGTGATTGGTGAGATCCTGCCGATTTCTAAAACGCTGCAAAAGCGGATGGAGTTTGTCCTCAGTTGGTATGACACCTTTTTGGATTGGGACAATGCGCCAGATTTGACCCATTGGAGTGAGCAGGAAGCAGAACAATTTTGTGTTGCGGCGCAAGAAGTGTTGCATCTGTTGCGGCAAGAGTTGGGGGAAGAGTTTGAGATTGTGGATGAATCAAAAACTACATCGTGATTTTGGCAAATTGTTGGTTCAAACCAGGAATTTCCGAGTATTAATAGGGTTGATTTTGTCTGTTAGATAGTGCCTGAATTAGCTGAGTCCAGGTATGGTTAAAGTAGTTCAAGTGTTTAGCAGGTCGGCAGGCAAATATTAGCTTAAATCGGCGATCGGTGAGGATGAGGTAAGGATGGTTCAGTCCAGTAGTCTGCACTATACATCGGTGTTTGAGTCGGCGAGGCGAGGCAACTCCAGGGCGATCGCCACCTGGCTGAATCAAGCCCTGATGCCCCACGGTGTTCGTGCCCGTGTGGGGGCAAAACGTCCGGGTTCCCTGAAGTTGCTTGTGGAGTTCGACTTTCCCCTTGATCCGGCAAACCCGCCTCGGGTTTGGCAAGATCAACTAATTCGACTGATTTGCCATCGCTTGTGGAAACTCAACTCGCCTCTGATTGAGGGTGCCAGTATTGCGGCTCGGTTTTTGGAACACCCGCAAAAATTGGTGTGGCAGCGATCGGTGCGGATTGTCACGCCTGCCAGTCGGTTGAAGCGACAACACCATAGCCAATTGCGATCGCGAATTCGGCAGACCTCCCGCCGCAAAAATCGCCTCAAAACCACTCGTGCTTTGCTGGTGGGTGGTCCTGCGGTTGCAGCAGTCATGGTAGGCGGCATCATGGGATACACTCGTGCCCCGGTTGAGCAAACTGATGCCAATGCGTCCTCCCAACCCAAAGCTCCAACCAGCAACCTACCCACCCGCCCGGATACGGTTCGTACTGCCCTGGAAACCGTCTCTGTGGTGAAACATAACGAAGTCGCGAATCCGCAAGATCCCACGGTCACGCTGATGTTTTCCGGGGATGTCACCTTAGCGGAAACCTTTAAAGAGGTGATGGGCAATCAGTATGCTCAAACCTTCGCCCAAATGCCGGAATATCAACAGGCAGACGTGGCAATGGTGAACTTAGAAAATCCTCTCACCCGCGCTACCCTTCCCATGCCTGGGAAACAGTTCAATTTCAAAGCTGACCCAGAATCGATCGAAGTCCTTAAATCAGGTGGAGTCGACATCGTGACACTGGCAAACAATCACTCAATGGATTACGACGCAGCAGGGCTAAAGGAAACGATCGCCAACCTGGAAGCCGCCGGAATTGAATACATGGGTGCAGGAAATGACGTGACCCATGCTCGTCGTCCTCAAATTGTGGATGTGAAAGGGCAGCGCATCGCCTATCTTGCCTATTGGGGCGAAGAGTACGGAGCCGAGGCGAACAAGCCCGGAGTCAACAATATCTACGAAGATCGCATTGCGGAAGACATTCGAGCCATCCGCGACCAGGTAGATTGGGTCGTGGTGAACTACCACTGGGGACAAGAACTGGCAGACTTTCCCGCCGATTGGCAAGTGAAACTGGCTCACTTCACCGTGGATCAGGGGGCTGATGTGGTCGTGGGTCATCATCCCCACGTTTTGCAGGGCGCAGAAGTTTACAAAGGACGACCGATCGCCTACTCCCTGGGCAACTTCATCTTTGGCGGCAATTCCCGCACTGATTACGATACGGCAGTGTTGCGGGTTGCTTTGAAAGACAAACAAATGAAAGTGGAGTTTTTACCCGTCGAGGTCAAAGGCTACCAGCCCAAAGTGATTCAGGGCGATCGGGCGAAAGATGTGTTAAATCACCTGACCCAGATCTCCACGGAGTTCAAACAACCCATGCCCACCTCAGTCGTATTGGATGCCCGGACTCCTGCCACCCCCACTCCCGATACCACTACACCACCCGTCACTCCCCTAACCCCCAACCCCCAACCCCCAACCCCCAGTTTCGACTCTCTTCCCACCCCTCTGCCTGAAAGTTCGCCGCTGCCCTCCCCCGATGCGCTGCAACCTGAACTACCCGGAGCCGGAACCAAAGGACAGGAAACTCCTGCCGCTCCCGATGCCTTAACGACTCCCACCCAACCGGACGGAGCCACCGAAATGGCACCTCCCCCGGATCCAGAAAATTTGAACGTGTTACCGGGCTATGGGGGAACCCCAGTGCCCGTCCCTGCGCCTGCTCCGACGATCGATCCACTCAATCCAGACGCATATCTGGATACGCCTCCAGCACCAGTCAATCCCACCACGAACTCCATTACTCCCGGCACAGCGCCGCCAGATGCCACTGCGCCCAGTGGGGCTGACCCGTTGGCTTCCCCTAGCCCTCAACTACCCAGCTTTTCCCAGCCGAGCAACTCGTTCACAAATTCGCCCAACACCACGCCGCTCAATTTTGAGCAAACCCCGCCGCAACCCAACACGCAGGGCAGCAAACCCGACGATCGCTCTATTAGTTTTATGATTCAAGCCGATGCTGAGCCTGAGGTGGATGAAGCCGAACCGCTTCAAGTCGCTCTCGCTGGTCCCATGATGTGGTGAGGAAAAGATTATGTTTACGATCGCTGCCGAATCTCGCCAGTATCAAACCTACGTGCTTGCAGATCCAACCAGCCAAACCCGACTGGAAGTAGTGCCAGAACGGGGCGGAATTGCGACTCGCTGGCAGGTGCAGGGACAGGAGATTTTTTACCTGGATGCAGAACGGTTCAAAGACCCCGCCTTATCTGTGCGGGGCGGAAATCCCATTCTGTTTCCCATCTGCGGCAACCTGCCCGACAACACCTACACCCACAACGGACAAACCTACACCCTCAAACAGCACGGCTTTGCCCGTGACTTGCCCTGGACGGTTCTGGATCAGCAGGCAACAGCGGAGGACGCACGCCTGACGATCGGCTTAACCAGCAACGAGCACACTCGCGCCGTGTATCCCTTTGAGTTTGAGCTGGCGTTTACTTACATCTTGCAAGGGAACACCCTGACGCTGTATCAACGCTACACCAATCATTCAGATGAGCCAATGCCCTTCTCGGCTGGCTTCCATCCCTACTTTGCTGTGCAAGACAAGTCTCAACTGCGCCTCCATATTCCAGCCAGCCAGTACGACGATAATGTGACCAAATCGGTGCAGGCTTACACAGGGGGATTTGACTTCAGCCTGGATGAAATTGATGCCGCTTTTACGGAAATTTCCAGTCATGTGGCGAGTGTGGTGGATGAGGCACGATCGCAGCGGATCACCCTTTCTTTCAGCCCCGAATTTTCCGCTGTCGTCTTTTGGACTGTCAAAGGCAAGCCTTTTTACTGTCTAGAACCCTGGACAGCCCCCCGCAACGCCATTAATACAGGCAACCATTTGTTACACCTGAATCCACAACAAACTATCGACCTGGAAATAAAATTATTAGTTGAGAGATTAAGTTAGAGTCTGAAGCCAAGAAAAATCCAAATCAGGAGCGTTTCGTGGAAACTGCGCTGGTTGCGTTATTACCGTATGTGATCGGCAGTGCTGTGGTGCCATTGCAAATTATCATTGGGTTATTGTTCCTGAAAAGTCCCAATCAGGGACTTTTGCAAGCGATCGCCTATGTTGCTGGTATGACAACGACACGCCTGCTACAAGGATTGCTGTTTGGTTTGGTGCTTAGTGGATCTTCTTCAGTGTCTAGCGGTAAAAGTCCAATTGTCTCGACCCTGCTTCTGGTGCTCGGCATTCTCCTATTGATTACGGCATACAGAAAATGGATTAAAGAAGTTGACCCAGATGATCCGCCCCCCAAGTGGCTCACCGCGATCGACCGTTCAACCCCGCTCAAAGCCTTGGGAATTGGGATTGCGCTGCCGTTGATTGCTCCCAAGTTGTGGGTTTTCACCCTCAGTGCCCTAGCAACGATCTCTGCCGCCCAGTTAGGACAACCCACCAGCACGATCGCATTTTTGCTCTTTATTGTGCTGGCTCAATCCTTGTTATTGCTCCCGATCGTGATTCGGATCGTTCTGCCCACCCGCTCCACCGCTTTACTTGCTCAGGTTTCCGCCTGGTTGACCCAAAACAATCGCGCGATCGTGATCATTGTGTCATTAATTTTTGGCGTGTTTTTCCTCTACTCCGGCATTAGTGGATTGGTTTGAAGCGCAGCATTGGTTCGTTCCCCAAGACCGAAGGGTTTGACTTAAGACGCACAAGTCGTTGACTCAATAGGCTGAAGTATTGGATCAGAGTCTTGGAGCGAGTAGAACAACCCTTGCGGGGGGTGTGGGGGAGTGAGGAACCCACGAAGCGGGGGTGCGGGGGAAAGTCCCCCGGTAGAGTCTTTGAGTTAAGGCAAGATCTGTATACACGGTAGCCTTAGGAAGGAAAGAAGGATTGGGGTGAGGGCAAATTAGCTGCATACTGCGTTCCTTTGACAAGCATGAATCGAGGTTTACAATTCCTCAATCATGGTTTCCAGGGCTACCTGCAAATCTCGCGTCAGGTCGGCAACTGCCTGTTTCGCATTTTTGCGTCCTCCCTGATAAGTTTCCCAGCGATCGGAGATGGAAATTGGCTCCCCGATCGTGATGTAGGCTTTTTGGGCACCCAGCTTAGGACGTTTGAAGGCGTTGCCTCCCTTAATCCGAGCCACCATATCCCAAACGAGCAAGGTAGTGTCGGCAAACCGCTCTACCGTGGGCTTCTCCCGCACATACTGCCCCGTGACTGCCACAAAACTTTCCACCAGGCGCATATGCCATACCCGCAGATCCGCTTCCTCTGCCACCCGATCTGCCAAGCCTTTTTCTAGGGGAGAAACAGTTTCCAGGTTGAGGTCGTCTCGATAGATGCAGTCCCAGGCGGCTTGTTCTAACCGACGACAGCGGTCGATCACGCTGCCCTTCGGTTGCAGGTTGAAAAATTGCTCTGCCACTTGCAACGCGGCATCCAGCAAGGTATTCAAGCGAGCTGTAAACACTTCACTGGAAAGTACCGAAGGTTTGGTATCAGAGCCAGTGGTGGTAACTGCGGGCGTGGGGAGCGTGACATGAAAATAGCGCGTGTAGTAGTGCTCCATCATCGACAACAGGTACTCACCCAAGCGGTATAACCGTTTGTACATCAAGTGTTCGTTCAGGCGATCGCTGGTATGGGTGACAGGCTCCAGCCCTGTATCGGCTTCCAGTTGGGTCAAGATTTTTTCCAGTTCTTCCCAGGGCGGCGTAATGAAGCGGTACTTAATCCCCACAGGCACAATCAACACCTGCTCATCCCGTCCGGCTTTCCGCAAATCTTCCACACACCAAAACCCAAGCTGGCTGATGCCTGGTTCCAGGGGGCTCACAATTTCGTTGTGTCCGTTGGTTGCGCCTTCAGGAGCGGCGGCTAACGGAAACTTGCCATTGACAAATAACTCACGGGCAGAGCGTAAACCCACTAAATCCAGTTTGCCGCGATGAATAGGAGTGCCGCCCAGCCGAGGAAAGAGCCACTTGACCCAATCTCCCAGCCAGATGGGAATGCCGCGATCGTAAATAAAGTGAGAATGGACTGGGCGTTGCAAGGGAATGTTCTTCTGGCTTGCCGCTTCGGGCACCAGTTTCCAGATGAGATTGCCTAAGCAGAACGGGTCTTTTGAGGCAGGATGGCGAAAGGCAAGCAAAAACCGGATTTTCCCCGCTTGAAACTGGTGATACAAGTCTGCCAGGGTTTCGACATTCGTGGCTTCGATCGCTTGCAGCGTAGTTAGTCGTTGCGTGGCGATCGGCAATATACAATTCACCATCCGGCGCACTCTGGGATCAAATGCAGGCGGAATAAACTCCATCGGGGGCTGGACACTTCTAATGGTATCTGTCAAAAATTCCTCCTATTTTTTGCTCTATCTTACTTACTGCGAAATAATTTGAGCGATCGCCACAGGCACATCAGGAAACGCAACGGGACAAAGCGCACCATCGCTTAGGGTGAATTTCGTGGCGTACTCTCCATCTTCAGGATCGCGAAACACCACAAGATGCCGCTTTCTCAAATTGACTACCCAATATTCAAGAATTCCAACCTCGGCGTAAATTTGATGCTTGGTTTCCAAGTCTTTCGTTAAGCTGGCATCAGAATATTCAATCAGCCAAAAAATGTTTTCTGGATAGGGATGATGGTCTAGATACTCTCGTCCTAACGGTTGCACGATCGCAATATCTGGCTCCGGCTCAGAAGTGTTGGGCAGCGTAATCGGTTTCCCCTGGCGAATTTTTGCTCGGTTCCCTAGCAATTGCGCCAAATATTCTCCCGCATCCGTACTGAAGTAGGCGTGGGGCATTCCTTCTGAGGGCATTTCAACGATTTCTCCCTTTAATAACTCCACACGGCGATCGCTCAAAATGCCCGCCTCAATCATGCGGTGATATTCGTCCAGCGTCCATTTAGCTGTAATCAAGGTCATAGCGTTGTAATGGAAAATCCGTTGCTTAATGCTTCTATCGTATCTACGAAACAAAAAGAGGTGAAGACGTGCTCCACCTCATAGGGCTAGACCTTATTTAGCGTTCGTGCACTACGCATCTGCCAAAACTTCTTCCAGTTCTGAACCAAGTTCGGCACTGACGAAGCGGCTATCACGGCGATCGCTGATCCAACGCACATCAGGAGCATAGGCATACCAGACAACGCTCCCTTTCTGGCTACTAACGAGTTCAATCCGATAGTGGTCTCCCTCAGCCCGCCGCACGTCTTTCACTTCCAGCGTTTGCCCTCGCATCAGATCAAATTTCTCGTCTGGTGATAGAGTTTTGCTGTTTTCAACTGGGGCAGATTTGATCACCGTGTTTGGTCTGCGAATGCCAACGATTAGACCCGTCATAGGAAACTTACCTTTTCGTTCAACGTTTCCAGCTTAAAAAAGGAAAAACGAAAGGACAGTACCCGCGTTGGGTAATGTTTAGAGGGGCGATCGCACAGCGGGAGTGGGAAAGAGTGCCTGAAAGCCCAATTTGCGACTGGTTGGATCTTCTGCCGTGGAGTTCCAAAGGGTTTCATAGTAGAAAAAGGCGACCCCCAACCCCCGTTCTTGGGCGGCTTGCACCTGAGCCTGAATCAACCACATCGGCGCAGGTTTGTTTCGCAGTCCAGTCATAATGCCAACGGCAGTGGCAATTTTCTTTTGTGTTTCCTGCATTTCGGGGCGGATTAACTGGGGCACAAAGCTTTCCACATCTGGGCGATACACCTGCACAATAATTTCATCCGCAATGCCGCGCCGCACCCAGCCCAGCCAATCTTGCAGTTGCAGTTTGTAGGCAAAATCGTAGTAATTCGGCGAAACCGAGAAAATTGCTTTCGGCTTTCTGGCGCTGACGGCTTGATGCAGCCGATTCATAAAGGCTGTGATTTTGTCTGCCCGCCACTTCACCCATGCCGGATCTTGAGCATTGGTGGGAGGTGCTTTTTTCGTTTCTTTGGTGTAGAGGGCGATCGTATAGCTGTCGTAGCCAAACTCGCTGGGCAAACTGGTGTGATCATCAAACTGAATGCCGTCTGCATCGTATTGCGTCACAATTTCCAGCACTAGATCGGTAATAAACCGTTGCACCTCTGGACGCAAGGGATTGAGCCAAACCACTTCTCCCGCTGCGCTGATGGAAGTCTGGCTGCCATCTCGTTTTTGCGTCAGCCAGTCCGGATGCTGGGTTGCCAGTTCGGAGGTGGGGGGAGCCATGAAGCCAAACTCGAACCAGGGAATTACGGTTAACCCTTGAGCATGGGCTTGAGCAATCAGATCTGCCAGGATATCTTGCCCTTCTAAACCGCTGTAAGTGAACGATTGAATCTTTTGGCGTTGAGTGACGGCACTGAGATAGGTGGCGTAGCCTGCATTCCAGACAACGGGATAAATGGTATTGAAGTTGAGCTGTCGCAGTTGGGAGACGGCTTGCTGCACTTTGGCGCGATCGCGCAGGGTGTCCATGTCATTGCTGGTCATCCACACGCCGCGAATTTCCGATCGGGGTTGCTGAGAGACGGCAGGCGAGGAGATGCCAAGAATCGCGACAACTAACCACGTCAGGAGGAAAAGAATTGGCAGCAAGCAGCGAAATTTCTGCATGGGATACTTCCAGACTCAAACACGCATTGCATGATAATGGCTGTTGCCCATTATGCTCATCCAATTTGGCAACATCCGGCTAATTTTCTACTGAGCTTCTTCGTTGCTGAATTTGCCCCGTTGGGTGAAATCTTCTGGGCGCAGGTTGGAGAGAAAATCACGAAAGGCTTGGCGCTCGGCTTCATCGGCATCCCGATCGACAGGAATCGAGGCATCCGCAACCACTTCTTCCACCACCCAAATGGAGCTATTAGTGCGGAGGGCAAGGGCGATCGCATCACTGGGGCGGGCATCAATTTCCTTCTTCACCTCTCCCTGGGCGACGGTGAGGGACGCATAAAAAGTATTATCTTGCAACGAGTGAATCACAACGCGCTCCAGGGTCATATCCCAGGCTTCTAGCATATTTGCCAGCAGATCGTGAGTCAGGGGACGAGGTGGAGCTTGATTTTCGATCGCGTTGATGATCGCCTTTGCCTGATCGTTGCCGATATAGATGGGAAGTGCCCGCCGTTCACTGAAATCTCTCAACAACACAATTGGACTGCGCGTGACCGCATCCAATGCAATTCCAGCGACTTTCATCTCAATCATTGTTTTAGCCTCTAGAACACCTGACGCGAGGGAACCTTATACCAGGATATGGAGACGCTTCGTGTCAATATAACAGTGATAAATCATCTGACATCCAGTATGCCTTCATATATCCCCTAATCCTAGATGATCATCATCTAAATTTGGCAATGTAAAGAAGACTTCTAAATTGCTGTGGGAATGGATTTGAGCCAAAAAACAATGGGCTTTTTTCAGAAATCGTCAATAGATAGGATCACCTAATATGTTCACAGGCTTGATTCAAGGACTGGGCACTTTGCAATCGCTAGCAAGCGATCGGGTTCAGGTGATGTGTCTCCCCGCTACGGCTAGTTTGATCCTCCCAGGATTAGAACTGGGCGATAGTGTGGCCGTGGATGGCGTTTGCCTCACGGTGGTTGAAATCTTGCCCCAGGGTTTTGTGGCTGTGATTTCACCGGAAACTCGCGATCGCTCCACCCTGAGCCATGCCAACCATGCCCCCGTGAACCTGGAAACCTCCTTGCGCGTGGGTAGCAAGTTAGGCGGGCACTTCGTCACTGGGCACGTTGATGGCATTGGATACCTGGAATCTGCGGTGGAAACGTCCACATCTTGGGAAATGACTTTTACCGCTCCGCCTATCGCCGCCCGCTACATTCTTGCTAAAGGCAGCATTGCCATCAACGGCATTAGTCTGACCGTTGCCAACTGTAACCCCGAAGGCACCCGCTTCACCGTTGCCGTGATTCCTCATACTTACAACGAAACCAACTTAAAGCAGTTGCAACCTGGAAACCCTGTCAACCTGGAGGGCGACATTTTAGGCAAGTACGTTGAGAAATTTGTGCGCCAGGGAGTGTCAACCGGGGGCGATCGCTGGGAGCCTTCTCCATCTGTTCCTCAATCTCTCGATCAGCTAACTCCCTCCTTCCTCGCCGAACACGGTTATCTTTAGCCTTTTAGGAGCCGTTAAGAAATAACTGCAATGGCTATTAGCTATTAGCCAACAGCTAACAGCCAGTGAAGGTGTGAGATTGTCTTCTAACAAACCCTCAGCGTTCTAACCAAAGCAACCTCTTTCCGAAAAGCGTTCCCGTCATGATGTATTTCCAGGAGACTTGGACTTGGAACCAGCATGAAACATCAGACTTGGAGAAGGATGAGGCTCATTGTCGTCATGCTCACCATCGGCTATGGCTTGGCGTGTCTGGCTTTATTTGTTCGTCAACGCCAAATGATTTTTCATCCCACGCCCAAGTTTTTGCAACTGCCAAGCGACCAGCAGTTCAAGCTGCCCCATGAATCTGCATCACCGCCAAAGTATCTCCATCTCATTCCCAATGCAGACCATGCCCGGATCTATCGCCCTGGAAAAGATTCTTACCTTAAAGCGATCCAACAATTTGTTACCTCAATACCTTAAGGTTGCTACTCGTGCCTAATCGGTATTCCGCCTATCTGAGACATTTCTCTACTTTCTATACTGGAAGTATCAATTTGGATTGAGAGACGATCTGCCATGACTTTAGATCCACAAATCATGAAAGCAGTGGAACGGTTGGATTACCGTGTCACTGTGGGCGATGTGGCAACTCAAGCGGGACTGGAGCTAAACCTGGCTGAGAAGGGTTTGCTGGCACTGGCATCAGAAGCAGGCGGGCATTTGCAAGTGGCAGAAAGTGGGGATGTGGTGTATTTGTTTCCACAGGAGTTTCGTTCCATCTTGCGGAACAAGTACCTGCGCTTGCAACTTCAGGAGTGGTGGGAAAAGATCTGGCGGGTTTTGTTTTACCTCATCCGAATTTCCTTTGGGATTGTGTTGATTGCGTCCATTTTGCTGATCTTGATAGCCATTCTCATCATTGTGATTGCTAGCAGCGCCAACCGGGATGGCGATAATGACTCTGGTGGCTCCATTTCCATGCCAAATGTGTGGATTACGCCTGACTTTTTCTGGCTTTTCTCTCCCAACTACTACGACGATCGCCCCTACGAATCCCGTCGTCGTCGCTCAGATGAAAAACCATCCATGAATTTCTTGGAGTCGGTGTTCTCCTTTTTGTTTGGCGATGGCAACCCTAACGCCGACTTGGAGGAGCGGCGTTGGCGGGCGATCGGCACGGTGATTCGGAACAATCGGGGGGCTGTGGTTGCAGAACAAATTGCCCCTTATCTAGATGAGTTGGGACAGGGCTACGCGCTGGAGTACGAAGAGTATATGCTGCCCGTATTAACGCGGTTTAACGGGCGACCCGAAGTGACTCCGGAGGGGGGGCTAGTCTACCAATTTCCAGAGTTACAAACCACTGCGATCGAGCAGCGATTCGCTCCCGTGACGGCTTATTTGAAAGAGTTTCCCCGTCGCTTCAGCAAAGCATCTTCCGGGCAAATTCTGGGCGCGATCGGGTTGGGAGCCGTGAACCTAGTGGGTGCTTTAACCCTGGGCAATTTGCTGGCAGGTGGGAGGGCTGCTGCTGAACTGGGTGGTTTGGTCGCCTTTGTACAGTCCATTTACTGGATTTTGCTGGGCTATGGGGTTGGGTTTCTGGTGATTCCCCTGATTCGCTATTTCTGGGTGCAGTGGCGTAATCAACGCATCGAAGCACGGAATCGCGATCGTCAGGAACGAGCCATACAACTGAATGAAGCCGACGCTGCCTTAAAGCTAAAGATGGCTTACGCGGACCAATTTGCGGCTGAACACTACATTAGTGAAGATGACTTGGCTTACACCACCGAGCGAGATTTGATCGAGCAGGATATTGAGCAAGCAGACAAGATCGATGCTGAATGGCAGCGCCGCCTGGAAGAACGCTAACTGCTGGCAAAATCCGACTCAAGAAGAAGGTGATGCCGCAACTGAAGACGGTAGGATAGTGGTAGTTAACAGAAATTAATATGGTAGAACGTCCAATCAAAAAGTCTGAGCGGTTAGCCCGTGCCGCATCAGAAGGTGAAAATACTGTGGCTCAGCCGTCTGAGTCTCGTGAAAGTCGTCCGGAGCAGAGCAAAGAGCGCGATCGCAAGGGTGGCAAAGGTAAGGGGAAAGGCAAAGGCGATCGACGGGAAGACTCCAGACCACCTGTGAATCCCGCTTTGATGCGAGGACCAAGACCGCCTAAAGCTCAGGATTTGGTGGAAGAACCTGTGCTGGAAGAACCTGTGGCGGAAGAACCGGCTGTTGAGGCAGGGGCGATCGAGGAAGCAGTTGCCGAACCCGTCGCGGTCGAAACCGCTCCGGAGCCGGTAGAAGCTACAGCGCAAACTCCCGAACCTGCAACTGAAATCTCTCCTGAACCTACAGTAGAAACGTCTGAACCTGTGGCAGAAACTCCGGCTGCTGTAACAGAAGCGCCTGAACCTGTGGTAGAAGCACCGACACCCGCAACTGAAACTCTGGTTGAACCTGTAGCAGAAACTCTGGCACCTGCAACCGAGACTCCGGTTGAGCCAGAAGTTGCTGCAACTGATGTGGCTCCAGTGCCTGCCCCGGAAAGCGCTGAAGCACCCGTCGCCGAGGCACCTGTCCAGGTTGCGGCTGATGTTCACCAACCGGAACCAGAAGCCGCGTTACCTGCACCAGAAGCGACATCTCCTGAGGCGGAGAGTGCAACTGAACCCGTAACTGAAACGTCTACCGAACCAACTGAAACTAAGACCACGGAAGAAGTTCCAGCCTAACCTGTGGTTATTCAGCCGCGATCGCCTGGATTGCGTCAATTGCCGCTTCCAACGCGATCGCGACATGGGTCCAGTGAGTTCCGCCTTGACAAAAAACAGTGTAAGGTTCCCGCAGGGGTCCATCAGCAGAAAACTCAGAAGTACTGCCATCGATAAAGGTGCCTCCTGCCATCACCAATTCGCTCTCATAACCGGGCATTGCTGCGGGAACTGGATCGAGGTAGGAACCGATCGGGGAGTGTTGCTGAATCGCCCGACAGAAGGCAATCAATTTTTGGGAAGAGCCAAGCTTCACTGCCTGAATCACATCACGCCGGGGAGCCAGGGGCAACGGGTTCACCGGATAGCCCAACTGGTCAAACACATAAGCCGTTAAGTGATTGCCCTTCATCGCCTCTCCCACCATTTGCGGAGCGAGAAACAAGCCTTGAAATAGCAACCGATTCTGGTCAAAAGTGGCTCCACCAGAACTGCCAATGCCGGGAGCCGTGAGGCGACACATTGCCATCTCCACCAGATCAGCACGTCCTGCCACATATCCACCCGCGGTGACGATCGTCCCTCCCGGATTTTTAATTAAAGAGCCTGCCATCAGATCGGCTCCGACAGCAGTTGGCTCACAGGTTTCAATAAACTCGCCGTAACAGTTGTCTACGAAACAAACCGTAGCTGGATTTTGGCGCTTCACCAGATGCACAATTTTTTCGATATCTGCGATCGACAGGCTGGAACGCCAGGAATAACCGCACGATCGCTGAATCAATACCATGCGAGTGTGTGGCTCGATTGCATACGCCAAGGTGTCCCAATCCACTTCATCTTGTGCGCTCAAATTAAGTTGACGGTAGTGAATGCCGAACTCCGCCAACGACCCCTGCTGCTTGCCGCGTAACCCAATGACCTCTTCTAAGGTATCGTAAGGTGCACCCACCACTGCCAGGAGTTCATCCCCTGGACGCAGAATGCCATATAAGGCGCAGGCGATCGCATGAGTTCCAGACACAAACTGCACTCTGACCGCTGCCGCTTCAGCGCCCATCACTTCAGCAAAAACTCGATCCAGCACTTCCCGCCCCAAGTCGCTGTGACCATACCCTGTGACACTCGCAAAATGGTGCGCTCCGACTCGATGATTACGAAATGCTTCCAGCACTCGGTGCAGATTTTTCTTGACCTGAAAATCAATTCCAGAAAAGATTGGAGAGAGCGCCTGCTCTGCCTCTGCCAAAAGTTTGACGCTATTCATCCGAGCCTCACTTCTTGCATTGGCTCATCTGCGACCGAACCAGAACCGCCCTTGTTCTGTTCAACGCAGCCTGAGAAACTCTTACAATGAGCGAGGTATCCTTTTAGTGACATTTTTTGTCGAGCTATCCACCTTACGCCAATCTGGCACTGTAAATTTCGATGGGACGAATGCATGACTGTTGCAACTTCAAATAACAAACTGAACTACGACTGGGGTGTCATTATTTTTATGGCACTCCTCCACGGCGCTGCCCTCCTCGCCTTCCTGCCTGCCAACTTTAGCTGGACTGCGATCGGACTCGCTGTGTTCTTGCATTGGGTAACGGGCGGTTTGGGCATTACCTTAGGTTGGCATCGCTTGCTGACGCATCGTAGTTTTCAAACACCCAAATGGTTAGAGTACTTTCTCGTTTTCTGTGGCACTCTGTCAATGCAAGGGGGTCCAATCTGGTGGGTCGGATTGCACCGCCACCATCACCTCCATTCTGACCAAAATAACGATCATCACGATTCGGGCAAAGGCTTCTGGTGGAGCCATATGGGTTGGATGCTCTACGATGTCCCAGCGGAAGAAGAATCCACCCGATTCACAAAAGATATTGCCGACGATCGCTTTTATCAGTTTTTAGATAATTATTTTCTACCAATTCAAATTGCCTTTGCAGCCTTGCTGTACCTGATTGGTGGCTGGCCCTTCGTGGTCTGGTGCGTTTTTGTGCGTCTGGTCGTCGTTTATCACTGCACCTGGTTAGTTAACAGCGCCACTCACAAGTTTGGCTATCGCACCTATGAGTCTGGCGATCGCTCCACGAATTGCTGGTGGGTTGCGCTACTAACCTATGGGGAAGGCTGGCACAATAATCATCATGCTTACCAGTATTCTGCTCGTCACGGTATGCGATGGTGGGAATTCGACCTCACCTGGATGACCATTCAGCTTTTCCAACGGCTAGGTCTGGCAACCAAGGTGAAGTTAGTAGAAGAGTCAGAAGGGTAGTTTCAGAAGCCAGATTTCCGATCTAGATCAGAAATCTGGCTTTTGGTTGCTTAAAACTGCCCCAATCCTTGAATGATGTGTTTTGTCGTGGTCAAGGTTTGCAGGCTAATCGGTCCACGTCGAATCCCTTTCTGGTTGGACATTCCCAGGAAAATCGAATCGCCTCGCTTCGGATTTCGAGAGAACCGGGGCGAGGCATTCACGTAGGTTGAGGCACTGTTGATGCCCAAAGCAAACTGACGGCTTTCTTGATAGGATTCCGTCACCAAACAATCGGCGTGACCGCTGCTGTTGAGATTAATCCAGGCGATCGCTGCTTCCAAACTATCGACAATCTTGAAAGCAATGATTTTATCCAGATACGCCTGCCGCCACTCCATTTCCTCCGCTGGCTTCAAATCTGGAAATTCTTTGACTAAGACTGGATCGCCTCGTAACTCAAAACCTTTCTCGCGCAAACTATTCCACAGCATCACCAGAGAGGATGGATTCTGCCCTGGATGGATCAAGACTTTTTCGATCGCATTCACCGGATCGGGTTCGCTCCGATGGCTGTCCAAAATAATCCAGCGCACTGCCTCTAAACTGCCTGAAGGCGACCAGTACAGGTAACAATTGCCCATCGCCGATCGCAAAACGGGGGCGGTTGCCTGCCGCACCACTTGCTGTACCAGGCTGGGACGACCATAGGGAATGATCAAGTTCACATACTGATCCTGCACGATCAAATCCCGCACCGATGCCCCTTCATCTGAGGACAACACCTGGAGGCAGCCTTCAGGCAGTCCTGCTTGTTCGATCGCGCCCCACAATGCCTGAGCGATCGCTTGATTGGAATGACTGGCTTCGCTCCCTCCCTTCAGTACCAGGCTATTTGCCGTCTTAATACACAGTCCCGCTGCCAGGGCGGCTAATTCGGGAAAGGCTTCATAGATCAGGGAAATCACCCCCAACGGCATGAGTTGAGAATAGGTTTGACACTGATCGATCTGGTAAGACGCATCCATCACCCGCCCGATCGGGTCAGGTAACTCACTCAATCGCTTCAACAGTTGAGCCGCCGTTTGAATTCGTTCCGGTGTGAGTTTTAACCACTCCAGAATTAAATCTGGCACTGCCATTTCACGACTGGCTTCCAGATCAAGAGTGTTTGCCTCTAAAATCTCGTTCTGGCTGCGCTTGAGTGCCTCTCCCATTGCCGCAACTGCTTGACTCCGAAGCATACCCTTGGTTGTGGCGAGGGAAATAGAAGCTCGATGGGCAGACTGCACAGCCGCGATCGGGTCAGAAGTCAGCCAGGAAAAATCGGTCGTCATGGGTTAGCGCCGATATGCCAGCAACACCATCAGCGCAGGCAAGATGGCTAATAGCAAGATGCCTGCAATCAGCACAATCAAAGAAGAATTGGACTTTGAGTTTAGGGCTAATGGTAGCCAAATGATCAGCATGATCAGCGTGATCCCCAGAGCAACGGGCAGATAACTGTCTGTCAAACCTGGGTTGACTGCAACCCACTGATGCCCGTTCCAGCGCCAAGCCCGCTTGTAAGGGTAGGTGCCAGACAACTGCTCCAAAATATGTCCGTTATCTTCCACCACGAAAATTTGCTGGCACCGATTGCAACCAAATGCCTCAGTCAAAGCAATTGGCGTTAGTCGTCCTCTTCGGCGGCAGGGACACGGATAATCTTGTGTTAAATCAATCTTCTGAGATTTTTGGGAATGCACTGGCAGCACCAAAAATTTAATAAATGCGTTGATTAAAGCCCCTATCTAAACAATTCAAGCAAGGGTTGGACTAATGAAGCAAGCCCCTTTGCCCATCCCACCGGAAAATACCAGATTTCGTTAAGAACCAAGCGAACTTTGCTAAGTCTTGAGATCGAGTGACCAATGACAAAAGAGCCATCAACGCTGCAAAGTTTCTTTGATCAACCCCTAGCTTTTCCCTAGCTCTGAATGTACTGGAATCTTAGCATTCTCGTCTAAGAAGTATATTGGCTCTTCAAGGAAAAAATAAAATCTAACCCCAATTCCACCCTAAAGCTCTGTCAGTTCGTCTGGGTTGCTTGCTGAATGGGATGAGTTCAGCAACCAAACCAACGTATTTCCGGTGATAATGCCAACCACGATCGCCACCACCACCAACCCAGTCAACACTCCCCCAATAATCGCCCAAATCGCCCGCTCCAGTCCCGCTCCTGCGCCCACAACCACCATCCCCAGAAAGGCAATGCCTGCTCCGGGAATCAGCCCAATCACCCACGCCAATGGGTTCACGACAATCCAGCGTTGTGCTTTTGAGCTATGGGGCTTCAGCAACCACCATTGACTGATTCCTAGCAAAGCACCTCCCAGAGCCGCGAGTCCCACAAAGAACACAACAACTTCTGCGGTGGCAAGCTTTGCCCAAATCTGGCTGGCGATGATCGCTCCAATCCCAATCCCAGCGGGAAAGCCCGTAAATGCCCACATTCGGGCGGAGTGAATGTAGCGCCTGATCACGAACCACTGCGCCACTCCCACCAGCACAAACCCGGTAAAGGGCATCACAGCAAACATAGCGACTGGTTCTCGCACCAGCAGCCCCAGCAAACCAACGATCGGCGCAGCCAGCCAGCCCAGTGTCGTTGCTAACACCCACTGCCAGCGTAAGTTCTGCTTCTGTGCCGCATCTAGCATTCTGACTCCCGATCGTTTTACCCACACTAACCCTAACAGGACTTTGGCTTTGCCTGTGACGGGCGTACCATGCGATCAAGCAACCGTTCCATCACAGTAGGCAGATGGGTGCAAATTCCTGTGTGAACCCGCGATGTTTGGATAATTGTACTGCGAGGTGCCACTAGCCAATGAAACCGCTCTCTGGGTGGAAGTTGACCGATCGCCCCAGCGGGTGCTCCTCCAGCACAAAGGATTGGAATCGCCGCTAGATAGCTGTGGACGGTGTCCAGATCAAGGGTCGGATCGAGCGCGATGAGACGGGACTCATCCAGCTCAATACAGGCTTCCAGAAACTTTTGAGCCGGACAGGAAATAACGACTCCAACGTTGATAAACTCCTCCCGTTCTACCTTAGGAACGACACGAATAATGGCATAGTCATACGTCAACGGAGCGGGCATGAATCGCCTCCTCCATGAATCTATGAGGTGGTTCTAGCCGCCTCAAAAGGTACTCAATATAAGCATTTCGATGCTCCTCTATCCCATTAAAAGCCGACTCCCCCATGAGCCAAGCATCAGGAATTTCCTGCACAACAGTGCTAATGATCTCAGGCGTGAGCCGATCAGTTAAGTTAGCATCTACCTCTGGAAGTGCACTAGCAAAACGCAGGAGCACATGGTCTTTGATGGCAGGAAACCGATCGCGACTGCGAGTCAGGTAATTGTTCCAGGTATGGTGAAAGTAAAGGGCTGCCCCGTGATCGATGAGCCAAAGTCGTCGATGCCACATTAACAGATTGGGATTGCGCGGTGTTCGGTCCACATTAGTCACATAAGCGTCTAACCAGACCACTGAAGAGGCTAGCTCGGCATCAATGGTTTCAACAACAGGATCAAGCGTGATGGAACCTGGCAGATAATCCAGTGCCAGATTCAGTCCAACACTCGCTTTAATCAGGTCTTGTATTTCTGGATCAGGCTCCGTGCGAGCAAGTTCACGATCCAGTTCAACCAGAACGATCTCTGGCACGAGTAGCCCCACAGCCCGAGCAATTTCCCCGGACACAAGTTCCGCGATCAACGCCTTAGCTCCTTGACCAGCACCCCGAAATTTCAAGACATACAGTCCATCATCATCCGCTTCTACGATCGCTGGCAGCGAACCACCCTCCCGTAGTGGCGTGACATACCTCGTCGCAGTGACTGTACGTAAATTCATGACTGCTTGATTTCGCGAATCGAGGGTTTGCCGTCAATGACTTCACCCACGAGAACGAGATCGGTCAGGTTGACAAACAGCCCATTTTCCAAAACGCCAGGAATGTTGTTGAGGGTTTGTTCCAGTTCAGCCGGATGGTCGATGCCGTTGGGGAATTTCACATCCAGGATGAGATTGCCCTGATCGGTGATGACGGGTCCGGCTTTTTTCACGCCCATGCGGAGGGTCACTTGCGCCCCCAGTTTTTCGATCGCCTTGGTCACAGGATTCAAGGCTTTGGGCACCACTTCCACAGGCAGCAAAAAGTTGAGGTTCAGCTTTTCTACCAGCTTGCTGCTATCCACAATCACCACAAATTGTTTGGCGTAAGCTTCCACCAATTTTTCCTGAAAATGGGCTGCGCCGCCGCCCTTAATCAAGTTCAAGTTGGGATCGACCTCATCGGCTCCATCGATCGCCAGGTCAATATAATCCACCACATCCAGAGTTGTGAGGGGAATGCCGCATTCTCGCGCTAACACTTCTCCCTGAAATGACGTGGTGATGCCTTGAATGTCCTTGAGGTCGCCCGCTTTGAGCCGATCGCCCAACGCCTGGATCATGAATGCCGCCGTTGACCCAGTTCCCAAGCCTACAATAGTACCTGACTGCACCATTGCCGCAGCCGCTTCTCCAACTTGTTTTTTCATCAACGTTGCGGGGTCAAGTTGTGCGCTCATAAGGTTCCTTCGCTAGCAAATCCATTCGTCAGTCTACTATTTTGGTGGGATCATCGATGAGTCAATCAGATGACTTTTCAGATGCAGAGTATCAACGCTATGCCAATCTGTTGCCGGAAGAACGGGAGCGGCAGCTTCAAGATGAAACAACTCCAGCAGAGATTAAAGCCTTGTTGCACTATCAGCAGGGACGATCGCTGGCAGACGAGCAGCGATTTGGGGATGCGATCGCGTGTTACAGCCATGCGGTTGACTTGAAGCCGGATTATTATCGTGCCTTGAGCGATCGGGGTGATGCTTTGAAGCGGGTTGGACGCTACGAAGAAGCCGTGGAGAGTTGCGATCGGGCGATTGCTATTCGCCCAGCAGGATACTCTGCTTGGAATCATCGCGGCATTGCGTTGCATCATTTGGGCGAGTATGAAGCCGCCCTTGCCAGTTACGATCGAGCGGTTGAGCATCACCCTACCTTTCACACCGCCTGGTACAACCGGGGGCTTTCCCTGGAAAAATTGCAGCGGGATGTTGCCGCACTTGATAGTTATGACCAGGTGGTGCAACTGAAACCGGATCATCTGCAAGCATGGCGCAACCGGGGCAACATCCTACAACGGTTGAATCGATATAACGAGGCATTGTCCAGCTATGAGCAGGTGCTAGATCTGAAACCAGACGATGCTAAAGCCTGGAAACGGCGGGGTGACGTGTTGCGAGAATTGGGTGAGACCGAATCTGCCTTGAGCAGCTATGATACGGCGCTGGAATTGTTGCCCGAAAAAGTCTCCCTTTGGTGCGATCGTGCCTCTGTGTTGTTTGACCTGCGGCGTTACCCAGAAGGACTCAAAACTCTGGAAACGGCGCTGGATTTGCAACCGAATAATTCCAAAGCCTGGAGTTTGAAGGCGATTGCCTATGCAAAGCTGAATCGGCGCGAGTCTGCCTTAGCCAGTTGCGATCAAGCCATTGCCGCCCAACCAGAAGACTACTATCCCTGGCGGATTCGCGCATTGCTGCTGCGGGATTTGCGCCAGTTTGAGGATGAGATCGAAAGTTGCGAGAAAGCACTGGCACTAAAGCCCGATGATGCCGATTTGTGGAGCCATAAAGCCTTTGCCTTGAAAAAATTGCACCGCTACAGTGAAGCGATCGCCAGCTATGACCAGGCATTGGATCTGAATCCAGAAAATGCTACCGTTTGGCACCAACGCGGCTTAGTTCTGCGCCGGATGGGACGAGTGGAAGCCGCGATCGCTGACTTCGATCGCGCCCTGAGCCTGAATCCTGATTTTGCTGATGCTACCCGTAGTCGTTTGTATACGCTGCTGACTACGGGAATGCTCGTTAGCCACCTCCTGGGAAACTGCACCCTAACCGAGCGCAATCGTTTGTGGCATGACCTGAGCCACACGAGCGATCGCCTGGTCAAGCAAAAACTTCCCGCCGTGATTATCCTGGCGGTGAGTGCTTTAATTGCCACCAGTAGCCAGAGCATCGCCTGGACTGTGGGATTGGTGTTTCTTGCCATTTCCACCTGGAGTGACCTGATCCGAGAAGCGGAGAAGTAGCTTGTTTGCGCTCACGTTATTCTGTTGTCCCGTTGTCCTGCCGTTCCAGCAGTTGATCCACCTTATGCTCGATGGTGTTTAGCTTTCGCAGGATGGTCGGGCGATCGCTGTCCAGGGACGTGAGTAGATTGGCAATGCCGATCGTTGCTTGCCGTAATTCCTCTCGCTCTGCCTGTGCTTGCCGACCCGCTTCAGTCAATTCATTGATGTTGTGTGTTAATTCTGAAATTTGGTCGCCCAAAGCTTGAATAGCACGGGCGTTACTGGCAATCAGTTGTCTTAGTTCGTCGTCAGTCATACCCTTGACAGCAAAAATCTATCTCAATCATAAGCAGTACGTAACATATCCATCTTGAATAGCTAGAGCTAATGTACTAAATTTGCTTTGGTTCAGGTAGAAAGCAGAAATTAACAATGAAGAATCCTGTTGGCTATTTTGAAATCCCAGTTAATGATCTCGATCGTGCCGTGAGCTTTTATCAACACGTCTTTGGCCACGACTTTGAGCGGGCGATGGTGGATGGCAACGAGATGGCATGGTTCCCAATCCATGAAAATGCGTCAGGGATTAGTGGTGCTCTGGCAAAAGGAGAAAGCTACATTCCCACAACTAAGGGGTCATTGGTCTACTTCAATACGGACAACATTGATGAAGTTTTGTCTAAAGTAAACTCAAATGGAGGCAGAACTTTGTACCCCAAAACATTGATCGGAGAACTTGGTTGGGTTGCCGAGTTTGAGGATACTGAAGGAAATCGCATCGCCCTTCATTCTCACTAAAGAATGGAAATTAAACAACATCGGCTTTTGTAGGTTGGGTTGAGTTTGCGAAACCCAACATCCATGAGGGCGTTGGGTTTCATACTTCAACCCAGCCTAAGCAGGTTATTTAATCTACTATCCTAAACATCGCCTATGGAATCTTGTATGAGCATATTCAAAGCGTGATGGATATGTCTATGCTGTGGAAAGTACCTAAATAGACAAGCAAAATTAAGGAGAAGATGCGTTTCGGCTCCGCTCAACGCTCAAAATCCTAATTCGGTGGGCTGAGCGCAGTCGAAACCCGAATTCTTAGTTCGGTTTAATTGAGTTTTTCTTAGTAGGAGTCAAATTTTTGATTAACTCCGTCCGGAATAGCTCTAACCAAAATTGTTTATCTCACTGTAGACAAGTAAATGCTACATCCTGTAGTATTTTTACAGTAGATTTGTAACATAGCATTTCCTCAGTAAACCTTTTCCCGATTTCCACGATGTTGATACTTCACTTATCCACTTTCAGCGCCATGTCTTGCCGACCCGCCAGCGGGCATCCGGCGACAGCGCTGTTTGCCTATAAGTGGGGCGGTTTCCTCGGTAGAGGCAAATTGGGCAGTGCATCCAGAGTCGCAGGATTTAACCCAATTTTCTTCGGCAGTATTTTTAGCGAAATTTTTGTCACGATTTCAGGCTTACTGAATCGAGATCAACTCTATTTACACCCTTTGAGCGGAACGTTCAGGTGGCAGCCTGGACTCACCTAGGTACCAAGCAATCGAGCTTAGAACCCCCGCTCCTGGTTATCAGAAGCGGGGGTTTTTCATTTAAGGAGCATTTGAGCCATGCAGCCTCGACAGACCATTCAACTCAACACTCAGCAGACGATTCAGCCTGCTGTTTTGCAAAACTCCGTGGTGGTGTTTTCCAAAAACTATTTGCCCGTTTGCCGAATTGACCTGAAGCGAGCGGTAGTGTTGTTAGTTACCGGACAGGCAGAACCGTTTCCTGGCATGGGCACTCAGCAATGGACTGTACGATCGCCCAGTTTTGTTTTGCACGTTCCTGAACATATTCGTCTGACCGCAACCAATCCAGAGCGGCACTGGAAAGTACCCCCTGTCAACCGTCGCGAGGTGTTTCGGCGCGACCATCATACGTGTCAGTACTGCGGCAGCCCGAAGCGGCTGACGATCGACCACGTCGTTCCTCGCTCGAAAGGAGGCTCCCACACCTGGGATAACGTGGTTGCTGCCTGCGAACCTTGCAATTTGAAAAAGAGCGATCGCACCCTCGCGGAAGCTGGAATGAAGCTTGCCACCAAGCCCAAACCGCCCATGCACCCGGCGATCGCCTTCGCTGAACAGTTTTGGAAAGACCAGGAAAGGAGTTAGGGCTTGGGAACTCCACTCACTCACTCATCCCATCCCCTAATTCCTAACCCCCATCCCCTAATTCCCATCCCTTCTGAGGACAAAGGAATGTTGAAGCTGACTTATACCGAAAATGGATTACATCTGGAGCGGGCAGCGGCTCCTCTGGAAGTGTTGATTGCTCAACGAGTGGTTTTGGCAATGCGGGCAGGGCAACGGTTGCACATTGAACCGGGCACCGCTTCCTTCTTGCTGAATGCGAACACGCCTGGGTTGGCTCAATTGCGGCGATCGCTGCAACTGGAGCAATACAGCGTCATGGCGATCGCGCCCGTGGATGATGAATACGTTGAACTGACTGTGCAGGGAAGCTGGATGGCAGAAGCTGTAGAGGCGGAAGAAGGCGTGTTCGTCACGGCAATGTCTCACTTAACTGAGTTGCTGGTGATGAAACTGTGGGAAACCACTCAAACCCAGGTGACTTATCCTGCCTAAACTGAAAGAGGCGTTCCCTGAACGTCTCTTTCGGCTTTAAAGGAGGCAAGGATGAACGAGACAGAAACATGGTATGTCGTTAAACAGGAAAGTGGAGAGTGCACGATCGTCCCAACCGCACCAGTAACTCCCGCTTTAGAACAATCTGCCCCTCCCGCTAAGGAACAATGGGGACCCTACCCATCCCAAGCTGAAGCGATCGCTCGGCGAGTAGGTTTGATTCGTGCCGGCAAATGCAAACCTGTTTAAGATGAAATTAACCACGCGTGGGCATTACAGCGTCAAAGCTTTACTGGATTTGAGTTTGCAGCCAGGATTTGGTCCAACTTCGGTGAGGGCGATCGCCCAACGGCAAGAACTGCCTGCTCCTTACCTGGAAAAACTACTGATTGAAATGCGGCGGGCAGGTTTGGTGCGATCGATGCGAGGAGCGCAGGGCGGCTATCAACTGGCTCGTCCTCCGGCTCAAATTTCCCTGGGGCAAATCTTAGAATCCGTGGGAGAAACGATCGATCCCTTACCTCGCCATGCGCCCGATGATTCCCAGGCAGAAGATTGGGTCACATTCACCCTTTGGAATCGGTTACACCAAAAATTAAAAGAAGCGCTCTACAGCATCTCCTTGGAAGATCTCTACTTTGATGCCCGCAGTTGGCAAGCGTCTCAGGGGCAAGCCTCTAGCTTTGTGGTGTAAAGAGTGACTTCTGTTGCAATCCAGTTCAGAATCTCTCCATTCACCAACTCTGGATGCTCGTCGTGGGGGCAATGTCCGGCATTCTCAATCTCAATCAATTTCAGGTTGGGATTGTATTTAAGAAATAACCGCGCCAGCGAAGGTGGCACCATTTTGTCTTGCAATCCCCAAAACAGCAGCATGGGAATTGTCAGGCAAGGAAGCATAGCCTTTGCTGTAAAGCTAGCTTTTGTTGGATCAGTTACTTTTGATTTGCCTCTAACCATCGATCGCAGGGTGCGGGCGGCTCCACGCTCATACGCCGGACTGGAAAAGATCTCGATCAATTCATCGGTGATCGCGGTGGGGGTGGCGTAGGCTTGTTTTGCCCACAGGCGCAGGACACGGGGCTGGCGAATTGCCCAAAACACGGTATTGAAAATGGGCGGCAAGGTGAAAACCCACTTCGCTGCTCCCAGCAGGGGACGAGTCACGGGACTGAGCAAAGAAAGCGTGCCTGATAGCCACTTGGGACTTTCTAGCACCGACGAATCTGGCAGGTTAAGCATCACCACCCCACACACCATTTCTGGATATTGGGCGGCGGCGGCGAGACACACCAGAGAGCCGATCGAGTTTCCCACCAGAATCACAGGCTGACGAATGAAGGTTTGCCAAAAGTCATGCACTTGCTCCACCCAAAACTCAACGCCGTAAGGAGCCGTCACTTTTTCAGAAGCCCCAAACCCCAACAAATCCAGGGCATAAACGGTATGGTGTTCTCCCAGTTTGGGCAAATTCTGTCGCCAATGCCCGATCGAGGCTCCAAATCCATGCAGCAGGATCAATGGAGTGGAACTGTCTCCTTGGGGCGATCGCAGGTAGGTGTAGCGAGTTTGCCAGCCCCGCCAGATCCAGTCCCGCTGATGCCCCACTTGATGATGCCAGGTCGGAGTTGGTTTCACGCATTCCTCGTCGATGTGTCTCTACCTTCTAATGTTACAAATCTTGTCGAACTTTGACCGCCAGAATCACCGAGCGATCGCTGTCAAGCTTTTTTCCTCAGGTAAACTTGGACTTTCATGAACAAAGCCCTAGTGCTTGTGAGGAATCAGTAAAATGACAGATAATGCTTGTTTTAGCAAATCCAAGTAAGATAAAAATCCGCAACCTTAAAGCTAATCCGTAGCAATCTGGCTTTCGCTGGTTCTTAAGCTAAAACTAAAGTAGATCTGCTACAAGTTAGACGACCGTTGTCAACCTCTAAACATACCGTTAATCAACACTGCCTGTGACTGGAAATAGACCAATACCAAGCCGCGACATCCCCATCATCAACGAACGTATTCGTTTTCCCAAGATTCGAGTCATCGACTCAGACAACTCTCAGTTGGGGATCATGTCTCCGCGAGAAGCATTGCAACTGGCAGAAGAAAAAGAACTCGACCTGGTTTTGGTTACGGATAAGGCAGATCCGCCCGTTTGCCGCATCATTGACTACGGCAAATTTAAGTTTGAGCAGGAAAAAAAGGCGAAGGAAGCCAAGAAGAAGCAACACACCGTAGAAGTTAAAGAAGTAAAGATGCGTTACAAGATTGAGAAGCACGATTACGATGTGCGGCTGAATCAGGCAAAGCGCTTTTTACAGGATGGCGATAAAGTCAAAGCGACCGTGATGTTCCGTGGGCGGGAAATTCAGCATAGCGATATGGCACGGGATCTGCTAACTCGGTTGGCAGACGACTTGCAAGAGTTCGCTGAAGTGCAGCAGTTTCCCAAGCAAGAAGGGCGCAATATGATGATGTTGCTGGCTCCGAAGAAGTAAGGGTGGCAAACCAGCCAGTTCTGAAACAAATCATTACTCACTATCTACAATAAAAGCGACGGAGGGCACTTTAATTGAGCAAGTGTCCTTTTTTGCGATCGAGGCTGAGCGGTTTAACGTGCGGGCATAGCTCAAATGGGACTGATTGATCAGTGGGTAACCAATACGAAGGGCGGACGCAGGCTTTTACAGTGGGTAAACCTGCGATCGGAAGAGGCTGAACGCACATTTTTCATGTTTGCGTTCTATGCCGCCACCTCGATCGGGCTGGTGTGGCTAGAGGCGATTACCACCGACCTGTTTTTGACTCGATTTAGAGCTGAAGGGTTGCCCTGGATTTACATCGCCAGTGCTGGGATCGGTTCTGGCTTAAGTTTCATGTACTCCCAATTGCAGCGTGTCCTCCCCTTGCGACGGGTGATTGTGATTACCGCCCTGTTGATGGCAGCACCGCTTGTCCTGTTTTGGGTGGGCTTGGCAGCAGGAGAGGTTTACCCCTTCGATTGGAAAGTGAGCATCGTTGGGATCACCATTTTTTTGATGCGCCTGTGGATTGAGGCGATTAACGTCCTAAATGATCTGAATACTTCAATTACCGCTAATCAGCTTTTTAACATTCGGGAGATCAAGCGCACCTTTCCTCTAATCAGTAGCGGTATTTTGGTTGCCGATGTGGTCAGCGGATTTTCCCTCAGCTTTTTGATTCCGCTGGTGGGATTAAATAATGTGGTGGTGCTGTCTTCCGTGATGATGGCGATCGGGGCAGCGATTCTGTTCTACCTTAGTCGTGCTTATCGCCAGGCATTTCCAGACTTCTATCGCAGACGGCTTGATGCTGAAGAACGCTTAGTAGACTACTCAACCAACCGCCCCCTCCAAGGTCCCTTGCGACGCTATGTCGTGCTGCTGTTCATGTTCTTCATCCTGGCGCAAGTCCTATTCCTGCTGGTGGATTTTCTGTTTCAGGACGCTCTGGAACAGCGATTCACCGGAGCAGAGGGGCAGATTGCCGCGTTTCTGGGTGTGTTTAACGGCATCTTGGGGTTGTTTGAGGTGGCAACTCAGTGGTTAGCTTCCAGTCGCTTGATTGAGCGAGTTGGGGTGTTTGCTACGTCCGTTTTGCTGCCGGGAGGCATCGCCATCCTAAGCGCCCTGGCAATTTCCAGTCTTGCCTGGAAAACTCCCTTGGTGACTGATCTGGGCTGGACGCTGCCAATTTTTATTGTGCTGGTGTTGCTCAAGTTTTACGATGAACTGCTGCACTACACCTTGTTTGCCAGCGTGAGTCCGGTTTTATTTCAACCCATTCCAGATAGTTTCCGTAGCCATATTCAAGCGGTAGTACGAGGCATTGCGGAACCGATTTCCACCGGAATCACCGGTCTGGTTCTGGTAGCTCTAAGTTGGCTTTTGGGCATCAGCTCTTTAGATTCCTTGTTTCCGGCAATTCTCGTCCTGTCGCTGGTGTGGGTGTTGGTCATTTTGTTGCTCAGGGCAAAATACGTCAACTTGCTGGTGATCAGTGCGGAACGGGGGCAACTCAATCTGGATGTGGATGAGTTGGAACTGCGGCGGTGGGTCGTGGAAACCCTGGAGAAGCCGGGACCGGAGGACCGGAAACAGTCCTGTATCGATCTGCTAAGTAAAGTCGATCCTAAAAGTGCCAGCGAGGTGCTCGCGCCTCATTTGTCTATGTTTTCGCCGAATTTGCAGCAAAAAAGTGTGGAGGCGATGCTGCTGTATCCGAATCCGGCGTATCTCAGATATGTGAAGGAAATTGTTGACCAGTCTCCACCGCCTCAGTTGTTAGCAGTGGCGTTGCGATTTGTATGGTTGACGGAGGAGGAGCCGGATGTGCGGAAGTTACGTCCCTATTTGCAGGATGAGGTAGATCCGGTGGTGCGGGGTACGGCAGCTTCATTGATGATGCGGCGCGGCAACTCAAACCAGAAAGCGGAAGCAACCCAAACCCTACGTAAAATGCTCACCAGCAAATCAGAAAAAGAACGCATGGTGGGTTGTCAGGCGTTGGGAGATGCGGTGTATCTGCAAGCGTTGCGAATTTACATTCCCGATTTGCTCCAGGATGAGTCGTTGCGGGTGCGGCGGGCAATTTTGGAGGCGATCGCGGCAACTCGGTTCGAAGACTATTACCCATCGTTGCTCCTGGGCTTGCACTACAAATCGACTCGTGAAGCGGCGATGAATGCTTTGGTGCGGTTGGACAATGAGGCGATTCCCCTACTGGTCGATTTGGCAGAGGATGTGCAAAAGCCAGAACCTGTACGGCTTTGTGCGTGGCAAACTGTAGGACAAATTGGCAGTATTGAGGCGTTGGATGCTTTAATTTCCCACTTGAAAATTGCCTGGGGCATTGGTCGCCGCAACATTTTACGCATTTTGCTGGAGATGCCAGGTGAAGTTGGGATTGAGACTGTCCTGGATCAGATTGGGCGTAGCGGTGTGGAGCAATTGATCGATCAGGAATTGATGTTTACGGGGCAAATCTATGCGGGGCTGCTGGATCTGGCAGAGGAAAAAGTGCGACTGATTGAGGCGGACTTGTTACGACGATCGCTGCAAGGGTTACAAGCAGATGCCCAGGAACGAGTCTTTATGCTGATGCAGTTCTTGTATCCCATCGGCGCAATCAAGGCAGCGGCTTTTAACCTGCAATCCAATTCCCGTAGTAGCAAAGCCAAGGGACTAGAAATTCTAGATAACACGCTAGATATTCCCAGCAAGCGAGCCTTGTTAACCTTGCTCGATCGCAACTCCGACCTGGAAAAGGTGAAAGGCTTAGGGGAATTAGCCCCCTACGCACCGCTCTCCCCCAGTGAGCGCTTGCGACAGTTGCTAGAACTGAGGCATTTCTTATCAGATTGGAGCATTGCCTGCTGTTTCCATCTGGCAAAGCGGACTCAGTGGCGGTTAACGCCATCCCAAGCGATCGCCTGTTTGCGGCATCCCAAAGGCTTTGT
>JANRIN010000260.1:0-33634 GCA_033764965.1 Leptolyngbyaceae cyanobacterium bins.302 | reverse complement strand
AGGCGTATTGAAACAGACGCTTTCCTTCCTTAACTTGCTTTAAGCTCAGGGTAACTGTGTCACCGTCACCATTGAGGGGTACGGTGCGGGTTGCCGCATCCAATTCAGTCGCCATCGCGTTCCCAACAAACAGTTGCAAGGCGCAGAATACAGTGGCTACAGCAAGCCAAATGTATCTCTTGAACATGGTTCTCCTTAAGTGTGGCTTGGGTAAGTAAAACTATCATGCCACTGAGTGTGCCCTTTCCCAAGCGTGGTAGGAGATTCCTCTAATCAGGAGTTGTGATACTCACGGGACGACCTTCTGAACGATGAACGGGTAAGGGTGGGGTGGGAGTCGCTGCTGGTTGGTGCAGGCGAATCAGGCGAGCCAGGGTGGTTTTGAGTTGAGTGCGGGGAACGATCGCATCGACAAAGCCATGCTGCAGTAAGTATTCTGCCGTCTGAAAATCATCGGGTAGTTTTTCGCGCAGGGTTTGTTCCACAACTCGCCGCCCTGCAAACCCGATCGTGGCTTTGGGTTCCGCCAAAATAATGTCCCCCAGCATGGCAAAACTCGCTGTGACTCCGCCTGTTGTGGGATGAGTCAACACCGGGATATAAAGCAATCGCGCTGCCTGGTGCCGCTGGAGTGCGCCGGAGATCTTTGCCATTTGCATCAAACTAAGCATCCCTTCCTGCATTCGGGCACCTCCCGAAGCGCAGACAATCACCACGGGTATTCGTTCTCGTGTAGCTCGTTCGATCAGGCGGGTTAATTTCTCACCAACGACCGACCCCATGCTGCCACCCATGAAGCGGAAGTCCATCACTCCAAAGGCAACGGGCAAGCCATCCAAACGCCCAATACCCGTCTGAACGGAATCTAGCAGTTTGGTTTTCTCCTGCATTTCTCGCAAGCGATCGCTGTAGGTTTTGCGATCGCGAAACTTGAGTGGATCTGTGGCTTTTAAACCAGTGTCGATTGGCATCCAGGTGTTGGCATCGATTAGTTGGCGAATGCGATCGTCACTGTAAATACGGGGATGATGTCCACATTCAGGACAAACCATCTGATTCGCTTGCAGATCTTTGGTATAGGTCAGGATTCCACAAGATTCGCATTTTGACCACAGTCCATCTGCGATTTCACGCTCCTGCCGCTCTTTGCTAATTGGACCTGACTTTTGACGATTTGCAAACCAATCAAATAGAGACATGAACTTACAGAGTCCTCACGAATTCGTTAGGGATTGCAGCGGCATTGGGGAGGGGCGATCAAACTGTGACACTACAGAGACAGTCCTAATTACACCCCAAATCATATTCAAGCTGTCGAATGATTATACCAAGTCATCTCTATCCGTTTTGAGTAAAGATACCCGAACTAACAAGAGCACCTTTGAAGAGAGTTTTTTTAGACACTGCAAGTTCGTAATACTGACCAGTCAAGCAGTTGCTATCAATAGTGGGTTGAGGGTGCGTCGGTATTTCTACGGGTGAAAAAAGGTGGTGCCAGGTTAATTATTGCAAGTCAAAGATTGACTTCTTATACAAGACTTAAACTAAGGTTGACTCTGATTGAAATATTTGCGAATTCGTTCTCCTGCTGTAGAGCCTGGGAATTCTATCGAATATCCAAGGCATCGAAACAAGTATGAAATTGTTCAACAGTAGGCTGGCAGTCGCGGCACTAGAGTCTCCAGTAGAATTCGATGCCGCTTCTAACTTTACTCAGTACGCGCAACCGCAGACGATCGCCACCTTGATTGGCTCGTCGGATTATCATTCGATCTCTGATGATTCCTTAAAGGACGAGGACAACGCAGGTTGGGTAATGCAGTTAGAGGATTCAGTGCGGCAAGAGTGGGTCGAGCGAATTCGCTGGATTCGGTTGGTGGATCGTTTAGCTGAGCAGGAGTTGATTTGCCCTGCAAAAGCTGAGTTTCAACAATTTCTAGGGAACTGGCAAATGTTACTACACACGGGCACGATCGACGGGCAATCGCCCTATGCCTGGATGCTGCAAGCGATTCGCGATCGCTGGTTTGATGCTCAGGGTCAACCGCTGCACCAGCAACCAATTCATGCCTGGAACCAATACCTCTCTGCCCTCGATCGCTACAACGCGACCACATTAGAGGTTTATACCTGTGAGTGCTACGAGCAAATGCTGACGGATTTAGCAGGAGCCTTTTTTCAAGTTCTGCCCTTTTTGCCAGAACGCTATGGTACTGCGGCTTGTCATTTTGGAGTTGTTGACCAGTTTTACAACCACCTCCGAGACTTGCAAGAAGATGCTGTTAGCGGCATCTGCTACTTTCCCAACGAATTACTCGACTGGTTTGGAGTTCGCCGCGAAGAGATTCTTCAGCAAACGGCCCCCCAAAATTCTAACTACCGCAAAATGATGCAGTTTTGGTTGAACGAGTATCTTCCCAGGTTGCGCTGGAAAGTTCGGCATCTGCGGACGGCGAGTGATGTGCCGCTTTCCTGGAAGGTTTTGGGTGATTGGTCAATGTATCGCTATCGCCGGATCGAGCAGGTTTTTCGAGAATGCGAGTTTGATTACACCCTATTCCCCCAGATCTACTGGCAGCGAGTGCGGGAGGAATTGCCCGTTATGCTAGACCAAGTCAAGACTTTACAGGCGCAACTGCAAGCACAAAATGCTTCAGGTGTAGAGTATGCTCACTTGCGAGGCTGGAAAAAACTGACCGTCCTTTCTTCCTATGTGACTCAACTGCAATCGCTATCAGCATCTGCAATTTAACGGGGTGGTGATCATTTAACGGGACGATCGTGCCCCCCGAATCAATCTCTTAATTTCCCGCAGCAGGGGAGAACTGGTGATATTGCCTTGAGGATGGGTCAGGAGTCCATGCTGAGGACTGAATAAAAAAGCCAGGATGAAAAAGATGGCAGAAACGAGGACAACAGCGGGACCGGAAGGTAGGTTGAAGTAGTAGCTGAGGTACATCCCACTAACGCTGGAAATCACGCTAATCACGGCACCTAACATCATCATTTGGTGGAGCCGCGTCACCAGCAGGTAGGCAGTTGCCCCCGGTGTCACCAGCAACGCCAACACCAAAATCACTCCCACGACTTTGAGGCTGGCAACAATGGTCAGCGCAATCAGGATCATTAATCCAAAGTTGAGCAGGTTCACGGGTAATCCTGCTGCCTGCGCTCCTACGGGGTCAAAGGTATAAAACTGAAGTTCTTTGAACAACAGCACAATAATTACAACCACGATCGCCGCGATGACGACAGTGCTGATGACATCTTCCCAACTCACGCCCAGGATGTTGCCAAACAAAAAGTGATTCAGATCTACCTTGTTCTCTTTCTGAATCGTGGTGATCAGGATGATTCCCAGAGCAAAGAAGGCAGAAAACACAATTCCCATGGCTGTGTCTTCTTTGATGGGCGATCGAGTATGAATCAAGGCAATCAGTAACGTGCTAATGACTCCGGCAATAAACGCCCCAATAAAGATATTGGCTTCCAGGGCGAAGGCGATCGCCAACCCCGGCATCACCGAATGGCTGATGGCATCTCCCAGTAACGCCAACCGCTGCACCATCAAGTAACTCCCCACCACCGCGCACAGGATCCCAACCAAAACCGCCACCAGCAGCGATCGCTGCATGAAATCGTATTGCAGAGGTTCAAGGAGGAATTGGAACATGGGGAGGAGTGGGTGAGTAGAGGAGTGGGTGAGTAGAGGAGTGGCTTTTCCCCTTCGTTCCTTTCAATTGTCACCGAAAGTGACAGTGTGTTGCAGTTTTAAGGGGCGGGATAGATAGTTCACGGATTCGGCTAGGATGATCAATGGGCAAATTGCAGACCATTCACTGATCTAGATGTCGTAATGGGTACGAAATTCTTAAGCAAAACTGTTACATCGCTCTCAGCCTACATTCTCATGGATTGGGGGAATGTTAGCCAGTGGTTTGGACAACAACCAAGTAAGGTGTTGGCGATCGTGCTGGCTGGCATGATTAGCTGGGTTGTTTTGGCAACTCCTGTGCAAGCGGAAGACTACAATAAAGAATTTTTAGTTGGAGCAGATTTTTCCGGTCGAGTGCTGACGGACTCCAGCTTCACCAAAGCGAATTTACGAGAAAGTAACTTGAGTGGTGCAGATCTGCGAGGCGTGAGCTTTTTTGGGGCAAATTTAGAAGGGGCAGACCTGCGAAATGCCACCCTGGATACGGCTCGATTTAGCCGCGCCAATTTGAGCAATGCCAATCTGGAAGGCGCATTTGCCTTTAATGCCAGATTTGACGGGACGGTGATCGACGGGGCAGATTTTACCGGGGTAGATATGCGTCAAGATGTTTTAGATGGGCTGTGCGATCGCGCGACGGGTATCAATCCCACGACCGGTCGGAATACTCGCGAGACCTTGAACTGCTACTAGAAAATGCCAATGTTCTGAGTCGCCAACATTATCTCGATCGCCCTCCAGGTGTCCCTTGTCGTTGCCATCTGAAATTGATTTCAGGACTCTTCCTACAACGGATACCCGCGTTGAGCGCATCAAAGTCAGCATTTTTGCCGCTCGTAGAGCATAGAAAGCGCCAAAGGAATGTATCAATCTCTACCTAAAGAAGGTTAAATCTAAAGGGAATGTCAGGAATCATTGAATTTATCCCATTTTAACTAGGCTTACTAAATCAGTATGGAAACGCAAGTAGAAGAGGGGTCGATCGCGGTCGCTCCTGAAAATGTTGATCCTGAAAATGTCGCACTGCCAGAATCTTACGGTCAGTTAATTATTATTGGTGGTGCTGAAGACAAGGAAGGAGAATGTAAAATCCTACGCGAATTTGTGCGTCGTGCTGGGGGGTTACAATCTCGCATTGCCGTGATGACAGTTGCCACTGGACTACCAGGAGAAGTCGGCGAAACCTATTTGAATGTATTCGAGCGGTTAGGCGTGGAGGATGTGCGCGTAGTCGATACGGCATCGCGGGATGATGCCAATGACCCACGGGCGATCGAGAGTATTCAGCAGGCAACAGGCATTTTCTTTACTGGGGGGAATCAGGCTCGGATTACGGAATGTATCAAAGACACTCAGCTCGATGCCGCGTTACACAAACGCTTTGCCGAAGGAGCGGTGATTGCTGGAACCAGTGCTGGGGCTGCAATGATGCCCGATACGATGATCGTAGAAGGGGAGTCGGAAAGTCATCCAAAGTTAGAAACTGTGCGGATGGAGCGGGGGATGGGCTTTTTCCCTGGCGTGGTGATTGATCAACACTTTGCTCAACGGGGACGCTTAGGACGACTCCTTTCTGCTGTGGCGCAACAGCCTGCGGTGCTGGGGTTTGGGATTGATGAAAATACCGCGATCGCCATCAACACCCACGAAGTTGAGGTGATTGGGGAAAGTTCTGTCACGATCGTTGATGTCTCTAACCTGACGCATAACAATGTGGAGGAACTGCTGAGAGACGAGCCTCTGGCATTGTGTGGCGTGAAGCTGCATATCTTGCCGCATGGTTATCGGTTCAATCTGGAAACCCGCTCTTGTATCTGTGGTTCGTAGCTGCTTTGGGGCATAGCAGTGCTGTGCCCTGAGACATTTAAATCTGAGTCAGATCTGAGTCGGTTTCACAAACACACTTTCCTACAGTAAAGATTTTTTTGCTACAACCCTAACTCTGGTTACACAAGCCTGATCAAGCTATTCATCTGACGACATTTAATCTAAGTTTTTGTTTTCGTAGCAAATATATTGCATAGGCTGTAGGAGCGCATCATTGGAGGTCTATTTATGCCCCTTCAGTACCTATCGCTGATTCAAGATGAAGTTCGGCAACTGCTTGAACGAGGTGAGGTCGATCGCCACCAACCCATCTATGTCCTGTCTCAGTACTTACCTTGGCGCGAATGGATCGTCGTAGAGCGGGAGTTAGAAGCGAATTGTTTCCTCCTGCGCGATCGGATTGCCGACCTGGTGCCCACCGAAAACTGGAATAACGATTAAGAGCTTGAATCATCAGATGTAGATAATTACGCCAGTCGCCAACCCTACTTGATCATTTCAATCTAAGATAGACGGCTATCATAGGCTTTATCTGGCGCATCTTCGGTTCATGACCTACTGCCTCAATCCTGATTGTCCCAAGCCGCGCAACCCGGATAGCGCGAGGATTTGTCGCAGTTGTGGAGCAACGTTGATCCTGAAAGATCGGTATCGGGCGATCGCAGCGATTGGACAGGGGGGATTCGGCAGGACATTTTTGGCGATCGATGAAGATAAGCCGTCTAAGCCGCGCTGTGTGATTAAGCAATTTTTGCCGATCGTGGCGCAGAATCCCCGCAACTTGAAAAAGGCATTGTCCTTGTTTGAGCAGGAGGCGGTGCGGCTAGAGGAGTTGGGACATCATCCCCAAATTCCCGAACTGATGGCGTACTTCAATCAGGAAGGCAATCAATACCTGATTCAAGAATTTATTCACGGCAAAAATTTGGCAGATGCGCTGGTGGAGCAGGGGGCATTTATCGAATCGCAGGTGCGCGAAGTCCTGGCGAAACTCCTGCCGGTTCTGGATTTTGTCCATTCCCACAATGTGATTCATCGAGATATCAAGCCAGGGAACATTATCATCACTGGGGCGCAGTTGGGCATGAGTTTGCCGCGATCGGGGCAAATGGACTGGACTTTACTGCAACAGGCATTGGCGATCGAAACCAAGCAAGGTTTTCGCAACTTCGTCAGCCCATCTTACCGCTTCAATGAGTTGTTAGGATTTAGCCTGTCCCAACCTTCCAAAGACATTGCCCCCCCGCTCTACACCCGTTGCCAGCAGCTAGCGATGCAATTCATCCGCTATACCGGACTGCCTGCTGCCCAACGGCAATACCTGGTGGCGGATGCCAGTCGCTTGCTTTACGAGATGCAACAAAGCAGCGAGCCGCAACCAGGAATTTTATCCATTGGTCGTCTGGTGTTGGTGGATTTTGGGGCGGCGAAGTCTCTCAAAGCCTTAGAGCCGATGAAAACCGGAACGACGATCGGCAGTCCAGAGTACGTTGCACCCGAACAAGCACGGGGCAAGGCGGTATTCGCCAGCGACCTGTATAGCCTGGGTGTGACCTGTGTCAATTTGCTCACCAAAATTTCACCCTACGACCTGTTTGATCCATCCACAGATGAGTGGATCTGGCGCAAGTATTTAGTAGCACCGATGAGCGATCAACTTGGTTACATTCTCGATCGCTTGCTGGAACGGGCGATCTCCCGACGTTATCAGTCGGCGGCGGAAGTTTTGCAAGATCTGGAAGGTTCCTCCATTGCCCCGATCGCGCAATCCCCACCGATTCCGCCCCTTCCTGTTCGAGTCGCGACACCGAACGATTATCCGGCACCCGTTTATGAGGCTCAGGCAGTTGCCGCCCCCGCCATGCAGCCCTCTTTCCGCATTGCCCGTCGTCCTAGAGTGGTGGCTCCGGTGCTGCCTACTCAGCCACCCATCCAGGTTGACACACCGCCGATTGAGATCAAATCTCGTCGTCGTCTGACTCCCTCCTGGAAGTGGATTCAAACCTTTGAACGTCCAGCCCGAATTTATGCCCTGGCGCTCAACCCAACTGCACCAATCCTGGCAAGCACCAGCGGCAACACAATCAAACTTTGGGATTTAGAAACGCTGCAACCCCTTCGCACGCTGACTGGACATCTTGATATCATCCCCGCGATCGCCTTTACTCCCGATGGCAAAGTGTTGATCAGTGGCAGCGCCGACAAAGCGATCGCCTTCTGGGATGTCCACACGGGGCGGCGACTTTCCAACCTGGCGCTGCATTCCGACACAGTGCTTGCCCTTGCCGTTTCCGCCGATGGTCAACTCCTCGCTAGCAGCAGCTTTTACGATCCCATCATTCTCTGGGATTTGTCCAACGGCTACAAACGACACAGCTTAACCGGACACTTGAACCGCGTGGATGCCCTTGCCTTCAGCCCTATGCCCGTTAGGGATGATCATGACGACTTACCATTACTCTCACACCTGGACAACGGGGAAGCCCAAACGAGCCTCCTTGCCAGTGGCAGTGGGGATTTAACCATCAAACTTTGGGATGGGGAGCAGGGGAACGAACTGCGGACGTTAGACGGACACACTCACCAAATTTCTGCCCTGGCATTTAGTCCCGATCGCGCCACCCTTGCCAGCGCCAGTTGGGATGGAACGGTCAAACTCTGGAACTTAAAGTCTCGTCGCCACCGCACGTTGGATGTGAATTCTGGGCGAGTCAACAGCATCGCTTTTAGCTCCGATGGCAAGAAGATCGCGATCGCCAGCGATATCCTGCAACTCTGGAATCTACCCTCTGGCAAAAGAACGACTCTGGAACCTGGACACGCTGACCCGGTTAGTTCTGTACTCTTTGGGCAGGATGACCGGACATTGATCAGTGCCAGCTTCGATCGCACCATTAAAGTTTGGCGCTACGAGTGAGAGCCATTTCAAGTAGATTGCCGAGTATTTAAACTCCTGGACTTTTCTCATCTGAAAAACCCACAAACACGACAGCTTGCACTACAAGTCTGTTCAGCAGTTTCCGGAGAGAAACCTTGTAAGAGGATAGAACCCTATACAAATCGAACTGTAATGACAATATTCAGTTTCAATTCGGATGCTAGGCTTGTATCAGCGTGTGTGGTGCAAGTGTGTCCAAAAGTCCTACGTCAGAGCAGAAGACGCAATGAATAAGCCTGACTTCAAAACGATGACTCGCAAAGATTTACATACCTACGTGCTGACTCATCGAGATGATCAAGAAGCGTTTTACACCTATGTAGACAAGTTACATGCGGAAGCCACCTGGGTGGAAACGCCGCCATTGCAATCTGTGGACGATTTGGAAAACTATCCAGAATTTATTGAGCATGTTCGCAAAAGTGCAGAACCACACAGCCCCCAACCTAACCATTTAGACGCGACAGAAAATTGAAGGCGCGAATCGCTTTGGCGCAAAGACGAAGAGGGCGGTGTAAGTTGGGTAATTGCGGCGCTGAATCATAGGGAATTTAAGCTCAGTTAGCATCTCTAGATTGATGATGGAAACAGAACAAACTCAATCCATTCACTTTGCTTTATGCCTTAACAATGAGGGTTATAAGGCATCGCTTGAAGTCGGCAAGTTGTACCGCATTGTTGCTGATGAGCAAGCAACCGCTCATGGACTGATTCGCATCATCGACGAAAGCGGTGAGGACTATGCTTTTTCAATAGACCGTTTTTATCCAGTTCAGTTACCCCAAAGCGTTGAAAATAGGCTACTGACAATTTCATAGAATCACAGCAGATGTTCGACTTCACCCTTCAACCCAACCTACGGAACTTGGGTGATGAAGTAAGTACCGCCTGCGAAGCCCAGTCTGCAATAATTGGGACGGAATTATTCAGTTAAGAGTTAATTCATGATACGAAAATGCCCAAATTGGTACGTTTGCTTATCAGCAATGCACCCCATGCGATCACCGATCTCGCCGAAATCTTAAATTGAGCGTTAATTTGAGTTGTCTTCACCATCTCTTTTCACAAAAATGTTGCTCTCCCTTACCTTCTTGTCCATCCTAAATACTGGTAAAAGTCATCCTCATTTCCTCAAAACCAGAACTCAATGGACATTACACAGGCACAAGTAGCAGTTGAGCAAGCGCTAAATTATATTCAAGACCGGGGACCAAATGCGATGGACTCCCTTTTATTTGTTTTAAGTTCAATTAAGGCAGGGGCAGACTCAATAAGCGTTATATCTATCTTGATCGCGAAATATCCTGCCCTTACGCAAGTGATTGACAAGTTAATCGCTCTTATCCAAGCAGGCGCAAGTATTCCCGAAATTGCGTCAATGATCGCTGAGTTTGCCAGTGGATTGAGCATTTCAATGGATGCCCTAATAAATCTGCTTTACATGATTGGTGGTGCGCTCGCACTGCTCTAACATCATGAGTATGGAACCCATTGCTGACAGCTATACACTTCTCGATATTCAACCAGGAACATCATTGCAGGAGATTCAACAATCGTATGAAGACCTGCTGACTATATGGTCTCCTATACGCTTTGACGTGGGTTCTCGACTGCGGATACTAACAGAAAAGAAAATTAAAGAAATCCATACTGCGTACGACTCTTTAAGAGGCTACTATGCGTCTGAAGTTCAACGTATTGTTGCTCAGTCAGTTATCCCTGCTCAAACTACTTTAGAGCCGGGACAATCTATTCAGTTTAGATTGGTTGGAATGAATTTGGATGGAAAAGTAGTCGAGATTGATTATGTACGCTGGAGTTCAAATGGCGGAACTATCAACAGTAGTGGTGTGTTTAGCAACCAGACAAAAGGTTGTTTCACTGTAACGGCTCATTTAGGAGGATTTCAGGCTTTTGCTTCGGTTGAAGTTTTCGATCCATATCCATACAGATCTGAGTTTACGTCGGATTCATCCTATTTTTCGGTCGCTGAGAGTACTGATGGATTTACTGTCTTTTGCAAATTTTTTATTTTTGGCATGGCGCTAGGACTTATAGGTATCATAATCGTCCTCATGGCGGCAGCATAAGGATTTTTGTCGTTGCTAAATAATGCGATGGTTTAGTCCAGATCTTGTAGGTCGGATTGAGCATTATCCTTTGCCTTGATTATTATTTAGTGCTATTGAAACCAAACATTCTCTAAAGCTTTAAAGTGATTTAGATTTTGGGTTTCATGCTTCAACCCAACCTACGGAACCAGTACAAATGCGTTATTCAAATAACCGGAAGTAGGGATAGCGGACGGGGGCACCGGGTTCTTTTTCCAGGTCGAAGTTGATGACTTCCCAGCAGGGTTCCTCTTCCGGGGTGGGGCTAAACTCGACCGGGAGACCGTAGAGGCGGGGTTTGGGTGCGTCGGTTTGCCCACGCCAAGGAGTGCTGCGCTCCAGATAAGTGCTGATCAGTTCTTTGTAGCGTTCGGCAATGATGACGCGGGTGGCACGATAGCCCTGGGTGTAGAGGCGATCGAGGGCTTCGTGAATTTCAAAGCGAATTCCGTCTGGATGAGTGTGTTGGCGATACCACTCCTCATTCCAGCGCTTCCAGTGTCGCCCCGATTGGAGATGGATCAGTTCTCCATTTTTGGGGTTGGCTTCAAATGCACCATGTCTCTGACAGAGATAGGTATCTGTCAAAGTGAGTGCCGGAATAGTTTGACGACAGTGAGGGCACTGAATTTCCGGACCAAAAATTGGATACTGCAAGGCGGGGTTAGTCATTGATGGCGAATTTGCCTGTTCTCTCTGCATCAGTGCCAGTGGGTCTATTATATCGGGGGAGGTCTTACTCCTGGCAATTCTACCGATACATCAACGCTGAGTGAGCAGTCTTGTGAATGATTTTAGCCAGTCTTTAAGTTATACCCCGACATTTTGGCAGACTCCAGATTTGGCTCAAGCCGCTTTCATTGCTGGGAATGCCATTGTGCTGGGAGATGTAACGATCGCGCGCGGAGTTTCCATCTGGTACGGAGCCGTGATTCGCGCCGACGTGGAAAAAATCGTGATTGGCGAATGCAGCAATATTCAAGACGGAGCCGTTTTACATGGCGATCCCGGAAAGCCGACTGTCCTGGAAGAGTACGTGACAGTTGGACATCGGGCTGTGGTTCACAGTGCCCATATTGAACGGGGTAGCTTGATCGGAATTGGGGCGATCGTCCTGGATGGGGTGCGCGTGGGGACGGGCAGCATCATTGGAGCCGGAGCAGTGGTGACGAAAGACGTGCCGCCGCGATCGCTGGTGGTTGGAGTGCCCGGAAAAGTGCTCCGAGAACTATCCGATGAGGAAGTCGCTCACTTGATTGACCATGCCAAAAAGTATGAGAAGCTTGCCTTGGTTCATGCTAATCAAGGCACCGACCTCGGTTTTACAAAACTTAACTAAACTCGCCTGCAAGAAAGGCTTTTAAGGGCAAAAGGGACTAGGAAAACTCGCGAACTTGCGATACAAAGTAAATATGAGAAAGATTCAAGAATCTTTATTTTTTAATCGGAGGGGTATTCGTTATGGACTGGCGTTTGCTGATTGTTTTACTTCCACTCGCATTGGCTCTGGGTTGGGTATTTAAGAACATTGGTCAACAAGCTCTGAAACAAGGTCAAGATTTCATCTCCAAGAGCTAGTCTCGGTTTTTTGAGTTTTATTAAGTATGAACTGCCTCCTGCCCGGGGAGGCTTTTTCTTTGGGGAGTAGAGAGTCGGGATGGGTAGGTGAGTAGATGGGTGCGTGAGACGACTTACGGATCTCTGACATCTTGCACCTTGGGCAATAGCCGCCCTGGAATAAATTCCGGGCTGATAGCTAAAGTCCGTTTCAATGGACTGAAAGCTCTATCCAGTTTTCTTTAGAAGACTTTTGCTATAAGCCAGGAAATTTATTTCCTGGTGGGACGGAGCGTCTAATGGAGAATAGTGCAAGATCTGATCTCCTTGCCTGGTGAAGCTACACATCCACTCATTCACTCACCTACCTACGTACACCTACTGTGGTTTATTCATCTAAAAATCGCTGTAATTCCTCAGCTTTCGCTCTTCCTCCATCTGTCCACTTCCGTTTTCTCCATGCTCCTCAGTTGTGTTGGAAGATGCCCGTTTTTCCTCACCTGCTTTGGGATAGGAGCATTTCACGGTGATCTTCAAGTTGCTTTGGGCTTTACCGCTGGCGATGTAGGGAATACCCGCATCGGCACTGAGATTCACCCCAAACTCTAACGTGACCTCATCAACATTGGCGGCTCCAAAATCCTTAAAGGCAGTCATGCAGTAGTAGGCGTAAGTCCGGATGGTGCTTTGTACCATCTGCATGGACTGGGTGGGATTGAGGCGGGGTGGATTTAAGGAGGGAATGCCTTTTTGTCCCCGGCGAGTTTCTTCCCCGGTTTCAAGTGTGGGGTTGGGCACGATCGCGGCGGGTTGAGTATCTTCCTGGGCTTCGATGTAAAGCACCATGCCGTCTTCAAGCTGAACTGGTACGAGGGTAGACACAATCTTTTCCTTCAAGTTATGTAGATGCGTATTGAGTGTGCCCTACAAATGAGGTTGGCGATCAGGGGTGAAGCCCCTCGTGATCAGTATTTTGGTTAACTTTGGGTAGACCGTGACCGTGAAACAGGACGTTTGGATATTGGCGATCGCGGCTTTGCTGGATTACGTCATCGGGGATCCGTGGGGTTGGTGGCATCCAGTGCAGGGGATGGGCTGGGTGATTTCCCGCTATACGACATTTGCGCTCAACCTCACCAAGTCTGCGATCGCGCGACGATTGGCGGGTGTAGGGCTGGGGTTAGGCTTGATCTTAGGAAGTGGCGGGATGGGTTGGGCGATCGTCCACATCACAAACCAACTTCATCCAGTTGCGGCGATCGTCCTTCAGAGTGTAGTGCTGGCAAGTTGTTTGGCAGGGCGTAGTTTGCGAGATGCAGCGATCGTGGTGTTAACCCCCTTGCAAGCGGGTGATTTAGCCCAGGCTCGTGTTCAATTGCGCCTGTACGTGGGACGGGATACGGAAAATCTATCCGAAGCTGAGATTTTACGAGCCGTGTTAGAAACAGTGACCGAAAACGCCACGGATGGAGTGCTGGCACCGTTGTTCTATGCCCTGTTGGGGGCATTCCTTCCCGGAGTGGGCAGTTTGCCATTGGCGTTAGGCTACAAAGCTGCCAGCACCCTGGATTCGATGGTGGGCTATCGACGAGAACCTTATACTCACCTGGGTTGGTTTAGCGCCAGAGTGGATGATGTTTTGACCTGGGTGCCCTGCCGCCTGGTGGTCTTGACTCTGGGTTTGCTTTCAGGCAAGCCGTTTCAGGTTTGGCAAGTGTGTCGTCGGGATGCCCCGCAGGATTCCAGCCCCAATTCCGGTTGGAGCGAATGCGTGTATGCGGCGATTTTGGGGGTGCAGGTTGGCGGCATGAACTATTACCAGGGAGAACCACGTCCTAAACCGCTCCTAGGCGACTCCACTCACCCGATCGCCCCTGCCGATATCCATCAAGCACTGCGTTTGACCAGGTGGTGCTTTCTTTTATGGCTGAGTGGCGCAGCTATTCTACTAATTTGAAAATCTGAGACAAATACAAGAAACGACATCTTTTGTAATGCTGCGATCGTTGTTCATACGTTCAGAAATCTTGAGTGTAGAAAAAGATCCACCCCCTACAATTCAAGGCATTGACGTATAGTCCAGCATCTAAACTTATGATCAAAGCCTACGCAGCCCACGAACCCGGCGGAGAGTTGAAACCTTTCGAATACGATCCAGGTGCTTTAGGTCAGGACGAGGTAGAAATTCAGGTTGAATATTGCGGCATCTGTCACAGCGATTTGAGTATGTTGGATAACGACTGGGGGATGACTCAATATCCTTTTGTGCCAGGGCATGAGGTCATTGGTACGATCTCCCAGGTTGGCGATGATGTCAAAATTTTGAAAGTGGGGCAACGAGTTGGAGTGGGTTGGTTTACTCACTCTTGTACTCACTGCGAGTGGTGTATGTCGGGTGATCATAACCTGTGCTTGACCGCTGAAGGGACGATCGTTGGGCGGCATGGAGGCTTTGCCGATCGCATCCGTGCCCATCAGGAGTGGGTCATTCCTTTACCATCTGACCTTGATCCGGCGAAGTCGGGACCGCTCTACTGTGGTGGCATTACGGTGTTTAGCCCAATCGTGCAATTCAACATCAAACCGACCGATCGCGTTGGTGTGATTGGCATCGGCGGTTTGGGACACATGGCGCTGGGCTTCCTCAATGCCTGGGGTTGTGATGTCACCGCGTTTTCTTCCAGTCCTGACAAAGAAGCAGAAGCGAGAGCCTTGGGCGCAAATCACTTTATCAACTCCCGTGATTCGGCGGCGCTGGACTCGGTACAGAGCTCGTTTGACCTGATCCTGTCTACGGTGAATGTAACCCTGGAATGGGAGAAATATCTGGCAACCCTGCGTCCCAAAGGGCGGTTGCACATGGTGGGATTAGTCCTCAATCCCCTGTCTACGTCCTTGATGCCATTAATCTTAGGGCAGCGATCGATTTCGGGTAGTCCCACCGGAAGCCCCACGGTGATGGCTCGAATGTTAGATTTTGCGGCTCGGCACGACGTTGCCCCAGTCGTGGAAGAATTTCCCTTTGAGCAAGTCAACGAAGCAATGGAAAAATTGCGGCATGGGAAGCCCCGTTATCGCCTTGTGCTGAAGCATTAGTTCGTCCAAAGTTCTCCAAATCAATCCCCTTGCTGAACGCATCTGGGAGTAAGCGATCGGGGCATAATAGAAACACTTTGTCTGTCGAGGCACATTGTGTATTTACTCATTCCGGCTGCGGGTTCGGGGCGACGTATGGGCAGCGATCGCAACAAACTGTTGTTGCCATTGTTAGGAAAACCGCTGCTTGCCTGGACGCTGCTTGCCGCAAAATCAGCGAAATCAATCCGTTGGATTGGGGTCGTGGGGCAACCCGATGATTTTCAAGATTTTAAGGAAATCATCTTGGGCGTGGGGATGAGTAAGATGGTGCACCTGATTCCGGGTGGAGCAACGCGGCAAGAGTCGGTATTCAAAGGACTACAGGGGCTTCCTGCGGTGGCGAGTCGAGTGTTGATTCACGACGGGGCGCGGTGTTTGGCAACGCCTACTCTCCTCGATCGCTGTGCGGAAGAACTCAACACTTGCTCTGGGCTGATTGCTGCGATTCCGGTCAAAGACACGATCAAAGTTGTCGATGCTGCCACAAAAATGATCGCTGGCACGCCCGATCGCCAAAAGCTGTGGGCAGCCCAAACGCCCCAGGGGTTTGATGTGGAAATTCTGAAGCGATGCCACACGGAAGGCATTGAAAAAGGATGGGAAGTCACCGACGATGCCATGCTGTTTGAGCAGTGCGGCTTTCCAGTCAAAATTGTGGCGGGGGAGGAAACCAACCTCAAGGTGACGACTCCGATCGATCTGGCGATCGCGGAATTCATTCTGCGGCAGCGTGCCAAAAATGCAGGCTAAGTGGAGTGGTCATGAAACTGCTACAAACACTCTTCGGCTTGATATTGCTCCTCGGCAGCGCTTTGGGTTTATTTCTCAGCAGTTGGATTGTGCTGACCACGCCTTACTTTTTTACCTATCGGCTTTCTGTGGGTGCGCCGGAAGTAAGCCCCTGGTTGATGGGGCTAAACGCGATCGTGGGCTTGCTAGCTCTGGGGTTACGGGTCAGTTGGCTGAAATGGACGGTGCTGATCCTGAGCGGGGTTGGCTTTGCCCTGAGCGCATCTCCCCTGGTGCAATTTCCTACTACGATCCAGCGCATCAATACAGCGATCGCGGCAACTTGGGGAACAGACTACCAGAACCGGGTGCCCGTGTCGCTTCAGAAGCAATGGCGACCCCATCCCCTCGTCCTAACTGATGTGTTTCAAGGCATATCCCTGGAGTCGGTGCGAGTAGCGACCGATATTCCCTTTGCCAATCCGGATAACATTCCCCTAACCCTGAATGTGTACCGTCCGATGCAACCGGGTACTTACCCAGGCGTGGTGATGATTCATGGAGGCGCATGGCGATCGGGCAGTCCCTACGACAATGAGCAGTTCAATCGCTACCTGGCGGCTCAGGGTTATACCGTAATTGCCATTTCCTATCGATTGGCTCCCACCCATCTCTTTCCAGCCCAGCTAGACGATGTGCAAACTGCCCTTCGCTTTATTCAACAACACGCGGCTGAATACGAAATGGATGAGAATCGGATGGCATTGATGGGGCGATCGGCGGGTGCCCATCTGGCAATGTTGGCGGCTTATCAACCGGATGCCCCGGCTTTTCGTGCAGTCGTAAATTACTACGGTCCGGTGAATCTAGAAGCGGGTTATTACGATCTGCCCAATCCCGACCCGATCAACGTGCGCTTGATGCTAGAAGGGTTCATCGGTGGGGCACCCTCCAGCTTCGCTAAGCAATACCAGCAGGCATCGCCCTCGAATTTGGTGCGGAGTGGGTTGCCGCCCACGTTACTGATCTATGGCGATCGAGACCACATCGTGCAGTCAAAATTTGGACGGCGACTGGCGGAACAGTTGCGATCGTTCAACAATTCAGCCGTGTTTATTAATATTCCCTGGGCAGAACACGCTTTTGATGCTGTCTTCAATGGCATCAGCAATCAACTTGCAATTTACTACACTGAGCGGTTCCTTGGCTGGGCACTCCACAGTGAATGATTTGCTCCAGATTTCAATGAATTTGGTTTACGCGATCGTCCGCATCAGATCAAAACTTCATGCCTTAAATCAGCCAGGGGTTTCTCGGCTGAGAGTTCTTTGTGCGTTTGCCATGCTCGGTGAACCGTGCCAGGTAGCACTCCCGCTAACCCAGCCATGAGTTCAGAGGAGATCGTGAGGGAAAGATTACCCGGTAGCCATTCCGCCAGATAAGTTGCCATTAAACGTGCGCGTTGGACAGCCTGAGGAATGCTCACAATTGCCGCCAGTTGCTCGGCATAGGCGACGCGGGCTTGAATCGCGGCTTCGAGAGCGGAGGATGTGAGCAAGGTTTGAAACCGCACAGTGCCGATCGCATAAACTGCTGTGCAAGCGCGATCGAACCCACCCCCCACGGCTGCTCCCGGTCCAGCAAAGTCAACATAAAACCCTTTGACTAAAAGTAGTCCTCCCAGCGTATCAGGCGCGATCGCCAGCACATGACCGCCCGTTAAGCGATGCAGTAGGGCTGTATTATGAGAACCAGTTTGAAGGTGAGGCTTAGCTTGAGGCAAGGATGACAGCATAGGACGGCAACAGAGAAGGTGGATTTAAGATTTGCTATCTACCCATCTCTTTACCGTGAGCCTTTTATGCCAAGTCTTCTCGAGAAAAAGTTTTGGCTGTCTCTAGAGTCGGTGTTTATACCAATTTGAATTGTCATTTCGACACATCTACAAATTAAATCGGTAATTAGCTTTCTAAGTCCGCCAAAGCTTGAATTGCCAGCAACAATTCTTCTTCTTGTGCCTCAAATGCTTCTTCTTCAACCTCGCCCATGTCAAAGGCAAGTTGTAATGCCAGCAGTTGTTTTTGCAGGTTTTCTTTCACATCGAGTTCGGAATCGACCCGTTCCTGAATCTGCTCGGCAATCCAGGTGATGCCGTTGATGGGAGCAGTGAGGGGAGCGAGGAGGAGGTTTAGCATCGGTTTAGTCCAACTGTTGCAGTTGGGCGAAATTGAAAGGAGCGGTGAAATTGTTGTAGCGGATTTTTAAGCGGCTGCTAAATTGTTGATCGATCGCGTCCACTCGTTGCCCAAACTCAGGCTCGTTGTCCCAATCGATTAAGTAAGCGGCGTTGTAAATCATGGATTCAGTCATGACATCGTTTTCCACACCTTCGATCGCCAATTCATTCAAAGCCGTTCGGAACGCCTGAATAATTTCCTGTTTACGAGCTTCCAGCGATCGTTCAATCAATTGCCCAATGGAAACCACTTCATCCATACTTAGGCTTTTCCCTTCCAGGCTGTCCCGTTGGGCTTGCAAAAAAGGGTTTTCATCCAGCAGGGCTTGCAGTTCGCTATCTTGCTGCCAAAACACTTTTACACCAACTTCTCGCTTGCCAGACAGCTTTTCAAACAATCGGTGTAGGCTGGCTGCGTAGGGCTGCGTCAGTTGTTGCGCGACGGTTGTCCAATCCTGGATGACCAACCCAAATTGCAGCGGCAACAACGTTCGGTGTCCAGTGTGCATTGCCTGCTCCAACACTTTTTCGTGTCCTAACAGGTTTTTGCGACTGGCAAGATACCGTTCTTGTTGCGCTTCAGAATATAAAAATGTGAACCCATCCAGGGTGTGGGGATGAACAGGTTGTTTATCTAACCCTTCTAGAGATAAATCCTGCAACTCATCTGGAAAAATGCCATATAAATACAGTCCGTAGTTCATAAGGGGGCAAGGGAATCAGGAGGTTATTGCTAGGATTCCCCGATCGCCAGCCAAACTCACCTTCATCCAGATGAGACAACGACTAAGCTCACCGGATGCAGATGTCCTTAACTGTACTTCTCCTCCAGATAATCCCCATAGGTATCTGTAGAATCTTCTGCACTTAACTGAATCACACCAATTAAGCTTTGAGTCCAAGGATTGAGACTGGCAAACGAATTTAAACTTGAAGTTGGGGGGCTAAACACTAGCGTTTCTTGTTGAATGGAACTCAATAAGGAGTGAACTAAGCGCCAGCGATCACTAATTGGTAACCGCAATGCTTGATCTTGTAATTCCTGCAACGTCATTAACCCTTCCTCAACAACTTTTTATCTATTGTAAGTTGCGGCTGTCTCTCTTAATCTCAAACCTTGTGATAGATGAACAGGGTTATTCCTAAATATGCTGTTTTCTCATCAGGAATAACGCTACCTGTAGAGTTTTAATCTGGCTGGAACCTGTGGAAAACGGTGGAAAACTTGTGGAAAACCCGTGTAATCCACAAATAGCCTGTGGAAAACCTGCCTTCTTTCCCCAAACTGCTACAGCGCTCCAGTCCAAACTCCATAAACTGCCCAAATTGCCATTGCCCGTAAGTAATGGCAGGCTCGGAAGGTGCCAAAGGGGGTAATTGCCTCTGGCGTGCGAAATTGTAAGCCATTGTCATAAATTTGCCTGACAACTGCCTCCGTTAATGCGATCGCCTCTTCTCGCTTGCCAACCTGCACCAGCAAGGCAGCTAATCCAAAGTTAATTCCAGTCCAGACTTCCAAGGGATGGGTTGAATTGGGATTTTCTGGAGTGCCATCCAGGCGAACTCCATTGGCAGCACCGATCGAGAGACGGGACGGGGGCCGAGGGGGGGTGGGGGTGGGGGTGAGCGGGCGAGCGGGGGAAGTTGTGCTCAAATCTTGTTCTCTGTTGTCTGCTGTCTCAATGCCTGCCTCTTCTGCGATCCGGGCTTGTTGCACGGTGGAAAACTGCTGGGCTTTTAAGCTACCAGATGCCAGGTATTCATTGAACTTAACGAAGCAGGCATCGTAAACCGTTTGGGCAGCCGTTTGGGCAAAGTTGAAGGCAACCACATCGGGAAGCTTGAGCAGGCGGGCGTAGAACTGCCCGCACAGTTGATCCGCTAGCACCACATTGGAGTCACTGTTACTGTCTAGTCGGTAGTGCTGCCCGTTCCAGAGGGTGTCGTGATAAACTGATCGCGCCTGTTGTAACCAGGCTTGAAAATTACCGATGTCGTTGGAAATGGTGGTCAGCAGGCGCATGTTGGTGGTCTGTTCTGCCAGGATACGACCCATTGCCAGAGCCGCTTCCAGGGCAGCAATCCACAAGCCGCCACAGTAGGCGCTAACGCCGCTCATTTTCCAGTCGTCAAGGGTCTGGTCGGGGGCACCTCCGTTTTCAGGAATGCCATCAAAATCGTAGTCAAAGTGTTTCAGGTAGTGGAGCGTTTGAGCGATCGCACTCCAACACTCTTGCAAAAAGGCAACATCGTTGGCTCCGGTGTAGAGAAAATCTCGATACACCTGCAAAACAAAATCGCAGGGCAAATCTTTCCACTGGTTACAGTCCTGATAGCTGGTGTAGTTTGTCTTCTCCCAAACGTGTTCATTCGGGGCACCCAAGTCGTGGGGAGTCGCCCCGGCGACTTTACGGACTGCTTGGGGACTTTCGGCACCGATCGTGTAGTAGTAGCCGATGGTGCGGGTACGATCGTCCTGGGCAGGAATTGCCCGAGCAAACGATCGCATCACGGTTTTTTCCAATTCCGGAAACAGCATCAGCAGGGCGAAAGAACCATACAGCCGCACATCCAGGCTCTCGTACCAGCGGTAGTCAATACATTCCAGCACCGCAAATTGACCGATCGGGTCTTGTTCCGTTGCTGCACTCCACAGAGTGCCACCATCCGTCAGGTTGTAGAGTTCGTTCAGCAGCGCCATTTTGAACCAATCGGGTAGATCGCTGCGGTCTAGAATCGGTTGCTGCCAGGTTTGGATTTGTTGCTGCCAGCTTTTGTAGTGAGTTAAGGCAGCTTGAGCGATCGCCCAGGCAGTTTGACCGTCGCGCCCGAAAAAGTCTGTGTAGCGTTTGAAATACTCCACTCCTTGGGCAAACTCCATTACAGGGAAATCCCAACTAAGCGCAAACGGGATTTGCAAACGCTCTCCGGGTTGCAGGGTAAACCGAACGGCGATCGCGCTGCCAATCTGCTCACCTTCACCCGCTGAAGTTGAGTTATCTATATTAGGCAAGGTTCCATCCTGGGAGAACGTTTTCCACAGGTCACTACCGTCTCCGGCTGGATTCCAGCGAGATTGATGAAACAGTTCAGCGTTGGCGGGTAAGGAGAGAGCGATCGTCCATTGCCCGTCACCCTCGGTTGGTTGTGCAGATTGCATCTTCTGGGAAGACGGTTCACCAAACGCCCCTATAGTCTTTGCGCCTGCCATCACAATCCCAACCTGTTGCCCTTCCCGGACGAACTGATTCCAATTGCCCCCACTTTGTCCCAGGCGCGGCTGATATTCGTATACAGGACTGCCATCATCTCGCACCTTCACTTCTGGCGATTTAGACGCATTGGTAAACCAGCCCACCATGTTTTGCCAGGTGAACATCAGGCTAAGGGTGATGGGTTGATCCGTGGGGTTATGCGCTGTCCACTCAAACACCGCCACGGGGTAGCTAGTTTCCTGATAGTTGTGCGGCAAGATGGGCGAAAACTGTTCACAAGTTAACTGCGCCAAAAACACATTTTCGTAGGTAAACCAACTGCGGGGATAGAGTGCATCGTAGTAGCCCGTGTGGGGAGATAGGGCAGAGCGCACTGCTCCAAACCGGGTTGCTTCCTGCCCATCGATCGCTTCCGCCGAGGGATACCAGGACCAGGCGGCTAAACTGCCATCTTTGGGTGCTGCGGTACATAGAGCAAAGGCTTGGGACGTGGCTTCCACTTGCTCAAAGATGCTGAACTGGCAGGCGGGCATGGACTGGAAGATGTGTTCGCCCCCGTCAACGTGCCAGAGATTAAAGTCTCCACAGTGCGATCGCCCAATGCAGCCAGCCCCAAAGCCACCTAAGGGCATTCCATGAAATGGTCCATCATCCAAATTGCTGGGATAGCGAACCGTATAAGGATGCTCCCACCCTAAGCCAATAGGGCGACTCCAGGCGCAGGAAGGAATAGATGGAGAAGGATTTTGAGTTTGCATTTCATGATTTTAAGGGGGAGCGCTGATTTTCAAGCAGTTCAATCTTCACAATCTAAAGAAGGAGTTGGGGTTGGGGGGTGGGGATCGGGGAAAGAACGATCGCTGGGTGAAATTGACGCTTGGCGATCGTGATCTTCTTACCGAGAGGGGAATACTGAGTGTAAAGGAAAACGAGTTTGCCCCAGCCTAGCCCCAGCGATCGCTCAATCAAAACTTTTGCATAAAACACTTGAGTAAGTCTGTTTGTTCAACAGGCATTTCCCCACGTCTCAACCAGTAAAGGTAAGTTCCCGATCGGTGCCTCAGTTTAAAGAAACTGTGAAATCGCAAGGGCAAGGCGGACTTGAAACCCGGAAACTTTTAGGTTGGAAACGTAGTAGTGGATAAGCCTGCTTCATCCTTGTCACTGGAAAACACTCATGAGACCGAAGGCTATCTGGTTTACATCAATTGGCGTAATTAGCGTTGCTCTGGTCGCGACTGTTCCGCTCAGTCAGGCTGCATCCAAACTGTGGAAACCCGAAGTCGCTCATGCAGCCAAAGTTACAGCTCATTTAGTCAAAAGTAAGTCGATTAATCCGATTTCTTTGGCTCGTCGGAACCGCAACACTAGCTCCGTAGTTCAGCCCACCCAACTGCCTACAGCAAATTCTGAGGTGTTGATTCGCTCGACCTCAACTCAACCCTCTTCCCTCGACTATCCTGCAACCACTCAGCCTGTCTCCCATACTGTCTCCAATACAGAGTTATCATCTGATCTCGATTCCTCTAAAATGACGGATTAACATCAGAGTTGGTTGCAAGCCCACATGGGGAATTTTTCACCCTCAACACAAGACTCACCATATCAATCCACCCAGGTGCTTGGGATTGATTTAGGCGGTACTGCCATCAAACTGGGTCGGTTCACAGCGGATGGCACTTGCCTGCAAACGATGACCATTCCAACCCCTCAACCGGCAACTCCAGAAGCCGTGGTGCGGGAGATGGCAACGGCGATCGCGCAGCTTGATCCAGATCATGCAGCCGTGGCGATCGGCGTTGGCACCCCTGGACCAGCCGATGCAACCGGACGCATTGCCCGTGTCGCTATCAATCTAGCGGGCTGGCATGATGTGCCCTTAGCGGACTGGTTAGAAGCCAAAACAGGTCGCCCTACGGTGGTTGCCAATGATGCCAACTGTGCCGGGATGGGAGAAGCCTGGTTAGGTGCAGGACGCTGGTTCCGCAACCTGATCTTGCTCACCCTGGGAACCGGAGTTGGAGGGGCGATCGTGCTGGATGGCAAGCTGTTTACTGGGCATCATGGTACGGCGGGCGAATTAGGACTGATTACCCTCAATCCGGATGGTCCGCCCTGCAACAGTGGCAATCAAGGTTCCCTGGAACAATATGCTTCCGTGCAGGCAATTCGACAGCGGACTGGATTGGAACCGAGCGAATTAGGAGCATTAGCGACGGCAGGGGACGCTAATGCCCTGAGGTTTTGGCAGGCATACGGACGCGATCTGGGCGCAGGGCTTGCCAGCTTAATTTATGTCCTCACGCCGGAAGCTGTGATCATTGGTGGCGGGGTGAGTGCTAGCGCTGAGTTCTTCTTCCCCACAATTCAAGCCGAAATTGAGCGGCGGGTTTTGCCCAGTTCACGGGCAGGCTTGCAGTTGCTTCAGGCAGAGTTGGGTAACCAGGCGGGCATGGTTGGGGCTGCAAAACTCGCGTGGCAACTAGCAGCAATCTCATAGTTTTGACTGACCTACCTGGCACTCCTGCTGCTGACTACAAAACCACTACTGGCTACCAGAAAGGGAAATTGCAGATGCCGTTTCCCAATCCCTAGCCCCTATTGCCCTACCTCGTAGGCTCCGCCCTTAATCTTTCTGCTCGATTCGTACTTTTATCCTTTTGAAAGATATTTGGTGATGGCTTCTCCGAATTCTTGTTCAGGTGTTTTGGCAGGTTTTTTCATGCTTTCAAACACACCCCAAAGAATACCAGTAAAGGTTAAAACGGCAAGAATCTCCATGTAGTTGCTCCTTAATTGCAGGGACGACAATAAAAGCCGTCTCAGTGACGATTTCAAGTAAATTCAACAAGCGGAAGCAGTACTCAGAAGGAACACTTGTCGCTATTATATTCAATCGTGGAAAATAGTAAATATGTTCTCTTAGAGACCTGATTCTGTCGTATCGATTCAAGGTTAAGTGATGTTGCTATAAATCTCTGGTTGTTTCCTTCTGTAACCAAACTGTTGCGCCGACCTTAAACGGCTGACGAATTCGTTAGGGTGTGGATTATGAAAATTTTCCATGCTTGGGCAGGATGGTAACCATTGAGAGTAAAAATGATTTTGCCTGCCCTGATGGAAGCCCTCAGTCCTTTTTGGCGACCGATTAAGTACCACTTGTTCCCACCATTGGGATTGGCAACGATCGCCTCCTTCTTCAATGAGGACGACGAAATTGACTTGCAAGATGAACACGTCGAACGGCTGAATCTGGATGATGAACCCGATTTAGTTGTGATCCAGGTTTACATCACCTCTGCCTATCGGGCTTACGAATTAGCCGATCATTACCGCCAGAAAGGGGCTTACGTGGCATTGGGCGGATTACACGTCACCGCTTTACCGGATGAAGCGGCTCAACACGCAGACACAATTTTCCTGGGACCTGGAGAAGACACTTGGTCGCAGTTTCTTCAGGATTTTCGAGCGGGGCATCCGGCAAAACGGTATGAGTCGAAGGTGCGATCGCTGGTCGGAGTGCCGCCCATCCGCCGAGATTTGATCAAACGCCATCATTATCTGGTGCCAAATTCCATCGTTGTGTCGCGGGGTTGTCCCCATCATTGCGACTTCTGCTACAAAGATGCCTTCTACAAGGGGGGCAAATCCTTCTATACCTTGCCAGTCGATGCGGCGTTGGCAGAAATCGATCGCCTGCCTGGAAAACACCTTTACTTTCTGGATGATCATTTGTTCGGCTACGAATCTTTTGCAGCAGAATTGTTTGAAGGCATGAAAGGCATGGGGCGGGTGTGGCAGGGAGCCGCAACCGTGCAATCCATCCTCAAACCGGGATTGTTAGAGAAAGCAGTAGCCGCTGGACTGCGGAGCATTTTTGTCGGCTTTGAAACGCTCAATCCTCACAATTTACGCGAACAGCACAAGTACCACAACCTCAACCGGGATTACAACGTAGCCATTCAACGACTGCGAGACTTTGGCGTAATGGTCAATGGCAGCTTTGTGTATGGGATGGACAGCGATGACGAAACGGTGTTCGATCGCACTGTTGAGTGGGCAGTGACGCAGGGCATTGAAACCGCCACCTTCCACATCCTCACGCCCTACCCTGGAACGCTCCTATACGATCGGATGCAGGAACAGGGACGCATGGTGCATCAAAACTGGAACTTGTACGACACGCGCCATACGGTTTATCGCCCTACCCGAATCAGCCCTAAAGCCCTAGAAGCAGGTTATTGGCGGTCTTATCAAGAGTTTTATCGTTGGAGTTCCATTGTGCAAGCGGCATGGACGAAAGACACCTGGAGCGATCGTCTGCGCCACCTGGTTTATACCGGAGCCTGGAAAAAAGCCGAACCCATTTGGGATGTACTAATTCGCCTCAAACAAGTCAATCAACTCTTGCCCACTTTAGAGAACGTCCTCACAGCGTTTGGCGATCGCTCTACCGAATCCACTACCCCCCCCGCCCACTCTCCAAAGTCGGCAACAGCTCAACCTGAAACGCATCATCTTTCGGTTTAGGTAATGTCTACTCTGATTCATCAACGAGTTGAGCAAGCCCAACGGGGATCAAACCCAGCCGTCATCTGTCGAGTTGCAGCAGGTTGGGTGGTGCTGGGAGATGTTCAGTTCCTCCGAGGTTATTCATTGCTGCTCCCTGATCCAGTCGTTACAGATCTCAACGCTTTAACAATCAAGCAGCGCACTCAATTCTTACAAGACATGACGGTTCTAGGAGATGCCTTGCTTCAAGTTACGGGTGCTGCGCGGATTAACTATGAAATTTTGGGAAACAGCGAACCTGCCCTTCATGCCCATGTGTTTCCCAGGTATGCAACAGAACCGGAAGAGAATCGACGAAAACCTGTGTGGTTTTACGATTGGAAGAACGCATCTCCATTTGATCCAATCCGAGATCGCCAATTGATGGAGCAAATTGCATTTGCAATCAAGCAATTAACTTGAATTGCCTACATTCAAGGCTTTAGGCGATTTCCAGAAAAGAGTTTACCTTTCGACTTCGCTCAAGGTACAAGCGGGCTGAGCGGACTCGAAGACAGCGGGTAGATTATTTACCAGAACTCTCCTTAATTGTCTTTTTAGTACATAAGTTCTATACTCTCTAGAGATTGGCGTTGCAGCCGATGGTTGGCGTTAACGATCGTTGCTCTACAGATAGAACGAATGAGACTAAAATCTCTCTTGATTGGAACGTTGGCAGTGCTCGTAGTGGGTGCGGGGGCTGCTTGGAGCGTGGGTGGTAACGCAGGCAAATGGGCATGGGATCTTGCTCCCAAACTGTCTGGCTACAAACCCGATCCCAAAGACATCAACTTTTACTATCCCCTGCCAGAAGTGGTCGAGTTTACCAGCCCTTTTGGCTATCGAACTCATCCCATCTATGGCGATCGGCGTTTGCACTCTGGGCTGGATTTGGGTGCGCCGGAGGGAATGCCTGTTTTGTCGGCTCACTCTGGCTATGTGCGCTATGCGGACTGGGGCAGCGGCTACGGCAAGATGGTGATTGTGGAATACGCCGATGGTCAGTACCAAACGCTCTACGCCCACCTATCCGAAATTTTGGTGCGAGAAGGAGAGGCAGTGCGTCCGCGCCAGGTAATCGGCAAAGTTGGCAGTACAGGCGGCGTGACTGGTCCGCACTTGCATTTTGAATTGTTGCGAAAGGAGGGGGGCGATTTTACGCCGATCGATCCGGGAAACCAGGTGAAATCAGTGGAAGCTTTCGTGGCTGTGCGTCCATCTGACCCAACGCAACCCAGCAATCCACCAGCCGTTGCAGCCAAGCCAGCAGAAACCGAGCCTGAATCGAAAAAGTCTGAAGCCAAGCCAAGCCAACCCTGGGAAGCCCCTGCCTTAGATAACCCGTCGCCCTATGCAAACGCCGCGCCATCGGAAGGAGCGATCGCCAAAACTCCCATCGCAGCCGATAAAAACATCATTCTGGACTTTAATCCCTGAACTCTTCACAACCCTCGGCTAACGCCCATCAGGTACAACAGCGCCATCCGCACCGCAACCCCACTGGTCACTTGCTGCGAAATCAAACTGAACTGGGGGTCGTCCATTAAGTCTGAGCTAATTTCGACCCCCCGATTTACCGGACCTGGATGCAGCACTTTCACATGGGGCTTGCATTGCTTCAGCCGATCTCGAGTAATCCCAAATAACTGATGGTATTCCCGCAAACTGGGCAGCAAATGGTTGGTCATGCGTTCTTTTTGTAGCCGCAGGGTCATGACAAAATCGGCATCTCGCAGGGCGGGTTCAAGCTGCCAATGCAGGAAAAGTTTGCGTTCTATTGGGGGTTGGGGGTTGGAGGCGGGCTGCGCCACGCTTCGCAAGGGGGATTGGGCAGGAGGGGCAGGGGGAAACTTAACAAACTCTCCAAATAACTTGGGTAGCAGAGTAGGGGGGGCGGCGAGATGTACTTCGGCTCCGCTGGCGGTGAGGCTCCAGATATTAGACCGGGCAACGCGAGAATGCAGAATGTCTCCCACGATCGCGATCTTTTTGCCTTCAAGCAACGCCAGATGGGGACGTTCAGCGTCCAACAAGGTGCAGATGGTGAATAGATCCAACAAGCCTTGGGAGGGGTGTTCGTGTTGTCCGTCGCCAGCATTCAGCACTCCCACTTTCACGTCCAGGCGATCCATTTCCGCCGCGATCGCCTGAGGTACACCCGCTTCTTTGTGGCGAATCACCATCATGTCAGTGCCCATTGCTAGATAGGTTTTCGCCGTATCCAAAATGGTTTCGCCTTTCGATAACGAAGAAGTGCCCGGAGCGAAGTTGAGAATATCCGCAGACAGACGCTTGGCAGCCAGTTCAAAGCTACTCCGAGTGCGGGTAGAGGATTCAAAAAACATAGTCGTCACCACCAAGCCTTGCAATGTGGGAACTTTCTTCGTTCTGCGAGACAGCACTTCTTGAAAGCTAACCGCCGTTTGCAAGACCGTATCGTACTCTGTGGGGGTAAAGTCAGCGAGAGACAAGATGTGGCGACGAGTCCAGGTGCTTGTAGCCATGCCAAAGGATGAAAAGGGAACGACTTCAGAGTACACGACCGGGCTGTTCAGCGTGGACAGATTTTCATCAAGCAGCATAAGTGCGAGAAAAAAGTGTATCCATCTGCTTACAGATCTGGTGGGATTGTTTCAGGACGATCGCAGCAAAGGTTAACTAAAGATCCTGCACCCGTTGCGGAAAGAACCTTGAAATAAATTTCAGGCTTAAAGCTAAAACCTGCTAAAACGGGTTAAAACCTCTGTCTAGTCAAACTTCCAGTCAGCTTCAACTGACTTAAGTTTTCAGTCCGAACTTTAGTTCAGGGCGGTTGTTGAGAATGGTACAAGATATGAGCTAACCAAAACTCTCGACGCTGTAGTAAGGACTGCCGCTATCGCCCACAAAAATCAGATCGCTGCCGCCATCACTGCTGCCCTCAATCAAACCCCGACTGGCAGCAATGCCCCGGTTAAGCGCCTGGATCAGACGTTGTGTAGTGAAGGACTCCAGCAAGACCACGTTACCCTCGTCTAGCCAAGCCAATTCATCCTTAGAAAGTTGTCGTCGAATGCTTTCAGGCAACCGTTTTGCCGCTCCTGCATAGTCTGTTGATTGCTGAATTAAGCTATTGGGAAGGGAAAGAATCTGGCGTGGCATCAACCCCACATCGAAGATTTCCACGGAGCCATCACTAAACCAGCTTGAATTGGTGCGGAGGTGGTTCACCAAACTCATTCCTTTAGCGCTGCAATCGTGAAAGGCATACACTTTTAGGTCAGGATTACGCCGCAGCATCTCCATCGTGGTCTGGAAGATGCTTTGGGGATAGCCGGTGATGCTGAGGATGGCACAGTTGTTTTCAAAGTGAAAGTTGTTGGCAATCAGGAGTTGGGCGATCGCGGCGCTGTCTGTCACAACCAGACGATCGAAGCTGTAAGCGGTCACATCTGGGTTAATTGCGGCTGGGAGCGTGTTTTCCTTAGGAATGGGAAGCAATTTGGCGATCGGGTTAATGTCTTGCCAGCGCGTTAGCCACTCCTGAAACTGATTCGCTTCTAAAAGCACCGTTTGAGCCGTATTCGCCTGCACTTTGTGTTGCCATGCGCCTAAATAAATCGCCAGAATGCCGATAACAACCGCAGCAACAAAGACGGGAAAAAGCTTGAGCGATAAACTCAACAGAATTCCCACCCCTAAGATGGCAATTCCCTGCACCTGCAAACAGCGGGCTGCAATTTGCCGAGATTTAGATGGAGCGGCACGATCGGCACTCTGATACAGCAAGATCAGCAAGAACACCAGGTTGATTGCGACTGGAATCACCAGGGGAAACGGATTGCCTTCAGCCAGGTTGGGAAGGACAAACACGATCGACGTAAAAAACGTGAGAAAGCCGCAAAGTATCAGCGAGGCTAAACCGCTGTACAGGGTTTTTCCTTGCAAGCGTTTATTTAACAGATAGAAAAGCTGTTTAGGCGTGAAGTAAAGCGTGTCATTGACTGATAAATCCGCGAGCGCCTTCGCAAACATGACATCTGTGACTTTAACGATTCTCATTGCAGTCGGTTCAAACACAAATGGATGCTGACACTGTTTGCAACGCCCACTATTATCAGTGCGGTCTTTCAGCGTGTTGTCCGTTTGACATTGAATACATTTCATAGGAAACAAAAAGCGGTAGGAAGAAAGCTGATGTCACCAGTCAGATTAATCAAGAGCGACATCATCGATCGCTGTAGTCAGGTGCTAGAGCCAGAATAACTTGAGCCTTACCGGAATCCATAGCTCTCTGGTTTACATTCATCCTGCCGCATCCAATTCCCCATCCTCAAATTGAATTTGATAGGCTAATCAGTAAGTTTTGCTGCTGCCCCAAACCCCCATCCCCTATCCCCCACAAACCTGCATGACTGACCCCTACTCTCAACCGAACCGTGAATGGTGGGCGCAACGCTGGATTGAAGTTCTGGAATCCTTTGGCTGGATTCGGCGTTTAGCGCGGGCACGCATATACGCTAGAGAAGGCAACGTCAAAAGCCTGGATTTCAAAGGGCACAAAGTGATTGCCAGAGTGCAGGGAACGGCACCAGAGCCGTACAAAGTCACCCTATCCTTAGATCCTTTTAGCGATGAACAATGGGGCTATGTGATTGAGTCCATGTCTCAGCAAGCGCTGTTCTCCGCCAAGCTGCTTTCGGGGGAAATGCCAGTTTCGATCGAGAAAGTTTTTACAGAAAATGGACTGAGCCTGTTCCCGTTTACCAAGTTTGATATTCACAGTCGTTGTTCCTGCCCTGATCCGGCAAATCCCTGTAAACACATTGGCGCAGTTTACTACTTGCTAGGCGATCGCTTCAGCGAAGATCCCTTCGTGTTATTTCAACTGCGAGGACGCACCAAAGAACAAATTTTGGAAGCACTGCGGCAAAGCCGGAGCCAGCCAGGACAAGAGCAGACGCAAGCCACAGCGCAAAAGGAAGGCGAAATTAACAACTCCGAATCCTTCGCTGATTCATCCACCCATCCACGCACTCACTCTCCCACCCACTTACTCTCCCACTTCTGGCAATACACCGAGCAACTGGAACCGTCTTTAGTTGTAATTGCGCCTCCTCCCAGTAGCGAGACGGTGTTAGATGTGTTGGGGGCGATTCCGCTCAAAGCGGAGATTTCAGAGGAAGGGACGATCGTTCAAAGTTCTTCTCAGGCGGCAATGGATTACTTAAAGGAAATTTATCAAGCTGCTAGTCAGCAGGCAATTTTGACTGGAATGAATGCAGGTCAGTCGATCGAGTAACCAGTTGCAAATCATAAAGATCTGTAACAATAAGGGGGTAAACTGACTCGAAATAGCAAAATTCCCCCCTATGGCTTCTACAGACGATCGCAAAAAAAGAATAATGGAGCATTTAGCTCGGAGTACAGGCGACTTTACAAAGCGCTCCATCCAGTCCACAGAGCGAAAGCAGCAAATTCTGGATCACATTCGCCGCACCAAAGGTTAGTCGTTCACCAAAGAGACTTTGCCGGGTTATGGCTCTTTGGACATTCGTCACTACTGGTCATCTGTTCTCGGTACTTAGGATCGTGGATTAATTAACCTGGAATTTCTCGGTACGGGCGCACAGCCGTGCGCCCCCTACGGCAGCTCTAACTTTTATAGATTATTTCGTTCAAGATCCTTAGCACAGTTGAGTTGGTAGGCTAAGGACGCTTACTTCAGGTCTTGTAACACTCATCTCCGACTGGAGGTGGGTGTTATTTTATAGTGGTTCTCTCATAATTCTCGAAAAGCCCTTCAGCCAAGAACTTGAGTTCCCTGTTCGGGAATCTCTCCAGCAAAAGTCGAGTAAAAATCTGAGCGTTTGCGTAAAACCGAGGCAAGATAGCGATGTTGTCTACAGCAACTTCTCAGAGATGAAGAACGGTCTTAGCAAGATGGGTTCAACCTTGTCCATGAGCGATTTGGACAGCTTGAGCAAACCTTACGAAAAGCTTACGAAAATGTAATTTTTTATAGCACCCAGTTTCGGTTACGCTAGTTGAACAATTTAAATCTGAGAGATTTGTTGCAGAACTTTACAAAAAGTGTCATTTTAATTAGGAAAGATGCTGAAGCGTCAAGGAGGAGCGGTGAATGCCCGATTAATCCAATTTTTGAAAGAAGAGTTAGCGGTTCCAGAAACGTCGCTCGCGATCGCGTTGCGCCATCAGGACTCCACAACTAATCAGTTGCCCATTATTTTGTGGCAGTACGGTCTAATTACCCTACAAGACTTAGACCGCATTTTTGACTGGCTAGAATCAACTGCTGCTTGACCTGCTGAATCAGCAAAACTGGGTCAGCGAAACTGGGTGGGTTTGTAAAGGCGAGTGGGCGGCGGCGGGCTATTGGCGGTGGGTTGCATATAATTAATCTTCTGGTTTAGCTCTCGGATGCGGCGAGAGAGTAACCGAATAATATTCACGGCGATGCCTGGAGTTTCTTCGATCGCCTCATAGAGTTGCTGCTGAGTCAGTACCAGGCATTCCGAAGGAGCCAGGGTGGTTACGGAGGCGGAGCGAGGTTCGGCATCGAACAGCGACATTTCGCCAAAACACGCTCCCTGCTCAAGTTGCACCAATTCTTGCTCCTCAATGTGGACTCGGACTTTGCCGGACACCACAATGTAGAGCGATCGTCCTTCTTGCCCTTTGGTGAAAATGGTGTGGCTGGTTGGAAATGCCAGTTCGTCCATGACGGAGGCAAGCCGCACCAAAAATTCATCCCGCAACTCTTTGAAAATGGGGACTTCTCGAATAAACAGTAAGCGTTCAAAGCTGGAAAGCATAGGGGCATTGCCACGAGGACGGACTTAGTTCGACTCTAAAGTCGCTAAACCGCCACATTAAAGCCATTATCACCAGAATTCCCAAAATCAACGGGCATGATTAATATTAAGTTGTTTCAAGTTCTGGACGATGGGCAGAATTCAACCATTTTTGCTCTGAAGCTCCGTTGTTCTCAGCAGCATGAGCGCTTTCTGTAAGATCTTGAATAATTTTCTTGACTTGAGCCAAGACTAATTTGTCTGGATCTTGTTGCAACATTGGCAGCAATTTCTTCAAGGCTCTTGGCGATGCCATTGAGAGATACGCCAACACCGCTTCTCGCACAAAACCCTTAGGGTGCCGCAAACAGGCGATCGCCTGGGCGGGAGTTAAGCGCCACTGAGTCCGCCGTGCTAAATGAAAACAACAGGCAATGCTCCAATCTGACAGGAAGTGCCGCAGTTCTAGCAATTGTCGCAGGCGTTCACTGGGGGGAAGCGGGATGTAAGGGGCTAATTCCGCCAACCCTTTCACCTTTTCCAGATCAGAATTGCGATCAAGCAGAGTTAACAAGGCTCGCTTGCTGGGAATATCCAGGGTGTTGTCTAGAATTTCCAATCCCTTGGCTTTGCTACTGCGGGAATTGGATTGCAGGTTGAAGGCGGCAGCTTTAATGGCGCTGATGGGATACAAGAACTGCATCAACATGAAAATGCGATCGTGGGCATCGGTTTGCAACCCTTCCAGCGATCGCCGCAGCAAATCCCCCTCCTTCACAGGCACCTTCTCCGGAGCCAAATCCAGCAACGCCGCATACAGTTG
>JANRIN010000240.1:0-3557 GCA_033764965.1 Leptolyngbyaceae cyanobacterium bins.302 | reverse complement strand
TAACTACGCGATCGCTCCGATGGTGAATTACGTCATAAAAATAAAACCCCAGCCTTTCGACTGGGGAAACCAAACCACTTAAGAAGAAGTTCTCAACTGTTCAGAATCGGGAGAGACGATTCCGAATTGCTCAATTAACTAACTGAGATTGCGGTGAAGATGGTCAGGGCAACAACCAACGCGGCGACAGCACCTTGGAGAGCGTAGCGCTGTTGCTGCCACTCAGAAGGAAACTCTGCGTAGTACACTGCCGGCTCAACTGCGTAGTTATTCAGCAAACCTTCGTTGTCGGTGGTATACATTGTTGACTCCTGACCTTTCGTTAACTTATGTAACTAAATATAACAATATCGTTACAAACCGTCAACTTATTTTTGCTTTCCTGGTATCGGCGCTGGTTCTGTCCCTCATAAGCAATGCTTTTAACAGCCAATGAAGGGAGTTTTCGGAAGGAGGCTCCCCTCACTAAATCAAACCAGCCGCTTTGGCGATCGATGGTTATGGGGCTTGAACTAACCCACTCCCCACATCGACGCTAGGAAGGGTCAGGCGTTTGGCTGTCCAAACCAGGTATAGCCAGAGTAAGGCACCCCGCACATCGTATGCCTGGGAATACAGAGCCGCAATCCCGGCGACATGAGGCGTTGCCATACTGGTGCCGTTATAGGTGTCGTAACGCTTGTCCATTGGCACAGAGGAGTACACAGCAACCCCAGGGGCAGCAATATCAACATTTGCGCCAAAGTCCACGCCGGAAGTGCAGGAGAAGGACGCTAGTTTCGATTTGCCATCGATCGCCCCAACGGACAGAATGGATGGGCTGTTGGCGGGTTGTCCCACGGTTCCAGGCTTTTTAGCATTAGAGCCTCGGTGATTTCCGGCAGCAGCGACAATCAAGCACCCGTTGTCCAGTGCCCGTCGGCCGATCGTTTCGTAAGCTGTTGACGGAGTCGGCACAGTATTGCCCAGGGACATGGAAATCACCTGGCACTGGTTAGAAATCGCCCATTCCATACCCGCCAGAATCCAGGAGGTATAACCACTGCCGCTGTTGTCCAACACTTTGCCAACGTAAATAGTTGATTCGTAAGCAACGCCATAGCGCCTCCCGTTGACATCGGTGAATCCGCAAGCAGTACCGATGCAGTGAGTGCCGTGTCCAACACCATCTTGAACATCTTCTTCCGGTACAAAGGACTGAGAGACGATCGTCCGACCTTTGAAGTCAGGGTGATTCAGATCCATACCCGTATCCAGCACTGCAACCTTAATCCCGCGCCCTGTGTAGCGAGAGGTGGATGCTTTCGTTGCCTTCAAGCCCCAAGTTAGTTGGGCATCGTCCGCAAAAGTTTCTGGAGGGGGCACCTGCTGTCCATCGTTTTCAGGTTCGGGGGCTACAGCAGAAACCTTCTGGTACAAGTTATCAACGGCATCCCGGTAGCCTTCTAAGTAATCTTTCTTGAGACCGGTTTCAATGGCATAGAAAACTCGTTCTGGCTCAACTGCCAAAATTGCAGATTCTTCCCCGGCTGAAGCCATGACCCTACTTAAGGCGGCGTTATCCATTGAAACAACCGCAACGCCCAATGTTGGGAAGACTGCTCCTCCTGCTGTTTCCAGTTGGTTCAAGTCCAAAGCCGATTCAGGAAAGTCCGCAGCGTTGGCTAGTCTGGCGATGCCAGTTTGATCTCTCAATAAATCCATGCCTTCTGCAACTGAGTTGTCGCGGAAGGTAATCACATACCGTCCTGTGGTTTCTTCTGAAGCAGCTCTTGGAGCTGAAAAGCTGGCTTGTGCGGACATAAAATACCTCTATTGAACTGTCTATACAGTATTTGAAATCGCTGCTTTGCCTGAACATTCCGTATACAGGAAAGGATTTTTTGGGCTTTCAACGACTATTTTCCAAAAAATTACCCGCAAGGGGAGATTTTGTCATGAATGGAGAGACCCTCGATCGCAGGATCAACCATTTCCCAAAATGCAATTTTTCTAAAATGCCAGTTTGCATACCTGAGACAAGCTTCTTATCAAGAATTGCTACGAAGTGAGCCACATATCGCAAACCTGATGAGAATTGGTTCTGGTCAAGAAGCTTTGGTGTGGTGTGGCTAAATCAGGAAAGTTGATTGTCATGTTCGGTGGGGGTGCGATCGCGATTGGACTCCTTGGCAACCTTGCGTTTACCTCATCGACCTATCCTTCCGCGGCTCCGATCGGCGGAGGGTTGGGGTTTTGCAATCGTACAAAACAGGGCAAAGTCTATGTTGCGATCGCGTATCCAGTCGAAGAGAATCAGTGGAAAACTCAGGGTTGGCTCGGTTTAGAAGAAGGGCAGTGCGACACCATTATTAGAGGAGCGTTGACCAATCGCTTCTATTACTACCTGGCTGAATCCGATCAAGGTCCCTCCTGGAAAGGAACGCATAAATTCTGTGTTTCTGATACAAGTTTTGTTTTTACTAAAGCAGATAAAGAGTGCCAGGGAACCGCAGTGCGTTGGGCAGCTTTTCGCGAACTAGACACTGGCAAAAATGTCCCAAGCTTTATGCTGAATTTGGAGTAAGTAAGACTTCGACCCCTCAACCTGGTCGATGAATTGCAACGGTTATCTCCATTCCGTGAGCGCGACTGTCAGACCACAGAACGATCGGTCGGAGTGCAGCCGAGAAGCGGTTTGTCGGGTGCTGGAACTTGAATGATTGCATCAGCCCTGGAACTGTTTTACGATGCGTGCGTCGAAAAATTTGAATCGCGAAGGACTTAGCACATCGTTCAAAAATCCTGCTAAAGTCATAGAGATAAATAAAGCTTTACAAAACACATTCGTTTTGTATCGATCCGTGTTGTCATCAACCGTTGCCGAGTGGGTAATTAGCTTATGTTTTCGAGATCATCCGTGCGGACAGTGTTCTCCGGTTTGGCGATCGCAGGTTGCTTGGTTTGCACCTTACCAGTCACAACTCAAGCTCAAAGTGGATTGCCTGGTCTAACCATTTTTGGCGGACCGCGAGGAGAGGAAAATCTCAACTACCGCCTTGACTTCGGTGGCAAAGCGAATGGATGGGATCGCTATCGCCTACGAGTGCCCGCCAAAAAGATGCAGCTTGCTGTGGCTCAATTTGCGATTTCTTACCCTGACTATTACAAAGGCACGTTTGATGAGAAGAGTGTGGAAGTTCAGGTTCAGGGGAAGGCGGTTCCTTTGAGAGAGGTCAATTGGAACAAAGACAACAACTTGATTGAAATCTTCCCGGAGGAGCCAGTTCCCGCGAATAGCAAGGTGGAAATCTGGTTGGAGAACGTGAAGAACCCCAGCAATGGCGGGATGTTCTACTTCAACTTGCAAGTTCAATCGCCTGGTGACTTACCCCTCTACCGCTACTTAGGAACCTGGGTCATTCAAATTTCTTAAGTCAGCCCTTTCAAGGTGCTTTTTTATCTTTTTTAGATTTCGATTCACTCAGCAATCGAGCGGTAGAGACGTGAGGTTTATCTTTTTGCCATTCCGGTTTGGGGACTTTCTTCTTCACTCCCCTGGGGTGGGAGCGGAATTT